>CAIXXM010000133.1 GCA_903923395.1 uncultured Acidobacteriia bacterium
CCTCAACGCCACCCTCTCCTTCGAATCCAGACCCCTCTACATCGCCCGCCAGCAGGCCATCGAAGCCACCCTCGCCCCGCGCAACGAAGCCGAACAATCCGTCGTCGATGAATACGTCCATCTCACCTGGAATCTCACTCGCATCCGCGCCGTCTCCACCCGGCTCCTCGACGATGCCTGCGCCCCCGGCACCTATCTCGACGACAGCATCACCCTCCTCGCCAGCGGCTTCAGGAACCTCCACGGCGAAGAAGCCCACCAACTCCTCCACCGCTACGAAATGCGCACCTCCCGCATGAAGACCCGCGCCCTCGATGAATTCGTCAAACTCCGCGAAATTGCCGAAAAATACCCGCCCGCCGCCGAACAAACCCCGGTCCTCGATCCCATTGCTTATACGGAACAATCGAACCCAATTCCCGCCGCAACCCCTTCCGAACCAATGGCTTCCGGGCTGGCGGCTTCCGAAGAAGCGCACAGGCCGCCGGTCGCGGCACCAATCTGGTCAAGGAACTCGCGAGCTTCAGCGCGGACGGCGAGTCCGTTGTGCGCGAGTTCCTCAAAAACAGCTTCCGGCCACCGCAAACCGCTCCTCGAATTCGCCCGCTCCGCCGCTGCCTTACTCATCTTCTTCCTCCTCGTCCTTACCCAGCAACCAGCCAATGCGGCTTCCATCTGTGGAAATCTGTGTCCATCGGTGCCCCTCAATTCCACCAATCACGCCGGACCAGCCAACGCTCCCGCCTGCTTTCACCCGCCCACCGCGTCCCAAATGAAAATGAGCCTCGAATCATCCGGTATTCACACTTTCCGGGTACCCTAAACACAATGCGCTGCTCTCTCTTCCTCTTCTCCCTGTTGCTCTGCGCCGCCGCTGTGTGCGCGCAGGAAGTCTCTGGAACCATTGCAGGCTCCATCCTCGACCCCAGCGGTGCCGCCGTTGCCGCAGCCAGGATCACATTCACCAACCTCGAAAAGGGCCAGTTGGTGCGCACCGTCCGGTCTGAGGCCAATGGTGTGTATGTGGCACCCTTTCTTCCCGTGGGCTCGTACTCCATCCACGTCGAAGCACCGGGCTTCAAACAGGAAGAGCGGCGCCCGGTGGCATTGAATGTGAATGACGACCTCAAGATCGATTTCAAGCTCGTGCTGGGTTCACAGAGCGAGAAAATTGAGGTGACGGAAGATTCCGTGGCAGTCGAACTGGGCTCGCCCGCAGCCGCCAACACGATTGACAGCACGCAGATCTCTGAGTTGGCCCTGGGGACACGCAATTACGAGAACCTGATGGCATTGATGCCTGGTGTTTCAGCCAACGCGGTCGATGATCTCTACGTCGGGAATTCCATGCCTTCGGGCGCTACAAGTACCGTGCCTTTCTTCGTAAATGGCATGCGGAACTCGGCCAATAACTATACCGTTGATGGCGCGGATAACATGGACCGCGGCAGTAATCTCACTCTCTCCACTTACCCAAGCGTCGACAGCATTCAGCAATTCAAGGTGGAACGCACCATGTACACGGCAGATACCGGACGGGCCGGCGGAGCACAGATCAACGTCGTCACCAAGAGCGGCGCGAAGGACTTTCACGGCGGCTTCTATGAATTCTTCCGCAATGATGCCCTCAATGCCAACCTTTGGAACAACAATGCCAATGCCGTGAACGTCGTGGATGGCAAAGCCAAAACCACGCCGGTGCGCTGGAATGACTTTGGCGGCACCCTCGGCGGACCGGTCTTCCTGCCGGGCAAGTTCAATAAGAACCGGAACAAGACGTTCTTCTTCTACTCCCAGGAGTGGCGCAAAATCATCAACTACAACACCTTCAATCCCACGCTGCCCACCACGGGAATGGTCAACAACAGCTTTATCCAGCCCGTGTGCGTGCAATTCAACGGCACCACCTGCGCGCTCACCGGGACAAGCATCGCGCCCAGTCTGATCAATCCCAATGCCGCCGCCTATCTGAAGGATATTTACAGTAAACTGCCGTTGCTCAGCGGCACCACCGTGGCCGCCACCACCAGCGGTTACTTCCCCGTGAAGAACATCTATGACAGCAGGCAGGAGATCGGCCGCTTCGATCACCAGTTCAGCGAGCGTTTCAGCATTTGGGGGCGTTTCACTATTGACGATATTCCAACTACGGAATCCGCGGGCCTGGGCGTTTCGTCTGTGATTCCGAATGCCGCCACAACGTCAACCAATTCGCCGGGACGGCAGGTGGTCGGCCATGCAGTAAATGTGATCTCGCCCACGGTTTACAATGACGCCGGCTATAACTTCTCAGAGAGTGCGATTCTTATTGATCCCATCGGTTTGACGGCGCGGGCGAACAGTCCGGATATCAACCCTTCCACACCTTTCAGCAACCCCACCCAGGTGGTGCCGTCACTTACCTTCACCAGTGGCTCAACGCTTTCCGGGCGCGGACCTTACCGGGATTACAACTTCAACTACGCATGGTTCGATAACCTGACGTGGATTCGCGGCCGCCACAGCCTGCGCTTTGGCTTCAGTCAAAACCGCTATGAGAAGACTGAGAATGCGAGCGGCGCGCAGGGGACCTTCGGCTTCACGAATAACGGCGCACCTTCCGGCACCAGCGCCTTCCAGCAATCCTGGGCGAACTTTCTGCTGGGCAATGTTGCCACCTTCAGCCAGCCTTCCATGCAAGTCACTCCGGATATCTGGGCATGGCAGGCCGAAGCATACGCACAGGATGATTTCAAGGTGAGTGCCAGGCTCACCGTGTTCACGGGCGCCCGCTGGTCTTACTTCGGCCAGCCGACAGACGGCAATCATATGCTCGATAACTTCGACCCCGCGACTTATGATCCGGCCAAAGCACCGAAGATCAACACCACCAACGGCACAGTAATACCCGGCACCGCGAACTGGCAGACGAACGGTATCATCGTAGGCGGTAAAAATTCCCCTTACGGCCAAAAGATCTCCAATGACGTATTTACCAACTTCGCGCCGCGCGTGGGCCTCGCCTGGGACCCCTTTGGCGATGGCAAGACCGCAGTCCGTGCCGGTTACGGCTTGTTCTATGACTCCACGCTCTTTGGAACTTATGAACAGAATATCTTTGCGGACCCTCCATTTGTTACCAGCGTGAGTTACTCGAACGCGAACTTTTCCAACGTGGCAGCAGGCACACAGGGGATTGATCCGCTCGGACCCCTGGCCACCGCGGTGCTGAATCTGCACGCGACCCAGGTCCCTGCCAAGGTGCCTTACAGTCAGCAATGGAACTTCGATATCCAGCGCCGCCTGCCAGGTGGTGCGGTGCTGGACGTCGCGTATGTGGGCTCCAAGGGAACGCATCTTCTGGGCATCGTCGATGTCAATGAGGCCAAGCCCGGCGCGGCTCTGGCCGCAGGGTTGCACGCCGCCGGCACCAACACGGTATTTACTTCGACCGACCAGGCGCGCATCAATGCGGTACGTCCCTACCAGGGTTTCGGCTATATCCAGACGCTCGAGAGCGGCTTCGACTCCCGCTATCACTCACTCCAAGTCCAGGCCCGGAAGAACTTTAGTTCGAAAGGTCTTGTCGGTGTTTCCTACACGTTTTCGAAGGTGCTGACGAATGCTTCCTCAGACCGTTCCAATTATCCCCAGAACAGTTATGACTGGACCTCGGAAAAGAGCATCGCTTCCTTTAACCGCAAGCATGTCCTCTCGCTGAATTACGTGTATACTCTGCCATTCTTCAACCGCGGCAGGAATCTGGTGAGCCAGGTTTTGGGAGGCTGGGAAATCTCGGGGATTGTGGCCGCCTACACAGGGCAGCCTCTGACAGCAGTAACATCCAGCGTGGACCCAGCCGGGTTGGGCTTGCTCGGGGACACCTCCATCACCAACCGGCCTGACCAGATCTGCGATCCCAACGCCGGTGCCGCCCACCAGTGGGGTGCCAGCGCGCAGGCTCTGCCGTGGATCTCCAGCAAATGCTTCGCCGCTGTTCCGCAGGGGCAGGTGCGCGTGGGCAATGCCGGGAACTATACCGTCATGGGACCGAACTTCGCGAATTTGGATGCCTCACTGCTCAAGAACTTCCGTCTAACTGGTGACAACCGCTGGCGCGCACAGCTTCGCTTCGAAGGCTTTAATGTTTTGAACCTGGTGAACCCCGCCGGACTGGCGAGCATGAACATCACGGCCACCAACTTCGGCCAGGTCAACTCCTTCCGTGCCGCCCGAAGAATGCAGATCGCATTGAAGGTGAATTTCTGATATGCCATGCTCGGACGTCATTCCGGCGCAACCTCCGCTTGTTCGCACGCCATCCTGGCGTGCGTGCTTCTCTACCCGTCGCAACCCCGCTTGTTCGCACGTCATTCTGACGTGCGCTCTTCTGCACCCACCGCAACCCCCGCTTGTTCGCACGTCATCGTGACGTGCGCGCCTCTCAACCCATCG
>CAIXXM010000134.1 GCA_903923395.1 uncultured Acidobacteriia bacterium
CATTGGCGACGTGGTCATGCAACCGCATGAAACAATCGTCTGTCGGGACTGGTTGGGATTTGCGGGCATCGCGCCGTCGAGCGTCCGGATGATCGCTCGTGAGCAGCAGTTTGCCGAAAAGATCCATGCATACACGCTCCCCCGCAGTGCGCAAAACAGCAGAGTCAAGGACCTGGTGGACCTTGCTCTCCTCATTGGCTCGGGCGGACTCAATGAACGACGAATTTTCGACGCCTTGCGTCTGACATTTGAGAGAAGGGGGACGCACGATTTGCCTACCGGCGGGTTGGTTCCGCCGCCAGTGGATTGGCAGATTCCATTTCAGGCACTGGCCGAAGAATGCGGACTCCCGACTGACGTAGATGCCGTATTCGCGGTTGTACGGGAGTTCCTCGAAGACGTGCTGGCACGGCGCGCGGAGCGGTGAAACGCGCGATGACCGAGAACGGTTCAGACTCTCTTCCCTTCGAGCCCCCTGAGCAGGAAAATATTCGTCTCCGGGACGAAAATGTTCGCCTGCGCCGCCTTCTGGCTGCTCACTGCATTCCGATTCCGCAAATTGCGCCGGCGAATCCTCCTCCGGCCAAAACCGCTGAGACGGTGACACCTTTGGACAAGGAAGAACGTGCCCGGAAAAGAATCTCGCTATTTCGCAGTCTCTTTCGCGGGAGAGAAGATGTCTACGCACGGCGCTGGGAGAATGCCGACGGTCGATTGGGATACATGCCCGCCGCTGTCAAGGACTGGACGGCAATCAACAAAAGCCGCCCAGAGGACCGGAGGAAGGTCGACCAGAAGACGCGGAGGTTTCTTCCAATAAACGACGCAGTCATTGAGCAGCACCTCCGGGGGAAGGAGACGGTAGGCGTGTACCCACTCCTGCCCGACGAAACCTGCTGGTTTCTCGCGGCAGACTTTGACAAGAAGACCTGGGAGTATGATTCCCAGGCCTTTCTTGAAACGTGCCAGGAGTTGAAGGTGCCCGCCGCACTGGAACGTTCTCGATCCGGGAAGGGCGGTCACGTCTGGATTTTCTTTGAACGCGCGCTTCCGGCGATTACCGCACGCAAACTGGGGTGCGTGATTCTCACCCGCACCATGGAAAGCAGGCACCAACTCGGTCTCGATTCATATGATCGCTTCTTCCCGAACCAGGACACGATGCCGAAAGGAGGGTTCGGGAATCTCATCGCACTCCCGTTGCAATTCGCCGCCCGCAAGGCAGACAACAGCGTGTTCATTGACGCCGACTTCCGCCCGCACCCGGACCAGTGGCAATTTCTTTCGACGATCCAGCGGATGTCAGCCGAGGCTGCGGATCAGATTGTTGCCGAAGCGCAGCGCAAGGGCGACCTGATGGGAGTCCGGATGAGCATCGCCGATGACGAAGAGTTGCAAGACCCCTGGACTTTGCCGCCTTCCGGAAGACGGAAAGAACGACTGGTCGAAGGGCCGCTGCCAAAGACTGTTCAGATCGTCCGCGCGAATCTGGTCTACGTCGAGAAGAAAGATCTGCCGCCCGCCATGCTGAATCGGCTACTTCGGCTCGCAGCATTTCAGAACCCCGAGTTCTACAAGTCTCAGGCAATGCGGCTTTCGACGTACGACAAGCCTCGGGTAATCGCCTGCGGCAAGGAATTGGCGCAGCACATTGCGTTGCCACGGGGATGTCTGAACGAGGCGGTGGCGCTTCTGACGGCGCACAAGATCCGGCCTGAGGTTCGGGACGAACGGTTCGGTGGCTCGGCGATTGAAGCCGAGTTCCAGGGTCAGCTTCGGCCGCTCCAGGAGGAAGCCGTCGCGAAGATTACCGGATACGACGAAGGAATTATTTGCGCTCCTACGGCGTTCGGGAAAACGGCCGTCGGAGCCTGGCTGATCGCGAAGCGTAAGGTCAACACATTGGTCGTGGTCCACAGGCAGCAGTTGCTCGATCAGTGGCAGGAGCGCCTTGCGATGTTTCTGAATCTGCCGGCCAAATCGATCGGGCATATCGGTGGAGGGAAAACGGGCCGGACTGGGTGCGTGGACGTCGCCGTGATCCAAAGCCTCTATCGAAAGGACGAGGTGAAGGACTTCGTGGCAGAGTACGGGCAGGTAGGCGGCGTATTCCTTCGCGACTGGTCTGCGATCCCGGAAGAGCATCGCACTCTGCTGATGGCGTCGGCGGCCATGGTCCTCTCCGGCAATCGTGGATCGCTGCAGCAGCAGTTGGCGTCGGTGGTGGAAGGACTGCCGGTTCCGGCGTTGATACCTAAGGCGGAGATCCGCGAAGAACCATCCGCGCCGCTGCCGTTCCTGAAATTGCCGTATTTCAATGGTCTCGGCGGGTTTACCCAGGATGCTTTGGAGTACGCGACTTACCTCGCGCCCGGCGCGGTGACACCGACGCCGTGGGTAAATGTAATGGCGAACTCCGGCTTCGGCACGATGGTCAGCGAGAGCGGTCTCGGGTTCACTTGGTGTGGGAACAGCCAGACGAATCGAATCACACCGTGGCACAACGATCCGGTCAGCGATCCGCAATCCGAGGCGATCTATATTCGGGACGAAGAGTCGGGTCGCTTCTGGACGCCGACGGCGCTGCCGATTCGCGAGAAGGATGCTTATCGCGCGCGTCACGGCCAGGGCTACACGGTATTCGAGCACAACAGCCACTCGATCGAGCAGGAACTGACGGTGTTCGTTCCGATCGGCCAGGACGGCGCCGGAGATCCCGTCAAGATATGCCGGCTGCGCCTCACCAACCAATCGTCCCGGAAAAGGCAGCTCACGGCAACGTGGTTCGCCGAACTGGTGCTCGGTTCCTCGCGCGAAGACCAGCAGTTGAGAATACAGACTTCGCGCGATGAAGAAACGGGTGCGCTCGTCGTCCGGCAGTATTGGACCGGCCCGTGGTGTGGCCAGTTTGTATTCGGAGCGGCTACGCCGCGTGCCGCCTCATGGTCCACCGACCGAACCCAATTCCTCGGCCGCAACCGTTCGAGAGAGAATCCCGCCGCGCTTTCGCGCCTTCGACTGGACAATCGATCGCTTTCATCAGGCGACCCCGGCATTGCGCTGCAGGTGGGCGCCACTCTGGAACCGGGAGGGCAGACGGAGTTCACATTTCTGCTGGGGCAGGCGGAAACAATGGCTCAGGTTCGCGAAATGACAGCCCGTTACAACGATCCAGCCAAGGTCGACAAAGCGCTGGAAGACGTCCGGCAATTCTGGGATTCCGTACTCGGCGCGCTGCAGGTGAAGACGCCTGTCTTATCAGCCGACCTGCTTCTGAATCGATGGCTGCTTTACCAATCGCTGAGCTGCCGTTTTTGGGGCCGTTCCGCGCTCTATCAATCCGGCGGCGCTTTTGGATTTCGCGATCAGCTGCAGGATTCGATGGCGTTCCTCAACGCGGCGCCGCAGATCACGCGCAAGCATATTCTGGTCTCGGCTGCGCGCCAGTTCCGGGAAGGCGACGTGCAGCACTGGTGGCATCCGGAATCGGGCGTCGGGGTTCGAACGCTTTGCTCGGACGATCTGTTGTGGCTACCGTTTGTGGTGGCGCAATACGTTCTTGTAACCGGGGACGGCGCCATCCTCGACGAAGAACTTCCTTTCATCGAAGGGCCGCTGCTTAAGGGCGGCGAACATGAGCATATGTTTACTCCGGCAGTATCCCCTGATACCGCGCCGCTGTGGGAGCACTGCCGTCGGGCGCTCGAGCATGGCTGGCGTCTGGGACCCCACGGTTTGCCTCTGATTGGCAATGGGGACTGGAACGACGGCATGAATCTGGTGGGAGTTGAAGGCAAGGGCGAGAGCGTTTGGCTGGCCTGGTTCCTCTGCGCGGCGCTGGAGAACTTCGCTCAGGCGATGGAGGCTCGCGACACGGGACGCTCGCTCGCGGCGGAATGGCGGCGGAAGGCCGACGCCCTGAAGCAGCAGACGGAACAGACTTCGTGGGATGGCGACTGGTATCTTCGGGCGTTTTTTGACAACGGTACCCCAATGGGCTCGCACGCCAATGAGGAAATGCGGATCGACTCGCTGCCCCAGTCATGGGCTGTCATTTCCGGCGCCGGCGACGTGGCCCGATCGCGCCGCGCCATGGACTCGGCCGAGAGCAACTTGGTTCGGGAACAGGACCAAATGGTGCTGCTCTTTACGCCGCCGTTGGATCATTCGCAGCCCAATCCAGGATATGTCATGGGCTATCCGCCCGGTCTGCGCGAAAACGGCGGCCAGTATACGCACGGATCTCTGTGGATGGCGCTGGCCTGGCAGCGGATGCGCGAGGGCGGGCGGGCAGTGCGCCTGCTGCAGATGATGAATCCCGTGGAACATAGCCGGAACCCGGAGGCCGTAGCCCGGTATCGTGGCGAACCATACGTCGTGACTGCCGACATTTATGCCGCACCGGGCAGAGTGGGGCAGAGCGGATGGACCTGGTATACGGGCTCCGCCGGATGGATGTATCGAATCTGGATGGAAGAAGTACTTGGGTTCAAATTGCGCGGCGACAAGCTCACGATGGATCCGGTGTTGCCCGACGAATGGCCGGGTTTCGAGATGACCTACCGCTACCGTTCGGCCGTGTACGAGATAAGCGTCGCAAGACGTGAAGGCGAGACACCGGCGGCGTCCCCGATTCAACTGGTCGACGATGGCGGCAAGCACCAGATTGCTGTTTGGCTGCCAGCGGTGTTGAAGAAGGAGGCTCCGGCAGAGCCCGTGTCGGACGCGGCACTGGTCGCCTGAGTTGTTCAGGCGAAACTTCAGATAATCAGCGCAGCGGCCGCTGTGACCGTCATTACCGGCGGCGCACATCCAGCTATGTGTATTGAACTGATCCGCTCACCCAGTGCTTTGCGGTCCCTGCTCAGCATGACAGCCAGAACAACAAGGGCGGTGCCAGCCTTGTTGGTACGCATACGGCTCTTACAGAGGATGAGTGGACATCGAAGCGCTCACCCGGATAAGGATGGAGAATTCGGGGTTCAGGAAGCCACCGGTCCGGCAATGGGGCCAGACGATCCCATCGCACTGCCGACCTGTTCCCCGTGACCGGTGACGACCAAGTGACGACGCCAGCCGTCCGTGGCTCATTCTGCGCGGTCGGCTCGGTACGAACTCGACGTAGAACGCG
>CAIXXM010000135.1 GCA_903923395.1 uncultured Acidobacteriia bacterium
ATCTTCTTGTACCGGCTTGCTGTTCCTGTTCCCAGTTCCAGGCGGTTCAGTGTGCTCTTGCCGGCAAGGTCCTGCTCCTGATCCTTCTTGCCCGCCATGAGGCGCAGCATCGGGTCTTTCCTCAGCTCCTCATGATCGGAGGGTGTAAACCAGATTGTGTAAAGCTGTTTTCCAATGAGAAGGAGAGCAGTAGATGGCACTGAGTGAAGCAGTGATCGACGAGTTGTTGAAGAATTACGAGAAGCCGGAAGACGTGATTGGAGAGAACGGCCTTTTGAAGCAGTTGACGAAGGCTTTGATTGAGCGGGCGTTGCGAGGGGAACTGACGCGACACCTGGGCTACCAGAAGAGCGAGCAGTTAGTGGCACCTGGAGCGAACCGGCGGAACGGAACAAGCCGGAAGACGCTGAAGGGGGACTTTGGCGAGATCGAGATCGCGGTTCCACGTGACAGGGAGGGCACGTTTGAGCCGAAAATCGTGCCGAAGCAGCAGACACGCTGGACCGGATTCGACGACAAAGTCGTGTCGATGTATGCGCGTGGAATGACGACGCGCGAAATCCAGAGTCATCTGGAGGAGATCTACGGGGTGGAAGTGAGCCCAGCGCTGATCTCACAGGTGACCGAAGAGGTGATGGAAGAGGTAAGAGCATGGCAGAGCCGGCCTCTGGAACCGGTGTACCCGATCGTTTATCTGGATGCGCTGTATGTAAAGATGCGGCACGAAGGGCGGGTGGAGAACCGGGCAGTGTACGTGGTGATCGGTGTCACCATGGAAGGCCGGAAAGAGGTGTTGGGACTGTGGACGAACGCCAATGAAGGAGCGAAGTTCTGGTTGTCGGTGCTGACGGAGCTTCGTGGCCGCGGCGTGAAGGATATCCTGATCGCCTGCGTGGATGGGCTGAAGGGGTTCCCGCAGGCAATCGAGAGCGTGTACCCGCAGGCGCAGGTGCAGCTTTGTATCGTGCATCTGGTGCGGGCGAGCCTAAATTACGTCAACTGGAAAGACCGCAAACAGGTGGTTGCGGATCTGAAGCCCATCTACCGCGCGGCCACGGCAGAACATGCACGCGAGGAACTGTGCCGGTTCGTGGAGAAATGGGGGAAAAAGTATCCGGCAATCGGACGGCTGTGGAATGAGCAGTGGGAACGGGTCATCCCGTTCTTCGCATTCACGCCCGAGATCCGGAAGGTGATCTATACGACCAATGCGGTGGAGTCGCTTCACATGAGTCTGCGCAAGGTGATCAAGAACCGCGGCTCGTTCCCGAGCGAAGACAGTGCGCTGCAACTGCTTTATCTGGCGCTGCGGAACGCTTCGGCGAAGTGGCAGACGGTGCAGGGTTGGCGCGAGGCGCTCAATCAGTTCGAAATCCTGTGGGGTGACCGGCTGAAAAAGGCACTCGCCGTGGCTGCGTGACCGCCTCGAAGGCAAACAGAAAATGCAATTCGGCGGGAGCCGATTCGCCAAGCCGGGGACTCTGTCCCCGGACCCCTGGGATTTAGCGCTTTGGGGCCGGAATAGCTGCCCTAAACTGAAGGTACCGAAACGGAGGATAGGGCTCCGCAGGGATGCGACCCGAGCGCCGATCCGGTGCCGGAATAACTGGCGGGCGGTTTCTTGCAAACCGCCCAAAACCTC
>CAIXXM010000136.1 GCA_903923395.1 uncultured Acidobacteriia bacterium
CTGCCTGCAAACACCTCCAAACACGGCACTTGCAAAAAACCAGTTTTTCAATCCAACTCTTCTGCTCTCCCGAGCCGCCAAATCACCCCTTGAATTTACTGGTGAGATATCCGGGCTAGCCCGTGATCGTCTGGTCTTCCAGCCGAAAGAGCCATGATGCCGCCGCCGAAATCTTCCAACGCATGAAAGCCTGCGGTTCGAATTCGGTCCTCTCCAAACATAAGTACGTAGGGTTGTCCGAAATATGTCAGCCACTCCAACTGTTGGAGCCTGGCAAGCGGAGTCAATTGGGCAACGAGCCAAAGCTGTTGGTCCGTGTGTCGCACCGTCGCATACACGGCATTGCTCCACCCAATTAGTTTCTTGACCAGATGTACGATCATGTCAGGGTCGCGAAAGCTATTGGCCGCCAGCGTGATGTGGGCGCTGTTTAGAAGCGGTCGGGATGAACGCCATATGTCTAATGCGATCTCGACACGAGGCTTCTTTCTCCTGAAGAACAGCAAATTCGATACCCAGCCGGGCGAACGTTCATGTGTCCAGCGTGACACGATTTTGGGCTGCGACTCGCAGGTGTAGGATTGTTGAAGAGGTTCGAAGTAGTTCCATCTGGCTGGTTTCAAAGCACCCCCTGCGAAGGTGTCGATCAGGTCTAGAAAGTCATAGCAATGTTCCCGCGTTCCGAGGAACCTCGCTGTCCAAACTTGAATCTGTATCCGGCTTTGAGGCATTTTCGTGGATTGACCGGGTGACTCAGAATTAGTCTTGGAGCGTGACGATATTCACCAGAGTTGACCGGTGAATAGACTTCTTCCTGCCCCCAGTTGTCACAAACTCATCTGTCTGCAGCAGGTGCGCTGCCGCAATATGCAACGAATCCATTGACCCCACGCCTGACCTCGCTGCTTCCCGTTCGCCAATGTCAAAAATCTGGGGGAGATCATTCAAGGATTCGCTCTGAGAGAAGAATTGTTCGTAAAACCTGGATTCGGCGAATTGTTTGTTGAAAACCGCCTTGGGCAATACTTCCAACCGTATGAAGGGGCTGGTCAGAAACACCCGGGCAGGATCCTCGAGGATTCTCAGCGCCGATTCGCGCATGTGCGGCGTGCCTTTAAATGCAGCGATGAGGACTCCGCTATCGAGAAAAGTCCGGATCGGACGCGGCACTACCGCGCTCCTCTGCGCTCAGCAACCTCGCGTTCCAGTTCACGCCGGTTTAGCGTCTTGCCCCCGGCAGCGATGTAACCATCGGATATTTCACGGAGGATTCGACCCAACTCCGTGACGGGTCTTGATGAGGCGCTCTTGGTTGTCGAGGATGGCTTGCGTGGTCGTTTCACCATACTGGTATCTTAACTCCAACTCTACATTTGCCCTCAGCAACCCTTCTGTATTAAACTAGAGTTTTTGGCGATCCTGGCCCTGACGCAGCACGTGTGCGTCTGTGCCTTTCGTATCTGAACTGAGGCTCTCACTCCAATGCATGCAATTATCGAGACCGGCGGGAAGCAGTTCCGCGTCGCCCCCGGCGATGTGGTCCGCGTTCCCAAGCTGGCCGAAGAAGAAGGCGCCGAGATCGCACTCGGCAAAGTTCTGGCTCTCTTTACCGACTCGGGCGAACTGATGACAGGCGACACCGCCGCAGCCGCCAAGGTCAACGCGCAGGTCTCCGCACATGACCGCGCCAGCAAGATTCTGGTCTTCAAGTTCAAGCGGAAGAAGCAGTACAAGCGTACCCAGGGTCACCGTCAGGATTACACGGAGGTTCGCATCCGCGACATCGTTGCCTAAGGCTTCGATTGCAAGGTTGCCCATTACGTCATGGCACATAAAAAAGGTTTAGGCAGTTCCAAAAACGGGCGCGACTCAAACGCGCAGCGGCTTGGCATCAAGTTGTTCGGTGGTCAGATCGTTCCCGGCGGCTCCATCATCGTTCGCCAGCGCGGCACCAAGATCAAGCCGGGCGAGAATGTCGGCTGGGGCAAGGATGACACCCTGTTCGCGAAGATCGACGGTATCGTCGAGTTCCGCGACCGCGGCCGCATGGGCAAGTTCGTCGGCATCAAGCCTTTGCCTGAAGTCGTCGAAACGGTCCAAGCTTAAGCGTCCCCTCTTTACAACGCAGTTCCCGCCGCTGGTCTGCTCGTCAGGCTGGCGGCTTTTTGTTTTTGTTTGCATCTCTGCCGATGCCAGTCAGGTTGATTCCAAATGTTAGTCGATGAAGTAAAAATCACAGTCAAAGCGGGCGATGGCGGTAACGGATGCCTCGCTTTCCGGCGGGAAAAGTTCGTTCCCCAGGGCGGCCCGTCGGGCGGTAACGGCGGGCGTGGCGGCAGCATCACGATGGTGTCCACCATCCACCGCAACACTCTCCTGCACTTCCGCTTCAATCCGGAATACACAGCGCAGCGCGGACGTCACGGGGAAGGCAGCAACTGCACGGGGCAGGATGGCGAAGGTATTGTCGTCCAGGTTCCGGTGGGCACGGTTGTCTATGACGCGGAGACCGGTGAGAAGCTTTTCGACTTTTCCGAGGACAAGCAGGAATGGCTGGCGGCCAAGGGCGGACGCGGCGGTCGCGGCAATCAGTGCTTCGCGACGTCCACACACCAGGCGCCCACGGAGCATGAAGACGGCAAGCCGGGCGAATTCAAGATCCTGCGGCTGGAATTGAAACTGCTCGCGGATGTGGGGCTGGTCGGGTATCCGAACGCAGGCAAGTCGACGCTGATCTCACGCATTTCCGCGGCGAAACCAAAGATCGCGGACTACCCTTTCACCACGCTGGAACCGAATCTGGGTGTGGTGCAGTTGCCGGATCACCGCAGTTTTGTGGTGGCCGACATTCCGGGCATCATCGAAGGCGCGCACGAAGGCCGCGGGCTGGGAATCCAGTTCCTGCGCCACGTGGAACGCTGCAAGCTGCTGGTTCATCTGGTGGATATGTCCGAAACCGGGCGCGATCCCATTGAGGATTTCGAGACTCTCATGGAAGAACTCAAGAACTTCCGGGAAGATATGCTCGAAAAGCCGATGATCGTCCTGGCCAGCAAGATGGATGCCTGTCAGGATCCCGAAATGGTGGACCTGCTCCGCGAAACCGTAACGGCCCGCGGGATGGCGTTCTACGAAATTTCCAGCGCGACGGGCAAGGGCATTGAGGCACTGAAGTTCACCCTGGGCGAGCAAGTCCTCACCCACCCCGAAGAAATTAACCAACCATAAAGAATCGGTGCCTGGCACCATTTCTTTATAGTTAATTGATGGATTCGAGGGGGAGCCAGCCTTTCGAGGAACCAGGCTCACAGGTGCCTCCTGTGCAAACCAGGATCGATGTCACGTTGCGCAGTTCCCATAGAAAACTTCTGCGCAGCGTCCCTGGCAACGGATTCGCTGATTCATTGTTCACGAAGCCTGCACTGTCGTAAAACAGCGTTCCTGTGACTAAAACGGGATGCTGCTTTTCCGCAGCCATCTGCAGTTTGGCGAGCGTCCATTTGGCATTCCGCTTCACCGGGCTGATTCGCGCCACCACGCCTTCGTACTCCTTCAGGCCCGCACCATCCGTAATGTTCAGCAGCCATTCCCCCGCAGCCTCGCCCGTGCAGGCAGGCGACACCCGCGGACCTTCCGGCTTCGCCGCGAAGTAGCCGCCCAAACGAACCAGCGCGCCGTCTCCCGTGCGCGATTCCGCAATCGCCAGACTGCTCAACTGCCCGCGCTCTTGCGGCGAAATTTCATGTCCCATGCCGGCGATTCGTTCGGCCTGCAACTGGAGCTTTAGGATGTCATTGAAATCAAGGATGACCGCCGTGCCCTGATTCTTCTTCGATAGCGCTTGCACGACCGGGCAGCGAACCGGCGTTGCGGCCCCTGTCACTTCGACGGCACTCTTCGGCACCCAGCCCAATGGCCCCTTCGCCCCGGCCACACGCACAAATTCACCGCGTTCCGAAAGAACGCTGACCTGTGCGTCTTTGGCCAGTTGATAGACAGCGGGCGAAGTTCCGTCCGGGCGCGGGCGCAGGATGCTGTTCGTCATCATCCGGCCCGTGCTGACCTGGAGTTCCTGGCTGAATGCCACAAAGGCGAGCAGCAGCAACCACGCCCGCTTCATGCGTTACCTCTGCACACGGCCGGAGCCGTCGCCGCCCATCAGTGTTTTCACTTCCTCCACGGTGAAGCGGTTGAAGTCGCCGGGCAGGGAATGCTTCAGGCAGGATGCGGCTGTTGCGAATTCCAGAGCCTCCTGTTTCGTGCCAAGTTTGATCAATCCGTAGATCAAACCACCGCCGAAGGAATCACCGCCGCCCACGCGGTCCACGATGTGCGTGATTTCGTAGTGCTTGCTGAGCAGGAAGTCCTTGCCGTCATACAAGCATGCCGACCAGCCGTTGTGTGAGGCGCTCTTTGATTCCCGCAGCGTGATGGAGATGGTCTTGATATTCGGATATGCCGCGACCACCTTCTTCGCCAGCGCCTCGTAGACGCCATGATCCAATTGGCCGGAGTGAACATCCACGTCGGCCTGAATGCCCAGCGCCGCCTGGCAATCCTCCTCATTGGCGATCACGACATCCACGTAATTCACCAGTTCGCTCATGACTTCCGAGGCCTTCTTGCCGTACTTCCAAAGGTTCTTGCGGTAGTTCAAGTCGCAGGAAACGGTGATGCCCCGGGACTGCGCGGCCTTGGCGGCTTCGAGCGCCAGATCCGCGGCGGATTGGCTGATGGCCGGAGTGATGCCCGTGGTGTGGAACCAAGTGGCACCGGTGAAGATCTTGTCCCAGTCAAAGTCGCCGGGCTTCGAGAGCGCGATGGAACTGTTCTCGCGGTCATAGATGACCTTGGAGGGACGCTGGTTCGCGCCGGTCTCCACGTAATAGACGCCCATGCGGCCGGCTTTGCGGATGATGTCGCCGGTCTCGACGCCCATGCGGCGCATCTCGCCAATCATGGAGTCCGCGAGCGCGTTATTGGGCGCGGCGGTTACGAATGACGCCGGAATCCCGTAGCCCGCCAGTGAGACTGCGACGTTCGCTTCGCCGCCTCCCCAAGTGGCTACAAAGCCGGGGCTCTGCAGGAAACGCTCGAATCCGGGAGGCGCGAGACGCAGCATGATCTCGCCAAAAGTGACTACGCGCGGAGAAGACATAAGAAATTACTGGTTTAACACACTGCTACTTTGCAGCGGCAACCGCATCCACTGCAAACGAAGCATCCATCGATGCCAAGCCTTCAAACAAGATGACCGGAAGTGACGCAATCACTGGCCGGACTTTCTTTGCTGTCTCCACAACACGGCTCGAAAGCGGGTACAGATTCGTGGTGATCAGCGGACCCTGGCCCGCCAGTTGTTGATCGAAGCGCTGGAAGGCAAGAACAGCATCCTTCTCTGCTGCCCCGAAAGCAATTTGTGTACCGGAGAAGGCCAGCTTCGGCGCTGTGATGGAACCACCGCGCGTCACTCCCTCGCAGCTTGCGTAGGCCTGGCCGGGTCCGCGCAGAGTTTGGATGACGACAGCCGCCGCTGTGGGAAAACGCTTCGCCAGCAGAGCAGCGGCTTCCGGTTCCACGTTCGAGACATAACAGGTGACCCGCAGGGCTTCGGCATTGTTGAACTCTTTCGCCAGAGCTTCCACTGCTTGCTCCACCAGCGGCTGGGCTTTACTCAGTGCGTCCGGTGCCGTGAAGACCTGGCTGTGGGCGAAAGCGAGTCCGTTCCGGTTGACCTCTTTCTTCCCTTGCGAAACCGCTTCCAGCACAATCTGCGAGCCGGTCATGCCCAGCGCTCCGCCCAGGATCACACTGACCGAAGGCAATTCCATCTTCTTTTCGGTCAAGACTTCGCTGATGATCTGCGGTACGCGGCGCAAATCACCGGAACCGGCAACGAATGCACGGATGTGAACCACAGCCGCCCCGCCATTCAGCTTCAGTAACGTCTTGACGGCCTCGCGTGTCTGGGCAGTGAGAAGGCCCTTGTTTGTCAGAGGCGTTGCGTGGAACACCAGCCGCGCCGTTTCCCCGGTTGCTACGACCGGCGGGTCTTTGGGCAGTGCCAGAACCTGCGTTACTTCTTCTTTCTTCCGTTTCTGCCCCACCGCCGCGCTAAGGCAAAGCAGAGTGAGCAGGGCGATGGAAAAGGTCGTGCGCATGTTCTTTGCACAAGTCTACCCCGCGTTCGTTTGATTGGATCTTGGCTGGTCTGACATGGCTGGCTTGGCATGCTATATTTGGCACTGGATGGCAATCCGGCCTCATCTCGACGCAACCGCAGAAACGCCGCTCTACAGGCAATTGCGCGATTATCTGCAGGGTTTGATTGAGAGCGGTGGCCTGCAAGCTGGCGAGCGGCTGCCACCCACAAGAGACTTGGCTGGTCTGCTTGGACTGAATCGGACAACCGTTTCCGCGGCTTACGATCTGCTCTCCGCTGATGGCTGGATCGAAGCGCGGGGTGCGCGCGGCAGCTTCGTGCGGGAACTTGCACCCGCCTCGGGGGACCGCCGCTGGGATTCCATCCTGAATCCATCATTCGCCCGCGCATCACTTCCTCCGGTTTCCGGAGTCATTGATTTCACCACGTCGAGGCCTTCGGCTGCTCTGTTTCCCATTGAAGAGTTCCGCAAGTCTGCGGCGGACGTTTTAGCCTCCGATGAGATTGGGCGGTTGCTCCAGCTTGGCTCGCCCCGCGGGTATGAGCCTTTGCGCCAATACCTGCTCGATCAGGCGCGCCGTGATGGCACGGCCCACCCTGGCGATGACATTCTGATCACCAGTGGTTGCCAGCAGGCGGTGGATCTGTTGCGCCGCACTCTGGTCAGGGCGGGTGACCGTGTGCTCATGGAAGAACCTGTCTACCCCGGGCTGAGAAATTCCTTCCGCGAGGCCGGAGCGGACATCACAGGGATTCCGGTCAGTGAAGATGGCATAGATCTGGACCGACTGGGAGCGCAGTTGAGTGGTGCCAGGCTCCTGATTGTGACTCCGTCCTTTCAAAATCCAACGGGAGCCGCGATGCCGGCATCCAACCGGGCAGAGTTATTGCGCCGCGCTGCGCAATCTGGCGTCATTGTGGTGGAAAACGATATCTACTCGTCCCTTCGTTATTCGGGAACGCACCAAGCGCCTTTAAAGCAGGCGGACGGCGGTGTTATCCAGATGGGGAGCTTCTCAAAGATCGCATTTCCGGGAATCCGTGTCGGCTGGATCCTCGGGCCGCGTCCCGTAATTGACCGGGCGGCTGAATTCAAGCAGATTACGGATCTGCATACGGATCAACTTTCGCAGGCGATCCTTTTGCATTTTGCCGAACGGGGAATGCTGGAGAAGCACCGCGAGCGTGTCATCCTCTCCGGTCGCGAAAAATTGCGTGCCCTGGAGCAGGCCGCGCGGCGGCATCTCGCCGGGTGTCAGTGGACTTTGCCCGCCGGTGGCATGAATCTTTGGCTGGAACTGCCGCAGAATGTGGATTCCTCGGCGCTCAGAGTATCGGCCAGGGAGGCGGGAATTGATTATCTCCCGGGGAACTATTTCTCGGTGACGCGGCCGTTTCACAACGCCTTGCGTTTGAGCTTTATTGGTCTGGAGCCGGATCAAATCCGCAGGGGAATTGAAATCCTCGGCCAATTAGTACGAAATTCGGGAGCCTGGCGGAGCAGGGAAACTTACACTCCGGTTCCGGCGCTCGTGTGAGAGATTTTGGGAAAGGCAGTATTGGAGAAGACGCAATGATCTTGAATGACGAAAAATTCCGTTTGAAAGTCGGTCTCGCCGAGATGTTGAAGGGCGGGGTCATTATGGATGTGGTGAACGCGGAACAGGCTTTGATCGCTGAACGCGCCGGTGCCTGCGCAGTGATGGCGCTGGAACGCGTGCCGTCCGACATCCGCAAAGAAGGCGGCGTGGCCCGCATGTCGCCGGTCGCCATGATCCGCGGGATTCAGGCCGTCTCCAGCATTCCCGTGATGGCGAAGGCTCGTATCGGGCATTTCATGGAAGCGCGCATTCTCGAAGAAATGGGCGTGGATTTCATCGACGAAAGCGAAGTGCTCACGCCCGCCGATGAAGAACACCACATCGACAAGCGCAATTTCCGCGTTCCGTTTGTCTGCGGTGCCCGCAACCTGGGTGAGGCGCTGCGCCGCATTGCAGAAGGCGCGGCGATGATCCGTACCAAAGGCGAAGCTGGTTCCGGCAATATCGTGGAGGCCGTGCGCCATATGCGCACGATTATCAAAGATATTCGCCGCCTGACCGTGCTGGGCAAGGAAGAACTGGTACACGAAGCCAAGCTCATGGGTGCGCCACTCGATCTTGTGGAATGGTGCGCGGAACATGGCAAACTGCCGGTGCCGAACTTCTCCGCAGGTGGAATTGCAACCCCCGCCGATGCCGCGCTCGCCATGCAACTGGGTGCCGAAGCGGTGTTCGTCGGCTCTGGAATTTTCAAGTCGAGCGATCCCGAGAAGTTTGCGAAGGCAATTGTCAAAGCGGCCACGTTCTACAACGATCCGCAGAAGCTTCTGGAAGCCAGCGAAGATCTTGGCCTCGGTATGCCGGGCCTGGAGATCTCCAAGTTGCCTGAGGGCGAACTCATGCAGACCCGGGGCTGGTAAGTGGCAGTCCGGGTAGGTGTTCTTGCGCTGCAGGGGGATTTTGAGGCCCACTCCAAATCCCTGCTGCAGGCGGGGGCCGTGCCGGTTGAGGTGCGGACCCGCCAACAACTGGAAAAAATCAGAGGCTTAATTATTCCCGGTGGTGAAAGCACTACTATGCTTCGCCTGTTAAATGTCCTGGATTTGATGGGACCATTACGGGATTTTGGCTCGCAAAAGCCCATATTCGGAACCTGTGCGGGCGCAATATTACTGGCAAATCAGGTGCTGAATCCGGTGCAGGAAAGTCTGGAGTTAATGGATTTGACCGTGCAGCGCAACGCCTATGGCCGGCAGATCGACAGCCGCGTTGCGGTTTTGGAGCCGGACGCCACTTTCGAACAGCGTGTCGGCGCAGGTAAACTGGAAGCTGTCTTCATCCGCGCGCCCATCATCCGGCGGGCGGGAGAAAACGTAACGGTTTTGGCCGAATATGAAGGGGATCCAGTGCTGGTGGAGCAGGGCATGCATATGGCAGCCACGTTCCATCCGGAGTTAACCGCGGATTCACGGGTACATCGCTTATTTCTCAGCAAGCTCTGAAAAAAGTCCTGTTTGTCTGTGTGGGGAATATCTGCCGCAGTCCGATGGCGGAAGCCTTCGCGAACCGCTATGGCTCGGACGTTCTCGTCGCGGGGAGCCGAGGCCTGGCACCTGCCCAAGTGGTGCCGTCTGACACCATCGCGACCATGGCCTCGAAGGGCATCGATGTCTCGAAGCACTTTTCCCGCAAGTATGATCCGATTGAGGGGAACTTGCAGGACATTGTCGTCAATATGTCCGGTTACAACCTGCCAGGTTTCCAACCGCCGGATCTGCGTGTCTGGAAAATAGATGACCCCTACTTAAGATCCTCTGTGGTGTATGCAAAGGTTCGGGATGAGATCGAGAACCAGGTCATGCGCCTGATTCTCGAACTGAGGAAAGCACAGAAGTAAGGCTATTGCAGCAGGCCGCCATGTCCCAGGCAGGCCACTTCCCACGTGGACACCCGGTAACGGGCGAGCAGCGGGGGCAGCATGAGATCGATGACATTGGTCTTGAGCGATCTGCAGCAACCCGGCGCGGAGAGCACAGGCACATCGTCTTTGTAACCCATCAACAACAGGTTGCCCGGTTCCACTGGTGCCAGAAACCGTTCGAGTTTGCAGCCGATTTTTTCCATCGCGCGCCCGATGACATCGTTCGGTCCCGCCGGCGCCGTTGTGGATGCCACCAGCACTGCGGCGGGTTTGCTGCGGATTAACTGCTGCATCGCGCGGGAGACGTGCTCTTCATTTTCCAGAGCACAGAGATTAATTGCAGTGCGGACCCCGAATTTCTCCAGTTTTTGCCGCAGCACGGATTCGAAGAGAAGTTTCGCGCGGTCGCCGCTGCCGGGATCTGTGTAAAGTACCGCCACGCTTGCCTGACGGATCGGCCGGGCCTGCATGATTGGGCCGCGTTCCTTCAACATTTGCACCAGGCCGTCGAGATCGGATTGTGCCACCGCGAACGGGGCACTCTTCACTGTGGCGATTCGTTGACCGGCACGCGCGAAGCTGAAATTCGGCACCGTTGCAATCACTACGCTCGACGTGCAATTAATCTGGCGCAGCAGATCATCATCCACCAGAACACAGCCGTCTTCCGTTGCGTTGATATTGGCACGTCCACCCGGTGCAAGTTGAATTTCGCATGCTCCACACGCCATTTCCGCGGAAACAGCCACTACAGCGCTGTCTTCGGAGACTTCCCCTTCTTCCAGTTCCGTAACCCAGATCTGCGCCATTCCTTCCAGCTGCAAAACCCGAATGTCTTCGTCCCGCAGGATATGGCCCTTGGCAAGGATCTTTTTACCGCCCGGCCTGAAAATGGCAGATGAAAGAATTCTGCCGGCGGATTCTGTTACTTCGACTGTTTGCGAGCGCATCTCTCGAAATTTCCTTCCAATTGGACCCTCATTCGCGGGTGAATTGCAGCTAAATGACTGCACTACCCTTTAGTGATGAAATGTACAAATTCTTCTCACAGAAAAGAAGATAGGAAGAATACGAATATGAGGGTCTTGGGGGTGGAATGCTCTGGCAGGATGCCGGAATCTGACGGACAGAGGCTATTCTGTCCGTCAGACAACTACTTGGAATTGGAAAACGCGTAGGACTAACTGGCTATGGCGTCAACAGTTTCCACGGGCGGCAATTCCCGCTTGTATTTGCACTCCGGGTTCGGACACTGCAAAATCGGACCTGCTTTGAGGAATTTCTCAACCAGATACGAACCGCTGCAATCCGGACACTTTTCGGGTACCGGTTTCGCCCACGCAACGAAGTCACAATCCGGGTATCTGTTGCAACCAAAGAAGGTTTTGCCCCGTTTCGAGCGCCGCTCCACCACTTCGCCCTGCGTACACTCCGGGCAGGAAACGCCGATGGTCTTTTGCTTCACATATTTGCAGGTGGGGTAATTACTGCACGCAGTGAACTCGCCGAACCTTCCAAACTTTTGTACCAGATTACTGTCGCAATTCGGACATTTCTCGTCCAGCGTTATATCCGCTTTTTTCTGAGGCCCGCCGATTTGTTTTGTTGTCTTGCAATCGGGATATCCGGTGCAGGCGAAGAAGGTTCCGAAGCGGCCTTTCTTCAAAACCATGGTCCGGCCACAGTTTTCACAATATTCTTCATCGCCCTGTTCGGTGAGGTCCGCGCCGGCAATATCCGGCAGGTCCACCGTCAACTCGCGGGTGTAAGTGCAGTCTGGATAGCCTGTACACGCCAGGAAGCTGCCGTGCTTGCCCCACTTGATGACCAGAGGCTTGCCGCACTTATCGCAACTCAAGTCGGTTGGTTTTTCCATCCGCTTGATATTGGTCATGTGTTCTTCGGCATTGCCGAGATCTTTCATGAACCGTTCGTAGAACTCGGCCATGGCCTCGCGCCAGTCCAGTTTGCCTTCTTCGATTTCGTCGAGTTCCTCTTCCATTCTCGCCGTATATTTCACGTCGAAGATGTTGTTAAAGGATTCAAGAAGAAGATCTGTCACCACCATGCCGAGTTCGGTGGGAGTGAACTTGCCGCCTTCTTTACTGACGTATTCGCGCTCCTGGATCGTGGAGAGGATCGAAGCATAAGTGGACGGACGGCCAACACCATCAGCTTCCAGTTTCTTGACGAGCGTGGCTTCCGTGTAGCGTGGCGGCGGCTCTGTGAAGTGCTGTTCCGGCTTGAGTGTACGGAACTTCAGTACTTCGCCTTCCGTCACTGCGGGAAGCTTGTGCTTGAGCTCGTCGTCCTCCTCATCCTTCACGTCTTTGCCTTCCTCATAAACCTTGAGGAAGCCATCGAATTTCATCACAGAGCCCGTGGCGCGGAACGTATATTCCGAATTCGACTTGCCCTTCGTCGTGACGTCAATTGTGGTCTGGTCGAACACGGCAGGCGTCATCTGTGACGCGAGGAAGCGCATCCAGATCAGCCGGTATACCTTTAATTGATCTTCCGCGAGATACTTGGCCAGATCTTCGGGCGAACGCATGGCTGAGGTCGGGCGGATGGCTTCGTGCGCATCCTGTGCGTCCTTCTTGGTCTTGTAGATATTCGCCGAGGCAGGCAGGTATTCGGGGCCGAATTTTTCGCCGATATACTGGCGGCTTTCCGCGAGGGCATCATCAGAAATACGCGTGGAATCCGTACGCATATAAGTGATAAGACCCACGGAACCTTCTTTGCCGAGCTCCACGCCTTCATACAATTGCTGCGCGAGCATCATGGTGCGCTTCACGCTGAAGCGGAGCTTGCGGGAGGCTTCCTGTTGCAGCGTCGAGGTAATGAAGGGGGCAACCGGGTTGCGCCGCTTCTCCTTCGTTCCCACGGACTGCACGGTGTAAGCAACGTCGGCCAAATCGTTGACGATCCAGTTCGCGGCCGCTTCATTCGGAATATCGGCGGCACCGGTGCGCTCCGGCGCATCCTGGGCACCGCCACCGGGGAAGTGCTTTTTCGCATCTTCAAAGCGGAGCAGGCGGGCGTCAAAGTACGGCAATTTCTTGCCGCCCAGGTTGGCGTCAATGGTCCAGTATTCCTGCTTGATGAAGGCGCGGATTTCCCGTTCGCGTTCCACAATCACACGGACGGCGACGGTTTGTACGCGGCCGGCGGAAAGTCCCCTGCGCACTTTGTCCCAAAGCAGCGGCGAAATCTTGTAGCCGACCAGGCGGTCCAGAACACGCCGGGCCTGTTGGGCATCCACACGGTTGATGTCCACCTGCAGCGGCTTTTCAAAGGCCTTCTGGATGGAGTTCTTCGTGATTTCGTTGAACATCACACGGAAGAACTTCGGGCCGTCGGGGTCGTTCTTCTTGCCCTTGAGTTCTTCCTGCAGGTGCCAGCAAATGGCTTCCCCTTCGCGGTCAGGATCGGCTGCGAGGTAGATGTTTTCGACCTTCTTGGCGGCTTCCTTGAGCTCGGTGATGAGCTTCTTCTTGCCCTCAATGACTTCGTACTTCGGCTTGAAGCCGTTGTCGACATCGACAGAGAGATCCTTCTTCGGAAGGTCCTTCACATGCCCCAGCGAAGCCTTCACGAGGAAGTTCTTCCCGAGGTACTTATTGATTGTTTTGGCCTTTGCAGGCGACTCAACGATAACTAAAGACTTTGCCATATCCCCAACTGCCCTCCACTGTAAACCACGAACCTGCCTGTCCCCGACTTCGAGCTGAAAGCAGCGGACCGCGATCCCCAGGGAGCAACATCCGTGAAGACTACCACACCTTCACGAACTGGCGTCCGGGGAGTTGTTTCGCGAGACCCAGAATTTCAAGTTCGAAGAGCGCCGCAATCACCTCTGAGGGTGACGCGCCGGAGCCAGTGCCATCGGCTTCCATCCGCTCAATCAAGGCGTCGAGATGGACCGGTGTATCGACCGTCAGCAGGCCAAGTACCTGCCGGGGAACCGCCTGGTGGGGTTCGCTCAATTCGGATGCGGGATCTTTCGGGGAAGATTCATCCGGCAGTGGGACGCCCTCAAACAGCAGCCGCTGCCGGCCCTGTTCGATCAGCCTGCGTTTTGCATCCACAGGGAGTTCATTGACCACGTCATTCCAGTCCTGCACCAGCTTTGCACCTTGTTTAATGAGCAGGTTTGGACCCCAACTCATCTTTGAGGTGATATTGCCGGGAACCGCGAAAACGTCGCGGCCCTGATCCATAGCCAGTTTGGCGGTGATGGAACTGCCGCTGTATTGCGCGCCTTCGATCACCAGAACGCCCTGGCTCAATCCGCTCACGATTCTGTTCCGGACGGGGAAGTTCTGTGGGAAGGCGTTGGTGCCCATGGGGAATTCCGAGAGGATCAGCCCTTTCGCGGCGATCTCCGCGGCGAGTTTCCGGTTTTCCGCGGGGTAAACGAGATCTGCACCGCAGCCCAGCACGGCAATGGTCGATCCCTGTGCCTGCAGGGCGGCTTTGTGGGCCGCTGTATCGATTCCGCGGGCCATTCCCGAGACTACGGTCACGCCGGCAGCCGCCAGATCGAAACCGAGCCTCTCCGCGGCAGCAACGCCATAGGGAGTCGGGCGGCGCGTGCCCACGACACCGATCCCCACGCCTCCAAGCAGTTGCGGCTTGCCACGCGCGAACAGCACGGGCGGGGGATCGAAGATACGGCGGAGCAGATCCGGGTAGCGGGCGTCATTGACCGGAATCAGAACTGTTCCGGTTTCTTTCAACTTGTTCTGTTGCGCGGCCGCATCTTCGAAGGAGCAACCGCTGGCCACGGAACGGGCGATGGAGCCGGGCAGTCCGGCGGCTTCCAGTTCCGAAGGCGGGGCGCGGAAGATGGCTTGCGGGGTCCGGAACCGTTCGAGCAGTAAACCGGCCCGGCGCGTACCCAGGCCGGGTACCATCCGGAGCGCGAGCCAATAGAGTTCTTCTTCGGCAGTCAGAGCGGGATAGGAAGCAGTGGCAGTCAAACCTGATAGTTGGATTTCTGCGGCAGTTGTCTCAAGAAATTCTGGGCAGGCCGCCGCTGCTCTCTTTCGACGCCATCGCTCCCGTCCTCGTTCGGTCCGGTAAAGTAGTGGGTTGAAGAAAGAAGCTGATTATTTCGAGGGCCATGAGCCGCAACTGATCTACATCGCGAAGAAATTGAAGGATGCGTTGCGGCTGGAGAACGTGCTCGACGCTGCCGGTGTCGATTTCGGCGTGGAGACGGATGAATACCAGGGCGGCTTTGTCTTCCGGAGCATGCGGACGGGTGCCTTCTTCTACGTGCTCGAAGAATCCCGCGAGGCTGCTGTTGCCGCCATGCTTGCCAACGGCTACATTCCAGCGAAGTAGCCGCTATTTGTGCCGGTGTTGCGCGCGCAGCCAATCGAGTAATGCCTTTGGGTCATCGGAAATAATGGCGTCCACGTTGGCGTCGAGCAGCTTTTGCCAGTCGGCTGGCGTGTTGGCGGTCCAGGGTACTACCGGGAAGCCCGCATCATGCGCTGCTTTCACGGCTTCCGGGGTGACCAGTTGGAACGCAGGGCTGAGCAGTGTCGCCTGGGATTTCTTCGCCAGGGACACAAAGTCTTTGTCGGGGTCAGTGATTCCCATGGCAGCGTCCCCGCGGGCAACGCCAAACAAGGCTGCGCGGCGAATGGAGGGGTTCAGCTTCTTCATGGCAAGCAGAGTCCGGTAGTCGAAGCTCTGCAGAATGACTCTGCTTTCCATGTGGCGCTTAACCACGGCATCATTGATGAGCCGGACAAATTCCTCCGGCGTCGGCGTCAATTCCGGACGGTTTGGAAAGCTCTTGGTTTCCACGTTCAATTGCACATTCGTTGGCAGGGCCAGATCCAGTACTTCCTCGAAAGTGGGAATCTTTTCCCCCGGCACGGCGACTTGTTTGGGGAACTCTTTGAGCGTCTTCGAGCCGCAGTCATACTGCTTGATTTCGGAAAGAGTCTGCTGGCGGATTGGCATCCCGTCATGCGGGCCAATGCACTGGCGCTCGCCCGGGTAGCTGGGCTTGTCCGTCGCGATGGCGGGGTGATGCGAAACCACCAGTACATTGTCCTTCGTGACCGCGAGGTCCATTTCGAGCACGTCCACCCCGTTTTCGATGGCATAACGGAATGCAGCAAGGGTGTTCTCCGGCCGCATGGCCCGGGCGCCACGGTGACCGTGGACGAGGATCTCCTGGCCGAAGGCGAGTCCGGCAAACAAACAGGTGCAGAGGATTGTCTTCATGAATCGACCAGCATAACTGGCTGGTGTTTCAAGGCTATGAATGCGGCTTGGCCTGGTGTTGGGCATCGGGGCCGGTGATCAAACGTGCACCCCGGTTGAATGTGAAGTAATCGTAGGCCCACTGGAAAACAATCAGCATCCTGTTCTCAAATTCGATGATGTAAAAGATGTGGATCAGCAGCCACGCGAGCCAGGCAAAAATGCCTGAAAATCGGAAGGAACCCACTTCAGCGACGGCTTTGTTGCGGCCGATGGTGGCCAGGCTGCCTTTGTTCCAGTAGCGGAATGGCGCGGTTGTCCTGTCCCGCAAACGGTTCACAATGAGTTTCGCGGCATAAGCGCCGTGCTGCATCGCGGTTGGGGCAACTCCGGGCCACGGTTTGCCATTTGTCGAACCGGAGGCAAGATCGCCTGCGACCAGGATTTCCCGGTGCCCGGGCAACGAAAGATCGGGTTCCACGATGACTCGTCCAGCTCGGTCCAGAGAAACCCCGGTTCGTTCGGCCAGCAATTTCCCCAGAGGGGAAGCCTGCACTCCCGCCGCCCAGATGACCGTCTTCGCGTTGACCCTGGTTTCGGCTCCTTCATGTTGAAAGCTCACGCCATCCGCGTCGATCGCGGTGACTGTGGAGCCCGTATGGATCTCCACGCCGAGCGACCGCAGTTGCCTTTCCGCCGCTGCCGAGGACGCCGGGTCGAAGGCGTGCAATAACCGCGGCGAGCCTTCAATCAGGCAGATTCTGGCGGATGCAGTGTCGATATTGCGGAAATCATGCTTCAACGTGTCCCGGGAGATCTCGGCCAGTGCGCCTGCAACTTCCACGCCGGTGGGTCCGCCGCCCACGATGGCGAAAGTGAGGTGGGCGCGGCGCTCTTCGTCTGTCGCGGCAGTTTCGGCGCGTTCAAACGCGAGCAGAATCCGGGCACGGATCTCCGTTGCATCCTCCACGGTCTTCAGGCCGGGAGCATGTTGCGCCCATTCCGGATGCGCAAAATAACTGTGTGTGGCACCGGTCGCAATGAGCAAAGAGTCATACGCGATTTGTGAGCCATCAGCCAGGACGAGTTTGCGTGCCGCCGGGTCAATATCCGTGACCTCGCCGAGGACAACCGAGATTTCTTTCCGGTTGCGCAGAACATACCGCAGTGGTGACGCGATTTCACCGGGGGATAATGCGCCGGTCGCAACCTGGTAGAGCAGCGGTTGGAACAGGTGAAAGTTCCGCCGGTCCACGATGGTGATCGAAACATCCTTCGAGCGAAACGACTTCGCTGCATAGAGGCCCGCGAACCCGCCGCCCACAATGACAACTCTGTGCGTGTTCATACCTCTAAGATGTTGCAGCATTCCATCGCGCCTCCAGGCGGGGTCAAATCGGACTAACGGAGGGATTCGATCCGCAGCGGCCTTTCGAGGCGGAAGGTCAACACCGATTCCACCGGGACGCGGATAGCATTGCCCTTGGTCAGGATTTCCGTTCCCGCGCCTGCGGCCGCACCGGAAACTGCGCCAATCGCCGCCCCTTTTCCGCCGCCCGCGATCGCGCCGATGATGGCACCGAAGGCTGAGCCGCCACCAGCGAAGATGGCAGTCCGCTTATTCGCCCCCACACCCTGCCTGCCTTTTTCGCTCACAGCAGAGGACGCAACTTGGTAAAGCCGTCCATCGACGGAGATCGTTTCGAGATCGAGGACCAGGTCGGACTGGCCGGAGAATCTTCCGCCGCCAGACGCAGAGCGGATCACCACCTGCGCATTCGCACCGCGGGGTAGAACCACTGAGCCATCGGCATCCAGCACGTCCCGCGTCAATTCCGCGGCGTAGGTTTGCCCTTCGGAGGCCTTGCGGGAGTCAATCGTTTCTTCCACCCGCACGGAAACGGGCGAACCCGCGGGAACAACGAAGGTTTTCGTCTGGATGGCTTCTTCCCTTGGATGGTAATGGTTTTCGTGCGGAGCTTCCTGCTGGGGTGCCTGCTGGGGTGCCTGCGATGGCGCGTAGGACGGGGGCGCGTTCTGCTGTGCGGTCTGTGCCGGTGCAGGTGCTGTCGGCGGAGCATCGTCATATTGCACGCCGCGCACCTGTGTCATGGACACAGTGTGGTTCTGTCCGTCATCGCCGGAGAGTGTCATTTGCGCGGCGGTGGATTCGAGGACTTTTCCCTGCAGGAAACTGCCGTCTTTCAAGGTGACCCGCGCGTGCGGGCCGTCGGTCGGCAGTCCGGCATCCTTCTTCATGCAGGCGCAGGTCAGGCCCGCGAGAAATGCCAGAGGCAGAATGAGTTTGGATCGGGACATGCCCGTAGTCTAACGGAATCCGGCCTCTGGTTTGGCCCGCTATTGTGCGATCCCGAACAGTGGGAAATACTTTGCCGGGATTCGAGCGGGCCGCATTTCCCTGTTCAGAAAGATATGTTTGGATTCGCCGGTGGCCAGTTTCCGGTCTCCGCAGAGCATGGTGTAGTGGAACGTAACGCGGCGCGGTGTCGCTTCCGCGATGGTGGTGACGATGGTGACCTCATCGTCGTAGCGCGCCGGCGAGAGATACCGGCAATTGACTTCCGTCACCGCGAGCAGGATTCCGTCCTGCAATTCCATGTCACGGTACTCGAAACCCCGTTCGCGGCAGGCTTCCACGCGGCCCACCTCCATCCAGACCAGGTAGTTGGCGTGGTAAACAACGCTCATCTGGTCGGTTTCGGCGTAGCGCACACGGACCTGTGTTCTGTATTCCTGCACAGGCTAAATTCTAGCCTTTCTGATACCCTGCATTCAGGTCATGCGAGTCAGGGTTCTATTTTTCGGAATGTTGAAGGATATTTGCGGCACGGCGGAGGAGACCCTCGAGCTTCCTGCCGGTTCCACGCTGGGTTCGGTCTTCGATACCTACGCGGCGAAGTATGCCAAGCTTGCCGGGATGGCCGCCAGTATTGTGCCGGCGCGGAATCACGAATTCGCAAAGCCGGCCGAGATCATTGCGGATGGGGATGAGATCGCCTTTCTGCCCCCCGTTTCCGGAGGCTCACTGCCTTTGCCCATCACCGATCCGGAAGGCCATTACTTCGAACTCACCCGTTCGGAGATCGATCTTCGCGCGCTGGAAAATCAGGTCACGCAAGGAATCGACGGAGCCGTTGTAACTTTCTCCGGTGTGGTTCGTAACAATACCAGGGGCCGCGAGACTTTGCGGCTGGAGTACGAGTGCTACGAAGAAATGGCCATTCGCATGATGGCCTCCATCGGGCGGGAGATCGCACAGTCCTTTGCGGTCAGCCGGGTCGCGATGGTGCACCGTCTCGGGGTGTTGGAAATCGGGGAAGCCAGCGTGGCCGTTGTGGTGGCGGCACCGCACCGCCGTCCCGCGTTCGATGCCGCGCTTGAAGGCATCAACCGCCTGAAGCGTCTGGTCCCGGTTTGGAAGAAGGAGTTCTTTGCCGATGGCGAAGTCTGGGTGGAAGGCGAGTGGGATGACAAGGCGCCTCGGGCTGGTTCTTAGCGGTCTGGCAGGCGCGGTATTGCTGTTCGCTCAGGCTGACCCCGTAATCCGGGTCAACGTACAACTGGTGCGGATTCTGGCGACGGTGAAAGATTCCGGCGGCGGTCTGGTTGGTTCGCTTGAAAAGAGTGATTTCGCAATCACTGATAACGGCAAACCGCAGGAAATCGCTGTGTTTGAGCGCCAAACGGAACAGCCTCTTTCGATTGCCATCCTGATCGATAACTCCGGATCCACTGCGAAGGATTTGAAGTACGAGACGGATTCCGTCACGCGTTTCGCGCGGGCTCTGTTCAAGGAGGGCAATCCCGGTGATTCCGCTGCGCTTTTCAGTTTTAACTGGGAAATCGTGAAGCAATCCGGCTACACCCGCAATGCCTTGGATATCGAGCGGCGACTGAAGTTGCTCAAAGGCGAAGCGGGAACCGCGCTTTACGACGCCATTCTGCTGGCCTCCCGCGATATTGAGAGCCGCAGGGGACGCAAGGTTCTTGTCATCGTCACCGATGGTGGAGACACGATCAGCAAGACCACCTTCGACCGCGCTCTCGAAGCTGCCCAACTGGCTGACGTGGTGATCTATCCAATTCTGGTGATGCCGATCACCAATGATGCGGGCCGGAACATCGGTGGTGAAAATGCACTGGCGACTTTGGCGCAGCGAACGGGCGGGCACGTGTTCCAGCCCACGCTCGGTGCCGCTCTGGACCAAAGCTTTACCCAGATCCTGCGGGAACTCCGCACGCAGTATTTGATTGGCTTCTACCCGAAAGATGTCCCGTTGAACAAGGAACGTTTTCACTCCCTTGGCGTCAAGACCGTGGTGCCGGAGCTGAAGGTGACGGCCCGGAGCGGTTACTACGGGGAAGTGATGTCCACGGAGGTTCCGGCGGGCCGTATTGACTCGAATGCGGACGAAACGATGCGCCCGCGCAGGCCGGCAGTCGTCAAGAAGCCAGGATCTTGATATGCTTGCGGAAGCATCCGGGATGACGACAAAGAACGCTGTAGTAAAACCGAAACCGAACAAGCCGTCCGAACAGACCCTTGAGGAAGTGAAATATCTCAAGCATCTGATTGAGCACCGCACGCCTGTTGCAGTGAAATTAAGCGACAACCAGGAAGTGCGCGGCGTGGTCGAGTATTACGATCAGCGCTTCATCCGTATCACCCGCGAGGGCGCGCCGAATCTTTTCATCTTCAAGCACGACATCAAATATCTCTGGGAAACGGCGTCGTAACACTGGCCCGCTACACTGGGATTTCCCATGTCCCAATACATTGAAACCGCGATTGAGATTGCCCATGAGGCTGGTGCGCTGCTGGAGCGCTACTTCCTGCACCGTGTGCGATATGAACTCAAAGGCGAAAGCGATCTGGTGACAGAGGCCGATAAAGCCAGTGAAAAGCTGGTTGTCGAGCGGCTGAAAGCGGCATTTCCGGATCATTCCATCGTCGGGGAAGAAGGCGGCGGTCAGGAAACCGGTTCTCCTTACCGCTGGTACGTGGACCCGCTGGACGGCACCACCAATTTCGCGCACGGCTACCCGGTGTTCAATGTCACGCTGGGCTTGGAAAAGGATGGGGAAATGATTGCCGGTGTTGTGTATGACCCGGACCGGCAGGAGCTTTTCGCCGCGGAAAAAGGTGCCGGGTCTTTCATGAATGGCCGGCGCATCCATGTGTCGCCTGTGGACAAGCTCAGAGACAGTCTGATGTGTACGGGGTTTCCGAACAAGGACCGGCACACCAGCATCAACATTTACTTCTATCACCAGCTCGCGATGACCAGTCATGGCGTTCGCCGGAGCGGCTCGGCCGCGGTGGATTTGGCGAATGTGGCTTGCGGACGGTTGGAAGGGTTTTGGGAGTTCGGGTTGAATCCCTGGGATCTTGCGGCGGGAAAGCTGCTTGTTGCCGAAGCCGGCGGCATGGTGACCGATATGAAGGGCGGACCGCATTCCATGCCTTCAGAGAGCATCGCGGCAACCAATGGCGTAATTCATCCGGAGACACTGGCGCTATTTGAGGAAATTTTTTCAGGCAAGTTGCGCAATCCGCTGCCGGTCCTCCGTCCAATCGACTGATTTAACAGAAGAGGTCGTCGACGGATTGCGCGGTGAAGATCTTCCTGCTTGCCGCGATGACCTGGGCGGGGGAGAGAGCTTCCAGTCGCTCCTGTATCTCTCTGGAGGGCGGGCCGAAGCGCTCGTCAATTTGGCCAAGCAGGATTTCCAGACTGCCTTGTCCCAGACCCTGTTCCATCCCCCGGGCTATCCCCTGTTCCATCCCGCGGCTCATCCCCCGCTCGATGAACGGCCAAACCAGCTCGTTCTGCATGATGTCTTCTGTGATAGGCATGCTTTCGCTTCCGGCGCTATGTGCGGAGATCTTTCTCCGGCAACCAATCGACTGATTTAACAGAAGAGGTCGTCGACGGATTGCGCGGTGAAGATCTTCCTGCTTGCCGCGATGACCTGGGCGGGGGAGAGAGCTTCCAGTCGCTCCTGTATCTCTTTGGAGGGCGGGCCGAAGCGTTC
>CAIXXM010000137.1 GCA_903923395.1 uncultured Acidobacteriia bacterium
GAAGTCGTCCGTTGTGCGCGAGTTCCTCATGAGCCGCACAGGCGCGAGGGCCGCCCGCAATCCCGATGAGAAACCGCTACGTTCTGCCGGCCAGAAGTCGTCCGTTGTGCGCGAGTTCCTGAATAGATGAGGCCCAGATGATGAAGCATCCAGACGCCCACCTTTCCGACGAACAACTGCTTCTCGACATGGAAGGCGAGCTTTCCGCCAGAGAGCAGGAACTGGTTCATGCCCACCTGCCGGGTTGTTGGACATGCCGGGCCCGCCGCCAGGAGTTGGAGAGCGCGCTCCGTGATTTTGTCCACCTGAAAGCTACCAAGCTGGATCCGGCAGTGCCTGCGGCGGCAGGTGCGCGGGCGCTGCTCAAGGCCCGACTTGCAGAAGCAAACCCCGCAGGGAATGCGATCTCCCGAAGGCGCCTGCTGGCGTGCAGCGCTGCATTTGCCATGCTCTTGCTCGGCACCGTTTCAGTCAGTATCTTACTGCGCACGCGGGAGCGCGCCCGTCATGAAGCGCAAATTTACTATGTCCCGGATGCCCGCCTGACGCCGGGGGCAACCGTCCTGTTTGACCGCTCGTTTGTCTGTTCCGCGCCAGGGCAGGGCAACAAGGCTGTGCCCGTCGCGCTGCAACAGCAGGTGTTTGCAGTGTATGGCATTCCCAAGGCAGACCCGCGCGCTTATGAGGTCGACTATCTTGTGACTCCCGCTCTCGGCGGCGCCGAAGACATTCACAATTTGTGGCCGCACTCCCACTCCACCGTCTGGAATGCGCAGGTCAAAGACGCCCTGGAAGACAGATTGCGTGAATTGGTCTGCAACGGCAGTCTGGATCTCGCGGAGGCACAGCAGGAGATCGCCACGAACTGGATTTCCGCCTACAAACGGTATTTCCATACCGATGTTCCTCTGCCGGAACACCGCGGCTACCGATAAGGCGCACGGGCGCGAGGGCCGCCCGCAACCCCAACCAACAACCGCAGTGCTCTGGCGGCCCGAGGACGTCCGTTGTGCGGCGGTTCCTCAATAATAGCGGCACAAAACAAAAAAAGCCCGGCTTGGAGATGTCTCCAAACCGGGCTTGCTGTCTTGCTTAAAGGTGACTAGGAAACCTTCCGCAGCAGTTCGCGGATCTTGGTTTCTTCATCCTTCTTCGGCTTCTGCAGCAGGGCCGCGTTGCATTCCTTCTGCGCGAGATCCTTCTGGCCCTTTTGCGCCAGAGCCATCGCATAGTGGTAGTGGAAGGTCGGATTCTGCGGCTGAGCGGCCACCAGGTTCTTGAACGTGTCGAGCGAGTTGTCCGTCAGGTTCTTCTTCAGATAGATCCAGCCGAGGGTATCGGAGATCTCGTAGTACTTCGGCAGGCGCTGTTTGGCGCGCTGCGCGTAGGTCAGGGCGAGATCCAGATCGCCGTTGGTCTCCGTGATCAGATAAGCCAGGTTGTTGAGGGCGATGGCATTGTTGGCATCGGCCTTCACAGCCAGGTCATAGTACTTTCTGGCATCGGAAGGACGGCCTTGCATTTCCATCATCATGGCGATGTTGGTGGGCAGCGAAGCATTGCCAACATCCAGGAGCCGGGCCTTTTCAAGCGAGTCGATACTCTTTTGCAGATCGCCACGCCGCGCCAGCGTTTCGCCGATGCGGGTCAGCAGGTCCGCCTGTAGCTTGGGTTCTTTGGTCTGGGCCAGAACCTTGTTGAAGGTCGCCACTGCGTCATCGAACTTGCCAGCGCGCATTTGAATGTTGCCGAGTTCGCGCTGCAGATCGATGCGGGCCGGGTTCTTGGCCGCTTCCGTGGCAATCATTTCCACGGCACGGTCCCGCTGCCCCTGCTGGAGCACGGCTTCCGCGATGCCAAGCAGTCCCTTCAGGTTGGTGGGGTTGGCTTCCCAGGCGCGGCGGAACATCACTTCCGCCTCCTTATACTTCTTCTCGTTGAGGTCCAGCACACCAAGTTCGAGGAGCGATTCCGTCTGCTTGGGCTGCTTCGCCAAAACGGATTCCAGCAGCGTGCGTGCTTCGCCAAACTTCGACTGCCGCTGCAGCGCCGCAGCCTTCATGACCTGTCCCTGCGGACTGTTGGGGAAGATACGGAGGATGGCGTCCGCCGATTTCAACGCACCGTCAAAATCATTGCGGAGCAGTGCGATCTGCGTCACCGCGAGACGCGCCGGAAGGTAGTCCGGCCGGATCTCGATGACCTTGTCAAACTCCTGGCGGGCTTCTTCGTATTCGCCACGGGCAAAGTGGGCGCGGCCAAGATTGAACCGGGCGACGAAATTGCTGGGCTTCGCGGTCACAACCGACTGCAGTTCCGCCAGTGCCGTGTTCACGTCACCTTTATCCAGCAGGAAGGTTGCTTTCAAGCCGCGGGCTTCCGGATCCTTGGAGTCGATCTTGAGAATCTGTTCGTTCTTCTGGAAGGCAAGATCTGCCTTGCCACCGCGGACGTAGGCTTCTACTTCGTGCTTCAAGTAGTCGATCTTGTTCGCACTGTCCTTGGTGATGCCCTGTTCATACTGCTTGACCGCTTCGTCGATCTGCCCCACACGGAGGAAGAAGTCGCCTGCGAAGAAGTACGCACGGGGGAAGGTTTTGAGATCCGACTTCATTGCATCCAGCAACTTCAGCAGTTCGTCCTTCTTGTTGACTGCCAGGTAATACTGCGCGAGTTTGAGACGGGAATCCGGGTTCTTGAGATCGGCCTGGACCGCAGCCTTCAGGATATTTTCCGCTTCAGGCAGTTTCCGCTGCCCGGCGTAGATCCGGTACAGTTCGTCGTAGGCTGCGAAGTTCTTCTTGTCCTTCTGGATGAGTCCCTTGAAGAGATTCTCTGCTTCTTCGATCTCCCCATCGAGCACCAGCGTGCGGCCCAGAGCCAGGGTGATGACCGGGTCAGCTGTCTTCTTCTGCAGCGCCTTGCGGTATTCGGTGATCGCCACGCCAAGATCTTTCTTGGCTTCAATGGCGTTGCGGGCCCGGAAGTCCTTCGCCGCATCAATCATGGCCAGATCGCCGGAGAGCTTGTGACCTTCCCAGCCTTCGGGATTGCGCTTCAGCAGGTCAGCCTTGATCTGCGTCACTTCCTGCAGCAATTGCTCATTCTTTTCAACGGACTGTGACGCGACAACAATGATTTCACCGAGCTTCAAGCTGGCATCGTTGTAATCTTCTGAACCTTTGGGCAAGAGTTCGACGGCGCGGCGCAGCGTTCCAACGGCCGAGGGGATGGCACCCTGCTTCAAAAACGTGAGCGACAGGTGATAGTAACCAGGACCCCACTTGCGATCCTGCTCGATCGCACGCCGGTACATGATGGAGGCTTCTTTGTACCTGGCCTTTTCGAAATAGCGGTTTCCGCTCGTCAGATACTGTTGCTTCAGGTAGTTCGGGTCGCGACCGCAGGAAATCAGTGTGATCGCAACAATAGCAAGCGTGAGGAGGCGCAGTGAACGCATAATCTAGTCCGTTCCATTGTCCTACAAAATCACACTGAAATGTACGGTAGTCGTACCAAAACTGGACTAGTTTACCGGAATGAACGCCGCACCGGCACCGCTGACAGGACTGGCGACCCCGCCAACCTTCAGAACGACCGGCAGTGACGCACCGCTCATGTGCGTTCCGGGGACCGTAATATTCACCTGGTAGATGCCCACCAGGCCGGGAACCAGCCCAGACCAGTTCACAATCATATTGGCCTGGGAGTATCCCGGCGTGCCGATAGTGACAGAGACGGGATCCGTGACCGCCAGCGGACTGGCAGGTGCTGCCGCTCCGGTGGTGACCGTTCCGCCTTTCGTCGGGCCCAGGCCTGTGGCGTAAATCACCAAATGCTGATCTCGCATGGCCGGGTTGTCACTGTTGATCGCGGAACCATCGGAATGTACGATCGAAGGCACGCCCTTCGGTCCAAGCAAGATAGCCGGAGCATACTTCGCGATCGTCACCGTGGTGCTTTGGGATGCCGCGCTATTCGTGATGTTCCGGATCACCAGCGGATAACGTCCGGCAGCCAGCGTTGTCGGAATTTGTGCGTTGATTTGTCCGTTTGCCGTGTAAAGCAGCGGCATGGGAACATTATTCAGCGTGACGCACGCTCCACCCAGAACGGTGGGCAGGGGCGTCTTCGCGGTGCCATTCGCGGCCAGATTATTGCCGAAAATGGTCATCAGTCCGCCCGAAGCCAGCGTGGGCATGAAGTTGCCGTAGTTCACGATCGCATTGGTGTTAATGGTCGGACGAACGGTCTGCGAAATGGTGGACAGGGGGACAGTCTGCAAGCCCGACGCGGTAAGCAAGTAGGCAGTGTTGGTCTTGCTGTCGACCACCATGGTGTGAGGCGCAACCACCGTCCGCCCAGTGCCGGTCACGGCCGAAGCCGGTCCTTCAATAGTCGGGTATGAGCCCAGAGCCCGTCCATTGTTCGGGTCATACAGTTCCACAGTGCCAGCGTCGGTGGCCGCAGCATTCCCATTGGTGCGTGTGGGCTGCGTGAATTCAGCCACAATCGAATTCGAGATGGAGTAAACGGCGGCAACAGGCCGGCCGGACCCGATGGTCGACGACGGCAGATTCCCGCCGCTCACCGCGCCAATGCCGGAGCCGTCGGCGGCGGGTGTCAGCGATCCATTCAACAAGGTCCCGCCAACCATGTAGTAATTCCCGCCAGGCCCCGCCGTAATCGGTCCCAGATAGCCGCTCAGGGGCGTGGAGAGAACCTGCTTGGAAAGGGTGAAGTCATCCACTGTGTAGTCGTAGAGGTAAGCGTTGCCAGTGCCAGTCACCAGAATGATGTACTCACCGCCGGGCGTCGCCGCCATCACGCGGAATGAGGGGTTGCCGCCACTCACGGTGGTTGCCGTGCCGAAGACAGACGAGTTGAGTTTGCGCGGAATCGCCCGGTTGCCATCGATCTTCCAAAGGCTGCCATCTGACATGACCAACTGAGGACCGCGCCCGGAGCCTGCAATAGCCTGCGGCGTGATCAGAGCCACGGCCGAATTGAAGGGGATCGCCGGGAACTGCACAATGCCGGTCTGCACGTTCTTCGTCAGGTCGACAATGCTGATCGATTCCCCGCCGGTATTCAGAACATAGAGCGTGGTGCCATCGGGTCCTAGCGCCATGCCGTGCGGCAACTGGCCCACTTTGATGGAATTCACGAAAGCATTGGTTTGCGTATTGAAGACTTCCACGCGGTTCATACCGGAATTCGTGATGTAAATCCGGATCCGTGCCGAGTCAAACAACATATCGGTCAGGCCTTCGCCCGCGTTTTGATTCAACTGCACGGGGTAGAGCTTGGCGAGTGCCACAGAGTCCCTGTAGTTCTGGTAAACGTGAATGTTCCCGGGGATATTGACCGCTTCGGTGGACGTCACCAGGAAATCGCTGGGGCCGGTGGTGCCCGGGTTGGCTGCGGCCCGCGAGTTAAACCGGAACTGAATCGCCGGTTGGCCGTTGGCCGTCGTCACCTGCGCGGTTGGACCATTCGTTGTGGTGTTGGTTGTGGTCGTCGTTCCCGTACCGCTCGGCAGTACAATCCCGCCGCCACCCGGCAAAATCACGATAATCCCGCCGCCTGCGCCCGTACCGCCCAAGCCCTGCGTCGAAGCGGAGTAGGGGGCGACTGTCAGCGAATAGCGTCCAGAGCCGGCGTTGGTTGTGGTGTCGATATTGGAAAGCTGTGCGGAATAGACGCCGCAGACGTCATTGGTCAGAAGAACGGTACTCGAATTGGCTCCCACAATCGGCAGCGAAGTGAGTGTCGCCAAGGGGAGAATTGTGAACCCGGAATCCGACAATGCATAGATGTTGGCACCGGTGGATTCAATCACCATCTTGCCCACCATATTTTCGGGCAGTTGGATACCAGTCTTGATCAGCAGGTTGTCGGGGTCATTCAACATCAACTGTGTCGTGTTCGCGCGGGTCGCACCGACGGGCGCGATATTGAACGCAGCGTAGAGGGTGGCACCATCGGGCGAGAAGACACTGCCGCCCTGATTGGCCTGCAGGTTGAAATTGGTGCCGTTAGCGAAACCGTACGGCGAATTGGAGGCATTCTCCTGCGCCAGAACCTGCAGGGTATTGAAGTCGAACAGCGTGGAACCCGCCATGAACTTGCTGCCATCCGGGGCGATCGAAAGCGTGCTCGAGAGATTCGAAACCGCGCGGCTGCGCAGCACCGTGCCGGAAGCCACTTCATAAACGAAAACCACTTTGGTGGTTCCCGTATTGCCGTTGGCCCCCACAATGTACTTGCCGTCCTTGGTTGCTGCCAGCTTGCCGCGGTAGGAAACGTAAACACGGCCCGAAGGCGTGGGCAGAACCGGAGGTGTTGCCGGCGGCGGTGCAATCGAAACCGATTCGAGACTCGCGGAAGTCGAAGCCGTTGGATCGTAAATGATCAACGTATCGGTCGTGCTGGTGCCGGAGGGCGACACGGCAGAAATCAGCACGCGGCCATCTCCACCCACGGCCACTCCCTCAGGACCGGTGGGCAGACTGATCGAATTCGTCACCGCGCCAGCTGCCAGATTGATAATGTCGAGCGCCGCGGAAGTGTAGGTCGTAACGTACAGCGACTTCAAGTCCTTCGACAAGGCGGCCGACACAGGCTGGGTGTGCGTCTTGATCGGAGTGCCGAAAGACCTCGTCTTAATGTCGTAAATCTCAACCTGGTTGAGCGTGCTGTTCACCAGATACAACCGTGAACGACTCTCATCCAGGACGATGTCGGAGTACGCCGCGCCACCTTTCGGGGCTACAACGGTTCCAAAAACAGCGGCGGACAGAGAAGTCACGGCCGAACTGAGAAGTGCCAGAAGGATCAGTACGCGGGAGCGGCTCATGAAGCTTTCTATGATAACCCGCTTCTTTGTTGGAAGTTACACATTCCCGCAACGGACGGCGCTTGACGTCGCGAATTGGCGCAGCCATCCGACAGGCCGCCGCGCGCTTTCCCCGGATAAATCCCGTGTTTCTAATTATATACAGAAATCGAATATTCATCGTCCGCTCTGGCCCCCTGCGTGCATAATGAATGGCGACAACTCTATGGCACCCCAAAACACTCCCGCGCCCGTTTCCCCCGAAACACTTCGCAAGATTGATGCGTACTGGCGGGCCGCCAATTATCTCTCCGTCGGCCAGATCTACCTGCTGGACAATCCGCTGCTGCGGCAGCCCCTCACCAGTGAACACATCAAGCCCCGGTTGTTGGGCCATTGGGGGACCACCCCCGGACTTAACTTCATCTACGCACACATGAACCGGGTGATCGGCGAATACGACCTGAACGCCGTTTACATTTGTGGTCCCGGCCACGGCGGTCCGGGAATGGTGGCCAATACCTATCTCGAAGGCACCTATTCAGAGTTCTACCCCGCCATCCCTCAGACCGAGGACGGCATGAAACGCCTGTTCCGCCAATTTTCGTTTCCGGGTGGCATCCCCAGCCACGCGGCACCGGAGACACCGGGCTCGATCCATGAGGGCGGGGAACTCGGCTACTCCCTGGTGCATGCGTTCGGCGCGGTGTTCGACAATCCGAGTCTGATCGCCTGTTGCGTCGTGGGCGATGGCGAGGCCGAAACCGGACCTCTCGCGACAAGCTGGCACTCCAACAAGTTCCTCAATCCAGCGCGCGATGGCGCAGTGCTGCCAATTCTTCACCTGAACGGCTACAAGATCGCCGGCCCAACCGTCCTTGCCCGCATTCCAGAAGATGAGCTTCTCTCTTTGTTCGAAGGCTACGGCTACAAGGTCTATTGCGTTACCGGTGACGACCCGATGACCATGCACCGGCAAATGGCCGAAACCCTGGATTCCTGCGTGCAGGAGATTCAAGTCATCCAGAGCAATGCCCGGGAAAACGGCTCCACGCAGCGCCCCAGTTGGCCCATGATCATCCTCCGCAGCCCCAAAGGCTGGACCGGCCCGAAGGAGTTTCAGGGCCTGCAACTCGAGGGCTCCTGGCGCTCTCATCAGGTGCCGCTCGACAACGTTCGCAAGAACCCCGCCCAACTGGTTGCCCTCGATGCCTGGCTGCGCAGCTACCGCCCGGAGGAACTCTTTGATGCCGCTGGCCGACTGCTCGCCGAATATGCCGACCTCGCCCCCAAAGGTCCGCAGCGCATGGGGGCCAATCCTCACGCCAACGGTGGACTGTTGCTGCGCGATCTCCGCCTGCCGGATTTTACCGATTACGCCGTCGAAGTCACGCAGCCCGGAGCGAAAGATGCCGAGTCCACCCGCGTCATGGGCGCATTTCTGCGCGACGTGATGACCTGGAATCAGGAAGCGAAGAACTTCCGCCTGGTGTCCCCGGACGAAACCTCGTCCAACCGCTGGAACGCCGTCTGGGACGTGACCACCCGCGAATCCATGGCCGAAGTGATACCGGGCGACGATCACGTCTCCCAGGAAGGGCGGGTGCTCGAAGTCCTCAGCGAACACATGTGCCAGGGCTGGCTCGAAGGTTACCTGCTCACCGGACGCCATGGCTTCTTCTCCTGTTACGAAGCCTTCATCCACATCATTGATTCCATGTTCAATCAGCATGCAAAGTGGCTGAAGGTGACGCGGCACATCCCCTGGCGCAGGCCCGTGGCGTCATTGAACTACCTGCTGACCTCGCACGTCTGGCGGCAGGACCACAATGGGTTCAGCCACCAGGACCCCGGCTTCATCGACCATGTCGTCAACAAGAAAGCTGAAGTCGTGCGCGTCTATCTTCCCCCGGATGCGAACACCCTGCTTTCGGTCACGGACCACTGCCTGCGCAGCCGCAACTACGTTAATGTGATCGTCGCCGGGAAGCAGCCGGCACCGCAGTGGCTCGACATGGACAGCGCCATCCAGCACTGCACGGCCGGTCTCGGGATCTGGGAATTCGCCAGCAATGATTTCGGTGAAGAGCCAGATGTTGTCATGGCCTGCTGCGGCGACGTCCCTACGCTCGAAACCCTCGCCGCCGTCGACTGGCTTCGCAAGAACATACCGGATCTCAAGATCCGCGTCGTGAATGTGGTCGATTTGATGACCCTGCAGCCGCCCAGTGAACATCCGCATGGCATTTCCGACAAGGAATACGATTCGATCTTCACAGAGGACAAGCCAATCATCTTCAACTACCACGGCTATCCCTGGCTCATCCACCGGCTGACCTACCGCCGCACCAACCAACAACTCCATGTGCGCGGCTATAAGGAGGAGGGTACCACCACCACGCCCTTCGATATGTGTGTTCTCAATGAGATTGACCGCTTCCATTTGGCGATCGACGTGATTGACCGCGTGCCGGATCTTGGCGCCGTGGCGGCACACCTGCGGCAGGAACTTCGCGGCAAGCTGTTCGAACACTCCCGCTATGTGCGGAAATATGGTGAGGATATGCCTGAGATCGCGAACTGGCGCTGGCCCGCCGCATGAAGATACTGGTTCTCAACGCAGGCAGTTCTTCGTTGAAGTTCGATCTGTTCGACAGCGAAGGCGAAAGGCGTCTGCTCCGCGGTTCGATTGACCGGGTTGCGGATATGCAGACCGCCTTCGCGGCAGCCTACGCCCGGATTGCGCCTGCTTTGGCGGGAGAAACCGTGGGGGCGGTCGGCCATCGTTTCGTGACCGGTGGCCCGCTGTTTACTGAACCGCTCCTTTTGACGCCCGGGATTGCCGCTCAGTTGGAGGGCATCTCGGGCATGGCTCCTTTGCACATGCCCAGGAATCTGGCTGCGTATGAAGCTGCCGCGGCCAAACTCCCCGGCGTGTCCCAGGTTGCTGTCTTTGACACCGCTTTTCACAGCTCCATGCCGCCCGTCGCATCGCTCTACGCGATTCCCCAGCGGTTCGGGCAGGATTACGGCATCCGCAAGTACGGTTTCCATGGCATCTCCCACCGCTATGTGTCTTCGAAGTACGCGGAACTGCGCGGTGTTCCGCTCGCGGGACTTCGTTTAATTGCCTGCCATTTGGGGAACGGCTGTTCGGCCGTTGCCATCCGCAATGGCCGCTCCATTGATACCTCCATGGGCTTCACTCCACTGGAGGGCTTGATCATGGGAACGCGCTGCGGGGATATCGATGCCGGCGCGCTGCTTCATCTCATCATCCGTGGCGCACATGACCCGGTCGAACTCGAAAAAGTTCTCAACAGCCAGAGTGGCTTGCTCGGGCTTTCCGGGTTATCCAATGACATGCGTGATCTGCACAAAGCTGCCGCGGAAGGCCATGCCGGAGCCCGCCTCGCCATTGATTCCTTCTGCTATCGGGTCAGGAAGTACATCGGTTCTTACCTGGCTGCGTTGAATGGCGCGGATGCACTTCTCTTCACCGGAGGTATCGGCGAAAACGATGCCGCGGTGCGGGCGCAAATCTGTGAAGGTCTCAGCGCTCTCGGCATTGTGCTGCATCCAGCGGCCAACCAGACCCGCAAGCCGGAAGCCTTCCCGATTGGCAGCGGTCCGGTGGATGTCTGGGTGATTCCCACGGATGAAGAACTGCTGATTGCCCGTGACACGCTGGCCTGCATCGCGGGTTGAGTTTGGACAAGCAGGAAACTACTGCTGCCCGATCATCTTCGGCTTTTCCGCCAGCAATCCACTCACATCGGCCTTTGCATCAATCACCAGTTCCAGGAACGCGATATGCATTTCATCGGTGGTCTGATCGCCCCAGCGCACAGTCTTGGCGGGGTCCGGATTAAACGCATTATTCGCCGAGTTGTCGAAGCGCGCCACGGATTCGAGCCTCGTCCCGGCGGGCAACTTCACGGGTTCGCGAAACGTGTAGGTTGTCTGCCAGTGAAAATCATACCGGGGCACTGCAGTGAGCGGGATCGTTTGCCCGCCCGGCAGAACGGCCTGCACCGCCATCGCCGCTCCCCGCATGTGCATATGCGGCTGAACCGACAACAGCATTGCCGGGCCTGCCAGCGTCATCGCAGCTTTCGATTCGTATCGCCCCGCACCGGGCGGAATCTGCAAGTCCAGGTCGCGCAAGGTATCGATTGCCAGAATCCTCTTCGCGGGAGCCGTCTCCGCGAAGTAGAGGGCGATTTGCGAGTGGTCCACAGCTGGCTTCCCGTTCGGGTTGTAGTGCATTTCGAAAACCAGATCAGACCCTGCCTTCACCAGCTTCGCCGCACCTTCCAGCCAGGCACCAGGCTCGTAACCCGGCTCATAGCCCAACAAGAGCTCCCGCCGGTCAAACACCGCTTCGTTGTCCCGTCTCTTCCCGCGTTCCGCCACGGTGGGTACAAAGATCCTGCCCTTCGGGAATGACGCCAGAAAGCTCGAACCGGGTGGCCGGACGAACGCATTCATGTGGTGAATCACCGCGCGCTGGTCGATCCGGAATTCCGCCGCTCTCACCCAAACATCGTGATCCAGATGCAAGGGAACAATCAGAAAGGAATACGGCAACTGCCCGGACGCCGGAACTTCAAACCCGGGGACTTCCACGGTGAGATTCGGCGCGCCCAACTTCCAGGTGCCCGTGGATTGCCGCGCCGTGGTCTCCTTCACCGCCGCTCCCGCCGGAGCTCCTGCCGCCACCCACTGCTCAATCGCAGAAATCTCTTCTCGCGAAAGTGAGCGGTCATTGCGGTACGGATGCGCCGTATTGGCCGTCGCATGCCAGGGCGGCATCGTCCTGGTCGCCACCGCTTCCTGGATCGCTGCAGCCCAGGGCCGGACTTCGGTGTAACTTTCGAGCGGCATCGGGCCAATTTCACCCGCTTTGTGGCAGTTTGTACAGTGCTTCTGCAGGATCGGACGGATATCGCCCGAATAATTGACGCCACCCCACGCAGTCAGCACCGTCAGTTGCGCAAGCAAGCACCCGCTCACAAAGTTCATGCCGTGATTCTATCTCCCGGCAGCAGCATGAGAAGGGATCCTGGCGAGGCAGTCTTCCATATCCCTCGCCGTGAAGGGTTTGGCGACATAATCATCCATGCCCGAAGCCAGACAGCGCTCCCTGTCCTCCTTCATCGCATTCGCCGTCACCGCAACAATCCAAATGCGGTTCTGCGGATCTTCCTGCTCCCGGATCTTCCGCGTTGCCTCATACCCATCCATTTCCGGCATCATGCAGTCCATCAGGATCACATCGAAATGCTCTCCGCTGAACCGCCGGTTCACGGCCTCCAAGCCGTTATTGGCGATTTCCACGCTGTGGCCAATCCGTTTCAGCAACGCCGAGGCAACCTTCTGGTTAATGGGATTATCTTCAGCGAGCAGAATGCGGAGCTTGTCCGTGGACGCCGGCGCGGGCTTTGCTTCAATCACCTTGCTGCCTTCCTTTAACCATGCGGTGAAGCAGAAATTTGTCCCCTTCCCGGGCGTGCTTTCCAGGCCAACCGTTCCCCCCATCTGTTCGGCAAGCCGTTTCACGATCGTCAGTCCAAGGCCCGTGCCCCCGTATTGGCGTGTGGTTGAGGAGTCCGCCTGCGTGAAGGGTTCAAAGATATGCTTTTGGTTCTCCGGCGCTATGCCAATCCCCGTATCGATGACTTCGAAACGGACCAGATAATCATCCCCCTCCTGACTGCCCAGCGAAACCCTCACCTTGACGGAGCCTGCCGGAGTAAACTTCACCGCGTTGCCCACCAGATTCAGCAGGACCTGTGCCAGACGAATGGAATCGCCCTTCAGGAACGGCGGCAACTCCGGCGAAATCTCCGCGCTCAGCGTCAGGCCCTTGGCATCGGCCTCCGGTTTCATCGTGCCGAAGACAATCCGGATCGGTTCGCCGACCGCGAAATCCAACTCCTCCAGCTTCACCTTGCCAGCCTCAATCTTGCTGACATCCAGTACGTCATTCAGAATCTGCGTCAGATTGCGGCCGCACAGCTGGATCGACTCCACCAATTGCAACTGGTCTGGCGCCAAGTCCGCCGACCGCCGCAGCAGTTCCGCCATGCCGACGATGCCGTTCATCGGCGTCCGGATTTCATGGCTCATGTTGGCCAGGAATTGGCTCTTCGCGACCGCCGCCCGGTCCGCCTGCGTCAGCGCGCGGCGCAACATGAACGCAATCACCGCCAGCGTCAGCAGCAGACCGGCCAGCACCGAGGCCACAATCGTGAGTTGCTTCCGTCGTTCCAAAGACTGCTTCAACTCATCGGCAAGCTGCGTCTCGGGCGAGAACCCAAAGCCCCACTTGCGGTAAATCCTCTGCACGGTGCCATCCCGTGCCATTTCGTCCAGACTGACGCGCATCGCATCCAAAATTCGCCCGTCCTCGCTCCTCCCCAGCACGGCCAAACCCTGATAGGTGTTGGAAACAGGCTCGGTCCGGAGGGCAACACCGTTGCAGTCGGGTGGCCGCTCCAGCAGGAACGAAGCCAGGGATCTCGATTCCATCAGCGCTGCCGCCGTCTCACCGCGGCAAAGCGCACTCATAATCGCCGGACGGTCCGGTTTTGGATCGAGAATCGAGGTCTTGTAACGAAGTTCCGCCAGCCGCCGGTAGGCCAGCACGGAGGGAACACCCAGCCGCTTGCCATTCAGATCAGGAACATCAGTGGACTTTCCACTCTGCCATACCAGCCAGGTTTCCGTGCGCAGCCACGCGCTTGTGAGGTGCAGATTGCGGTCAGATTCCCGCTCCGGCGTCATGGCAGCCATGGGATAAACATCCGCAGTCCGGTTGGCAAGAACGGCTTCGGGCTTTTCCATCGAGTAAACCCATTCGAGCTTCACGCCCTGCCGGGCAGCCGCGATGTCAAACAAATCCACGGTGACGCCTTTAGCCGCGCCTCCGGGTTCAGAAGAGTAATAAGGCGGGTTTTGCGTGTAGACCGCACGATACACTGCCCGGTTCGGGGCGGGCGCACGGGTGGCAATGAAGATCCCTGCCAGCATCCCGGCCAGCATGATCCCGATTCCTATCCACCAGCGTCTGTGTTTGCGGCGAGCCAACTTCTATCATATCGGCGGATTGTATGAAAACATTCACTAATCCATCAGAAGATCATGGGATAGAACCAGTACTGCCGGTCTCGCGCACCATGGAACCAGCAAAGAGAATCCGATTTCCATCCGGGTCCGAAACGGTAAAGGTCATACTGCCCCACGCTTCCTGCCGCAGTTCCTGGTGGAACTTTACCCCCGCCGCCTTGTAAGTCAGATACAACTGCCCGATATCCTCGGCTTCCCCAAGCGTGATGGTGGCGGAGAGCAAATCTTCCCGCTCCCGTATGTCCCCCGCGAAGACCGGTTCGCAAACCAGCCGCAGGTTCAATTTGGCCTGATCGCGAAAGACCTGGCCGTAATAAGCGCACAGGCCGCCGTTCGCGGCAGGAATCGGGTCAAGGAACCCGCTGCGTTCATCGCGGACGGCGAGTCCGTTGTGCGCGGTTTGTTCAGGGTAAGCGCACAGGCCGCCGTTCGCGGGTTCCTCAGGATGAGGTTCTCCGAAGAGAAGAGAAAGCCAACCTCGAAGCCCAGCTGTTTGGTGTAGAAATCCACGGCAGCAGCCATGTCAGCAACAAAAAGTTGGGCTTCGAGGGTCATACGCACCAGTATCACGAATGCCCACTGCTCACCGGCGCATGGCGTTCTTCGCGCGGACCGGCAGCAAACTGACAGCAATAAGACTAAGCGCAATCAGCGCGAACGTACCGGGCTCCGGCGTGGACATCAGTTCGGACTGACTCGTGGCAATTTGCAGAAATCCGTCCGCCTGATTGGCCCCGCCTTGGAACACCAGCAGCGCCATCGAGGGAGTCATGAACGAACCGCCTGCGCCGCCGGATCCGCCCGAACCATCGCCCCCGCCGCCGCCCGAGTAGCCGCCACCACCGCCGCCACCCAGCCAGCCCCCGCCACCACCACCGCCGAAACCACCGTTGGCAAAGGGTCCCGCCATGCAGTCATCACAACCGCCGGCACCGCCCGCAAAGGAGAATGCGCCCCAGCCGCCGCCACCCGCGCTGCCCAGGCCGGTTCCCGGTGCATTGCCGTAGCCATCGGAACCCGCGCCCGTCCAGCCGCCGCCGCCACCGCCATTAAAGCCCAGGTCCGTCCCCGTGCCGCCTTGTCCGCCGCTGCCGCTGCTGCCGCCCGCGCCGCCGTTATCCGCCGTGCCGCTGAACCCTGCCTCCTGGTAGCTGAAACCAGCCACGCCACCGGTACCCGAATAACCCGCACCGCCACCACCGCCCGCAATCAACAGCGGATCCGGTAACCCGTCAATCCAAACAAACGTTCCACCGCCACCACCACCGCCCCAATCCGTGCCGAAATTGCCCGTCGCGCCGGACTCTCCCACAATGATGTCGAGCACCGTGCCCGCTGTCAGATCCACCGAACCAGCGATCCACGTGCCGCCCCCACCCAATCCGCCGTTTGCCGACCCTCCCTGGGCACCGGTCCCAAGAATGTAATAGGTGCCGCTCGTGGCAATGGTCTGCTGCTGCAAACCACCCGTGTAAGAGAAGAGGACCGAATCCGCAAACGCGCTGGAGGTAATTACCGTGCCGGCCAACATTCCGGCGAGAAGATATCTGTTTTTTCTGATGATGTTTTTCATATATGTCTCCCATGCATGCCGCGGGGACGTGTTGTAACTCCGCTTCCCCGCGGCTCTGGTCCGTCACGCAGTTAGAACGTGACGCGCAAGACCCCCGCTGCATCAGTCTGTATCCCGCTGACATTGGCCGTTACCACCAAAGTGGTGCCGCCCGTGCCCGATTGCGTGCTCACGCTGTAGCCAGCATTCGGCGTCAAGCCCGTGATGTACGCCGTGTGCACACCTGTGGGTGCATTCAGCGTGGTCGCCGTGATGCCGGTGCTCGCGGTCACCGGGAAGTACACCGCGCTGGACCCGAAAGCAGCACCGTCGAAGGCCATTCCCGCCGTGCTCTGCACATGCACCGCCGGCACCATCGACACACTGGAATCCGCACCCTGCAGCACATGCAGAAAACGCGTATCGGCGGGGTTGGAGGCATCCTGCACGGTGGCCACATACTGTGCCGGTTCCAGTTCCGCCACAGTAGTCAAATCGCCCGCTGTGTTCCGCGCGGTGATGGTGGCATTTGCGGGCAGCAGACTCTGTACGAATAACTGCTGTCCGCTCGGCAGTGTCTCTGTCAGCGTATTGCCACTGATCGAAGGATTGGTGATCAGCGTCAGGTTGAAGCGCTTGAACAGACCTGCATTCTTTGACGTCGCCCGGTCATAGACCACGATGTAATCGTTGTTCAGCCAAAGGATGGAGCGCGTTGCCTGCGTGATGTTATCGATACTGGCGCTGGGTGTCCAGGGATTCGGCCGGTTATAGAGCTTGGTCAAATCACTGGCCGCAAAGGTGTAACCTGTTCCGCTGCTGAACTGCGTCGTTGGGTCACCGGCATTCTCCGCCAGCACCCACTGTCCGCCATTGGCCAGTTCGCCCGCTTCAAAGTAACCAACCTGCGGATTGCCGTCCGGACTCGTGTTCTGCAAACACAGCGTGTTGTGGTAGTAACACGTCATGCCGAGACCGTGGTCGTCATAGTTGGCGAGTTCCTTGGTAAGCCACTCGCCCTTGCGGTAAAGTTCGAATTGCCCGGCATTGCCGTCCTGATGATTGATGGATTCCCAGGTGGCCTTGTAATCAAACATCGTTCCATTTGCTGACCAGTCGCTGTGGCTTACCAGACGGCTCTGCGGAGAGTCGATAAACGTGGTTGGCAGCGAGGACCGCGGATCAGCCAGCGTCGCCGGATTCACCGCCGGATCAAACAGCAGGAAGTACAGCAGCGTATGGGTAATCGAATACGGCGTCAGCATCCGCTGATAGAACGCGGAGGGCCCGCCCTGCACTACGTTGTAAGAGAACCAGCGCGCGTCCGCGAGATGGGCCGTGTTGCCCTGTTGGCCTTCGAGCAGCGCCAGCAGTGCAAAGGGTGCCATGTAATCCGGCGTCACGAAGAAGCGCAGCAGATCGCCGTAAGTGGTGAGCTGATAGACATCTCCAAGATACCCTTCATAACCCGGATAAGTCTTCGACGTGGGCGTGAGGGAGGTAAACACACCACGCACAAACCGGTCCCACATCGGGGTATTGATCATTGCGATCTGTGGCCCGGAGTAGGCCGGGTTATTGAAGCCCGCTGTTTGCAGTGCCAGCAGTTCACCCAGCACCGTGGCGTAGGAAACACCGTAGAGCATGCCCTCCGGAGGCAAGCCGCCACTGGCCAAGCCGAAGCCCGCACCACTACCGGAGATGCCGTAAGCCGCCGCCACCGCCGCCGGTTCCCCGTACATGGCCCACTGCTGATACAGCCAGGAACCTGTTGCATTGTTAATGTAACTGCGCAGCGAATTCCCCAGCACCTGCGGCGGGCGGCTCGTATCCAGGGCCGGGTCATCCACCGGATCAATCGACAGCGACATCATGGTTAACTCACGCACATGGCCGGAGTAATAGTTATTCGCTGCCATGCGGTAAGGTTGCTGGTTGGGCAGTAACTGGGTGGAATTCGCCGCACCAATCGGAACCGGATGATCTCCTCCCGTGGTGGAAGCATTGATGCAATCGTTCGCCCACATCAGAAATACGTTGCGGATCGTCCGCTTGTCCGTCGAGGTGAGAATCGGCTGGCCCTGGCCATCGACTGCGTTGTAAATCCAGTCCACAATCAAGGGCCACTGTTCACCGGACCCATTGGCACGGTTGTAAACCGCGAAGGCCGGGTCGCGGAAAGGCAGATTCGCCGCATGTCCCAGCGCAGCCTGATTCATGGCATACATCAGCAGGTTGCGTGCATACTGTGCGTACTTGATCCGGTTGGAGGGGCTGGCGTCGATCAGGGAATTCAAAGCGAGCACCACCGCTGTCTGTTCCGTAAGAATGCCCGTGTAGCCCTGCACGTCACCAGGGTCCGGGTAATTGGCATTCGGAACACCGCCAGGGAAAAACTGCGTCTCATAATCCGAGACAGCCTTTTGCAGCACCGGCAGCAGGCCGTTCTGATACACCGGGTTGGAGCTTGTGGCCCAGGATTGCAGGCGCGGCATATCATTTGTGGTCAGCCATATCCGGGGGTGTGAAGTTACCGGGAAGGGAATCGCATTGGGTACCGGATAGAAGCTGGCCGTAACGGAAGTGGTCCAGGCGGGCATGAGCAGTGTAGTGGTGGTGGCATTGGTGTTCGCCACTTGCTGGCCACTCCAGCCGGAGAACGCCTGCCCGGAGGGTGCCGCATTCGCCGTGATGGTCACCAGCGTGCCCGCGGCATAGTTGCCTGACCCCGTGCCATTCGTCACGGTCAAGTTATAAAGGTTTGCCCCGGTGGTGTAGTTTGCAGTTACCGTGGCAGGGGCTGCTGGCATGGTCAGGGTGGTCGATGACGAAGCGGCGTTGTTCACTGCTGCTCCAGTCCAGTTCACAAAGGCCTGGCCTGCCGGAGGCGCATTCGCCGTGATGGTTACCGTGCTTCCCGCCACATAAGTGCCGCTGCCCGCACCGCCGACCACCGTCAGGGCATAAGAGGCTGCGGTGGAAGAACTGTAATTTGCCGTCAGGCTCACTCCGGCGGCAGGCATAACCACGGTTGTCGTGGCCGCCAATGGGTTGGCGACCGTGGCACCTGTCCAGCCTGTGAATTTCTGTCCCGCAGGAGGCGTATTCGCCGTGACGGTAACAACCGTACCCGCCGCATAAGAGCCTCCGCCAGTCCCGTTCGCCACGGTCAACGTATAAGTCGGCGTGGAACTCACTACCGGAACGGTAATGCTGTTACTCGCCACGCTGCCCGGGTTCTTGACGGAAAAGGTTGCCGTGGTGGCATTCGCCTGCCAGCCTGAGGCAACAATCTTGTTGGCGGTGATCGAATCCGCAGCAAGCTGGATAGTCTGTTTGTTCGATGTATTCAGGACTACCGCATAAGGCTGAAAGCCTGAGCCCTGGATGGTCACCGTATAACTTCCCGTGGGCAGTGGATTGGGGCTGACGGAGGTGATCGTCGGTCCGGCAGCCAGAATCGTGACATAAGTGGATGCGGAAACCGACGGGTTAGACACGCTGCTCACCGTCACCGTGACTGGATTCTGCGCGGGCAAGTTTGCGGGGGCCGTGTACAGGCCATTGGCCGAGATCGTTCCGCTCGTGCTGTTGCCACCCTTTACACCTGCCACCGACCATTGGACGGTGGAACTCAGTCCGCCACTCACATGAGCCGCGAATTGCACGGTGGCATTAACGCCAGCACTCGGCGATTGGGGAGCAACGGCGATGGACTGGGCAAAGGCCCCAGCGGCATACACGGCAGCAAGGCAGGCCAGCGCCGCCCCCCGAAATTGGATACTCTGCATACTTCTCTCTTGGAAACTCCTTACAAATGGGAGAACGGGAGAAGTAGCTGAGATCGATCTCGAAACTTACGACGAAATTTCTACCGGGGTACTGCAACCCCGGCGACCATGGATGCGCGGTGGAAAACTAATCTAAACGGAACAAGGGAGGATGAAAACTCGTATTTCGGCAGGCTCGGGAATAACAAGATCTTGAAAGCCGATCCAGTGAAAATAAAAAAGGACGCTCTCGCAGAAGGGAGACTGCGGAAGCGTCCAGGGAAGGGAACGGGGGCCTGGAAAGCTCAACCGGCCCCGTTTGTTCCGAAAGTAGGCTGCAGAATTAAGCGCGGCGGCGCAGGCGGAACGCCGCGACGAGACCGGCGCCAGCCATCAGAAACATGCTGGCCGGTTCCGGAGTCGGGGTCGTCAGCGCGCTGCTGCTGATGCTGAAGTTGTCGAAATACACGGATGTGTCGCTCGTGGTGCCGTTGTCATTCAGGTTGAAGTGAATGTTTGAGATCGGGTTGGGACTGCTGCTGCTGCCATAAGTCGCGAGCGTGTAATGCGTACCGCCCGTCGTGATGAAGTCGGCCGTAATTACGCCGCTCACACGCTTGACGTCAAAGGTGCCGGCAGTCTGTGTGCCAACCTGAGCCGGGAAAATCGTCCCGTTGTACCAGTGAACACCCTGGGAACCGGCGCTGTCAGAGAGCACAGCGGCTTGCGGATCGTCGTATCCGAATTCCACCTGATTCACCCCGGAGCCGGTGGTCGGGAGCACGGCGTCGTGGAATGACACCGACATATCGAAATCGGCGCTGGCGATATCGCCGCCAAAGTCGGCCAGGTCAAACACCACGCTGACATACTTGAAGCCTGATGCGGAACTGGATCCGTTCCAGGACAGCTTCAACCCGTCCGTGGTCGGGGTCACATCATAAGAGTTGGCGACAGTCTGCACGATGCTGAAGTACGGACTCAAAGTTGTGGACGTCAAAGGGTCCGTGAAAGTGCTGGCCTGCGCCACCACTGCCAGGCCTGCGACGGCCAGCGCGTTAAATAAAGCTTTCATTAATTATCTACTCCTCCTAACAATGAGATACGGAGATCTCTTTCTGCGCTGAATCCACCCTGCCATGCCCCCAAAGGCACAGCAAAAGTCCCCGGATTCAAGGCAAGAGATACACCTCCGGCATCGGCTGCGGGTACACAGTACCGTTGCAAGGTTTAACGCGACAAAAGTACTAAAAAGGGATCATTCGTGCGAGATTTTTTTTGCGTCTTGTATTAAATTGTACTTTTGGGCCCTTCCATGACAGGTACCTTTGTACTGACACAGAGCCAAACTCTGTGCTGCGATTTACCGTCCGGCGGCCAGGTATAGAACCAGAAGTGAATAGCCCCATTCCAGACCCCTCTCCTTCCGGGAACACTCCCCCACCCGAACAAACGTTCGAAGGAGAGAAATTCCTCCCGGAGTATTACGCCGAACTCCGCAGAATGGCCAAGACCCGTTTGGCGGCTGAGCGTCAGGGACATACCCTGCAAGCCACGGCACTGGTGCATGAGGCCTACATGAGAATCGCGCGCCAGGACAAGGTCGATTGGAGTTCACGCTCCCAGGTATTGACCCTCGCCGCCTGGATGATGCGCCGTATTCTGGTCGATTACGCCAAATCCAGGAAGCGTCAGCGCCGGGGCGACGGTGTCGCCGTCCAGTTACTCGACCGCCAGACCGATTTCATTGAAGAAGCAAATCCCGACATCGAGCGCCTCGATCTCGCCTTGACTGACCTTGCAGCTTTAGATCCACGTCAGGCATCCATCGTGGAAATGCGCTACTTTTCCGGACTAAGTGTCGAAGAGACCGCTGCGGCGCTGGGGATTTCCACCGCTACCGTAAAACGGGAGTGGCGGACGGCCAGGTTATGGCTTTCGCGGGAGATCTCACGGTAATGCCATCCCGTAGATGGTTGCGGGCGAAACAAATTCTGGACGCCGCCGAACTAATTCCGGCCAGCGAGATGACACAATTTGTAACAAAAGAGTGCGGCGATGATATCGAATTGCGGCACGAAGTAGAGACACTTCTTGCTCTGGATGGTCACGCCGTTATCCCGAAGCACTTCGAACCACATCCGGAAGATATCCCTGAAGTCCCGCAGTTGATAGAAGACTTCCGCCTCGTGGGGCTACTCGGGAAGGGCGGCACCGGTTCTGTATACCGTGCCGTGCGGGAGACTGACGGTTACACCGCAGCCATCAAACTCAGCCAGCTAAGCTCCACAAACCAGCAGGTCCGGCGGCAGGGCATTCTCGAAACGCTGCGCCACCCGAACATTCCCCGCCTGATCAGCAAAGGTAAGGTTTCCGGTGTCTGGAAATACGTGATCCGCGAATTTGTGGACGGTATTCCCGCGCACCAGTGGATTGCAGCCAGAACCGACGGCGGCCGCGGAGCACTGGACCGCTTTCTCAAGGTCTGCTCCATCGCTGCGTATCTTCATGCCAACGGTATTGTGCACGGTGATCTGAAGCCAGCCAACATTCTCGTCTCGGCCGACAACGAACCCCACCTGATCGACTTTGGAAACGCCGTGCGCCCCGGAAGCAAAGACACCCGGATGAAACACGACATCGCCCGGTTCACTCCCGCGTTTGCAAGCCCGGAACAAATGTCCGGCGGGCGGATCACTCCTGCTTCCGACGTCTACTCACTGGGAGTTTGGCTCGCGCAGATCACCACTAATACCGGTTACGCAGAAAACCCCGGTCTCGCGGCAACACTCCAGAAGGCGAAGTCCACGGACCCCTCCAGTCGGCATGCGACGGCCCAAGATCTGTATGACGAGGTGCTGGCAGTTTCCTAGGCGCCGGCGGCAAGGCTGGAATATGGAATGGTGGGCCTGTGCAGACTCGAACTGCAGACCTCTTCCGTGTCAAGGAAGCGCTCTAACCAACTGAGCTACAGGCCCATTCAGGTGCGAAACTTCAGTATACCAGTCACCCCACCGTTATGTCGTCACCGCCACGATCGTTCCCGGTGAATTCCCCTCCAGCCGGTTGTTCACAAACAAAATCGCGGCCATCCCCTCAGTCTGCGCAATGCTGACCAACTCCTTCAACCCCTGCCTGGCCGATGGATTGACATCCTGCACTTCCCTGTAGGGCGAGAAACTCTGCACCGCCTCCTCATACGTCCGTCCCTTCCGCAGCAGTGCCCGCGCCACCAGAAAATCCGCCGTCCGCGATTCCCGCATCGCCAACTGCTCCGGCAACTCCGGCATCCGCGTCCAGGCGTTGTAGACATGCGCCACATTATGCGACCGCAGGCACGCGAAATACTCCGGCTTCAGGAAATCCGCATTTCGGATCTCCACCCCATACCGCCACCCCGCGGGCAACTGCGCCAAAAAGGGATCCAGCGCCCGCGTGAACTCCAGCGCCGACCCGAACGTGTTCTGCCGGAACGTCCCAAACTCAAAGATCAGCACGCCCGTCTGCGATTGCCACGGCTGGATCGCCCGCAGAAACGCATCATGGAACAATTGCGCATCCAGAAACGCTGGATTTGCCGTGCCGGCCAGCGCCCCATACCGCGCATGCATCGGCCACTGCGGCACGGTAATCTGCTCTGGAATCTTGAAGCCGAACTGGAATCCCGGTGGGGTCTGCGCGAAGAGCTTCTGCCAAAAGGCGACCGTCGGGAACTGGTAGAACGCAAAATCGCCGCAGACTGTCGGGAACACCGTGGCATATTCGCTGAGGCAGCGTTCCTCGAAGGCCTTCTTCGAAAACCGCCCGCGCGTCATATAGAGCTCGCGGCGGTAGATCTGGTCGAGCCAGCCTTCATACTTCCAGGAACTGCCGCCGATGCGGATATTCTGCTCCGCCAGCCGCGCCAGCCTGTCCCGAAAGCCATCCCGGTCAAAGCGCAGCGGCGGGGCAAGGTCGAAAAGCGTATCCATCTGTCAAATGGTCCGCTTAAATCGGCTGCCCGGCCTTCCCCACATACACATAGGTCACTTCCGTGGGTTCCTTCGCCGCGGCTTCCGCCTTCTTGCGGTCCTCTGCCAGCATCTTGCGATCCTCCGCGGGGAAGACGTTGCGGGCCTCAATGCTCTCAATATCTTTCAGCGCCGAAAGGATCTTCTTCTTATTTACCTTGTGCTGGTCCCGCCGGTCCGCCGCAGCTTGCCCCAAAACCAGATTGGCCTGGTCAATCTTCGCCCGGTCCGCGCCGGAAAGCCGCGACGCGTGCGCCACCGCCGACCCCAGGTCGTTCTGCAGCTTCTCAAACGGAATCGCCCGGTTCCCGATTTCGCGCGGGTCCACCGGCATCCCTTTTTTCTGCGCGAGCAACACGCCCGCAAACGCGAGTGCAATCAGTATCCGCATGGTCATTTCACCGGTATCTCGAAGTAGAACAGCTCTTCACCGCTCCCTGCATGTGTTAACCCCGAAATAATCACTGTGGCCGCAGCCGAAGTCGAAGTTTGAAAATAAAAGAAGCCAGAAGCCGTCTCGCCGGGTGCCAGCACCGGGGCAGAGAAGGCCCGCCCTTCAATCGTCCAGTCAGACAGCGGACCGGGCTTCGTCTTCGCAATCCGCAACCCGCCCAGCGGAGCATTCACCGTTTTGGGCCGCTGCACGCCATCCAGATAACGCACTTCCGAGGCTGGCGTATTCTCCACCTTGGTCCGGTCCGGCAGAACGTAACGCAGCTTCATCCGGTTCAGATTGATGGCGTCTTTCCCCTTGTTCTCAATCACCACCAGCACCGGCAGCACCCCGTGCCGGAAAGGGTTCACTTTGCCGAACGGCTCTTTGGTCTGCTCATCCGTCTCATACTGCTCCACCGCGATCGTAACGTTCTCACTGGTCTGCTTGTTCGCGTAACTGCTGGCAGGCTTTGCCTTGAATTCCGGATGATCCGCCGCGCTCACCGCTATACTCACACACAGGAACGCAACAACTGTTTTCGACACCGGCCGCAAAGTGATCTTCCTCCTCTATCGGGTGCTGCAAGGCCTGGCCTCGCCAGCACTTCTAGTCTACTTTCTTTGGCGGGGCTTGCGGGACAAGCGCTACTTCGCCACGCTCGACGAACGCCTCGGCACACTGCCGTCTTCATGGAAGCAGACCGCCGCGGGAGCAATCTGGTTGCATGCGGTTTCCGTCGGGGAAATCATCGCCGCCATTCCCCTGCTTGCCGCCCTTCGCCAAGCCCGCCCGCGCATCAAAATCTTCGTCAGCACCACCACCCTCGCGGGCCACCAAACCGCCGACACGCGCCTTACCGGCCTCGCCGACGGTGTCTTCTACTGCCCCCTCGATACCGCCTGGTGCGTGCGCCGCGTCCTGCGCCACCTCCGGCCCTCACTGGTCCTCATCATGGAGACCGAAATCTGGCCCAACCTCTTCCGGGAAGTCACACGCACCGATGCCGGACTCATGATCCTCAACGGCCGCATCTCAGACCGCGCTCTGCCCCGCTACCGTAAGTTTTCCGCAGCCTTCCGCCCCGTGCTGCGGCTTTGTGACCAGATCCTTGTCCAGTCCGACGAAATGGCCCGCCGCTACATCACCGCCGGAGCCGCCCCGGAACAAGTCACCGCCGCCGGCAATCTGAAATACGATTTCACCCCCGCAGGCCAGCCGCCCGCACCACCCGTGCGCGCTTTCGTGGAAGCCTCCCCGGCCCCGCTCTGGATCGCCGCCAGTACCTCCGCCGATGACCACGCCGAAGAAGAGGATGCCGTCCTCCACGCACAAACCCAACTCCCCGGCTGGCGTCTGATCCTCGTCCCCCGCAAGCCCGAACGCTTCGAACACGTCGCGCGCAAACTCACCGCCGCCAACCTTTCCTGGACCCGCCGCACCCAGCTTGACAACCCCTCCGCCGACATCCTGCTGCTCGATACCGTCGGCGAACTGAGTAGCCTCTTTCCACTCGCGGACGTGGTCTTCATGGGCGGCTCCCTCGTCGAAAAGGGCGGTCACAACATCCTCGAACCCGCGGCCTGCGGCAAGCCCGTCATCGCCGGCCCGCACATGGAAAACTTTCAGGACATCGCCGACCATTTTGAGGCCCGCAACGCCTGGCTTCCCATTCCGGACGGCAGCCATCTCGCCAGCGCTATCCTGCAAGCCCATCGCGACAACACCCTCGGGCCCGCCGCCAAAGCCGCCGCCGATGAGAAGCGCGGAGCCACCGCCCGCACCCTCACCGCACTGCTTTCTCTTTACGATTCCCGCCTGCCCCGCTTCCGCCCCCCGCAGCCGCTCTTCGCCATCGAATGGTTCCTGGCCCAGCTCTGGAAGTACGGCAGCCAGTTGGACCGCAACAGCAAACGCACGCGCACCCGGCGGCTGCCTGTCCCGGTCATCAGCGTGGGGAATATTACTGCGGGCGGCACCGGCAAGACCCCCGTGACCATTGAACTGCTGCGTCACCTGCCCAATTCCGGCCTGCTCATGTGCGGTTATGGCCGCGACGCCCGCAAACCTGTCGTTCTCCCGAACTCCCAAACCCGCCTGCCCCTCAGCCACACCGGCGACGAAGCTCAGCTCTACCAGGGCCTCATCGATATCCCCATCGGCATCGCCGCCGACCGCTTTGAGGCGGGCGAACTGCTGCTGCGCCAAGTCCAGCCCGAACGCCTCCTGCTCGACGATGGCTTCCAGCACCTGCAACTCGCCCGTGACTTCGATCTCGTCCTGGTCGACGCGCTGCACCCCTTTGGCGACGGCGAACTGCTGCCCCTCGGGCGCCTCCGCGAGCCACTCGAAGGACTTGCCCGCGCCAGCGCCTTTCTCATCACGCGCAGTGATGAAGTGCCCTGCGTCGCTGCCATAGAACACGTGTTGCGGCGCTACAACCCTGCCGCGCCCATCTACCGCGCCAAGACCGTACCCGCGGCATGGCGCACCTTCGGCGGACGCCCCGCCAGCCAGGAGGAAGTCAGCGACGGACCCGCCATCGCCTTCTGCGGCTTGGGCAATCCCCATTCCTTCTGGCGCTCGCTCGGGCAACTCGGCCTCGCCCCCAGAGAGCAGATCAGCTTTGATGACCATCACCGCTACTCGCCCGTGGAATTGCGCCGCCTCGTTCGCCACGCCACCGATATCGGCTGCGAAATCCTGCTCACCACCGCCAAAGATGCGGTCAATCTCTGCGAAGGTTGCGAAGGCCTGATCCAGCCTCTGCGCTGCTATTGGCTGGAGATCGGCGTGGAGATCGAAGGCCTGGAGCAACTGCTGCAGCAGATCGCTGATACAATCCGCTGTTGGCGCAAAATATGAAAGAACTCCAGGGACGCACCGCCCTCGTGACCGGTGCCAGCAAGGGGCTGGGCAAAGCCATGTCAATCGCCCTCGCCGCGCAGGGGGCCTCTGTGGCGCTGGTCGCGCGCGACCGGGCCAGACTCGAAGAGACCGCCGCGGAGATCCACGCCGCCGGTGGCATTGCCGAAGTCTTCACCGCAGACGCCACCATCGAAGCCGATTACCTGCGGCTCGATCAGGAAGTCTCCACCAAACTCGGCAAGGTGCAGATCCTGGTCAACAACGCCGGCATGAACCTGCGCAAGAACATCACGGATTTCACGCTCGAAGAATGGAAGCTCGTCATCGACACCAATCTCACCAGCGTCTTCCTCGGCTGCCGCCAGTTTGTCCCGCATATGAAGGGAACCGGCTATGGACGCATCATCAATTTGACCTCCATGATGGCCCATATCTCACTGCCGCAGCGGACTGCGTATTCTTCCAGCAAGGCCGCGATTCTGGGCCTCACCAAAGCTCTGGCGCTCGAACTGGCCCCCGAAGGCATCACCGTCAATGGCATCAGCCCCGGCCCCATTGCCACGGAAATCAATGCGCCCATTCTCAACAACCCCGAACTCAACGCCAGCTTCGTCGCCAAAATCCCCGTTGGCCGCTGGGGCAAAGTGGAAGAGATCGGGGCCCTGGCTGCTTATCTCTGCCGGGAAGAAGCCGGCTTTATTACTGGAACAGATATCTTGATCGATGGAGGCTGGTGTGCCCAATAAAATTGCGTTGTTATTGCTCTGTGGTTTGACCGCTGTATCCCGCAATCAGCAGAAAGTGCGCCGCCTCGCGGTGATTCCCAAAGGGACTGCCGCCATCTTCTGGCAGACCGTCCATGCCGGAGCCATCGCCGCAAGCCAGGAAGCCAAAGTCGAAATCCTTTGGGACGGCCCGCCCGCGGAGACCGAATTCGCCCGCCAACTGGCCATCTTTGATTCCATGCTGAACCGGCATGTGGACGGCATCGTGCTCGCCCCCACAGATAAGACCGCCTTTGACGCTTCGCTCGCCCGGGCCATGCGCGAAAAGGTCCCTGTGGTGATCTTCGATTCCGCCTCCGATTCCAAGGACTACGTCAGCTTCGTCGCCACTAATAATTACGAGGCAGGCAAGACCGCCGGCCGCACGCTGGGCAAACTTCTCGGCGGCAAAGGGACTGTCGGCGTGCTCGGCAACGTCCCCGGCAGCGCTTCCACCGTGGATCGGGAAAAAGGCTTCACCGACGTCATCGCCGCCGAGTTCCCCGGTCTCAAAGTAGTCGCCACCCAATTCGGCATGTCTGACCGCGCAAAAGCCCTCTCCGCCATGGAGAACATCCTGACCGCGAACCCCAAGCTCGACGGCGTCTTTGCGTCGTGCGAACCAAGCAGCCTCGGTGCCGCGCAGGCGTTGAAGTCCCATGGACTCGCCGGCAAAGTGAAGCTGGTGGCCTTCGACGCCTCTGATCCCATCGTGGATGCTCTCAAAGAAGGCACCATCAATGCACTGGTGGCGCAAGACCCCTTCCGCATGGGACATGACGCCGTGGCCACGTTGAATGACGCACTGAATGGCAAGACGCCGGCCAAACAGGTTGACCTTCCCGCCACCGTGGTGACGAAGGAGAACCTGAGTTCGCCGGAAATCCAACAGCTGCTCACTCCAGATCTCAAGAAGTACTTGAAGTAAAAAGGGTAAGGCGGGCCCGGCTCACAAGAGCCGAACTACTGGAGCCACCAGGAGCCGGGCCGCTTCCCTGATCTTTTCCCTCGCCAGCAAGTCGAGCCTGCCCCCGGCATGGATCGCCTGCGGCAGGAACACCGGCATGCATCCGGGTCCCGGCCCCAACATCCCCCCTTCGCCCCCGTGAAGGGCAAGGACAGAAAAGCGGTAGCGGAACGCCAGGTTGGGGTAGAGCGCCATGCGGGAAGGATAGTACGTGCGTCACGCTTCTGCGACGGGCCAGTGATCTCCCGCCGCGGTGCGCAGTCTCGATGCGAGCCGCGTCCCGATGGAGAAAGGTATGTTCGATTCCCGCCCTAACCCAAGCCGCACCCGCCGCCAGAACAGGAACCCGCGCTCACTCACGGTAATCTGCTCCCAGGGAATGTGTAAGGGTGGATGCCCGAGCCTGAAAATCGGCACCACGCTCAAATAAAGGCCATTGGGGGCTACTCCCACGGTGAGGCAATTGCCAAAGCGGGTATTCCATCGCATGGAGGCACTTTGGAAATGCCAACAAGTTCCGCCGAAGGGTGCGGTGGCTCTGAAGTGCGTTGCCAGTTTTGCCCAGCCGCTAAGGTTGCCCATAATCCAGCCCACGAGGCACCACAAAGCGATGAAGTAAATCGGGAAGCCCGCGAGCCACAGGGTGTCCCGGTGTTGGTCAATCCAGTGCAGCATGATGTGTTTCGCACTTACCTCCCGTGGGAAAAGCTCAAATCCGGCAAATACGGCCATTCCGGTACCTGGCGGCGCTCACGATAATAGCGAACCTCCCGGTAGTTCCCGGGGACCTCGAAGAGTTCCCTGTGCGGCTCGTCCCATGCCAGTGCGGTTAACTCCGATACAAAGCCCGCCACCGGCAGGCCGTAAGCATTGCGTTCTGCCCTCACGAATGACACTTCCGTACACCCCAGCGCGGGTGCCAGCGCCTTGGTCTCTGCAATCATCCGCCCTTCCCTCTGGTAACGCCGGACATATTCGATTGCGGCAACCCCCGCAACCTGCACCACGCGCCCGGATTTCTGAAAGCCGTTAGCGAGAACCGCACCCTCAATTTCCTGTACAGCAGCCCGCCGGAAACAATCCGCCTCCCCACTCCAGCGCCCATTGAACCACCACAGGCCGCCCAAGTCCTGAAACTCCCTGTGCGTGTACTCCACCTCTACCGTCCGCTGTTGGGCGGGAAGGATGATCCTCGCGCGGTCGTACACTTTCGCCGCAAGCAGATACAAGCGGAAGATCTCCCGCGACTCACGGATCATCGCCCTGCCGCCGCCCGCCACTGCTTCCACCCTGTGCAGCCGGTAACGCTGCCCGCTCCCCTCGTCCCAGCTGCTGGTGTCATATTCCAAAGTCCGGCAAGGGCTGCTGTCGGGCGCGATACAAGCCGCCTTTGCGGTCGCAACTGTAACCAGCAGTCCAGCCAATAAGGCGCGGAGCTTCATGTCCCAAAGCTTACTCTGGAAGACCTTCCGCCGCTAGCGGGAATGTAGGGAGAGGTCGAATTGGAGCGCCGTATGAAATCTTTACAAGTACGGTGTTTTGTCTATTGACAAGAACGCACTCATATTTTATATTTGCAATTGGATAAGGTTTCTTGAAGACGTTGAATCCAAATCGAGGAAAGGACATCCATACAACCATGAGCAACGCAGTTACTTTCGATCCGTTTCAGGGCCTCCGCCTCTTTGAGGACGCCGTCACCCGCCTGATGAGCGAACCCCGCACCAGCCGCCCCTGGTCCCCAGCCGTCGACATCCTGGAGACCGAGGACGCTCTCACCCTCAAGGCAGACCTGCCCGATATCAACATCGCTGACATCGACGTCCGCGTCGAAAATCAGACCCTCACCATCCGCGGCCACCGCAAGTTCGAAAAGGACGAAAAGGTGAAGGGCTATCACCGCATTGAACGCAGCTACGGCGACTTCCTCCGCAGCTTCGCCGTCCCGGCCACCCTTGACACCGAGAAGGTGGAGGCAGACTATACAGACGGAGTGCTTACCATCTCGCTCCCGAAGAAAGAAGCCGCCAAGCCCCGTCAGGTGAAGGTCGCCGTCTCGGCCAAAGCCGCAGCTCCCGCCGTGAAAGCCGCCGTCTAACCCGTTTTCGCTCCCAACGGTCCGGCGCACGCCTTTTCAAGCTGGCGAATTTTGAAAAGCGTGCGCCGCTTTGCTGATCATTTGATGTTTTAAGGAAATCCCAATGGCATTCCGCTTCGACAAACTCACCCAAAAGGCCCAGGAGGCCGTCCAGCACGCTCAGGAGCTCGCCGGACAGAACGGTCACCAGGCCGTCCATCCGCTCCACCTCATCATTTCCCTCGCTGTCGAAAAGGAAGGCATCGTCCGTCCCGTGCTGGAAAAGTGCGGCGCACAACCTGACCTCGTCGTCAATGAGGCCACCCGTCAGCTCACCTCGCTACCCCAGGTCGCCGGACAACCCGCCGGCATGTACGTTGCCCCATCCCTGAACGCCGTGCTCGAAGAAGCTTTCAAGGAAGCGGAATCTTTCAAAGACGAATACGTCTCCACGGAACACCTGCTGCTCTCCATCTCCAACCAGCGCTATGACCCCGCAGGCAGTCTGCTGAACAAACAGGGCGCAACGCATGATGCGATCCTGAAAGCGTTAGTCGCCGTGAGAGGAACCCAGCGCGTGACAGACCAAAATCCCGAATCCAAATACCAGGCGTTAGAGCGCTACGCAGTCGATCTGACCGCCCAGGCCCGCAACGGCAAGCTCGACCCCGTCATCGGCCGTGATGAGGAAATCCGCCGCGTGATGCAGGTCTTGAGCCGCCGCACCAAGAACAATCCCGTCTTGATCGGTGAGCCCGGCGTCGGCAAAACCTCCATCGTGGAAGGCCTCGCCCAGCGCATTGTCAAAGGCGACGTTCCTGACCAGCTCCGCAACAAGAAGCTCATGGCCATCGACCTTGGCTCCATGGTCGCCGGCACCAAGTTCCGTGGTGAATTTGAAGACCGCCTCAAGGCCGTCCTCAAGGAAGTCACCGAATCTCACGGCGAAATCATTTGCTTCATTGACGAACTGCACACCCTCGTCGGCGCGGGCGGTTCGGAAGGCGCAATCGATGCAGCCAACATGCTGAAGCCCGCGCTTGCCCGCGGGGAACTCCGCTGCATCGGTGCCACCACCATCAGCGAATACCGCAAGTACGTCGAGAAAGATGCTGCTCTCGCGCGCCGCTTCCAAACCGTCCAGGTCGGAGAGCCCACTGTCGATGACACCATCGCCATCCTTCGCGGACTCAAAGAGAAATACGAAATCCACCACTCTGTCCGCATCAAGGATTCGGCCATCATCGCTGCGGCCGTGCTCTCGCACCGCTATATTACCGACCGCTTCCTGCCCGATAAGGCACTCGATCTCGTCGATGAAGCCGGGTCCGCTCTCAAGATCCAAATCGGTTCCATGCCGATTGAAATCGACAACCTGGAGCGCCGCGTCGCGCACCTCGAAATCGAGCGCCAGGCCCTGCACCGCGAAAGCGATGCCGCGTCCAAGGACCGTTTGCGCCATGTTGAAAACGAACTCGAACGCCTGCGCGGCGAATCCGCGATCCTGAAAGAGCGCTGGACCAAGGAAAAGTCCGCCATCAACCGCGTCCAGCAGTTGAAGGAGGAACTCGAATCCACCCGGCTCGAAGAGGAGCGCGCCACACGCACCCAGGACTACGAACGCGCCTCGCAGTTGAAGTACGGCAAGCTGGCCGAGATTGAACGCAATCTCGAAACCGCGACCCATGAACTGGAGCACATCAAGTCCGGCTCGGCGCTGCTCAAAGAAGAGATTGACGAAGAAGATATCGCCAAGATCGTCGCCAAGTGGACGGGCATCCCGGTTTCCCGCATGCTCGAAGGCGAAATCCAAAAGCTCATCAACATGGAAGAGCGGCTGCATGACCGTGTGGTGGGCCAGAACGAAGCCGTGTCTCTCGTCGCGAACGCCATCCGCCGCAATCGCGCCGGCCTGAGTGACCCCAAGCGCCCCATCGGCAGTTTCATCTTCCTCGGCCCCACGGGCGTCGGCAAAACCGAACTCGCCAAGGGCCTGGCGCAGTTCCTGTTCGATGACGACAAAGCCATGGTCCGCGTCGATATGTCGGAGTACATGGAGAAGCACTCCGTCTCCAGAATGCTTGGCGCGCCTCCGGGCTATGTCGGCTATGACGAAGGCGGCCAACTCACCGAACACGTGCGCCGCAAGCCTTACTCGGTCGTCCTCTTCGACGAAATCGAAAAGGGCCACCCCGATGTCTTCAATACGATGCTGCAAATCCTCGATGATGGCCGCCTGACCGATGGCCAGGGCCGCACCGTGGATTTCAAGAACACCGTGATCATCATGACCTCCAACATTGGCAGCAACCTCGCCAAAGAAGGTGTGGGCATGGGCTTCATGGGTTCCGTCAACCAGCGCCAGAAGAACGGGCAGGAGGATGCGCGCAAGAAACTGCTCGAACTCCTGAAGCAGGCCTTCCGCCCGGAGTTCCTCAACCGTGTGGACGACATCATCGTCTTCAACCAGCTTTCGAAGGAAGAACTCGGCGTCATCATCGAACTGCAGCTCAACTCGGTTCGCAAGATGCTGACACCCCGGGGACTGAAACTCGAAATCACCCAGGCCGCGAAGGATCTCATCCTCAGCGATGGCTACGACCCGGCCTACGGTGCGCGACCCATGCGCCGCGCGATCCAGCGGCTCCTCCAGGACCCACTCGCACTCCGGCTCCTGGCAGGCGACTTCCTCTCGGGCGACACCATCGTGGTTGACCGCGAAGGCGAAAGCACCAAGCTGACCTTCAACAAGACCGAAGTGTTAGCCGCCTGATTCCCGGCAGAAGAGCAGAGCGGCGGGAGGTCATCCCGCCGCTCTGTGAAAGCTTCGGATTACCGCTGGGAAAGTGAGACGCTTCTTGGCTCCAAAGTCCCGGGATCGGCTGGATATTGACACTTCCACAACCAATTCTGGCGCACCCGCAGGATATAAACCGTCCACTCCTGATTAGCCGCCCTATTCCGGCAGGATGCGTAGAGTGTTATCGGGCTGAGGAACCTGATCCTCACCCATGATCCAAGTTCCTTCGACTGCAGGGCAACACCCGGGAGTCGAAGACGCGTAGCGATCCAGCCAGCCATTCAAAAACGACTGCAATTCCTGGTGCCCGAGGCTTATGGGAGATGGTATGTAAACAATTCCGTCAATCAGTTCTGCATGCTTCAGATCCGGGATTTCCTCCCAGCGGCGCAGAAACTCAGCGCTGGTCAGGGAATCACCTTCCAGCAGTGGCGGGGTCGAAAGGGCAGCGACCGGCGGCATCGCTTGATGCTACCACCGTCCAGAAACAAAAAAAGGCCCCGCAGGACGCCATGTCCGCGGGGCCTTTCCTCTACTAGATTGCCTTATGCCAGATCGAACTTCGTCTGGTGCAGCAGCGGGTCGCTCTTCACCATCACCGTCCGGCCCAAGATCTCTTCGATCTCCTGGAGGAACGTGTTCTGGTTGCTCTTGAGCACCTTGCCGACTTCCGGATTCACGCGCAGCAGCACATCATTGCCTTCAAGCGACTTCTTGATGCGGTTCGCTTCCTGCAGGATTTCGCTGATGACCGTGCCCACACTCTTCACATAACCCGCGGCTTCGCAGTACGGGCAGGGCGAACAGAGCGTCCGTTCGAGCGATTGCTTCACGCGCTTGCGGGTGATTGCCACCAGACCGAAGTCGTTGAACTGCAGGATCTTGTAAGGCGCGCGGTCCACCCGCATCGCTTCTTCCAGAGACTGCATGACCTTGGCCCGGTTCTTGCGCTCATCCATATCGATGAAGTCGATCACAATGATCCCGCCCATATCGCGCAGACGAATCTGCCGGACGATTTCCTTGATCGCATCGGTATTGATCTTGACGATGGTGTCTTCGAGGCGGTTCGACTTGCCGACATACTTGCCGGTGTTGATGTCGATCGCGACGAGAGCCTCCGTCTGGTTGATCACGATGTAGCCGCCGCTCTTGAGCCACACCTTCGGGCGGAGAGCCTTCTCGATTTCCGCGGTGACGCCGAACTCGTCGAAGATGGGGTTTTGGCGGGTGTAAAGCTTCACACGGCCCACCAGCGCGGGCTGGAAGCGCTGCACAAAGCGCAGAATACTCTCGTAATACTCTTCGTTGTCGACCCAGATCGTCTTGAAAGACGTGGTTAGCTGATCACGCAGCACACGCTCCACAAGATCCAGATCATGGTGTAGCAGCATCGGAGCCGGCTTCTTCTCGGCCTTGGCCCGCATATCGAGCCAGAGGTTGTAGAGGAAGTGCATATCCGCGCGAAGTTCTTCTTCCGTCTTGCCCGCACCCGCGGTACGGCAAATGAAGCCGCCCGGAACGCCTTCGCGGTGCGTCTGCAGCACCTTTTTCAGGCGCAAACGCTCTTCATCAGAGGGAATCTTGCGCGACACACCAACGTGGTCAACCGTCGGCATGTAAACCACGAAGCGGCCCGGCAGCGCGATGTGCGACGTAATACGCGCACCCTTCTGACCGAGAGGTTCCTTGGCAATCTGGACGATGATTTCCTGGCCGGGCTTCAAAAGATCCGCAATCGAGGGCATCACAGGACGTTCGCGTTCAGGACGTTCGGCGCGTTCACTGCGCTCGCCCCGTTCACCACGGTCACCACGTTCACCACGGTCACCACGGTCATTGCGGCCACGGTCTCTGCCGCGGTCATTCCGGTCATTACGTGCCGGACGTTCTTCGCGGGTTTCCACCACGCGGGCCTCGGCGACGGGAGCTACTTCGGTTTCCGCTGCGGGAGCAGACTCTTCCGGTGCTCCGCCTTCGCGGTTGTCCCGGTTGCCCCGGTTCTTGCGGCGCATGCGCCGGGAGGAACGGTGCGGATACTTGTTGCCCTGTTCGCGCAGAGTTGCCGTCAGGCTGGTGGGAATGCGGGCCGGTTCCGGACCTTCCTCATCCTGTGCGGCGACGGCTTCTTCACCGCTCTCTTCGCTGGCTTCGGCTTCTTCCACCGCATCAGCAACGGCTTCGGCGTGGATTTCTGCCTTCACTTCTTCAGCGAATTCTTCGGCTTCCGTTTCTTCGGTCTCGACTTCCGAAACAACAATGGTTTCCGTGACTTCAATCACTTCAACGGCTGCAACCGGCTCTTCCACCACTGCCGGGGCCGGAGCCTTCGCAGCATTGTAGGCTTCCAGCTTTTCGCAGAACGTACGCCAGTTGAAATCGAAACCCTGCGAGACGTTGCAGAACTCTTCGTAAACATCGGCGCGGCTCGGCTTCTCGACGCCCGTGACTTCCAGGCGGCGGTGCGCTTCGGCGATATTCGCGGCGTATTCGGCTTCCGTCAGTTCATTGGGCTTGAGCGGCGCAGCTTCCACAACCACCGGCGCCGCAGGAGGCTCCACGGCAGCGGGCGTGTAAGGCGTGGACTGATCCGCGATCGATTCGACGATCTCTGTCAGTTCGTCATTCTCGACTGCTGTTTCCGTCTCCTCGGATTCCGGGCCGGAATACTTGGCCAGGGATTCGCCGGGGAGCACCATGAAGTCGTCGTCATATGAACGTACGGGCGGCAGTACGGTTTCCACGGCTTCCGCGGCAACAACCGCTTCGACCTTGGGTTCTCGAACTTCGCGTTCTTCATTGCGGGGGGAATAGAACTTGGAATCGGGCAGACCGGAGTTGCCACCACGGCCACCACGACGGCGCCGTCCGCGGCGGTTGCGGTCGCCACCTTTATCTCCGCCCCGGTCGCCACCACGATCACCACCTCTGTCACCACCTCTGTCACCACCTCTGTCACCACCGGGTCCGCGGTTGCCATCCGGACGCCGTTCGCCTTCCGGGCGCGCGGCGCGTACTTCGCCCTCCACACGCGGAGCCCGCACTTCGCCGGGCAGCAAATCTACAGAAGGTGCGGTCAGTGCCGCCAGAACAGCTTCGGAAACCGGAAGCGGGGCTTCAACCGCATGGGTTTCCACGCGCTCGCCCTTTTCCATCTTGAGAACTTTTTCCTCGACACCGGTTACCACGGCATCGTATTCATCGTTGTCCTCAAAAAAATCAGAAACGTACAGGAAGGCGTCGCGCTCCAGCCCGATGTCGACAAATGCCGACTGCATCCCGGGCAGGACCCGCGTCACGCGGCCTTTGTGAATACTCCCCGCCAGGGAGTACTCTTTCTCTCTTTCGTGGAACAGTTCCACGACTTGATCGTCTTCGAGGATCGCGACACGTGTTTCGTGCCGTCCTGCTGAGACGATTAATTCCTTTGACATGCTTTCCTCCGTTGGGCCCCCAATGGAGACCTGCCGGAGAACATCTTCGGTCCTCGGAACCGCTTCGCCCTGCGTAAGGGCCGCCGGAACATACATCACAAAGGGGCTTTGTGATGCACGCCCCGGCAACCATGCAACTGTCTACTCACGCCAGCCGGAAGGTGGAGATCAGCTCAACACCCAACATCGGCTGTACGGGGAACCGCTCGTTCGGACATCCGCGCTTTGCAGCATCAGACGGAGGCGGCGGGCAATCAAGGCACACCAGCCAGACCCGAGAGTCTCCATGGCTCCCAACAAAAAATTCAACTGCTCGACTCTCTAAAACTTACAAACCGGGACTTCCAAACAGGGTGTCACGTTCACCCATGCCACTTTGCGAAAACGCTTCTAATTCACAAATCTTCGAACTCTTACGCTGTTGACGAGACCCAGCATCAGGAAGGTAGACCAGATGCTTGACCCGCCGTAGCTCATCAGCGGCAGAGGGATCCCTGTCACGGGCATTCTCCCCACTACCATTCCAACATTCACCAGTATATGAAATAAAATGAGCGCGGCGATACCCATACAGATATACATTCCTGCCCGGTCGGGTGCCATTTGTGCGTTTTGAACGACTTGCATGAGCAAGACGAAGTACAAACTGAGCACAAATGTCACACCAACGAAGCCGTGCTCTTCAGAAAACGCTGAAAAAATGAAGTCCGTGTGCGGCACAGGCAGGAACCGCAGCTGCGTCTGACTCCCTTTCGTCACCCCTTTACCCCACGGACCGCCCGCACCGACAGCGATCTTCGACTGGATCAACTGGTAGCCATCCCCCTTGGGATCGCGCTCGGGATCGAGAAAGCTGACGATGCGCCCCTTTTGGTAAGGCTCCAGGCGCGAGTAGCCAACCGGAATCACCACCGCGGCGATCAGCGCAATCGAAGCCCAGTAACGCCACGGCAGCCCCGCGAGGAAAATGCCAATCCCGAGAATCGGCAGATACGTCAGCGCCGTGCCGAGATCCGGCTCTTTCGCAATCAGCGCCATCGGCACGAGAATCATGCCGCTCAGCTTGAGCAGACCCGCCAAATCCAGTAACTCCCCCCGCAGTTCCGTCAGATAGCGCGCGACGAGCAGGACGATCACCAGCTTGCCAAACTCCGAAACCTGCAGGTGCACCCCCGCGGGCAGTGCGATCCAGCGCGTGGAACCCCACGCCCGCTTGCCGGCCAGCAGCACGAAGATCAGCAGCACCACCGTAGCCAAATACATCGGATACACGCGCTGCATCAGGGAGTTGTAATCCAGATTTGAAACAACCCACATCAGAAAGAAGCCTGCGGCAATGTAGATGCTCTGCTTCCACCAGCTGCCTTCCCAGATCACCGATCCATGGGTGGCGCTGAAGATCTGCAGCACGCCAAGGCCGCAAATAATGAGGACGACGAAGAACATCGCCCAGTCGATTTCGCGAAGTCCGGGTTTCTGGAGCAACATCAGGGTTTCTTGACCGTAGCTTTCTTGTCGGCAGCGGGAACAGGCTTGTCGTCTTCCGCAGGCGCGGTGATCACGATGGAATCTTCGCGCTCCGCATCGGCCTCCGCGGCGAGTTCTTCTTTCGTGAGCGGCCTCGGCTTGAAGTCTGGCATGGGGATCGGGATACCCTTCTGGGCGGCTGCGATCCGCAGCTTCTTGTCGAAGTACGACTTCATCACATCCCGTACAATCGGTGCCGCGTTGGGGCCGTGTTCGCCGTTTTCAAACAGCGCGACGACGATGATCTCCGGCTTGGACCGCGGCGCGAAGCCGACGAACCACGCATTGTTCTTCAACCCGTGGGACTTCGCATATTCGGTCGACGCCGGTTGTGCCGTTCCAGTCTTGCCGCACACGTCATAGCCCGCGAGTTTCGCGCGCCCGCCCGTGCCGCCCGCATTCACCACGGCCCACATGCCATCAATAATCTTGCGGACGTTATCCGCATTGACCGGCAAAACGTGGGGCTTTTCCGTCTTCGTCGCGGCCGCCGTCAGGTGCGGCACATGCCAGGTGCCGTAGGCAGCCAGGCCGCCGATCGCACGGGCCAATTGCAGTGGCGTCACCGTCAGAGCGCCCTGACCGATCGACACCGAAGGCGTCTCTCCGGCGAACCACTTCGTGCGGTAGTTGCGCAGCTTCCATTCGGGCGAGGGCATGGTGCCCGCCGCTTCATTGGGAAGGTCGATGCCCGTCTTCGAACCCAGCCCGGCCTCGCGGCCAAAGCGCGCCAGCTCATCAATGCCGGTCTTCACACCCACCGTATAGAAGTAACTGTCACAGCTTTGGGCGATGCCCTGGCTCAGAGCCACGCTGCCGTGCGTCTTGTGGCAGGCGTAAAAGTGGCCATAAAAGGTCGCCCCGCCCCCGCAGTGGACGGTGAAGTTCTCATCGATGGTGCCCGTTTCGAGTCCGGCAAGTGCAGTCAGCGGTTTGAAGGTTGATCCCGGCGGCAGTTGCGCCTGAATCGCGCGGTTGAGCAGGGGATTGCCAGGGTCGGAAGTAATCTCCTTCCAGTCCTTGGATTTGATCCGCACCGCGAACTTGTTGGGATCAAAGCTGGGGCGGGAGGCCATCGCCAGTACTTCGCCCGTGTTGGGATCCAGCGCCACCACCGCGCCGCGTTTGCCTTCGAGCGCAAGTTCGGCCACCACCTGGAGGTCCAGATCAATCGTCAACTGCAGGTTCCTGCCGGGCTTGGCTTCTTTGATGCCCAGTACCGCGCGCTCGCGGCCGCGGTTGTCCACCATCGACTGACGCTCGCCATCCACCCCCATCAGCGAATCGTTATATTGCTTTTCAATGCCCGTCTTGCCGATAATCTGGCCCTGGTTGTACTTCGCGTAATCCGGGTTATCGAGTTCGGATTCGCTGATTTCCCCCGTATAACCGATGACGTGCGCCAGGATACCGTTTTCCGGGTAGAGCCTGCGCTGGGATTCGATCAGTTCCATTTCGGGGAACGTTTCCGAATCGCGGTGGGATTCCACGAAGGCCAGTTCCCCCGGTGTGAGTTCATCCTTGATGACGATGGGCTCGTATTTCGGGCGCTTCTCGAAGCGGTTGATGCGCTTCATCAGATCGTCGTAATCAAGATGAAGTCCGTCAGCGATCTCGTGAACGTGCTCTTTCTTCAGTGACTCGCGGGAAAGGATGAGGCTCCAGGTCGAGTGGTTGTCGACGATGACACGGCCGTCGCGGTCGAGAATCTTGCCGCGGGGCGCAATGATGGGCAGGGACTTGACGCGGTTGCGTTCCGCGCGTTCGTTGTAAATCTCCGGGCTCTTGATCTGCAACTCCCAGAAGCCGGAAACCAGGAACAGGAACACAGCGACAGCAATGTACTGGAACGAGGCCATCTTCGCGGAGGCGAAGCTGGGGTCATCGCGCTGCTTAAGCTTGACGGGGTCTTGAAATTCGGGTTGGGGCGGTTCGATCGAGTAAGCCAAGGCAGATCAAACTGTAATTTTAGCGCGCTAGAGTGGGAGTCGAGATGATGACGAGACGATTCCTCTGGTTATTTTTGGTGGTTTTGCCACTCGCCGGCGCCGAAGCGAAGTATTCCCCGCTGGTGTTGACCAAGCCCGTGCAGGACAAAAATTTCTACGCGCTGTCCCTGCTGGAACGGACACCGGGCGTGCGGGAGGCCGTGGCGGCGGACCGCGAACTGAACGGCATCCGTGCCGCCAAGGTCAATCAGTTGCATAACTCCATCACCCGCTGCGGCCAGGCCACGGAATGTTATCTGAACGCCCTGCGGTTTACCGGTGAGGAGATGGGCCAGGTGCGGGACGCCCTGATCCGCCTCTACGGGGAGAATGCCGCGGTGAAAGCACTGGTGGATGGCTCTCTGCGGGAGAGCGGCGCATACATCCGCTACCACGCAAGACCCGGCGGCGAACTGCTGGGGCAGGCCTGGGTGGATGCCGCCAAGGGCATGAACAATCTGATGGAGGTTTACGGGCTCGGCCGCGCGCCGCGCTATCCCGCCATTGATGCCATCACCTTCGATGCCGCCTCAGATTCCTATAAGAGGACCGTTTCGATTCTCGCTCTGCTTCTCGACGAAGACCGCTCCAACCTGAACCTGTTCTTTCAACCTTCCCTGCGCTTTGCCCTGGGACTGGCCGATAACAACAGCCGCGATGAAGCGGGGCGCCTGGAGCCACTGGAAGCCGGAGAGAATGCAGCCGCCTACGGGAAGATCGCAACCGCGGAGTGGGCGAAGTATCCCTTCACCGTGATCGTGGTGCTGGGCTCCGGCACAGACAGGCCGAACCTCGCGATGTCCCCTTACGGAAAGATGCGGACCGCGCTGGCCGCCAAGCGCTGGAGGGAAGGGAAGGCACCGTTCATCCTGGTCTCCGGCGGCTACGTCCATCCCATGCAGACCCCATACTGCGAGGCGCTTGAGATGAAGAAAGCGCTGATCCGGGATTACGGCATCCCCGCGGAGGCCATTCTGATCGATCCCCACGCGCGCCACACAACGACCAATATCCGGAACGCGGCGCGCCTCATTTTCCGCTACGGCATTCCCGTCAACCGTCCGGCGTTGATCACCACGGACAACGGTCACAGCGCCAGCGTGGAGGCACCGGCCTTCAAGACGCGGTGCCTCGCAGAGCTGGGTTACGAACCGTACCGCGAACTAAAACGGTATTCGGTTTTCGATCTGGAGTTCCTGCCGAATGTGGAAGCGCTGCAACTGGACCCGGCAGATCCGCTCGACCCCTGAGCTTTTTAGTAACCGCACAACGGACGACTTCGGGCCTTTGCCGCCTGCCTAAGCCGTTTGGGCAATCGGTTTGGCGAAGACGTTCTCCACGATTTCCCGCGCCACTTCGGCCATCGGCAGTCTCCGCCGGCGGCTGGTGTTGCGCAGCAGCAGATAGGCGTGCTCTTCGCTCAACCCCCGCCGCTGTTGCACAATCCCCTTGGCGCGTTCGATGAGCTTGCGCTCCCGCAACTTCCGCGTCAGTACATCGCGCTCCAAAACCGCGGCAGCCAACTGCGCGATCCGCGAGGCCAGAGCTAAAGTGTCCGCCGGGAAAAGACCTTTCCTGCGGCCAAGCACCGCGATCCCCAGATGGACGCCATCCCCCGTGAGCGGCAGCACCAGCAGAGTTTCCAGTCCGGTCTGGACGGATTCCGGGAAGCGTTCGAAACGGGGGTCCGTCACGCTGCTGCCCTGTTCCGGCGCTGCAAGCCGGGCAAGCCAGCCGCTGGCCGATTCCGTGAGCGTAAGCCCGATCTCCTGCACGCGCGGCGTTTCCGGATAGCGGCTGGCCACCGCGAAGTACTCCGAAGTCTCCGGATCGTGCTGGTAAATCACAGCGCTCTCCGCGCCGGTGCGCTCGCTCCAGAGGTCGAGCAGCGGGTTGAAATCTGTGGTGAAATCCTGCACTTCGCGCGCACTCCAGCGAATGTAAGTGCGGATGGGAAGTACGTTTGCGGCAAAAATAGGGGTTGCCATGATTCTCTTGTCCTTTTGGAAATGACTCGCAGCTGCGGGGGGAAGGACAGGCCCGGAGTGGAAGACACGGGCGGGGGAATCAGCGACAACAACGGGAGGAGGGGAGAAATCTACTCATACTCTATCGAGAATACTAGATTCCTCCGGGAGAAGCAATCTCATCTGCTCTGCTTACATGCCCTGCTGCACAGAAAACGCCCCCCACTTGGCTTTCGGCGGCGCTTCAATCAATCCGGCCTCCATTTCGGCGAACTCCCGGTCGATCACCCAGAGCAACACCACGGCGAGCGCTGCCGCTGCCACCCAGGCTTCCGGTCCGATGGGCGACGTGATTCGCAAAGCGAAGAGCTGCGCCATCGCCCCGACGGGCAGATTCTCCAGCTTGCCGGCGGCCAGCGGCCAGATCGCGGCACACAGAATCACCGGGAGCGCCAGCGCCATCGCCAGCCCTTTGCGGATCTTCTGCGGGATGAACTTGAGTCGCGACCAGTTGGGCAGCAGCGCAATGGCAACCACAAGCAACGCCAGCAGATCAGCCGCACTGACGACCTCCAATTGCACCAGCGGCTCAATCCCGGCCGGGCGGAGTTGCGCCAGTTCGCTGACCCGCTCCAGCGGAAGTTCGCGGCCGTAAACGGTGCGCGTGGCCCTGCGGAACTGCCATTCCTGAAAGCGCCGGGAAGATTCAGGCCCCGAAGCCCACGGGTTGAAATACGTCTTGTTGCCACGGTGGTAGAGCCCCGGCTGGTAGGTCTCGCCCCACGGTGCCGTGATGACGGGGTGCGAATCCGCAGCGGTCCGGATGAGTTGGGGCGACTTGGGGTCAAGCTGAATGCTGCTGTGGCGGTATTCGAGCCGGGAGTCCCGCGTCTGCCGCGCGCTTATGCCGAAGTTGAGATCCACCAGTTGCGAAACACTGTAGAGCAGAAGATAGGGTGCCAGCAGACAGAACATGATCTGACGGCGGCTGACGGGCAGCGTCGCAAGCCACCGGACCCCGAACAGGCTCTGCGCCAGAAAGCCGAACAGAAAGCAGAGCGGCAGCAAGGGCTGGTTGATGAGCGGATAGATCACGCTGAAGCTGAGAAACAGAACTCCCTGCCAGGGGTAAAGCGCCCGCAGCTTGGCGGTACGGGGCTGCACCGCTCCCGCGCGACGGGCCACCGCCGTTTGCCGCCGTTCCCCGCTGCTGCCCGCGATCCTGTATTGAAAGGTGAGCGGGGCCTTGGGCCAGACCGCCACCGCCAGGGCGGCCGTCAGCAATGGAATGGCCGCCAGAAGCACCCACAGCACGGGCGCAGGCAGAAAGACCAGTCCGATCTGTGCGCCCATCAGGAAGGCGAGCATTCCGCCGGAGGTGACGCCGCCGAGTTCGAAATCCGGCAGGAACAAGGTTTGGCAAAGCACGAACGCGGCGCTCACCAGCATCATGCCCGCGGCGATGCGCAGTAGAAAGATTTCCGCGGGCAGACGGCCAAACAGAGCCGCACCCAGCAACGCAATGCCCCCCGGAACCCAGACATACAGCAGCAGGCTGCAAATGCGGGCCCGCAGAAAGTCGCGCCCGTCAATGGGCAGCGCGGCATCAAAAAGCGTGGCGCGCCTCTGCGGTTGCGTGAACATCACCAGCGGAATGGCGAGCCCGGTCACGAAACCGAGCGCGGTATCCCCCGGTGCCTTCCAGTAACAGATCCAACTCGCCAGGGCAGCCAGAATCATCCAGGGCAGAAGCCGCGTGGCCGGGTCGCGGCGGATCAGCAGCAGCACGCGGCTCATTGGCGGCCTCCCACCATCTCTACGAATAATTCTTCGAGCGGGACCCTGGAGCACTGTATGTTGTTCGAGCCCAGCGCCGTTTGGATACGCCGCGAGACTTCGGCAGGCTCGCCCCGGAAGACGCCGTGCCAGCCATCCTGTGCGTGGCGGGAGCGCAGATACCCGGGCAGCGCTTCCAGTTTCAGATTGCCGGCAGCGCTGGGCGCGAGAGCCACGCAGACATCGTCACGCAGGTTGTCGAGCTCCTCATCCAGCAGCACACGCCCCCCGTCGAGCAGCACCACCCGCCCACCGAGCCGTTCCACATCGCTCATATGGTGAGACGAGAAGAGGATCGCCGTGCCTTCCCGGTTCAGCAACTGGATGGAGGCTTCCAGGAATTCACGGCGCGCGGCGGGGTCGAGTCCCCCGGCGGGTTCATCCAGAATCAGCAGCTCCGGCCGGTGGCAGAGTGCGCAAATGAGAGCGGCCTGGCGGGCCTGCCCCTTGCTGAGATTTTTGATCTTGTCCGCGGGGCGCAGTGCAAAGCGCTCCGTGAGTTCCCGTTCCAGCGCGGCATCCCAGTTCCGGAAGAGACTCGCGTGGAAAGCGGTGAGTTCCCGCAGGGTCGCGCCCGGCGGCAGCACCTGATCTTCCGCCACGTAGCCAATCCGGCTCTTCACCGCGACGGGATCCAGCGTTGGGGAGTGTCCGAAAACGGAAACCCGGCCCGACGCAGGGTAGAGCATTCCCATCGCGATCCGGATGAGCGTGGTCTTGCCCGCGCCATTGCGGCCCAGCAGGCCGAGAATCTCGCCCGGACCCATGCGGAAACTGACGCCGTTGAGAACGTTCTCAGTTTTCTTATAACCGCGAACAATATTTTCAAATTGAAGGACGGTATTCATGACTGTTTCTCCTATGCGCCGCGTTCACTGCGGGCATTTCGCATTTCCTGTTCGACTTGGTGGAGCGCTTGTACCGCTTCCGGCATGCCCCCGCCCGAAAGCAGAGCGATCGAGAGCAGATTGCGGGCGGCATCCCGCAGCTGCTGGTCCCCGGACGGCGGTGGCGGAACGGAACTGGACACAAAGGTGCCGCGTCCCCTTTGGGTCTCGATATACCCGCTGGCTTCCAGCTCGTCATAGGCCTTCTTCACCGTGAGCGGGGCGATGACCAGCTGTTCGGCGAGGTCTCTGTGGGACGGGAGTTTATCGCCGGGCTGCAAACGGCGGCTGGCGATGGCTTCCGTGATCTGCCGCATGATTTGGCGGTAGATCGAGAGTTCTCCCGCGGGATTGACGAAGAGTTGCATGTTTGGCTGCGCTAAGTGATATATAGCTCTATATCACCAGAGGAGTCAAGAGGGAATTTTTTAGGGGTGAAGGTTTGCAGGGCGGGGAAATGGAAAAAGGGGAGAGCCTGCCGTGGTTCGGCGCTCTCCCCTTTGCAAAGGAACAGGATTTGGGTGCGGAGGGTGTTTACTTCACTTCTTCGACGGTGAGCGTGTCACCGGCGAGTTGGCCGATGACGGTGACCTTCTTGCCGGCATGGGGGACGATCTTGTCCTGGTTGGCTACCTTGTAGACCTTGCCGTCTTCGGTGACGAGCACGGCTGCGGTGCCGCGCTTGATGCAGCGTTCGGCGCATTCGGCGTTGTCCTTCATGGCCGGCTTGGTGGCGCAGTTGGCATCTTCGACAAAACCCTTGAATTCAGCGGCCAAACCGGTGGCGGCGAGACCAGTCGCAAGCAGGAAAGCTGCGGCGAATTTGTTCATACGTTGTTCTCCTTGAGTGCCGGGCGGCAGTCTTCGTACCAAGATAGCGCGGTGGAGGGGGGAAAGACCAGATCTTTACCGGACTTTCCGAAGCCCGCGGATTCTCCGCGATTCCCGTTCTTGATGTGAACTGCGCGTTCCAGACACTCTTGCTCGGAGCCTGCGCCGTCCCTGGCACCGTCCCGTTGGCCGCATGCAACGCCACGGACGACTTCGTGGCATTTAACACTGTGGAGTAGTCCGCCATATAAGCCTTCGCTTCAGTTACCAGTGTCTGATACTGTGGCGCCGTCAACCCTGCGGCAATCGGCACGATCGAACGGACGTAGGCGCCTGAATAGCCATGTCTGTCCAGATAGTCCCCGAACGCCTCCAGATTCACAGCCTCCCGAAACGCTGCTGCGTAAGCCTGTGCCTGTGTCGGCACCACGTGATCCGCAATCGCAACATTCACCGACTTATTCGCCCCCAAATTATCCGTCACCTGCGGCGTCATCTGCCGCCCCGTCACGCCCTGCGGCAACACAGCCCCCAGCGTCAACACCCCCGAAAACGTATAATCCGTCTGCCCGCCCTGATATACATACCCGCCAGGCGGCATCGCCTGCCCAGTCGTCGAGAAGTTGCCCGTCCACGCATAAGTGTATGGCGGCGACCCGCCCGATACCTTCGCCGTCACGGCCACAGCACTTCCCAGCCCCACATACGTCGGCGTCGCACTCAGCGTCAACGGACTTACCGCTGCTGCCACCCCAACCGGCACCACCAACTGCGCCGTATGTGCGCCGTCATTCACAGTTACCGCCACGCTCCCAGTCTGCGCCCCCACCGCCGCGCTCAACCGCACCGCGAACGCCCCAATTGCGGATGCGCCCCTGCCACCGCGGTTATCCCCGCCGCCAGCGAAGTCACATTCACAGCTGCCCCGTCAATGTTCCCGGAATACCCACTTTGCGGACTCACATAAACATATCCCGTCACCGCCTGCCCCGCCGTCACCAGTGTCGGCCCCGCCCAGTTCAACGTAAACCCGGGTGTGCTTATCGGTGCCACGGCCGTTACCTGCACATTCAGCAGATGCGTCACGGTTCCCACAATGACTGAGATTCTCGCGCTGTATGTTCCCGCCGCGCTGGCCGACAGCCCGATAGACGACGTTGCAACGGCCGCCCCATTCCCCCCAAAGGCAGCCCCGGTGCCAGGTGAGAAGATCAGCCCAACACCACTCCCCGAAATGGAAGCCGTTCCCACTAACGCGGCGTTGCCACTAATCGTAAAGGAGACCGGAGTGGTCACATTAACCGGAACGTTCACCGAAAAATCGCTGGGCAAGCTGAAGTCCGCCGCTGGACCGCCTAGCACCTTGACCGGGAGACTCACGCTGTGCATCACCGTGCTGGAGGCACCTATCCCGGACGCCGCCACCAAAGATACCGAGTAATTAAAGTTCGGCACGGTCACTGCTGCACTTACCGTGGCGGTAACTGTCTGCGGCACGTTCCCGCCTGCAAATGTCAAGGATGCAGGATTGAAACTCGCCTGCGGTCCGCCGCTCACTCCAGCCGGAGCCAATCCCACAGTACCAGTAAATCCACCCGACGGTGCCACGCTCATACTGAAGCTCACCTGGCCGCCCGCATTCAATGTCACCGCCGCCGGTTGTGACATCGTGAAATCCATTGGCTTCGTCACCTGTACATAGACGTCCATGTTTTGCGCCATGCTGGTGCCCTGCGCCCCGATGGTAACCCGGTACAGCCCTACTGGAGTATTCGCGCCGACCGTCAAGCCCACTTGTGCCGTGCTTGTTCCCGTCACACTGGGCGGTACTCCAAAATGTCGAGAAGGAACGGTCGGCGTGATTCCGGCTGGAGGCACAGCGTTGAGGAGTACGTTATCCCCCAGATCCTGAGCTGGTCAACTGAACGTTACAGGCACATTCACACTCTGTCCCGCCCATGCAGCCCCGGCAAGTGGATTCGGCCCGGTTACCGCACGCGCTGCTGGTGACTGCCAGCTAGCTTCGAGGAAATCGCCGGGTTGCGCCGTATAGGAGCACCCGGGAACAAAGGGTATTCCGAAGTTACCGCCACAGGTAAACCACTGGTTCATCGCCGCACTGGAAATTGGTGTCAGCCTGATATCCCCCGCGAAGCCGTTAATCCCCTCAAAATGCAACGGGACTCTCGTCGTCAATCCTGTCGATTGCATGTAATAGAAAGCTGCTCCGCTTACATTGTGCAGAAGACCCGAATACAGCTGGCCGGTTACAGTGTATGTCGTCAGCGTATTCAACACCGCCGGGCCATATCCATTCGCATCTTAATCCGTAAACTCACCGCCACGCTCCCAATATTCCAAGGATTCCTGAATCTTAAGCGATGTGACATATAAAGGCAGGCAAAAATCCGTGTCCATCCGTGTCCATCCGTGGCCGAATTAGTCACGAACCCAAAAACTATTTCTTCCCCCTGCTTTCAATCACTTACAAACCCACCCCACCAGAACCCCCATTTCCCGCTGCTACGCTCAAGCCGAAAAAGCGCAAAGGAAGCTCCGCTTTCCGTCTTGCGCTCCCCATAGCCCAAAGGAACCCACCCCCATGTCGAAATCCAAATCCAAAAAGCCCCTCTCCGAAGCCCAGCTCGCCGCCAACCGCGCCAACGCCAAGAAATCCACCGGACCCAAGACCCCCCAAGGCAAAGCCCGTTCCGCCGCCAACGCCTGCCGCCATGAACTCCTCGCCCTCAACGCCACCCTCTCCTTCGAATCCAGACCCCTCTACATCGCCCGCCAGCAGGCCATCGAAGCCACCCTCGCCCC
>CAIXXM010000138.1 GCA_903923395.1 uncultured Acidobacteriia bacterium
GAAGTAAGATTTCGGTACAATTCTGTTGGAGGTCACGATGCCGGCAATTCTCAACGAAGCTCCGATTCTGCTGCCAACTGCGGCGAATGCACAGCCTCCCCGGAAGCTCTGGACCCGGACGGAGCTGGCGGCTGCGGAATCCATTGGCCTGGATTTGACCCGCTATGAATTGATCGAAGGAGATCTGGTTCACAAGATGGGACAAAAGCGGCCTCACGTGACTGCGCTGGTGTGGCTGCAGGGCTGGCTGATTCTGAACTTTGGAGTGCCGTTCGTAGCGCCGGAAAGTCCCATTGATGTATCGCCGGAAGACAATCCGACCAGTGAGCCCGAGCCTGATATCGTGCTCTTGCGTAGCTCTGTCAGCAAATTTACTGAGAGACATCCCAAGCCGGAAGATATCCACCTGGTGGTTGAGATCTCTGACTCGACCCTGGCCTTTGATCTCGGGACCAAAGCGGCACTTTATGCACGCGCCGGGATCATCGAATATTGGGTTCTGGATGTACAGGGGAGATCTTTGACCGTTCACCGTGCACCGCATGCCGGCCGATACTTAGATGTCGCTGTGTACTCGGAAGCAGAAGCCGTTGCTCCGCTTGCTGCGCCGGATCTGAAATTCCCCGTTGCTGCCGCTTTCAAGGCCTGAAGAAGTGAACTACTTCGACCACGGCGGTACGATCCCGTTCATCCGGGCGTAAGCAATCGCCTGGCCCAGGTGCTCACTCGCATGTGCGTCGAGCGAAACCAGAACGCCACGCCGAGTGGTCGGTGTCCCGAAGAACATCGTGTCGCGACCCAAAGCACCGGCGCGTTCCTTCTCCATGGACTTTCGCACTTCCGCGAAGCTGTCTTCCAGGAGTTTCAGGATCTCTGCCTTCGAATGCGCCGCCGCTTCTCCGGCCTCATTCGCGGCGATCATCTTTCCCAGTTCCTCCTGTGGAGGGTTCTGATTCGCAATCGTCAGCAGCAGTTTGTTGCCGTACGCGATATGCAGAAAGACCTGGCCGAAGGAGCGCACATCTTTACCGGGCTTCCAGTTGTACTTCTCTTCCGGCACCGCCCTGGCCAGTTTCAGGATCTTGTCGGCCTGTTCATCGAGCTTCATCATCAGGTCGGCCGCGGCGGGAACGTCGGGCACATCCTTCACGTCGAGCAGTTCCACGTCGAAAATCAACTCTGACCGCGGTGGAATATTCGCCCCGCTGCCTTTTTCGCCATACGCCATCTGGTACGGGATGAACAGTCTCCGTTTGCCTCCCACTTTCATGCCCTCAAAGCCCGCTTCCCAGCCTGCGATGACGGCGCGGCGGCCCTGCACAAACTCGAAGGGCGTGTTGCGGTCCACGGAGGAATCGAACTTTTTCCCGTTGGTGAGCCAGCCGGTGTAATGAACAATGTACTTTTGGCCGGCCTTTGCGGAAGCGCCGGTACCCTCTGCCACATCCAGCCAGCGGAGCGCGAAGGCCTGTTTGGGAACCCCGTTCACCTCGGGAATCTGGGCGGCAACGGGCAGAGTCAGCAAAGCGGCAAGCAACAGGCGGCGCATAGAGCTACAGTTTAGCGGAGATTTGGGCCTTTGATTTCAGTTGCACGGAGAGTCTTGTTTTGCAAGCCTGAAATCACTGCTATACTGGCGGAGTCTTTGCGCTTTATGATGTGACCCGCGATTGCTTCCGGCCGTGTTTGCGACTAGTAGTCAGTCCTGTCCGACAGAGACGCACCAAGAATTGAGAGGAATTCCCGAATGACGAACATCTTTGTCGGAAATCTAAGTTTCCAGACGTCGCAGGAAGAGTTGAACCAGGCGTTCGCGCAGTACGGTACGGTGGAACGCGTGAGTATCGTTACGGATAAGCAGACCGGGCAGTCCCGCGGGTTTGGTTTCGTGGAAATGACGAACGCTGATGAGGCCGAGCAGGCCATCACGCAGTTGAACGGCGCACAGTTGAACGGTCGCCGGATGAACGTGAACGAAGCGCGCCCCCGTCCTGAGGGTGGTGGCGGCGGTGGCGGTGGCCGCGGCTTCGGCGGTGGTGGCGGCTATGGCGGCGGCGGTGGCGGTTATGACCGTGGCGGCGGCGGTGGTGGTCGTGGCGGTGGTGGTGGTCGTGGCGGCAACCGCGGTGGCGGTGGCGGCGGCGGACAGCGCTGGTAACCCACGCACAACGAAATGAGAAAGGCCCGGAGGAAGCGATTCCTCCGGGCTTTTTTGTTTTGGGGCAGGCTGCTAGACTGCGCGGGTAAGAACGCGGTTCAAACGCTGCACGAAGGCCGCCGGATCTTCCACCGGAACACCTTCCACCAGCAGCGCCTGCTCCAGCAACAGCCAGGACGCATCGTTCAGCAGGGATTCGTCGGAAGACGCCATGAGCTTCTTCACGATTTCGTGATCCGGATTGATTTCGAGCGTCGGCTTGGAATCCGGGAATGAGGCTTGCCCCATCGCCTTCATCATCTGCTGCAGTTTCAGAGTAGGTTCATCTTCATCGGAAACCACGCAGGACGGGCTGTCGGCCAAACGCACGGAGACTTTGACCTCCTTCACACGGTCCCCCAAAGCAGCCTTCATCTTTTCGAGCAGTGGCTTCAGGTCTTCCGTCTTATCCGGCGCGGATTCGTCCTTCAGGTCTTCCCCTGCCGAACTGCGGTTGACGGCTTTGAGGTCCACGGCGCCGTACTTGTCGATACCCGTGAAGACGATTTCGTCGATCTCGTCATCGAGCAGCAGGACTTCGATGTCCTTCTTGCGGTAGATTTCGAGCAGCGGCGAGGTGCGGAGCGCAGCGGCGGAACCGCCCGTGATGTAGTAAATCGCCTTCTGCCCCTCCTGCATGCGGGACATCACATCCGCCAGACTCGTCCAGCCCTCCACCTTGGTGGATTTGAAGCGGACTAGATCCAGCAGCGTTTCGCGATTGGCGTAATCGCTGTAGAGACCTTCTTTCATCGGGCGGTTGTATTCCTCGATGAACTTCAGATAGTCCTCTGGACGGTTCGCCGCCATCGCCTTCAGTTCAGAAAGAACCTTCTTGACGCTGGCATTGCGGATTGCCTGCAGCACTTTGTTCTGTTGCAGGATTTCACGGCTCACGTTGAGCGGCAGGTCTTCACTGTCGATGATGCCGCGCAGGAAGCGCAGATAAGTCGGCATCAACTCCTTGGAATCATCCATGATGAAGACGCGGCGCACATAGAGCTTCACCCCCGGCTTGTAACCGGCCTGGTATAAGTCAAACGGCGCCTTGGCGGGCACATAGAAGAGCGTGGTGTACTCCATGGTGCCTTCGGCCTTGGTGTGGAACCAGAAGAGCGGGTCTTCGTAGTCGCCGGAGATGCTCTTGTAGAGTTCCTTGTAGTCTTCGTCTTTGATCTCAGACTTGGAACGCTTCCAGAGTGCACTTGCGGCGTTGACCTGTTCGGTAGAGCGCGTTGTGACGGATTCCTTCTTCTCCGCATCCCAGTCGCTCTTATCTGCCGTCAGGAAGATGGGGAACGCGATGTGGTTCGAGTACTTCTTCACAATCTCGCGCAACTTCCAGCTGTTGGCGTATTCTTCGCCTTCGCTGTTTAAGTGAAGAATGACCGTGGTGCCCTGTGATTCGCGCTCCGCCGGTTCAATCTCGAACCCGGTCTTGCCGTCACTGGTCCAGCGCCAGGCTTGCTCTTCCCCGGCCTTGCGGGAGATCGCTTCCACTTTGTCCGCCACCATGAAGGCACTGTAGAAACCGACACCAAACTGACCAATCAGGTTGGCGTCCTTCTTCGCATCACCGCTGAGTGTGTTGAGGAAGTTCTTGGTTCCCGACCGGGCAATGGTACCCAGGTGGTTCACCAGATCCTCCTCATTCATGCCGATGCCGTTGTCACTGACAATCAGCCGCTTGGCGGCTTCGTCGATTTCAAGATCAATGCGCGGCTCAAACACGAGGGATTTGTACGGCTCCTCGGTGAGCATCAGATACTTCAACTTGTCGAGCGCATCGGAGGAATTCGAAACCAGTTCGCGCAGGAAGATCTCCGGGTGCGAATAGAGCGAATGAATGATGAGATGGAGAAGCTGACTGACTTCTGTTTGAAACTCACGTTTTTGCATAGGAAATGGATAGAGGGTCCGCAGGGCTGGATGCCGGGGGACCAGCTCTGATTATCGCAAACTGCAAGAGCCTGGGGAGTGGGCTGGACAGAAGCGCCAAGTATGGCTAGAATATAATTCGTAGTACGAATCAGTTTGCGGGAGGCGTTATGTCCACAACAACTACCTTGTCGCTCGATGCGGCGCTCCAGGCGCAGAAAGCACTCCGCGACCTCGCGGGTCTTCCCGAAGAGAGGTTTCCGATGGAGGCGTTCGTCGGCATGATCAGCGATGAAGTCGAGGTTCTCCGGAATCTCGGCCATACAGATGAACAGATCGCGGCAGTGATCGCGGCCAATTCACCGATTGAAATCAGTGCTGCGGAGATCGGCCGGCATTACGCTTCGCCCCACGCGCGTCACGCCCCGGGGCAGTAGACTCGCCCGGGGCTTCCAGTTGCTGCGTGACTTTGGCGGCCTCATCGGTAAATCGTTCCAGCCCGCGCAGGAGGCCCTCGCGGTCTTCCGCGGGCATGGCACGGAAGATGCCCGCAATCTGCTCCCGGAACTGCCCCGCCGCGGCATTTTGAAACTTGGCCCCCTCACTGGTGATCTGCAGCAGGACGACGCGCCCGTCGGATGGATCCTTCCCCCGCTGCAGCATGTTGCGGTGCTCCAGCGTTTCCACGGCCTTCACCACGGTGGGCGGCTTCAGATTCATCCGCTGTGCCAGTTCCCGGATGCTGAGCGGCGTGCCACCTTCCGGCAGCAGATTCAGGATCATGAACTGCGTCGCGCTGAGGCCCGCTTTGTGGAACCGGTTGAAATTGGCAGCCTGGATGAACTGGCGAACCTGGAACCATGAATCGAGAAACCGGACGACTTCCGCATCTTCGATCGGTTCGCTCATATGACAGTTGCCTACAGCAGGCGGAAGTTCACTTCCACCTGGGAGCGCACCGCAACCGGATCTTCGTTCTTGGTCGCCGGTTCGAACTTCCAGCTCTTCACTGCTGCCACAGCCTTTTCATCCAGACCGGCACCGAGAGGAATCAGGACGGTGACGTTTTTCGCCTCGCCGCTTTCGTCAATGGTGAGGGACATGGAGATCGCTCCCTGGATCTTGGCCTTGCGCGCGGCTTCAGAGTATTCCGGTTCCACGCGGCTCACGATCTTCGGGGCAACAATCCCTGCGCCAATCGGACGCGCTTTGGGATCGAGTGTCTTTTCCATGATGGCGCGCGCGGCTTTGGAGGTTTCCGTGGCTGCGGCCATCTGGCCGGATCTCGCCTGGGCTGGAGCCAGGATGGACAGCGCGTAACCCGTGGCCGGGTTGTCCGGGCCATGCGATTTCTTGAGGATTTCCACGGCGTCCGACGCTGCTTTCACCGCATCCGCATACTTCGCGTTCAGCATGTAGGTCTGCGCCAGACGGAGGAGATTGTTTGCGACCACTGGCTGGCTTGGACCCACGGCTTCGGTCCAGGTCTTGACCAGTTCCACTTCCGTGGATTCGAAGGCCGCCTTGTCATTGCGCGCCACTTCAGCTTCCGCGAGCACTGTCAGCACGGCCACGCGGTCAATGGGCGCAACGCCGGCGGACTTCTGTTTCTCCGACGCGGCCTTCGCCATCGCCACTGCCCGGTCCACGCCTTTGTTCCGTTTCAGGAACTGGGCATATTCCAGCGCAATCACTGCGAGGCGCTTATCTGTGGGCGCGGTCGCGGTCAGTGCCTGTTCGAACTTTTCCGTGGCACCAGGAACGTCGCTTTTCGCAACCGCCTTCCGCGCGGCGTCCAGGAGAGATGCCGAATCATCGGCCCGCAGCAGCATGGCCGGGGCGGTAAACAGAACAGCCGCGAGGCTGAGAGACAAAATGGCTTTCACAGCCTAAGTGTACTAAGCCGGAAAGTCAGTGTTGAGGCCGAGCGATTCCCATTCCGACATTTCTTTGCTGATCGCATCCAGCCGCCGCCGCACGCGGTCATAGGCATACTTGCCCAGAATGAGACGGCGCGGAGGCTTCGGCGCGTTCACGGCTTGAATGATGGCTTTGGCGGCAAGCACGGGGTCGCCGGGTTGGTTGCCGTTGATCTTTTCGAGGAAGCCGAGAAATTTGCCGCTGGTGCCGGCGTAATCCGGAATTTTGTGGGCTGCCCGTTCCAGACCATTGGCGATGAACTCGGTCTTGAAGGGGCCCGGTTCCACAACGGTTGCTTTCAGACCGAACAGAACGCCCTCGGCGGCAACGGCTTCGGTCGCGGCCTCCAGCGCTGCTTTCGAGCCGCCGTAAACTGAGAAGCCCATTTCGTTGTGGAAGGCCGCGACTGCGGAGATGGTTACGAAATGGCCTTTTCTCTGTTCACGAATCACCGGCAGCACGGCGCGCATGACGTTCAAAGGTCCAATAAAGTTGGTTTCGATGTTCACGCGCAGTTGCTCATCGGTCACCTCCTCCAACGCTCCCACCAAACCGTAGCCCGCGTTGTTGACCAGAACGTCGATCCTGCCGAAAGCGGCGCGTCCATGTGCCACGGCGGCGGTGATCTGCGCGGGTTCGGTGACGTCGAGCGTCACGGCTTTGGCGCGCTCAGGATATTTCGCGGTGAGCGACTGCAGGGACCGGACGTCGCGGGCGGTGGCGATGACGCGGCCTCCTTGCGCAAGGACTTCCTCCGCGATTGCGCGTCCGAAGCCCGTGGATGTGCCTGTAATGAACCAAACCTGTCCGTCCATAGTGCTATGGATGCGGAGTGTTGGGGGAATGGTTTATTACTCCGCCCGTGGAATCATGTCAGCGGTGGGGGACGCGTGGCTGGTTCCGCTATGACGGAATTGCTCCAGTTCGCGCTTCAGTGGCGCCCAGTAGATTCGGTCCAGCTCACGGATTGCCGACTCCTCTGACACCAATGCTGCAGTAACTCCAGTCAGATCGCCCGCAAGGGCCGACTGCAGAGCAGCACGCACAGGCGCGAGAGCATTTGCTGCAGCAGGGAAGTCGGAGCAAACACGAAGCAGCAACTCGGGCGTGCGAAGTTCCAAGAGCCAGAACTTGACAGACGCGGGAGATGGTTCTGGTTCGCGGCGGAAATAACTTTCTTCAACCAAACGGCGGATCATGGGCCAGTCTTTGTCCCGTTGTGTCTTCTTGGCCTGGACGAGGTCGGGCAGAGAAAGCAGTTCAACTTCCTCGCCGTTGAAGAGAAGAGTCGTTCTGCGGTCCCATAATTCCCGGAATGAGTCGACGCCTCGCAGGACGGACATGAGATCTATGCGCAACTTCTGGACATCCTCCCGCTGGCAGCGGTAATGTACCGCATGGCCGCGTGTGAGGTGATCCGTGTGAAGATCAGGAACGGCAATTCGCACCGCCTGTAATTCCTGCAAAGCCGCTTCGACATGAGAGAGGTTCTGTGATTCACAAAGAACCATCAGGTCAAGGTCCCGGCTAAACTCCGCTGCGCCGTATAACACGCAAGCCTGGCCGCCCATCAGTAAGGTTTGCGCGCCATTCTTCTTCATCGAAGAAAGGGCTCTGTGTATCGGGTTCGGGATCAAGTGAGCCACCCAGGGCGAGATAGATATCCCATAATTTGGAAGATTCTGCGAACCGTTCCTGTGGGGTCATGCGATACCACTCCGCCCACTCGGGACCGACGAGGTCTTCCGCGGTCAAATCCTGGCTGGGGCTGGGCTCACCTTCCACGCTTCTAATGTAACGCGTGACCTTGCCGCCACAGGCAGCCTGCCGATATTGTTGTCACATGAGAATTCGAACTGCGGTAGGGCGCCGGCGTGTTTTGCCTGTTCTGGTTGCGACCCTCGCGTGGATTTGCCAGCTCTCTGGCCAGACGACCGTCCCCGTCGATTCGCCAGCCTTCGTTTTCTCCCCGGGGAATTGGTCCGGTGATTCCGGGCGCGGCGGCAGCCTCTTTCGCCAGACCTGGAACTCCTATGCTTATTTCCGGATTGCCTGGGAATCCGGCGCGGAGGATGCCTGGGCGAAGCTGTTGCTCGATACCTCCACTTATGCGTCTCTCACTGCAGCCAATCCACAGTTCAAGTTGCCGCTGCTGGCGTACCGGATTGATGGAGTCTGGAAGTCGCAGATTACTGCCGCGCCGGAGATTCTGATTGAGCCGCTCGCGAAGGGTTCGAAGCATGAGCTGCTGGTGTTTTTGACTTCCTCGCAGCAGGTGGAGCGCTGGGGTTCCGCGGGCAATAGTGGCCGCAACGTCCTTCGTGTGACGGGGCTGCAATTGAGCGGGGGCAGCGTGCCGGTCCGCAGTGCGCCAAGGGCAAAGTGGGCGCTGATTGTGGGGGACAGTATTACGGAGGGGATTGGGGCCACTGAACTATCGCCCTACTCTTACCTGATGGGGGAAGCGCTGGCAGCGCTCGGGTACGAGTATGGGGTCAGCGCCTGCGGTTGGAGCGGCTGGATCAACAAGGGCGATAATCCGCCGGGGGATGTGCCGGGTTACTACGTGATTTCTGATTCCAGCAATGGAGAAGGCGGCCAATATCACGGAGAACTTAGCCGCTGGAACAAGATCGACGGCAATGGGCATTCGCTGCTCGATGCGCAGGGCCATTTGAGTGGTTACGGGCAGCGCGGCCAGGAACCGTCGCTGGTTTTTATAAACTACGGCACGAATGACAGTTTGCACAAGTCCAATGCAAGCGATACGCTCGCCAGCATCGCGCAAAGCCTGGTTGCCCTGCGTGCGGCGGCACCGGAAGCGAAGATCGTCTTGATGATTCCCTTCGGGCAGTACTACGCGAAGGAGATTCATCAGGCGGTGGAGGCGTACAACCGCAGCCATCGGGGCAGCGGGGCCGTCTCCACGATTGATCTGGGTGCGGGCTTGGCGAGAAACTTGGCGGAGAAGAAGGGTCTGATGGGCGGGTTGCACCCGAATGACCGTGGACACGCAAACCTGGCAGCAGAGATTGTGCCGCAGTTGCTGGCGATTTTGAATGGGAGGTAGGAGCCGCTGACCGGGGCTGATTCCGCAAAGAGCTCTTGCAGCCGGAATCAGCAACTGGATCGTATTCCCTTCGATGTCATTTTCGTTCCTGATTCATCGCCAATTGCAATAACTCGTCAACGCCGAGACGGGATGCCCATTCGTTCATATACGTCTTGTCGAGGCGCTCCCTCTGGACGTTGATGACGCCGAGAATGTCGCGCCATTGCCTGTCGGAGACTCCGCCGCCCCGCTGGTACCAGACCAATTTTGACAGGATCGAGTCCTCTGGACTGCATACGCGGAATTGCAGGGACTCAAAGCCGGGCAGCGATGGGATGATCTGCTGTGCGCGTGACAGCTCAGACCTGGCGTAGTCGTTGTCACCTGCGGGAAAGATATCGAATTTGTAAGCGGATTGTAAGTGAATGACGTTGAAGGCTCTGCGTGCCTGAACTGCGGCAGCAGCGTCCTCCGGGTCTGCGTAAAATGCGTTGTTGAGCAATCCGCAAAGCAGCCGGGCGGTTTGCGGAGTAAGGTCGGCAACGAGGTCAACATCATTGGTCTGCCGGGGCAGACCGAAATTCGCACTGGCAACAGAACCACCAACGAAGTAGTCAATCTGAAGCTTGTCGAACGCAACAAGTAATGCCGCCAGTGCTGTGCCGAGTTGTATCATTCTGAACACCAGCCGTACACCTTCCGGGTCAGCTCCGGCCCTAGGCGTCTCTCTGCGACGCGCAGAAAGACCTCGCGCTCATCAGCATCGGGATACATCGTGCGGACTGAGGAATACTGCAGCGCCTCCTGGAACGCACACATTTCGAACATCCGAGAGAGGCGTTCCCCGGGGGTCATGCGGCGGTGCAGTTCAATGAAAACCTGTAACGCCTTCGTCTCAGTGTCCTCGTACCAGGCTGGAACCATCGTGGCGCTGCCTCAGCTGACGTGCGGGTCTTCCAGGTACGTATACCCGTGCAAGCCATCCTCATAGAAGCGGACCAGACGGCCGGCCTCTTCGTAGTTCAGGCGGCCTTCGCGCACGGCCAGTTCCACACTGCGGCGCAGACCGGCCACCAGGGAATCTGACTTGTACTGCACGTAATCCAGCACTTCCCGCACGGTATCGCCCTTGATCACTTCATCGAGGATCACTTCACCTTGCGGCGTGAGGTGGACGTGAACCGCGTGCGTGTCGCCGAAGAGATTGTGCAGGTCGCCCAGGATCTCCTGGTACGCGCCGACGAGGAAAGCGCCCATGTAGTAATCGCCGCCGCTGAATTCATGCAGCGCCAGGGTCTTCTTCACGTCGCGGCGGTCGATGAACTGGTCCACCTTGCCGTCGGAATCGCAGGTGATATCGCCCAAAACCGCGTGGTGCGTCGGTTCTTCATCCAGCCGGTGGATTGGCATGATGGGGAAGAGCTGTTTGATGGCCCAGCTGTCCGGCATGCTCTGGAACAGAGAGAAGTTGCAGAAGTAGGTGTCAGAGAGCATGGCTTCCAGGCCTTCGAGTTCCTCCGGCATGAAGTCCAGTTCCTTGCTCATCTTCTGGATCTTGCGGCAGATGGCCCAGAAGAAATTCTCCGCCAGGCAGCGCTGCTCGAGCGGCAGGTAGCCGAGGCTGAACAGGTTGAGCGCGGCGTCGAGAGCCTGCTGCGCGTCATGGTAGCTTTCGAGCAGGTTGCGGGAAACGATGGAGCGGTAGGTTTCCTGCAGATCGATGAGCGGCTGTTCGGGGTCGGGCGGCAGTTCCTTCGGCATTTCCTCCTCGCCGAGGCCGGAGACGCCGAGTACGTTGAACACCAGCGCGCTGTGGTAAGCGGCGATGGCGCGGCCGCTTTCCGTGATGATGGTGGGGTGCGGGACGCCGGATTCATCGCACACATTCTGAATGTGATAGACGATGTCGGCGGCGTATTCCTGCAGGGTGTAATTGACGCTCGATTCGAAATCGGTCTGTGACCCGTCGTAGTCGATGCCGAGCCCGCCGCCGACGTCCATGTAGGAGAGTCCCGTGGCACCGGCGCGCCAGAGTTCCGCAAACAGGCGGGCGGATTCGTTGACCGCGCCCTTCACCTGGCGGATGTTGGTGATCTGGCTGCCCAGGTGGAAGTGCAGCAGCTTCAGACAATCGGCCATGCCCCAGCTCTTGAGTTCTTCGAGAGCCCGCATGATTTCCGTGGTGCTGAGGCCGAACTTGGAGCGGTAGCCGCCGGAGGATTTCCAGCGCCCGGCACCGCGGCTCGCCAGCTTGGCGCGGATGCCAATGGTGGGGCGCACGCCGACGCGTTCAGAATACTGCTTGATCAGTGCGAGTTCCGTGTACTTTTCGACGACGGGGATGATCTTGCGGCCGATCTTCTGGGCCAGCATTGCCATCTCGATGTACTCATCGTCTTTGAAGCCATTGCAGATGATGGGGGTGTCGTTATCGACCAGCGCCATCACCGCCAGCAATTCAGGCTTCGAACCCGCTTCCATGCCGAACTTGAAGGGCTTGCCGTATTCGAGGACTTCTTCCACGACCTGGCGCTGCTGGTTGACCTTGATGGGGTACACGCAGCAATAGCCGCCGTTATACTTGTGTTCCCGGATGGCGATGTCAAACGCATCATGCAGCTCCCCAAGGCGGTGCTTCATGATGCCGGCGAAACGGACCAGGATCGGCAGTGAAATGCCGCGCAGGACCAGGGTGTCCACCAGTTCCTTCAGATCGATGGAGTTGTTCGGATCCTTTTCCGGGTGGACCCGGACGTGCCCGGCGTCACTGACCGAGAAGTAGCCCTTGCCCCAACTGGCGACATCATAGAGTTCACGCGCATCCTGTGCGGTCCAGCGATCTGTGGGCTCGAGCACGGAGCCTTTACGGCCATTTTTTTCCAACGTTGCAATTTCCTCGTAAACAGAATAGAGCCGCCAAAGACCGCGGCGGCTCAACTTTTTTAGTGTCCTTCGGAATGACGGCGGGAGCAACAAAAAGTTTCATGATGGTCTGGTTTCAATTGTGAATCGATTTGTCATAATTCAAGCTTGTTAGCATCATGGCTGTGCGTACCTCACTGATACTTCTGGCAAGCGTTGCGGCACTGGCTGTCGCGGCTGATCTGGCAACCTACACGGGCGAGTGGTCCTCGTCTGCAAATAATGCTTCCGGCAAGATGACCGTGGTGGTGAAGGACGCGTCGCAGTGCGAATTCACCTTTACGCTGCCGGAGAATGAACCCGTGAAGATTGAGCCGGCATCCTGCAAAGTGGAAGGCGGCGTGATCGAAGCGGAATACAAATTCGAAGCGCAGGGTTACAAACTCCGCACGAAGCTCAAGGGCAAATTGACCAGCGGCCGCTTTGAGGGGTCGTACGAAACCTCTTTGCCGGATGACAGCAAGCTCGATGCAGGTACTTGGAAGGCAGAACAGAAGAAATCGTGAATTCGCTGGCAGACAGACTCGCTGAGGTCCGGGACAGGATCGGGAAGGCCTGTGCCGCGGCGCACAGAGATCCGGCTGGGGTGAAACTGCTGGCCGTGACGAAGGTTTTCCCGCCGGACATTATTCACGAAGCCTATGCGCTGGGGCTGCGCGAGTTTGGCGAGAACTATGTGCAGGAAATGGAACGCAAGGCGGCTTCGGTCGCGCCACTGACAGACGCGCGGTTCCACTTGATCGGACACCTGCAATCGAACAAGACCCGGAAAGCGGCCGAGCTATTTCATTCCATCGAAACCGTGGATTCCGTGAAGCTGCTGCGCCGCCTGGATGCCGAGGGCAAACCGATCGACGTGATGATCGAGGTGAAGCTTTCGCACGAAGAGTCGAAATCCGGCGCTTCGGTGGACGACGTGCCCGCCATTGTGGACGCAGCGCGTGAGTGCAGGAACCTGCGCTTGACGGGGATGATGACGGTGCCCCCATGGTCGGAAGATGCGGAACTGTCGCGCCCCTACTTTGCGCAACTGCGGGAACTGGCCGCGAAATATGGCCTGCCGGAACTTTCGATGGGGATGTCTCATGATCTGGCCGTCGCGATTGAAGAGGGCGCAACGTGGGTCAGGGTGGGTACGGCGCTGTTCGGACGCCGGGTGAAAGTGTGAGCAGGTGACCTTCGGGTACCACGCTCCTGCCCGCGGCAGCCGGACCGGAGTCGCCGATTATGCGTGGACCCTGTTCGGTGCGCTGGCAAAACACGGGCGTTTTGTACCCGCGGCAGCCAAAGCGGACCTGCACCTCTACCATCTGGGCAATAACCACTTGCATGCGGGGATTTACGCGAAGGCCCTTGCAGAACCCGGCGTGGTGATTCTGCATGATGCCGTCCTGCACCACTTCCTGCTTGGCACGCTCGGCGAAGAGGAGTACCTGAAGGAATGGGTCTTCAACTATGGCGAATGGCGGCGGGACATGGGCCGGGACTTGTGGCGTCAGCGGGCGGGTTCATCCACTGACCCGCGTTACTTCCGCTTCCCGATGCTCCGGCGGGCCGTGGAGCGCGCGAGGTTGGTGGTGGTCCACAACCCCGGTGCCGCGGCGATTGCCAAGGCGAGCGGCGCGGAAAACATAGTCACCGTACCGCACTTTTTTGAACCGGCGCGGGAGCCGGGTGTGCTGGAAGTGTTGCGCTTTCGCGACGCACTGGGAATCGGGCAGGGCACAACGCTCTTCGGGATGTTCGGTTATCTGCGGGAGACCAAGCGCGTCATCCCCTGCCTTCGCGCGTTTCGCAAACTGCATGCCCTCCGCCCCAACACGGCGCTGCTGATTGCCGGCGAATGTGTTTCCCGGGAACTCCAGCGTTTGATTGACAGCGAGGCAGACCATCCTGCAATCCGCCGTTTGCCCCATCTTCCGGAACCGGAGTTCCGCCTCGCGGAGGCTGCGGTGGAGTGTTGCCTCAACCTCCGCTATCCGGCCGCCGGTGAAACTTCCGGGATCGCGATTCGCCTGATGGGCTATTCGAAGCCCGTTATCCTGACGGAAAACCTGGAAAATTCAGATTTTCCGCCCGGAACTTGCTTTTCGGTGGCCAGCGGCATTGCCGAACAGGCGGAATTATTCGACCATATGGGATTGGTGACCGAATTCCCCGGCCTGGCCCGGGAGATTGGCAGTGCTGCCGCCGCCCACATCCGGCAGCACCACTCGCTTGAAACCGTCGCCCGGAAACTTTGGGAAGCCTTGTCCAGCGTGTAGTCCGGATGGCCGCTTGCGGTGCCGCTTTGGCACTGCGGCTCTCTGCTGCCAATTCGCCGGCTCTCACACAACAGTTGAATGTTCCGGTCCCGATGCGCGATGGCGTGAAGTTGAGCGCCAACGTCTTCCGGCCGGCGGTGAATTCCCGGATTCCCGCGATTCTGCTCCGCACACCCTACGACAAGGGCACCGGCATGACGGACAATTACCGCGCTTTTGCAGAGCACGGCTACGCCGTCGTGGTGCAGGATGTCCGCGGCCGGTACGCTTCCGGCGGCAAGTTTGATCCCCTGAACCAGGAGATCAATGACGGTGATGACACCCTCAACTGGATCGCGAAGCAGCCGTGGTCTGACGGGCAGGTTGGCATGCTGGGCGGGTCTTATCTGGGCATCGCGCAGTGGAAGGCCGCGCTTTCAAAGAATCCACACCTGAAGGCGATCTTTCCCTACGTTTCGGGCGACGACGATTACCGGGACCGGTTCTACTCCGCCGGTGGCGCCATGAAACTGGGCCACCGTCTGTTGTGGCTTGCTGAAAACATGCGCATCCCCGGCTTCGAGATGCCGGATTTCAAGAAGTACACCGCAGTGCTGCCGTTACGCCGTGCGGACAGCGCCGCCACCGGGCAGCGTCTGGACATGTGGCAGGCCGTGCTCAATCATCCCACCTACGACGCGTATTGGAAACAGCTCAGCACGCGCGAGCATTTGAAGGACATCACCATTCCGGTCTACTCGGTGGGCGGTTGGTATGACAATTACGTGGAAAGTGATCTGGATGCCTTCGCCTCGCTGACGAAGCGCAAACAGCCCTCGCGCGTGCTCATCGGACCCTGGGCGCACAACATGCTGACGCCGTTTGACCACGTGAACTTCGGCAAAGAGTCCATCATTCCTCTGCGGACGGAGGAGTTTGAATGGTTTGATTATTGGCTGCGTGGCAAGCAACCGGCGGTGAAGCACCTGCCAGTGAAGATTTTCGTGATGGGCGTTGACCGCTGGCGGGAGGAGGATGCCTGGCCGCTGGCGCGCGCGAAATCGACGAAGTATTACCTGGCCAGTGGCGGCAAGGCGAATTCCCTGGAGGGTGACGGCGAACTGGTTTTGCGGCATCCCAACAGTGCGCAGAGCCGGATCGACGAATTCCTCTACGATCCGAGGAACCCCGTGCCGACCAGGGGCGGGGCCGTCTGCTGCGATCAAAAGATTCTACCCTCCGGACCCATGGACCAGCGTCCTGTGGAGAAACGGCAGGACGTGCTGGTCTACTCCACACCTGTGCTGGCCGTTGACACGGAGGTCACTGGCGCGGTGAAAGTGGTTCTCTGGGCGGAATCCTCCGCGCTCGATACCGATTTCACGGCGAAGCTGGTGGATGTGTTCCCTTCCGGTGAGGCACGGAATCTGACGGACGGGGTGATCCGTGCTCGTTACCGCGAAAGTCTGGAGAAGCCGAAGTTGCTGACTCCCGGTGAGGTGACGCGGTTCGTGATCGAAGCCGGGGTGACCAGCAACGTTTTCCGGGCCGGGCACAGGATCCGGCTGGAGATTTCGTCGAGCAATTTCCCGCGTTTCGACAGGAATCCCAATACCGGGCGTGCGGTGGCGGACGAGACACAGCTGCAAACGGCGAAGCAGCGGGTGTGGCATGACCGGCTCCACCGCTCCTACCTGGAGGTTCCTGTGGTCCCGACTGGTGGACTGGAATTGACTTCGGGCGGTCCAACACGCTATGTTGCAAAGAGGACGTTGATTGCTGAAACGTCCGCAACACCCTCACAAAGCTCGCCCCGGGGTGCGGTAGCCAAGCGGTAAGGCCAGAGTCTGCAAAACTCTTATTCATCGGTTCGATTCCGATCCGCACCTCCAAAA
>CAIXXM010000139.1 GCA_903923395.1 uncultured Acidobacteriia bacterium
GTCTTCTTCAACCAGGCAATCATCTCCGGCTTCCAGTGCTGCATCGCGGGAGCTTTCCATCCGCTCATGCCATGGCCGCCGTCTTCCACCGTAATCAGTTCACAGGCCGCACCTGCTTTGGTCATGGTTTCGCACATCATGGCGGATTGCTCATAAGGCACCTGGTCATCTTTGGTGCCGTGGATGGCCAGAAATGGCGCCATGCCCTTGTGGACCGCGAAAAGCGGTGATACTGCGTGCAGTTTCTTGAGCCCTTCCGCATCGAGTTGTTCGGCACCGAAGAAACGTGGCCCGCCGCCGTTGGCAAAGTGGCGGTTGATGCTGGTCATGTTGAAGCGTTCGGGGTGATCACGGCGCTGCACGGCGATCTTTTCGTAGTCGACGGGGCCGTAAAGATCCACCACCGCGGCAACGCGAGTCTCCTGATTCTCATGTGTCCCGGCGTAGTTGACCAGGAAGCCCCCGGCGGATTCGCCGATGAGAACAATCTTGCGGGTATCGACATGATACTTCTTCGCGTTCGCTTTTACCCAGCGGATGGAACTCATCATGTCTTCATTCGCCTGGGCAAAGTGGAACGCCGGTGCCATGCGGTAATCGATGCTGAACCAGGCGAAACCGGCGTTCTGCAAGGGTTCGAAGAGGGGCTTCACATTGGTGCTCTTGCTGCCTTCGTCAAAGCCTCCGCCATGGACGAGAATGGCCGCGGGAAATGGCCCCGGACCATCTGGAATGTGTAGATCCAGAAACACAGGTTTGCCCTCGGGGCGGGCATACTCCACGTCTTTCAGGTCTAGAGCCGCCGCGGAGAGCAGGGCAGGGAAAACCAGCAGCAGAATCAGGCGGTGCATCGCGCTGATTCTATCAGGGGTTGACCGTGATCAGCGCTTTACTGCCAGCGTAATGCCGTCAGCGAGTGCGAGCAGCATCGCATCCACCCGCTCATCGGCATGAATCCGCTCGTTCAGCCCATGGATCGCCAGCGCGTTTTCATCACGGGAACCTTCCTCAAGTACCCGGCCATGTTGCAGCATGTTGTCGAGAGCGATGACACCTCCCCGCCGGACCAGTTCCAGACACTGCTCGTAGTAACGCGGATAGTTGGGTTTGTCGGCGTCGATAAAGGCGAAGTCGAACGTACCGGCGGCCCCTGCAGCCAGCAGTTCATCGAGCGTGTCCGCAGCCGGTCCAATGCGGAGGTCGATCTTGTGTGCAACCCCGGCTTCAGCCCAGTACCGGCGGGCAGTCGCAGTGTATTCATCGCTCACGTCACAAGCCACGATCCTGCCGTCCTCCGGCAGGGCCAAAGCCACAGCCAGGGAACTGTAGCCCGTGAAAACGCCCAACTCCAGTGTCTTCTTTGCAGCAATACTTTTGACCAGTACCGCCAGAAACTGGCCCTGTTCGGCGGAGACCTGACACATCGCCCTGGGGTGGCTGGCGGTTTCTTCCCGGAGTCGCGCGAGCAGCGGCGTATCCCTCAGGCTGTTGGCGAGGATGTACTCGCTCACTTTGCGGTCAATCAGATATTCAGTCGACATTTCAGGTCGTTTCCGTCGGCCATTTGGTCTCCGTGGCATCCGCAAGGTCTGCCGGATCTCCACTCAGACCGCGTGATGTCCGGTTGGCCAGAGCCAGGCTCAGTGCCACCGTCGCGCAGCCGAACAGCACCAGTGTACCCGGTTCGGGTGCCGAGACCGTTGTGGTGGACTGCGTGGTCAGAATCTGGGATTGGCCGGAGCCTCCTCCCTGCAGGGCGTTCGAGGAAACCGACAGCAGCCCATCGTCATCTGACCTCGAATCCCGAAGGAGTTGCGAAAGAATCTTGGCGTTTTCCTGGAGATTTTGGCTCCCTCCATCCTCCCGCACCACGATGTTGTTGGACGTCAGAAGATTCGAAAGCAGAATCTGTTCGGGCGAAGACGGCGTAATCCAAGTGTTCAGGTAGCCAGAAAAGATCGAAAGAGGGAAGTAGTCGGCATACGCCTCCAAGCCCTGCACCGTGTTGACACTCAGTTGCAAGCTTTCCACGGCCGAGCCCTGCCCGATTCCAAAAGAAGCCAGCAGTTCCTGTTGCGTATCATCTTCAGACGAATGCGTGACCGATGCAGAGGTGATTGTGCTCGCATCCGCCTGCCATGCGCAGACGACGGCAATCAAGAAGGCAATGACGGCGCTGCGCTTGAGGAACGAGCTGCGGGGAGCGGTCCTCAAGCCTGTGCGGCTTCTACAATGGTTCTTGACGATGCGTCCCAGCTCTTTGTCGGTGCTCATTCCGCTGTACAACGAGGAGGAATTCATAAAAGTCCTGTTGGCGCGCGTTCTTGCTGCCCCACTTCCCGACGGTATGACGCGGGAATTGGTGATCGTGAACGATTGCTCCAAGGATGAATCGGCAGAAGTCGTCGAAAGCTTTATAGCGGAACACCCCGAAGCCAGAATCCGGCTGATCCATCATGCGGTGAACCAGGGCAAAGGTGCCGCGATACGCACCGCAATCCAGCATGCGGAGTGTGAGTTCAGCATTATTCAGGATGCCGATCTTGAATATGACCCCGGGGAATACCGGAAGATCCTCATGCCCCTGCTGCGCGGGGATGCTGACGTTGTCTATGGTTCCCGCTTCGTGGTTTCCGAAGAGCGCCGGGTGCTTTACTTCTGGCATTCGCTGGCCAACAAAATGTTGACCCTGCTCTGCAACTTCGTCTCAGACCTGAATCTCACTGACATGGAGACCTGTTACAAGGCCTTCCGCACCTCCCTGCTCAAGACGATTCCCATCCGCAGCAACCGCTTCGGCATTGAGCCGGAACTCACGGTGAAGCTTGCCCGCCGCCATGCCAGGATCTATGAAGTCGCCATCAGCTACCACGGGCGCACCTACGAGGAAGGCAAAAAGATCGGCTTGAAGGATGCCTTTGAAGCCCTCTGGGTGATTCTCAAATCACGCCTGACCAATGACCTGTACTTCGGTGCGGGCCCCGCGATTTTGGAAGCCCTGGCTCAGGCACCGCGCTTCAACCGGTGGATGGCCGATACGATCTCGGGTTTCATCGGCAACCGGGTTCTCGAAATCGGAGCGGGCACGGGAAATATGACCCGCCATCTGTGTCCGCGGCGGTCGCTTTACATGGCTACGGATCTTGACACCGAGCATCTCGAACGGCTGCGGAATGGCTTCCGCCACCGCCCCAACGTCCACGTCCAAAAGCTCGATGCAGCCAGTGCCGGCGACTTTGCGCCATTGCGCGAGACCTTCGATACGGTTGTGCTGTTGAACGTCCTCGAACATGTGGAGGACGATGCCGGGGCCCTCGACAATATCAAGAGTTCACTCCAGTCCGGAGGCAAGCTGGTGGTGCTGGTGCCACAAGGCCCGGAGGCCTACGGTGCCATGGATGAATCACTCGGCCATTTCCGGCGCTACACGCGGGAATCACTCACCACCTTGTTGGAAGCCCGCGGGTTCCATGTGGAACGGACGCTCTTCTTCAACCGGGTTTCGTATCCTGGCTGGCGTGTCGCTGGCCAGTTGTTGAAAGCCCGTTCGCTGTCGCCCTTTTCCATGGGCTTATTCGACCGCCTGGTCTGGCTCTGGCGCAAGATCGATAACTCCCTGCCCTGGGGACCCACCTCAGTCATCGCGGTTGCTGTGAAGAAATAGGTCCGGACTATGGACTTCATCGAACAACTCAAATCTCAGATCGATATCGTCCGCGTGGTTTCTGATTACGTGCGGCTGCGGCGCTTTGGACAGCGTTACTCCGGCTTGTGTCCTTTCCACAATGAGAAGACTCCTTCGTTCTCCATCTACGCGGAGCATCAGTTCTTCAAATGCTTTGGCTGCGATGCCAAGGGCGACGTGATTAAGTTCGTCGAGATGATTGAGCGGCTGACTTTCTGGGAGGCCGTCAAGAAACTCGCGGACATGCACGGCATTCCGCTGCCCAAGCGCTCGCAGGGTGGCGATGAGGAGACCCGTCTGCGGGCCGCTGTCTATGAAATGCATGAGATTGCGGTGGAGCACTTCCGGGCGAATCTGCGATCCGCGAATGGCGAGCGCGTCCGGCACTATCTGGGGGACCGCGGCGTCACGCGCGAATCTGCCGAGCACTTTCTGATCGGTCTTTCCGATGGCGGGGGCCGGACCCTGGCCCGGTTGCTCGAACAACGTGGATATGACGGGGCGCAAATGGAGGCTTCCGGGTTGGTGGGCCGCCGGGATGATGGCTCGTTCTATGACCGCTTCCGCAACCGGCTGATGTTTCCGATCCAGGGGGAATCGGGCAAGATTATCGCGTTCGGCGGCCGTGCCCTCGATCCAGATGAAAAGGCCAAGTATCTCAATTCTCCAGAAACGCCCGTCTACAGGAAATCGCATGTTCTCTACAATCTGAACCGCGCGAAAGAGGGGGCCAGACAGTCTGACCGCATCGTGATGGTGGAAGGGTATATGGACGTGATTGGCGCCACGCAGGCGGGGGTGACGGAAGTCGTGGCTCCCTGCGGCACGGCGCTGACCGTCGAACAGATCCGTTCATTGAAGCGCCACTCCACGAATTTGTTCCTGAACTTCGATCCCGATTCCGCGGGGGAAAAGGCGGCGGAGCGTTCCATCAAGCTGCTGCTCGAAGAGAATGTTCGCGTGCGCATCGTGGAACTGGAAGGCGGACTTGATCCCGATGAATACTGCAAGGCACACGGGCCCGAACAGTACCGGGACCGCGTGACAAGGGCGAAGAACTATTTCTACTGGCTCGCGGACCGGGCACGCTCGAAGTTTGATATGCGCGATCCGCAGGGACGCGTGGATGCTTTCCAATTTCTGATGCCGGGCATTCAGAGCCTGAATGACAAGATTGAGCGGATTGCCGTGGCCAATGATCTGGCCGGTTATCTGGGCATCGATGCCGGTTCCGTGCTCGAACACTTCCGCAAGACCGCGGGAGACAGAGTGGAACGGCGTGCCCCGCAGCCAAAGCAGGACCCCGCGCGCGCAGTGGACCGCATCCTGCTGCCCTTGCTGTTGACGAATGACGAAGCACGGACGAACCTCGTGCCCTATATCCGCGATCTGCGCATCCTGCAGCAGTTTCCTTCCGCTCCGGTCTATGCTGCGCTGATCCGTGCGCATGAAGCGGGTGAGACCGTAAGTTACAACGCAATCCACGGCCGCTTGCCTGAAGCGCAGCAGGAGGCGCTTGCCAGCGTGGTTCTCGAGGCCGGTGCCGCGGGACTTACGGAAGAAGATGGCGTTGCGTGCATCGAATCCCTGCGCACGGAAGAGTTGGAAAACCTCCGCAGAGAACTGCGCGCCAGGATTAAGGCCGCAGAGCGGAACGGGGACATGAATGAGGCTCTGACGCTGATGCAGGAACTGGCCGATTTGGGCTGAGCATTCTGGGATACAATCAGGGAATTCTTCTCTCGGACGGGGGATTGCCGGTGCCTGTTGACGACAAGTTTGAGTCAGTGGATCCGTTTGCCAAGGTCAGCAAAGAGACCGGTCTTGCGCTTTACGGCGGAGTAAGTGAACTGGTGCCGGTGGATGGCGATGACCTTGCCTTGACGGACGCTGCTGCCCTGGACGGTAAACCTGATGTTGCAATGCCCGATGCGGCCATGATGGATGCGCTGGATGATGCGGATGCCGACGAGGGCGACCGGGATCTTCTCGCTGAGGGTTTCGACAAGACCCATGATCCTGTCCGCCTGTACCTTCGCGAGATGGGTGCCGTACGCTTGCTGGGGCGCGAAGGTGAGATCGATATCGCGCGCCGCATTGAACGCAATCAAAAGAAGGTCAAGAAGACACTCTCGCGCTGCCCCCTCATGATCCATGAGATTTTGGAGCTGGCTTCCGGATTGCGTGAGGGCAGCTTACAAGCCCGCGACGTATTGAACAACGCGGAACCCATGCCGGGTGACGAAAATGATGAGGCTTCCACGGCGGAGATGTTGGCTGCCTGTGATGCTATCGCCCGCTTGAAGAAGAAGTTCGGTGCGCTGAAACTCAAACTGGTGGCCGTGCCGCGTCAGACCAAGCCGGCCATGAACCGCCGCTTGCGTTGGGAACTCGGGCGCATGGCCGTCGATATCTCGCACCTGGCCTGTGGCTTGCGCCTGCAAAACTCCGTGCTCAAAGACCTGATTCAGAAACTGAAGTCCGCCGTCGAACGGATGAAGCCGCTTGAACAGCAAATGGTGCGGCTTCAGAGGCAACTGGAAACTGCCGGTGCCGGGTCTCTGGAGTTACAGCAGGAATACAAAACACTGCAGGCACAACTGGCAGATCTGGAGGCGGAATTTGGTGTTCCAGCGTCTGAGTTGCGCCGGTCCTGTGAACTGGTCCTGCGCGCGGACCGTGAGGCAGAGACCGCGAAGCAGGAATTGATTGAGGCGAATCTTCGTCTAGTGGTGAGTATTGCGAAGAGATACAACAATCGCGGCCTGCAGTTCCTTGATCTGATTCAGGAAGGTAATATCGGACTCATGCGGGCGGTGGAGAAGTTCGAGTACCGCCGGGGTTATAAGTTCTCCACGTATGCAACATGGTGGGTGCGGCAGGCCATCACCCGCGCCATCGCTGATCAGGCGCGTACCATCCGGATTCCCGTCCATATGATCGAGACGATCAATAAGTTGATCCGCTTGTCACGGTCCATGGTGCAGGAACTGGGCCGTGAGCCGACCAATGAGGAACTTGCCGAGAAAATGGACCTCCCGGTGAACAAGATCCGCAAGGTGATGCGCATTGCACAGGAGCCTATTTCACTGGAAACTCCAGTTGGCGAGGAAGACGAATCACATTTGGGCGATTTCATCATCGATCAGCGCACTGCGTCTCCGTCGGAGCAGGTGATCAATCTCAACCTGCATGAGCAGACCGCGGAAGTGTTGAAGAGCCTCTCGCCGCGGGAAGAGAAGATCATCCGCTTGCGGTTCGGGCTGGAGGATGGGAGCGAACATACTCTCGAAGAAGTTGGTGCAAGCTTCGCCGTGACGCGGGAGCGGATCCGGCAGATTGAAGCCAAGGCACTCCGGAAACTGCGGCACCCCAGCCGCAGCTTCCGTTTGAAAATGTTTCTGGAGGAAATGCAGTAAGTTACTTCTTCTTTTTCTGCTCTACCAGCGCCTTGATCTGCGCCGGCAGTACGAAGATATCCTTCGGCAGTTCCGCATTGTATTTCACGGAGTCAAAGTGAGTGATGATACTGGCGGTCATGACTTTCTGCGTCATGGTAAAAGGCGTCATGATGCCGTCCACCATCTTGTAATCGGAGATCATGGTATCGGCGGGAATTTCACCCATCGGGGAAGATACCACCATGGATAACTTCACGATCAGGCTGGATTCCTTGTCGAAGAACAGAGTGATTGGTTTGCCCTCTTTGGGAGTTGCTTCCACCTTATAGGCCGGCTTTCCTTCCACATCTTCCATGCCGGTTGTCTTCAGCGCGGAGAACCGCTCAGAAAAGTTACTCAACATGGAGATGCTGGAGGCATTCTTCATGGCTGTCTTCTCGCTGCCCTCTTTGATCCGGGCACCCTGCAGAACGCTCATCTCCCAGGCAGTCTCGCCATCGGAACCATCCTCGACCTTGCCGATGCCGGGTAACTCCACCACGGTATAACTCCGCTCTCCCTCACTGTAGATCTTGAGGGTGCCGGACATGTTCTGCGCGGGCAGGTTCATACTGCCCGTCATCGTGGAGTTCTTGATTTTCTTGAGTGCTTCCGCACCGCCGCTCTTGGCAATGCTGCGCTTGACCAGTTCGTCGCCGGCGGGCAGGTCTGCTGCGAATACAAATGCGGAAAGGGGGAAGAGGAAAAGGAGGGGAAGGAAGGAGCGTTTGGTCATATCGCTCCTTCCAGTGTACGTGAAATTCTCAGAGCAGGTTACTGCGGGGGACCGGGCCGGTGTTGCGGACCGCCTTTGGGGCCGCCCTTCATCGTGCTCTCGCTGACGGCGAAGTCAGAGGGCACAGTGAAGAGAGACGACTCGGGGTTCGCACGGCTGATGTTGGTGAGCTTGTAAACCGTTTCTCCAACGCGGGGGTCCACGTGGCGGGTCATCACGGTCTGCTGCAGTTCGGTGGAATACCAGCGTTCAGTGATGATCTGGATCGCGGCTTCATTGCCAACGGTGCCTGCGGGGATTGTGGTGGTCATGCGGGTGCCTTCTGCATCCACACCATCAAAATTCTGGTGGCCGAGTGCTTCCACAACCGGCTTCGGACGGGAAGAATTCTGTCCGCGGGCGGCTGCCGCATCCGGCTTCGGACCGGGACGGCCCTTGGGACCACCCTGTCCGGGCGTCTGCGCGCCGTTGAACTGACGTGCCTGGAAAGACATCTTCCGTGCCTGCTTGGACTGCGTATCCATTTCATACTGCACGCCTGCCACGGGGTCTACGATGCTGATGGATTTGCTCTGTGTTTTCGCACCAGGGCGGCTGACTGTGCGTTCCAAACGGACGCGGCCTTCCACGTCACGGTAAACCGAACTCGATACCGTGTTGCGGATCTTGCTGCCGTCCGGCAGGGTTTGCACCGTCTCGGTGACCTCCTGTGCGGAGTAGGGCGAGCCCTTCACCTGCGGCGTGAAGGCGCGGCGGCCCGTCACTTCGTATTGCATGCCGCGGAAGCCGCCAATCTGAGGCGGTTGCGCGGAGAGGGCGGCTGCGGCGACCGTCAGCACACCCAGAGCTTTCATCGTCATCGTTGTCATTCTCCTTGTTGCATCACTATTTCACTGGCGGCAACCCTGCTCCGGCTAATTCAAAACCCGGACCGCACGCGGTACGCCGTCTTCCCCCACTACAATCTCTGCGTTGACCGGCTCATCGGGGTCCGGGTTATTCGAGGTGAGCCCCAGGGCCGTCAACATGGCGCGCGTCATCCGCACGCTTTGCAATTCGGTTCGCTCATCCGGAGAGAGCGGTTCAGAATATGGAATCGGTACAAACTCATCGCTATTTGCCGCCGGTGCAGCGCCCTCATCGCTGTTGGTCAGCAGGGCGGCCATCTCCGGCGTCCGGGCTTCCAACTGGACCATGGGATCTGCGGCGACCCGCGAACGGTCCACTGTACGGATCACCGAAAAGATGGCGAGGCACGCAGCCAAAGCGGTTGAGGCGGACCACAGAACGCGCATTCTCTGCTTGCGGGCGAACTGGTCATGGTGCGCGCTCATCAGGGCTTCGAAAACAGCCGGTGACGGCGCTGCTGTATGGTCCTCCGCGGCAATCATGGTCAGTCCGGCCGTCAAAGCGCGTTCCCGCGCCAGCCGCGCGCCACAAGTCCGGCAGTCCCGCGCATGGTCCAGGGCCAGACTCCGCAGTTTCGCGTCGAGCAGGGCATTTCGTCCAATCTGAACGAGCAGAACTCCAGCCGCTTCGCAGTTCATACTGTTTCCTTTAAACCAATTCCTTCTGGCCTTGCGCGGCCAGACTCTTTTTCGAAGTCAATTTCGATGCCAGCAGATCCCGCGCCCTCGAAAGACGCGACCGAACGGTTCCGAGCGGACAACCGAGAACTGCGGCGGTCTGCTCATAGCTCATCTCTTCCAATTCGCAAAGAACCACCACTTCGCGGTAGTTTTCCGGCAGAGAAAGTACTGCCTGGCGGAGACGGTCCAAATTTTCCCGGCGGGTCAGGTCACTGACGATATCCGGGTCAAAGCCGGGGTGCTCTTCAAAACCGGCCACATCATCCATGGGCCGGACCCGCAGGTACCTGCGCACCATATTCCGGGCAACACCGAATAAGAAAGCTTCGAAGGAGCCGCGCGTCTCGTCAAAAGCGAGCGTGTCGCGCAGCAAAGCGAGAAAGACATCCTGGGTCACTTCATCGGCGACTTCCGGCTTGCCGCTCATCTGCAGAGCGAACCGGTAAATCGGCCGGTTGTGACGCCTGAACAATTCGGCAAAGGCTTCCCTGTCCCCTTTTCGTGCTTTGAGGGACAGGCCGCCATCCGTGAGGGTAGTGAGGGGATTCATATGCCGGAGGCGGCCCGCATACTTCTGTTCCGTATTGCCGCCGCCAAACCGGGAAGTTCCAAAATTCTTGAGAATTCCATCCAGCCTCCCCAGTTTAGTCCTTTTGCCGGGCGTCATCCGTGCCGCTCAGGTATCCATCGCACCGGACGACCGGCAGCCTGGGGTACTTTGCAAAGCGGGCATCCTCAAATGCTTTTCTGCATTGCAGGAAACTGCTTCCTTTGTCGCTGGTTAAGATCTTCTTGTGGGCGCAGGTCGAGCAAAGGCCTTGTACCGCTTGCATATCCCCCAGTATCCCAGTCTGCAAACCCGCGCCATTGACATCTTCTGCTTGGACAAATGACGCGGGGAACGGGACAATCAGAGCAGTGAACTACAGTTTGGCAGCCAAGTTTCTATTCTTCGCCTGTGTCGGAGCCGCGGCGACCGGCGTTCTCCCTGCGCCCGCTGCCCTGGCCGCAGGGTTGGCCCTCAGCCTCACGCTGGGCAACCCCTATGAGAAGCAGAGCCGCAAAGTTGCCAAGACTCTTCTGCAGGCGTCTGTGGTGGCGCTGGGGTTCGGGATGAACATCGGCCAGGTCATTCATGCGGGCGCGACAGGGTTTCTCTATACCGCGCTCGGTATTGGAATCACCACCACGTTCGGCATCATGTTTGGGGAATTGCTGCGCGTGGACAGGGGTACGTCTTACCTGGTCACCGCCGGAACCGCAATCTGCGGGGGCAGCGCGATCGCTGCGGTGGGTCCTATCATTGCTGCCACGGAAGTGCAGATGGCTGTCTCGCTGGGCACGGTGTTCATCTTGAATGCGATCGCGTTGTTTCTCTTTCCCCCGATCGGCCACGCGCTGCAACTTTCGCAACCGCAGTTCGGACTCTGGGCGGCACTCGCGATCCATGACACCAGTTCGGTCGTTGGAGCGGCGGAACGCTTCGGCCCGCAGGCCCTGGCGATCGCCACCACGGTGAAGCTGGCGCGCGCTCTCTGGATTGTTCCGATCTCACTCGCCGCACTTCTGGTGGAACGGGAAGGGAAGCAGAAGGTCCAATGGCCCTGGTTCATTCTCTTCTTCTGTATCGCCGCCGGTGCCCGGACTCTCTTCCCCGGGTGGTCCGGCGTCTGGGCGGCAGGTTTCAAGGGCGGGCGCCTCGGTTTGACCGTTACTTTGTTCCTGATTGGCTGCGGGCTGTCGCTGAAGAACCTGAAAATCGTGGGTGTGCGTCCGCTGGCGCTGGGCGTGTTGCTTTGGGTGATCTCCGCCAGTGGTTCGCTCGCGGCGGTTTACTACAAATGGATCGCGATCTAACCGAATAACTGTTCGAGGGACGAAGCGTTCATCAATTGGACTCCCAGATCTTCGAGTTCCTCGATAGACAAGCGCGCCACCTTCTCTTTGATCCTGGGCGGGAGAATGCCAAAACGGCTTTCCAGCATACGGAGAACCATGCGGCGCTCCCCGTCCTCGATTCCCTGCGAAATCCCCTGGCGGATCGCGGGTCCGATCAGATCATGGTCCATGATGTCTTCAAGAATCGGCATGCGTAAGAGTTCCTCCTTGATTATAGGCCCGAGTTTCCGCAATCCCGCAAGGATCGTCAACTCCGTAAGCGCCGACTCACGGTGCGCACCATCCGCGTGAATCCGCCGGAGAATCTCCCGCACAATCTGGATCCCATCCTGGAACCTTGCCAGCACCGCAAGGACATTGTCTTCCAGACTGCTACTCGCGAGGAGATCGGTGCTCTCGATTTCCCGTATGTCGATCATCGGGCAACCAAATTCCAGACCCGGCCCCTCTACTTCCCTGGGCATCTTCAATGGGTTTCGGCCCACGTAGAGCACCAGTTGATGCGGATACCGGCCGAACTTCTCGTGGATCGCCACCGAGTACTTCAACATACGCTCGGCCATGGTGGGGTCGTTGGTGCTCTGCAACTCCACATGGACTAACTCACCCCGTGCCGTCTCTCCCAGCAGATCAGGCTGGCGTGCTTGTACCACAGGCAATTCCGCGTTGTGCCAAACCGCGACTTTGAGCCCCGTGAGCGTCGTCAGCAGGCGGCTCGAAGCACTGGTCAGCAGATTCTTCAGAGCGACATCATATTCCCGCATCCCCTGACATGGTGGACGCAGACGCTGAATGTTCTCAAGAGAATCACCATTGGAGCATGTGGCGTACGTTATGTGCCATCCGCTTGCTGACGATGAACTCCTGCCCGTTACTCATCGTGACCAACCAGCGCTGGCTCGAAAGCGCTGCCATCTTGCGGATGTGGTTCACGTTCACAATCGCGTTGCGGTGAATCCGGTAGAAAGGCAGACTCTGCAGCTTCTCTTCAATCGCGCGAAGGCTCTGGGTTGCGATGAGCTTCTGTCTGGCGGTGATGATCCAGACGATCTCCCCGTCAGCCTGAAAGGCCAGAACTTCCGAGGTGTCCAGGAGCAAGTACTCCTGCCCCAGCCGGCCAACGATCTTCCGCGCCTTCGGTGCCAGCTTATCCGCCGCTTCGTTGATCTTCGAAGCCTGTTCCGCTGCCCCTTGCTCTGTGCCGCGAAGTTTCCGTGCCCTTTCCACCGCACGGCCAAGCCGCACGGCACTGACCGGCTTCAGCAAATAGTCCACCGCACCAGCTTCAAAGGCCTCAATCGCGTGTTGATCGTAAGCCGTTACGATCACGACCACTGGCACCTTCGGCCCCGAAAGATTTCGAATCACTTCGAAACCGCCCATGTAGGGCATCTGCAGATCAAGAAAGACCAAATCCGGAGCCAGATCCTGAATCTTCGCCAGCGCATCGAGACCGTTCTCTGCTTCGCCGACCACACTGATCTCCGGGAACTCCGTTAGCTCCTGCCGGATCACGTCGCGCGCGATCGGCTCATCATCCACAATCAGTGCTTTCATGCGCTCAGCACCGCCACTGGCACTGTGAATTCGGCTCTGGCAAGGCCGTCGGTGATCCCGAACGAGAGACGGCTGGCTTCTCCGAAACACAACTCCAACCGCCGCCGCACATTTGCCAGACCAATCCCTGCTCCACCTTCAGAGCGTTCCGCGGGGCAACTGTTCTCCACAGTCACCGTCAGATGTCCACCCGTATATGCCGTTCGCAGCCAAATCGCACCCGGTTCGCTGGTGGCCGCCAGACCATGTTTCACCGCATTCTCCATCAGTGGCTGGATGGACAGCGACGGGATCCGCAGATCGAGCGTGTCCGGTGCCACCGTCATCTCCAACTGCAGCCGTGACCCGAGGCGCAGCTTTTCAATTTCAAGGTAAGCCTCCACAATCAGCATTTCATCAGCCACCGTCACCAGCGTCTGCGGCGATTGCAGGAGCGAACGGAAAAGCGTCGCCAGATTCAAGACCGTCCGCCGCGCTGCTGCGGATTCCCTGGGAATAATTCCGTACAAAGCGTTGAGCGAGTTGAACAGGAAGTGTGGATTGATCTGGGATTGCAGCGCCCGGAGTTCCGCCCCTGACACCAGCCGTTGCACTTCTGCCTCGCGAAGCCGTGCCACCTCTTCGGCCAGCATGGCTCCCGCGGCCCGCAAAGCCTCATGATCTTCGCTCAGATACTGCCTTCCTCCCTGGCGCCGGCCGAGCACGATCACACAGGCATCACCCTGGGAAAACTGGATCGGTACGGAAGCTTCTTCCCAGCGGGGCAATTCTTCTTTGCCGCGGATCACACTGTACTGTTCTGCTTTCAGGAACGCAGCCAAAGCTGCCGCGGCATGCTCCAGGAAGTCGGCTTCATTGCGGGCTTCCGCCGCACTCTCCTGAAACATCTGTCCCAGCCGTTCCAGACCCGGGCGCCGGAACACGACCCTCGTCAGCCAGCGCTGCACCAGGTTGCGGAAGACCGCGAAGCCAACCAGCGCAAAGCAAACCGCGAGCACAAAGATGACTTCCGAACTCACCGGCAGCGGCGGAATAATCCGCAATGCCACCGCACCTTCAATCGACCCCAACGCCACCAGTGCCGCCAGCAGGTAGTTCACCAGAAAGCGCAGGAATGCATCGATCAACACAAAACGATAGTCCTGCAACAGCACGAACAGCGCCAGTGGAATGCCGCAATGGTGCAGGGCCAGCTCCCGTGACCACGCGAGCAGCGGTTGCCCCGTGCCCAAATGCACAAAGGACATCGCCAGCAGGAACAAACACATCGAGCCGACGATCCGTGAGAGCCGTGACGAAGCCCCGCGCCGGAAGATCAAATAGGCCGCCGAAACCGCAGTCAGTGTTCCGAAACCTCCCGTAATGAGCAGCAGCGCCACCCCGCGGTCATCCGGCCTGGCGAATAACAGTGCCTCAAACTGAATCAGAACCGCAGCCGCGCTCAGCGCGTAGCCGGTGCGGACGAACCAGCGCAATTCGCGGTCCAGCGAAAGGCGGAATAACACCGCGGGCAGGGAACTCAGCGCGCAAAACGTCAACCCCGCCAGCCACTCCGTGCCGCGCCAGCCCAGACTCACTCCCGCCAGCACCCCCAGCGACCCCGTGTTCCACAGAACCGCCAGTGACGCCGCCGCAACCACCGCCCACCAACTCCCCTGCAGGCTCTCTGTCTTGCGGTTGCGCAGAAAAAGATAGAGGAACGTTCCGAAGATTATCGCGCCCGCGGAATGACCCGCCAAATTCACCAGCAGCGGTTCATGCAGGCTCAGGCTCGGCTGATTCATCTGACTGGATGTTACTAAAATACGTACCCGATGTGCGCCGTGACCGCCCGCGGCGTCGCAAAGTGCGTCCCGCTGAAGGTGGAAAGGAAGTTATAAAGCGCCACGCGGTTGGTCAGATTCTGCACACTCACAGAGAAGACGATCCGCTTCGCACCTTCGACATGCATCAAGTTATCCGTGCCAAATGCGATGTCATACATGTGGCGGGGCTTGACGCGGTCGGGGTTGTGGTCGTCATTTTCCTTTCCCGTCTGCGGCAGGGTGAGCAGAGTTGAAGTGCCTGTGCCATTGCATGTGGTGATCGGTTTTGCAAAGGTGGCCGGAACCCCGTTGCAGGCGAAGCCGATAGTCACCTGCTCCGCTGCCGTCAAGCCCAGCACCGCATTTACATCCGGCACACCACTCACCACCAGCCCGCTGTCAAACCGCCAGATAAAAGATACCCACTCCGCTGACTTCGGCCGCTGATAACGCGCACTCAACGTGGATTGATACGCCTGGTCATGATCAATCCGGAACACGCTGGCACCAACATCGGGGGGAAGCAGTCCGCCATTCTCCGGTCCGAAGTACCGGGCCCGCGTATGTCCAAACGTGTAGTAAGCCTGGAACCCATGCAGATTCGACGTACTCAGCCGGCCAGTCACACCATCGTTCTTGGAATTGTGCCAGGAGATCGGGAACGTAATCGTCGAGTTCAGCAGCGTATTGAAATCGAAGGCGTTGTGCGTGAATTTCCAGAAGTAGTCGCCGTCAAACAGCAGCCACTTGCCAATCGTCTGCTGGAAGCCCGTGTTGAACTGGTTCCTTCGCCCCGGTTGGATCGCCGCGACCCCCGCCGCCCCAAACACATTGGAGGCCATGGCACCCGAGCCAAACGCGCTCGAAAGCAGCAGGTTTTCGTTGAACGGAGTTTCAAATGTCCGCGAATACGCCGCACGGAGCACCGTCCCGGTCTTCTTCACCTGGTAGGAAACTCCCAGGCGCGGTTCAAAACCAGTCGCCGTCGAGATCCCCATATACCGGTCAAAACGCACACCACCGTTGATCTGGAAGTTACCCAGCGAAAGCGAGTCCTGCACATACAGCGCAAATTGATTGATGTTCTTCGCCGCGTTGAAGCCGAATAACTTACCGCCCCGCGTCAAATCAAAAGGCAGCAGGCCAGGCTGGAACATCATGTTCGCCGTCAGCCCCAGCTTTGTGCAGCCCGCCGGGTTCAACACAGTCAGCGGCCCCGCGCCATTGCCCGAGTTATCCACGCACACCGGGTTGAAGCCAGGGTCCGTCACGCCAAAGTCAAACGCTTCGTGGAGCCTGGTCTGCTTCACATCGAGCCCGGCCTTCACGTTATTGTGCCCAAGCTGCGTCGCTACGTCGGCCTTGACCCCGTAATTCAGTAACTCGCGCGTCTGCCCCACCGTAAGCGGCGTATCCTGAAACGGATTCCGGCTGCCATAGTAATTGAACTGGTCTTTGCGGATATACGGATTGATGGTCAGCAGCGTCTTCGCCGAGTAAGTGCGCTGGTAACCAGGGGCAAAGCTCCAGGTCAGAACTCTCTGGTGCTGATCTTCGCTCAACTGGTCATAAGTGTTGGGAATTTGAATCCAGTTGCGCGCCAGAAACAGATTCAAATGGAAGACATCCGCGCCGTCCGGCTGGTAATCAAACCGGTCAAAGATGGTCTCGTTGTTGCCCTTGTCATGGAATGCGCTGAACTGCGGCGTATCCAGGAACCGGCCGCTCCTGGAACTGTCCACCGCCAGGAAATTGCCGTACTTTTCATTCCCAAAGCCCAGCCCGAAACCGCCGCCCGCATTGCCGAAGGACCCATACGTCGAATCCACATTGCCGAACATTTTGCCTGACCCCAGCCCCGAACGCGTTGTCACCTGTGCCACCAAACTGGTTTTATCCCCAAACTCCGCATTCGCCGAGCCCGTTGCCAGTTCCATGCTCTGCACGGCACTCGCGGGCAGTTGTGTCGAAAACACCTTGCTCTGTTGGTCGCTGATCGGTTGCCCGTCCACCACAAACGTCACCTGCGCATGGTCCCCCAGCGGGTGGAAAAACCCATTTGCATCCGCGGCAACACCGCCCGTACTGTAAGTGATCGCCTGGCTGAGCCCCGCGCCGGGGTCACTCACCGGCAGCTTCAGTAACTGGTTGCGGTCCACATCCGTGTGAGCCGAGGGGTCATTCTCCAGCACATCCGCCCCGCCGCCCTCCACCGTGACTTCCGTGGTTTCGCTCGCGACCGCCAGCTTGGCCGTCACCACCACGGGTACCGCACTGCGGATGCTCAAATCCTGTTTGTAAGTGTTGAAACCCTTCAGCGTGATTTCCAGCCGGTAACTGTTCGGCGGAATATTGGTCAGCCGGAACGTTCCATCCCCCCCGGATTTCGCCTGCTGCTTGTAGCCCGTCAAAGCATTCGAAAGCAGCACTGCTGCATCCGGCACCACGCCCCCGCTCGAATCGGTGACCGTGCCATTGACCGTACCGGCATTTCCCAGGGACTGCGCTGGAAGTTCACCCACAGCGAACACAGCAGCCAAAAGTCCTATGAGGAAACGTGTGGTTGTCATCATCTTCAGAATCGCAGCCAATCTGAAGATTCCATATGGAATTTAAATGAGTTGACTCATGTGAGCCATGAGCGGGCTGAAATTTGCCGTGAGCGGAATCAAATCAGCTTTTCTGGCCTCTGTGGCTGATGAAGTAATCCTGCGCGTCCATGGGCTTTTCACCCTCTGCCTTGCGAAACTCATATCTCCCGTCCGGCTTCCCCAGACGCGACTTCTGATTGTCAGACAGATAGATCCCCAGAATGTTTTTCCGGATACGGCGCACCAGTTTCCGGTTCAAAACCGGGAACAGCACTTCCACGCGGCGGTCCAGATTTCGGGGCATGAAATCCGCACTGCCACAGTAGATCTCTTCTTCACCGCCATTGCGGAAGTAATAGATCCGGCTGTGCTCCAGGAAGCGGCCCACAATGCTCGTCACCGTAATGTTCTCGCTGATGCCCGGCATTCCGGCCCGCAAACAGCACAGACCGCGCACCAGCAGTTCCACTTTCACCCCGGCCATGGACGCCCGGTACAGCAACTGGATGAGCTCCTTGTCCTCCAGCGCGTTCATCTTCAGAATCAGGTGCCCCTCACTACCGAAGCCCGTCTCCCGCTCAATCAATTTCTCTACACCATGCCGCAGCGTCAAGGGAGCCACCAGCAGCTTCCGGTAATCCATCTTCTGCGAATAGCCGGTCAGGAAGTTGAACAGATCCGTTGCATCCGCCCCAAGGTCCTCATCACACGTAAAAAGGCTGATATCGGTGTATAACTTCGCCGTGCTCGCGTTGTAATTGCCCGTTCCCAGATGCAAATACCGCCGGATGCCATCCTGCTCCCGCCGCACCACCAGCGCCACCTTGCAGTGCACCTTCAGTCCCAGCAGCCCATAAACCACATGGACCCCCTCCGCTTCCAGCCGCCGCGCCCACTCAATATTACTCTCTTCATCGAAGCGGGCCTTCAATTCCAGCAACACCGCCACCTGCTTGCCGTTTTCCACCGCATCGAGCAGCGCCTGCACAATCGGCGAGTTCCTGCCCACCCGGTACAGCGTCATCTTGATCGCCAGCACATCAGGGTCATGCGCCGCCTTCTGAATCAGATCCACCACCGGCTGGAATGACTCGTAGGGATGATGCAATAACTGGTCTTCCCGGCGGATCACCGCAAAGATATCTTCTTCCGCGTGACGTGAGAAATCCAGCGGCACAAACGGCTCGAATGTCGGGTCCTTCAACTCCTCCATCCCGCTCATGAAGGCGATCTCCTTCAACCGCGTCAAATCCACCGGACCCGAAACACGGAAGACATCCTTCTCATTCATCTCCATGTTCTCGACCAGAATATGCAGGATCTCCGGCGGAATTGAGTTATCCGTCTGCAGCCGCACCGGTGTCAAAAAACGGCGGCTCCAAACAGCTTCCTCAATGGTTTCCAGCAGGTCATCGCTCTCCAGTTCCTTGATCGCGACTTCCGCATCCCTGGTGATATGAAACGGGTGCGATTCCACAATCTCCACCCCGGGGAACAACGACGGCAGGTTCGCCGCAATCACCTGTTCTATCCACACATACTTCTGGACTCTCGCCCCGTTGCGCTTTCTCTGCCCATCCACCATCACCAGCTGCGGCACCGCTTCCGGCACCTTCACACGCGCGAAATGCTGCCGGTTCGCCCCGTCCTTCCCCAGGCTGCGCAGCACAATCGCCAGGTTGAGACTCAGGTTCGAGATATGCGGAAATGGCCGGCCCGGATCAAACGCCAGCGGAGTCAGAATCGGAAACAACTCATCCCTGTAATAGCCATCCACACTCTGCCGCTCTTTGTCACTCAACACGGAATAATCGACAATCTCGATCCCATGCTCGGCCAGGTGTTGCAGCATGTAGCTGTAACAGCGGTACATGCTGTCCACCAGATCTTCCACACGGGAGTGAACCGCCTGCAATTGCTTGGTAACCGTCTTCCCATCAATACTGCGGTCCGGACTGCCCTTCGCCAGCTTCTGGTTCAACGCCGCAACGCGAACCATGAAGAATTCATCCAGGTTCGAAGCCACAATTGAGAGGAACTTCACCCGCTCCAGCAGCTTGTTCTCATGGTTCTGCGCTTCTTCGAGCACCCTTTGCTGGAACTCCAGCAGACTCAACTCCCGGTTATAAAACAGCGCGGGGTCACTAAGATCCACCGGCTCCGGCGCAACGGCCACTGCCGTGGCTGCTTCGGCCAAAACGGGCATCGTTTTTCCTTTCGCGGTCGCCTTCTTCGGAGGCTTGCTTGCAGGGTTGCCGTTGCTCTTGTGTTTGGACATGAGTTAAGCCGCAACGCGCGGCGGAAGTACGATGATGAACTTGGAACCCTTACCCAGGCGGCTTTCCACCCGGATGGTCCCCTCCATTCTCTCCACAACATGCTTGACGATGGAAAGACCCAGCCCGGTACCGCCCACTTCGCGTGAACGGGCCCGGTCCACGCGGTAAAAACGTTCGAAGATACGCGGCACATCATCACTCGGGATGCCGCTGCCCGTATCCGATACCGAAATATAAATGTTGCCGTCCGGCTGGAAGCACGCATCAATCCGCGCTTCTCCGCCAGCTTTGTTGAACTTCACCGCATTATCAAGAAGATTGACCAGCACCTGCTCAAGCCGGATCGCATGCCCCGTCACAACGGCATCATCCACATCGCCCCGGACCAGGTTCACCCCGCGGATTCGTGCCTCAGATTCCACTGTCAACAGCGCCGTACTCACCGCATCTTCCACGCTGACCGGCCCCGGCGGCGTATCTCTCCGCCCCGATTCCAAATCCGACAGTGTCAACAAATCCGAAGCAATGTTGTTCAGCCGGATCGCATGCGCCTGAATAATCTCCACAAACCGCCGGTTATTCTCCGTATCCGCCATCGCCCCGGAAAGCAGGGTCTCGGCATAGCCACGGATCGCCGTCAACGGCGTGCGCAACTCATGCGAGACATTCGCTACGAAATCGCGCCGGATGCGTTCCAGCCGCTCCAGCCCCGTAATGTCATGCAGAATCAGCAGCGCTCCGCGGTGCGGACGGATATCGAGCGGCACCGCGTAGGCCTCAAACACCGTATTGTCTTCCGACGGCATCTGCACCTTCGACGTGATCGGCTCCCCCGTCTGCAGCACCTTCGAGATCAAACTCAGAAATTGCGGCTCCCGGCTGATGCCAACCAGCGGCGTCCCCTCTTCCACCGGACCCTTCAACCCCAGAATCCTCTGCACCGCCTGATTGCAGAACAGCACCCTGTGGTTGTGGTCCACCGCCAGCACACCTTCCACCATTGACCGCAAAATCGCATCGCGCCGCGCCGATTCCGAACTTAGACTCTCCACCAGATCCCGAATCCGGCTCGCCATCTTCCGCAGCGCCTGGTTCAGAACCGCCGTCTCTTCGCCCTCATCCGGCAACGGTGCTTCCACCGATTCCTGCTCCAGAACGTGATCCGCAAAACCCTTCAACCGCTGGATGCGCCACGAAAGCGAACGCGAAAAGATATACGTCACCACCGCCGCACCTATCGCGCAAAGCACCAGCTCCAGCAGGATGCGGATCGAGGGCGAGCCATCGAGCCAGCTCAGCCCAAACTCCACCACCGCCGCAATGCTGACAATCAGCAGGAAGCACGTCAGAAACAAGCGGGATCGAATAGGTGTCGCCACGGAATCGTGCCTCAGTATACTAGCCGAATATAAAAATCAGATCACAAAATCCCGGGAAAACGTTTTGTTATCCCAGTCCGCCTTCCATCGGCAGCGCCAGCGGCGGCTGCGTCAGGAAGTCCAGTTGTGACATCTGCTCCACCGCCTCCCGCACGGACGCCTCGCTCGAAGGTTCCACCGTAATCACAAACGGCAGATCGTCCTTGCTCTCACTCGGCAGTTGCAACACAGCTTCCAGACCAATCTTCTTCGCTGCGAGAATTCCCGCCAGTTCCGCGATAATCCCTGGCCTGTCCTTCACCCGGAACCGCAAATAATACGGTCTGGTCTGCACCGTCACTGGTACTGGCTCATACACCCCCAGGCGTTCATGCGCAAACGGCGAAACCCGCTCCGGACTGCCCGACCGTATCTCCCGCGCCACCCGCATCAGGTCACTCACCACCGCAACGCCCGTCGGGTTCGGACCCGCGCCGCGCCCGTAGTAAAAGGTGTCCGCGCCAAACTGACCCTTCACCCAAACCGCGTTATACGCCCCTTGCACGCTGGCCAGAATCGTCGTTTGCGGAATCAGCGCCGGACGCACACTCAACACCAGCCCGGCTTCCGTCTGCCGCGCCGCACACACCAGACGGATCGTATAACCCAGCTGATGCGCGTAATCAAAGTCATCCGGCGTAATCCGGCGGATGCCTTCCACGAAGATGTCTTCCGGAGTAATCCGTTCGCCAAACGCCAGCGCCGAAAGAATCGCCAGCTTCGAACGCGCATCGTAACCATCCACATCGGCCGAAGGATCAGCCTCCGCATACCCCAGTAACTGCGCTTCCGCCAGCACCGCATCAAAAGCGGTCCCGTGCTTTTCCATCTCCGTCAGAATGTAGTTGCTGGTGCCGTTGAGAATGCCGTAAATCGCCACGATCCGGTCGCCGGAAATCCCCTCCCGAAGCACCGCATGAATCGGAATCCCGCCCGCGACGCTCGCCTCCATCGCCAGATTGATGCCGCTCTTGATCGCGCGGTCCCAAATCTCCGCCCCGCTGCGCGCCATCAACTCCTTGTTCGCCGTCACCACGGACTTCCCGTGCACAATCGCAGCTTCAATCATTTCCGCCGCCGCGCCCGTGCCGCCCACCAGCTCAGCCACAATTTCGACGTCCGGATGTTCCACCACTTCGCGCCAATTCGTGGTCCGGAACACGCCTGCAAACCCCTCCGGCAGCGTCTTCGCCGCCACGCCCCGGCTGCACACCGCCGCCACCTTGAGCCGGAACCCCAGCTTCTGCGCAATCTGTTCCGCATTTGCGGCGAGGATGGAAAGGGTTCCCGTGCCCACATTCCCAAGCCCGATAATTCCTATCGAAACGTCTTTCATTCTTTTCCGTTATGATACCGTTGTGGAGCATTTCCGCCCGTTTTCCGCCGCCCGCCGTGCCGCCCTCCGCTTTGCCGGGCTCTCGGCCGGTGCTGCGTTCACTGCCGCCGCACAGTCGCACCAATCCGGTTTGCAGGACGTCATCCCCCCGCCCCCACACCTCGCCAACGCCCGGCTCCCCAACGGCAAAAGCCAGTCCGAGGAAATACTGAAGCAGGAATTCGCCAAAAATCTCTCCGATTCCCGTGAGCTCACCGAACTCGCGCGCACACTGCAAGAGGATCTTGAAAAGGAAGACCGCTTCGTCCTTTCCCTCGCCACACTCAAGAAACTCGACGATATCGAAAAAATCGCCAAACGGATTCGCAGCCGCCTGAAGCACTAACCATCCCCCCGCGTCGCTCCGCCCCCTCCGCCAGATTCTTGCCAATCTTGAGGGCATCCGTCTGTTCGTGCGCCTTGCAGGCGCGCGTGTCCCGTCGAAGACAACTTCCCGGATCCTCTCGCCGCCCACCCCACCCCAGCCCAGCCTCAAACTCCCAAAAACTCCACGCCCTTGACGCCATCTCCGCCTATTCGCGACACCTCCCAGGCATCGCGCCCCCAGAACACCGGTTCACTTCCGCCCCCTCGTTCGTGCGCCTTCCAGGCGCGCGTGCCCCGTCGAAGACAACTTCCCGGAACCTCTCGCCACCCGCCTCACCCCCAGCCCAGCCTCTCCCAATCCCGCGATCCGGGCCACCCGCCATCCCCCTCGTTCGTGCGCCTTCCAGGCGCGCGTGCCCCGGCAAAGACCACTTCCCGGATCCTCTCGCCGCCCACCCCACCCACGCCACCCCAGCCCAGCCTCAAAACGCCCAATACTCCGCGTCCTTGGCCACCACCTTGTCAATCAACTCCGTCTCGAAAATCGCCTCTTCGTCTGCGCCAAACACGCACTCATACTCCCGCGCATACTTCTGCGGAGCCTTCTGGCGCTTCTCCTTCTCCAGGAACGCCGCATTCAGCCGCGGACACTCCGCCGCCGTCACCTGCCGCCTCGTCCAGTCATCCCCGCCCATCGACCACGTCTTATAAAAGAACCCGTGCCGCGGACCCGAAGTCGACAACAGCCACGTCTGCCCGCCCTTCACCGCCAGTGCTGGACGCGCCGCCTCATACGCCTCGTCATCTTTCACAAACGCGGCCTCATCCACCAGCAGCAAGCTCGCCGTGTAACACCGGATGCTCGACGGTTTCGACGGCAAACCCATAATCCGCGACCCATTCGGCAGCACCAAAGAAAACCGCCGCGCCCTGTCCCGCGGCAGCTTCACCCCGCCCGTCAACCGCTCCGCAAACTCCCTCGCCTTCTGCACCAACTCTCCGCTCTGTCCCTCCGTCGGACCCAACACCAGCACCGTGATCCGCGGCTCCATCCACGCCCGCACCAGCGCCACAATCGCCCCCACCGTCGACTTGCCCCACTGCCGCGTGCAATTCAACACCACATCCCGGTCCAGCCAGCACAGCAACTCCGCCTGCACCTCGTCCGGCTCAAACCCCATCCTCGCCACCAGTTCCATAACGGCTGTCTTGTCCCACACATTAGCTGGCAATTCCACATCGTCCAACCCCGCCCACTGCGCCGCCGCGCCCATTGCCCTGCGCCACATAATTCCTCTGTCCCTTCTCTACTTTTTCTTGATATCCCCGGGGTACGACTGTTGCAGTGCCCACTGCGCCAGCGCCGCCGCGAACGCCAAATCGTCATACCCGCCATTTGCCTTCCCGCTCACCGTCAGGTAACCCAACCGCGTACGCCGCTCTTCCACGCTCCGCAACTCGTCCAGCAGCAGTTCCCGGCCCTTCATGTTGTGGACCAGTACCGTCCTGCCCGTCTCCATCGCCACGCGCAGACGGTAGAAAAGCTGGGTCTTTGTCAGGGAATGCCGCGATTTACCCGGTAAATGCCCCGTATCTCCCGACCCGCCCGTCAGCACGACCGGCCAAACGCGCCCGTGCAACCCGGCCTCCTGCAGGATTTCAATCACGCCATCCCCCACGCCCGTCGCATCCACGGCGCACTTCACGCCAAATCCCTGGTTCTCCGCCTGCCGCACCCGAAACGCCAAATTCTCCGCAATATCCACATAACGGGTCCCCAGCGGATACCTTTCCGCCAAAACAAACTCCAGCCGCGGCTCCCTCGGATACCCGCACCGCACCGGATCCCACCCCATAGGGACCATCCTCCGGACCCCCGCCACAAGCGCCGTATAATCCCGCCGCTTACCCACATCCAAACCAAGAAACAGCCGTGTCTCCATGCCAACTACTTACCACGCCGACTGGAATCACGCACCCGCAAACCACTGAAAACAATAGAAACTTCCCGTGTCACTCGAAAATCCCACCCCCCAAAAAATCCGTGTTTATCCGTGTCGATCCGCGGCCTACTCCCCAAAATCTCCCCCCATACCCCCAAAATCCGCTAAACTCATACATTCCTTCATGCCCGAACCCAATTCGGCCAATTTCTCCTTCCTCGCCCCCCTCGAACCCCAAGCCCTGTCTCTCGCCATCCGGGCAGAGCACTACTTCACCGCCGACCCCGCCACCGCCCTCATCAAGCTCCGCCAGTTCGCCGAAACCCTCGCCCAGTCCGCCGCCGCCCGCCACGGCCTGTTCACCTCCCCCGCCGAACCCCAATCCGAGCTCCTCAACCGCCTCAAGTTCTCGAACGCCGTCCCGCCAGAAGCGCTCGATCTCTTCCACTACCTCCGCCGCCTCGGCAACCCCGCCACCCACGAAGACCGCGGCACCCATGCCGACGCCCTCAGCGCCCTCAAAGTCGCCCGCCAACTCGCCATCTGGTTCCGCCGCAACCTTTCTTCCCGGCAAACCCTTCGCCCCCGGCCTGTTTCTCCCGCCCCAGGACCCCGCGCTCAAAGCCGAAGCCGCCCTCACCGAAGAACTCGCCCGGCTCCGCGCCGAATTCGACGCCCACCGCGCCACCCTCGAATCCACCA
>CAIXXM010000140.1 GCA_903923395.1 uncultured Acidobacteriia bacterium
AATGAAGTTTTCACGAAGCAAGGCGGGTCATGGAAACTCGCCGCGCGCTTTGGGACCGATATTCCGCCCGCAAAGTAGCGCTGCTCCTTCTTTGCCGCATTGATGTTGCACAAAGGGTAGAAACTGAACCACTCTTAGAACCCCTGTAAACAATGGGGTTGAATGTCTCAGGTTTGATGGGTCATGATCGGCGGCTTCAAACCTGGCTGCGCTCAGCCGTTATGTCCCGCCAAGTCCAGTCATTCCCCTCCATGTGATTTCAGGCGGCGTTTGAGTTGAAGTTGCGCCAGTCGGTCGGGCTTTCGGGGCGATCAGGAGACGCGACTTGAGAGTCGCGTCTCCCGCTTTTCAACCAGAATCCTCCATCCACCTACATCAAAGACTGCGGATCCACATCAATCACCAGCGCCGTCGCACCCCACTTCTGGCCCCGCGCGAAATCCCGCGCCTTCTGCAACAGCGCATTCAAACTCTTCCGGCTCGCCGATTTAATCAGCAACTGATACCGGAATTCCGCCTTCAATTTCGGCACCGGAGCCTCCGCCGGACCCAGAATCTTCATATTGTCCGGCGGCGGCGAAAGCTGATGCCCCAACTCCGTCGACATCCGCAGCGCATCCTCCTGCTTCGACGCCCGCACAATCAAATTCGCCATCGCCGCAAACGGCGGGTACTTCATGAAGCGCCGGAACTGCAATTCCTTTTCATAGAACGCCGCGTAATCCTGCACCGCCGCCAGCCGCACCGCATAATGATCCGGATTGATCGTCTGCATGTAAACCACACCCGGCAGATCCCCCCGCCCCGCTCGCCCAGCAACCTGCGTCAGCAATTGAAAGGTCCGCTCCGCCGCCCGGAAATCCGGCATCCCCAAACCCACATCCGCCGAGACCACGCCCACCAGCGTTACGTTCGGAATATCGTGGCCCTTCGCGATCATCTGCGTTCCCACCAGCACATCGAACGCCCCTTCGCGGAAACTCGAAAGGATATCCTCGAACTGCCGCTTACCGGTCACCGTGTCGCGATCCAGCCGCGCGATCCGCGCCTCTGGAAATTCACTGTGCAGTTCGTCCTCCACCTTTTCAGAACCCGTGCCCATGAAGTGAATGTGCTCACTGCCGCACTTCGGACAAACCTGCGGCACCTTTTCCGCATACCCGCAAACATGGCAAAGCAGACGGCGGTCGCGCCGGTGATAGGTCAGAGTCAGCGCACAGTTGGTGCAACCCACCCGCTCGCCACAGCTGCGGCAAGTCACGAAACTGGAAAATCCCCTGCGGTTCAACAACACCATCGTCTGTTCGTGGTTCGCGATCCGCTCCGTCAGCGCCGCACTCAGCGAGCGCGAAAACGTCGCATACTTCCGCGTCTCCAGAAACTCCTGCCGCATATCCACCAAATGGACGTGCGGCATCGGCCGTGACGCAATGCGCTCCGGCATCTCCAGCAGCGTGTACTTCCCCTGCTCGGCGTTATAGCGGCTTTCGAGAGATGGCGTCGCCGAACCCAGCACAACCGTCGCCCCCAGCGCCTGCGCGCGCACCACCGCAACATCCCGGCCGTTATAACGCGGATTCTCCTCCTGCTTATACGACCCGTCATGCTCTTCATCCACAATGATGAGCCCGAGATTCCGCACCGGAGCAAACACCCCGGACCGCGTCCCCACCACCACACTCGCCCCGCCCGCGCGGATCTTCCGCCACTGCTCAGCCCGTTCGGAATCACTGAACGCCGAGTGCAGAATCGCCACACGGTCGCCAAACCGCGAGTAGAACTGCCCCGCCACCGCCGGCGTCAGAGCAATTTCCGGCACCATCAGAATCGAACCCCGCCCCGCCTCCAGCGCGGCATCAATGGCGTTGAGGTAGACCTCCGTCTTGCCGGACCCCGTCACCCCATGCAGCAGAAACGGGCCGAATTTGTTCGTGGCTATGGAAGCCCCAATCAAATCCACCGCTGCCCGCTGCGTTGGATTGAGTGCATGCGGCGTCCGGGGCGGTGCCGCGCGCATCGCCATCGGTTCCGGCGTCAGCGTCACCAACTGCCGGCGCGCCAGCGAACGGGCCGCGGTGCTGGCGTTCTTCACCATCGCTTCCAGTTCCGCCAAATTGTGCGACCCCGGATGCAACGCGAGAAATGCCAGCAGTTCCCGTTCCGCCTTCGGCAGCTTGCCCTGCGGAGAAGTATCCACCGGGGCCAGCCGCAATTTCTCCGCCGGTGCCCGCAGCGGGTCCCGCTCATTCTGCGTCTGTTCCACCGCCACCCAGCCGCGCTTCTCGAGCGACTTCAACACCTTATCGGCAAGCGGCACCTTCTTCTTCAAATGGCTGGCAGAAAGCGAGCGCGATAACAGCAATTGCAAGACCTGCTGCGCCGGATCCTCCTGATCCACCGCAATCGACAATTGCCGCGCCGCATCCCGGCCCGCATCCGTCAGCGAATAGACCTTCCCCGCCCGGACATCCACCGCCAGCGGGAGCATGCTGCGCAACACCTCGCCCAGCGTTGTGCAGTAATAATTCGCCATCCACCGGCCCAGCGCGATCAGTTCATCGTCCAGCACCGGCTCGGCATCCAGCAGCAACAACGCAGGCTTCACCGCCATGCCAGGCAGCTCATCGTGCACCCGCAACACCACACCGGTCATCTTGCGCGTGCCAAACGGCACCACAACGCGGGCACCCGTTTTCACACGGTGCTGCAGCGTCAAAGGGAGGGAATAGGTGAATGCCTGGTCCAGTGGCACCGGCAAACTCACTTCACAGAAGCGGGCCAAACTACTAGTCTAGAGAAGATGCCGCTCGAATTGAACGCTCTCCACCACATCTCTCTCCGGACCAACCATTTGGAGGAGAGCCGCAAGTTCTACAAAGAGATCCTGGGCTTCAAGGAAATTACCCGGCCGCCCTTCAATTTCAAGGGCGCATGGCTGTATAGGCTCGGTGTACAGATCCACCTCCTCGAACAACCCTATGACCGCATGCCCGACGAGATCAACACCCGCGAAAACCACATCGCCTTCGCCTGCCCGGATCTTGACGCCGCCGAAGCCCTCCTGCAACAACATGGCATTCGCTACAAACGCAACATCATCCCGGAATGGAATACCAACCAGATCTTCTTCCGCGATCCCGATGGCTGGCTGATCGAACTCGGCTACTACACCGTGCCGATTGACCAATAGCCCACAGGCCGCCACGAATCATCAGCGCCGCGTTCCTGCCGCAGGCTCCGTAAACCAAGTGAGATCGATCGCATTGGCCATGGCCTGGTAACCCGCATCCCCCGGATGCAAATGATCGCCGCTGTCATAGGCGGCCAGCAGTTTGCTCGGGTCCGCCGGGTCCCGCACCACGGCGTCGAAATCCACAAAAGCGTCAATCGCCGTGGTGGTCCGGATCCACTGATTGATCACCGCCCGCTGTGCGTCCTTCTCCGGCGTGTAATAACCAGCGGAACTGTACCCATTGAACGGCGTCAAGGTCCCGATCACCACTTTCAATCCCATCTCATGGGCACGGTCAGCCATCTGCTGCAGCCCGGCAATCAGGTCATCCGCCGTGACCGACTGGGAAATTGGCGCCGAGGCCGAACCCGGATGCCCCAAATCATTGATGCCTTCGAGAATGATCACGTACTTCGCCCCGGGCCGCGCCAGCACGTCCCGTTCGAACCGCGAAAGTCCATTGACGCCGAACTTGATGTTGAGCGGCACCGGCGGATCGTAAATGATCCGGTTGCCGCTGATGCCGGAATCGACGACCGCCCGCTCCAGCCCCGCCGCCAGCAGCCGTGCCGCCAGATAATCCGGCCAGCGGTGATTCGCATCTGCGGTGGAATGCGCCCCATCGGTGATCGAGTCTCCAAACGTAACAATGGTCGCCGTTGCAGCGGGCGCAAGCACCTCCACACTGGCCACAAAGGCCCAGGAGGCAACGGTTGTGGTGCTCTTGAAACTGGTCGCCGCGGTCTGATCGCCGGCACCGATGTAAGACGTCGCGGAAGGCGAATAATGAATCCCCGCGCCCGCCGTCGCTTGCGGCAGATAGATGCTGACCGTCAAATCGCCCGCCGCCGGAACATCCATATAGACCGGGTCGCTCAGCATCACGGCATTGGGCGGAACAGAGACAGAAATTCTCCCGGAGAAGGAGAGCACATGATCAGACCCCGCCGCGATACTCGATGTCGCCGTCCGCAGCGCCAGATGCATTGAACCCACCTGCAGAAAATCCACCCCGTAGACATTCGAAACCGCCACCCGGACATACCGGCCGCCGACGGTGGTGTGGAAGATCTGCCGCAGCGTCTGATTGTTGAAGATCATCTTCGCCGTCTGCTGATCAGAAACCGCGGCCAGCTGCGGCGCGGGCGGCGTGTACCAGGTGGAGACCCAGTGACTCTGCTGCGCGAAGGTGGCGGTGGTGAACAGAAGGAGTGCGGAGAGAAGGCGGGTGATCATGGCCTCCAATAATATCGCTCCGCAGCAGCCCCCAATTGACACCGTCCGCCGAACACGCTATTCCTAACTGATTCACTCTATGCAACGCCGAATCGCTCTTCTGTCCCTTGCGCTCCTCGCGATTACGCCTGTCTTCGCGCAGAAAAAGGCCACCCCTCCCGCAGCCCCTGCCGCCCCTGCTCCCCAGAAGCAGGATGAAGAATACGGCAAGCTCATCAAGGAATATCTCCAGGACCCCCGCATTACCACGGAACTGGTCGATCACCTTCCTGCCTCGGACACCGTGCCCACCCCCCTGAAGTTCTTCGGCCGCATCCCCGGCAAACCCGGTGAACTGACCTACGCCAAAGACATCCAGCGCTATTACGAAGCCCTCGCCAAAGTCAGCCCGCGCGCCCGCTTCTGGAAGATGGGCCAGACCGAAGAAGGCCGCGATATCGTAACGCTCGCCATCGCCGACGAAGCGACACTCAAAGATCTCGACAAGTACAAGGACCAGTTGGCCCGCCTCGGCGACCCCCGCAAGACCACACCCGAACAGGCCAAAGAGATCATCAAGACCGCGAAGCCCATCTACTGGGCCAACAGCGGCATCCACTCGCCCGAAACCGGCGGACCGGAAATGCTGATCGAACTCGCCTACCGCCTCATCGTGGAAGAGACACCCTTCGTCCAGCAGATCCGCAACAACGTGATCACCTTCATCACGCCCGTCCTCGAAGTCGATGGCCGCGAGCGCGTGGTCGATGCCTACTACTACTCCAAAAAGAACCCCACCGCGAACCGCCAGCAGCTGATGATGTACTGGGGCAAATACGTCCAGCACGATAACAACCGCGACGGCATGGGCCAGTATCTGAAACTCACCCAGGCGTTCATGAAGGGCATCCTCGAGTGGCACCCCACCGTGCTGCATGACCTGCATGAAGCCCAGTCGTATCTCTATGTCTCCACCGGCACAGGACCTTACAACGTCTCGCTCGACCCCGTTCAGATCGATGAATGGTGGCTGCTCGCGGAAACCGAAGTCATGGAAATGGCCAAGCGCGGCGTCCCCGGCGTCTTCACTTATGGCTTCTATGATGGCTGGGTTCCCAATTACCTCTTCTGGATGGCACTGACGCATAACTCCTTCGGCCGCTTCTATGAAGTGCAGAGTTATGGTCCGGACGTGAATCCGAATCTTACTCTTGGCGCCACCACCACGAGCCGCGAATGGTTCCGCCCCAACCCGCCGCTGCCGTCCATTAAGTGGGGACCGCGCAATAACACCAACATCCAGGAATCTGCGCTGCTGCTGGCACTGAACAAAGTCGGCAAAGAGCGGGAACTCTATCTCGAAAACTACTATCTGAAGAACAAGCGCGCCATCGACAAAGGCAAGGAAGGCAAGAACTTCGACGGCACCCCGACCCCCAATGCCTGGGTCATTTCCGCCCTCCAGCGCCGCAAAGCCGAAGCCGCCAACATGATCAATGACCTGCGCAAGCAGGGCGTGGAAGTGCACATCGCGAAGAACGCCTTCAAGGCAGGCGGCGTGGATGTCGCAGCCGGTGATTACGTCATCCGCGGCGACCAGCCCTACCGCACTCTTGTGGACATGTACACCAGCGTGCAGAATTACCCCACCGCCAACCCGGCACCCTATGACGACACCGGCTGGACGATGCAGTATATGCGCGACGTGAAACTCTCCACCGTCGTCGATAAGTCCATCCTGGAGCAGCCGATGACCCTGCTGACCACCGACGCCAAAGCGCCGGGCGGCATCACCGGCACCGGTTCCACCATCATCGTGGACCACACCAGTGACAACAACCTCATCACTCTCCGCGCGAAGAACAAAGACCTCAAGATGCTCGCCGCGGAAGAAGACTTCGAAGCTGCCGGACACCAGTTCCGCGCCGGTTCGCTGCTCATCGATGGTTCCGCGCGCTCCGTCATCGAGCCGCAGTTGAAGGCTCTGGAACTCTCTGCCTGGGCCGTCGATACCGCACCTTCCGTCAAGACCCATGAGACCTCCGTGCCGCGCATCGGCTATGTCCACAGCTGGTCCCGTACGCAGGATGAAGGCTGGGTCCGCGCCGCATTGGACCATTACGGTCTCACTTACACTTACTTCGCTGACCAAAAGCTGAAGGAAGGCAATCTTCGTTCCAAGTACGACGTGATTATCTTCCCCCACGTGGGCGGCACGTCACAATCCATGATCAACGGCGTCGCCATGACCGGCAACGCGCCCATTCCGTATAAGAAATCCGACCTCACACCGAACTTCGGCTATCTCGATTCCACTGATGATATCCGCGGCGGCATGGGCTTGGACGGCATGATGGAACTGACGAAGTTCGTCGAACAGGGCGGCTTGCTGATTACGGAAGGCTCCACCGCTTCTCTGCTCGCGGAATATAACCTCGGCGGCGGAGTCACCGTGGAAAAGCCCGCCATTCTCTTCGCCCGCGGCACCATCCTGCGCAGCACAATTACAGACCTCAAGAGCCCCATCGCTTATGGCTATGAAGCCAAGGATCTTCCCGTTTACTTCAGCCAGGCTCCCGTTCTCGCAGTCGCTGCCGGCGGCTTCGGCGGCGGTGGCTTCGGTGGTGGCGGCCGCAACGCCGGCGGACCCATCAACGGCGGCGAAGGCCAGAACGTAACTCCCAACGCCATCCCGATGCGTACTTATCCGCTCGAAGGCCCGGCGGCCACGGAAACTCCCGCTCCTGCTGCAGGTGGACGCGGCGGCCGCGGAGGCCGTGGTGCCGGTGCGGGTGCAACCGCAGCCGGAGCAGGCGCTCCCGGTGGCTTCGGCGGTCCTCCGGCCGTCGATAACTCGCCCCGCCCCCGCGTCGTCATCCAGTTCTCCGGCGCGGAAAACATGCTGCTCTCCGGCACACTCGCGGGTGGAGATACACTCGCCGGCAAAGCCGCCGTCGTCGACGTCCCTCTCGGCCAGGGCCACATCGTGATGTTTGCCGTGCGTCCTTTCTGGCGCTGGCAGACGCAGGGCACTTACATGCTCGGCTTCAACGCGATCATGAACTGGAATCATCTGGACGCCGGCAAAGCAGCCCCCGGTCGCGCTGCGGGCAATCCATCCGCGGGTCAGTAACCATGACTCCATCCCGACGCAGCTTCCTCGCCACCAGTCTCGCCGCCGTGGTCTCCCGCGGCGGGACTGCCCAGGCGAGCCCCGCACCTTCTGACCCCGCGGCCATGAGCCTCACCAGCGCCGCGGAAATGATCCGCACCAGGAAAATCTCTCCCGTCGACCTCACCCAGGCCTGTCTGGAGAACATCAAATCACTAAACCCCAAGACCAATTCCTGGATCACTGTCTTCAAAACCGCCGCCCTCGCACAGGCGAAGGAGGCAGAAAAGCAGCAGGCCTCAGGCAACCTTCGTGGCGCACTCCACGGCATCCCCGTCGGAATCAAAGATTCCATCGATACCGCAGGCACCCGCACCACCGCCGCCAGCGCCGTTTACGAATACCGCACCCCCGCGGAAGACGCCGAAGTGGTCACACGCCTCAAATCCGCCGGTGCCGTTCTGCTGGGCAAGTGCAACATGCATGAGTTCGACGCCGGAACCTCTTCCGCCGTCAGTTACTGGGGCCCCGTGCGCAACCCCTGGAATCTTGAAAAAATCCCCGGCGGCGCATCCGGCGGCTCCGCTGCTGCCGTCGCTACCGCAAACTGCTTCGCCGCCCTCGGCACGGACTCCAACGGAGGCATCCGAATCCCCGCCGCCTTCTGCGGCGTCACCGGCTTCAAACCAACCTACGGTCGCATCAGCATGCGCGGCATCATCCCCTATTCCTACTCCCTGGACCATTGCGGCCCCCTCACGCGCTCCGTCGAAGATGCCATCCTGCTCATGCCGTACCTCGCCGGTTTCGACATGCTCGATATCGACAGCCTCGATAAACCCATCCCCGATTACGCCGCCGCTCTGAAAACCGCCGTTGCCAGCTTCAGTTTCGGACTCCCCCCGCAATACTTTGACCACGTGGACCCCGAAATCGCCAGCGCCGTCGAAGCAGCCATCTCCGTCCTGACCAAGCTCACCAAAGGCGTGCGGGATGTCCACATGCCCTCCCTGCTCCACGCCGGAGTACCTGGCGAAATCGCCGCCTTCCACGAAGGTCTGCGCGGCGTCAACCAGGGCGGCTTTGAACCCTCCACGGCCCGAGTCTTCCCCACCGGCCAGGATGCCACCCGCGCCGTCGATTTCATCAAGGGCTGGCGCGAATTGCAGGTCGTCCGCCGCGCCGTGGATCTCGACCTCTTCGCCAGCCAAAAACTGGATTTTGTCGTCGCCCCCGCAACACGCCACGCAGCCCCCGGCATCGAGGAAGTTCTGGTTCCCTCCGGCGGTTCTGGCGGCGGTGCCGGAGGTGGACGCGGCGCACGCGGCGGTGCCGCGGCAGCATCCCCGCCAACCCCTGCCCCCGCCGCAGCCGAATCCCGCAACCTCGGCCCGCTCGACGAAATCACCCTGCCCTTCAACGCCTACGGCATCCCCGACATCACCCTGCCCTGCGGCTACTCGAAAGACGGCATGCCCATCGGCCTGCAACTCGCCGGACCCACCGGTTCCGAACCAGCCCTCCTGGCCGTTGCCCGCGCCTACCAACTCGCCACGGACTGGCATACCCGCCGCCCGAACCTCTCGGCGGACACCAAAGTCCCCGCCCTCTCGAAAGCAGCCCAGGAGCAAACGGGTGGATAACGAACTCGCGAGCCTTTCGCTCAAACAGGCATCGAACCTCATCCGGACGAAAAAGGCCTCGCCCGTGGAACTCACGCAAGCCTGCCTCGCCACCACGGAGACCTTCAACCCCAAGACCAACGCCTTCATCACCGTGATGCGGGAACAGGCCCTGGCACGGGCCCGCGCGCTCGAAAAGGAACAGGCCGCCGGACGTTTCCGCAGTCCCCTGCACGGCATCCCCGTCGCGCTGAAAGATAACATCGATACCGCCGGAACCCGCACCACCGCCGGCAGCAGGACGCTCTCCGGCAACTTCCCCGCCGAAGATGCCGAAGTAACCCGCCGCCTGCTCGCCGCCGGTGCCGTCATCATCGGCAAATGCAATATGCATATCTTCGCCGCCGGTGCGACTTCCACAGTCAGCTACTACGGGCCCGTCCGCAATCCCTGGAACCTCGAGTTGATTCCCGGCGGCTCCTCCGGCGGTTCCGCCGCGGCAGTAGCAATGTCCAACTGCTACGGCGCACTCGGCACGGATACCGGCGGCTCCATCCGCACCCCCTCCGCCATGTGCGGAGTTACCGGCTTCAAACCCACTTACGGCCGCGTCAGCATCCGCGGCATCGTCCCCCTGACCTGGTCTCTGGACCATTGCGGACCCATCACCCGCACAGTCGAAGACAACGCCCTCGTCCTGCAGCAAATTGCCGGTTATGACCGGCTGGACCTGCAAAGCATCGATTACCCAGTGCCCGATTACGCCACCGCTATCGGCGCTCCGGTCAAAGATTTCCGCCTCGGCCTGCCCCCGATGTTCTTCGATACCCTCGATGACGACATCGCCAAGGCCGTCGAAGCCGCCATCGAAGTCCTGAACAAACTCACCAGGGGTTCGAAAGAAGTCGTCATGCCTTCCAATCTCGGCACCGGTGCCGGCAGTGAAGGCGGCGTCTACCGCGAAACGCTCGGCAACGGCTTCGTCAACTCCCTCGAAAACGCAGCCGCCGCGGCAACCGGCGGTGGTGGCAACTTCTCCAGCCGCGCCGTCGACTATATCCGCGACTGGCGCAACCTGCGTCTCCTCCGCCGCACCGTCAGCCAGGACGTCTTCTACAAGCAGAGCGTCGACATCCTCATCACTCCCACCATCCGCCATCTCCCCTGGAGTGTCGAAGAAGATCTCGGCCGTCTCGCCAACGCCCGCACCCGTCATCCCGAACCGGGCAACACCCGCTCCATTGACGATTACGGACTTCCCACCATCACCGTCCCCTGCGGCTTTTCGAAGGAAGGCATGCCCATCGGTCTCCAACTCAGCGGACCGTTCCTCGGCGAAATCGAAACCCTGGCCCTGGCTCACGCCTACCAGCAAGCCACGGACTGGCACAAACGGACCCCGCCCCTCACCGCGGATACCAAAGTGCCCGTGCTGACCAAATCCGCCGCCGCCCAAACCGGCGAATTTGTGACCCGCTAATACAGTTGGAACGCACCCGTGCGCCGGAATTCTGACCAGTGCTCCACCGTGCGGCGCTGGTCAGCATTCATCTCCGGCAAGGCGTCCGGCGGAAAGAAGGCCAGCCCTTCCCCTTCTTCCATGCAGGCGCCAAGGTCACCGCTGTAGCGCAACACCTCGAACAGCAGGCTGTACGCATGAATCTGGTGCCCGTTCGGATACGTGGCCATCTCAGACGCCGGATCACTCGCAAAACCGAACGGCCGCGCTTCCAGCACAATCAACCCGGTCTCTTCCAGCACCTCCCGCTCCATGGCCTGGGACGCAAACTCCCCGGGTTCCGGCGAACCACCCGGCAAACCCCAATTCCCGTAATCCAGGCGCTTCTGCAGCAGCACCCGACCTTCGGAATCCGTGATAATCGCGCGAACACTCGGAACCAGCAGCAGACGCGGCCCCACGATGGCTCTCAGTTTTCCCAGGTAAGAATCGGCGAACATTCTCCCCTAGGGTAAACTGTTGCAATCACCACGGTTACCCCAAGCCCCGGAACGGGACGCAAACCTCTGCTGCCAGCGCTCACCGGCCTGCGCGTCGTACTCGCACTCTGGGTGGTGATCCATCACCTCACCGGCGGCACCAGCATGTTCGCGCCCTTCGCGAAAACCCTGCCGCACCCCCTCGAACTCATCTTCCGCGGCGGCTGGACCTCCGTACAGACCTTCTTCGTCCTCTCCGGCCTGGTGCTCGCCCGGACCTACAACACCACCCCCTGGAATTCACGCAACCTGCGAAAGTATTTCCTGGCCCGCTTCGCCCGCGTCTACCCCGGCTATCTGCTCAGCCTCATCGTCGTCTCGCCCTTCATCTACACCACCCTCGTTACGGGAAGCGGCAAAGACTGGGCTCCCGGCCACAAAGCCTTTCTGCTCTTCAACTACCTGTTCGTGTTGCAGGGCTGGACCGGCGACCTCCATGTCGGCTGGAACACCCCCGCCTGGTCGCTTTCCTGCGAGTTCATCTTCTATCTCTGCTTCCCGCTGCTCGCTCTGACAGTCGGAATCCGCACCCTGCGCTCCAACCTCGTCCTGCTCGCGGCAGCTCTTTTGCTTCCCACTCTGCTGGCCACGCTCGGCGTGCCAGACACCTGGAAGCCCATCCACCACCTGGCCGACTTCTTCACCGGAATCGCCGCAGCCGCCATCCTGGACCGCCTCACGCTCAAGTCCGGCAGCTGGCTCTACATCCCGGCCATACTGTCATTCCTCGCGATCATCGCATACCCCACGGTTGTCGAAAGACTCTGCGTTCTCAACACCGCACTGCGCCCGGTGAATGCCCTGCTCCTGCTTGGCTTCGCCCTCGGCGGTGGCTGGCTCGCGCGAATTCTCTCCACCCCTGTGGCCGGTTTCCTCGGACAAGCCAGCTATGCGATGTACATCCTGCACATCCCTCTGCTGTGGTGGTGTAAACGGTATGACCTGCCCGGCTACTTTGGTCTGGACAACACGCCCGCCGCGATCATCTTCATGCTCTGCGTCGTCGGCATTGCCTCACTGGCGTTCCACTTTGTGGAAGAACCGGCGAACAAAACACTCCGCGGCTTGTTATAAACTGCGCGCCCCGGCACCGCGCCCGCGAACCATTGGCGTGGGAATAATCGGCGGCGACATCGTCTCCACCTCTTCCGGCGGCTTCGGTTTGGCGTTGAGCTTCTGCGTGATCAGCGTTTTGTAGGCCTTGTCGTACTTCGCGGTTCCCGGCTTCGCCCCGGTTTCCAGAACGTCCGCCTCTGTAATTTCCTGCGCCATCGGCAAATACATCTGGAAATAGGCCTGCACGCGCTCCGTCACAATCTCCGCGGAGTTCTTGTAGAGCGCCAGCAGAATCTGGTCTGGAGTGGCCGCGGAAACTGTCTCATAAATCAGCGCGGGCTTCATGGAAGGTGCTTGCAGCTTGGCACCCAACTCCTTCGCCGACGCCTCCAGTTCCTTAAACGCAGCCACACCCTCCGCATCCAGGGCAAAGGCCTTCAGCGTCTCGGTGCGGTCTTTGGCGGACATCTTCTCTGTCATCACAAACAGATACGCCAGCAGCACATTCCGCTGGTCGGCAGGAAGCTCCTCCTGCACCAGTTGCTCCAGCTTTTCCAACCCCGCCGTATTCCGCCTTTCACTACCCAGCGCAGGTGCCGCAAGCTGTGCAATCCCGGCATCCACCATCGCCGTGAGTGCCGCCGCAAAATTCGGAACCCCCACCATCCGCCGGATTTCACTCACAATCGCAGCCGGGGGAATCAAGTGGTGGACCTCCTCCAACAGCGCATTCTCAAACTGCGACTTCGTCCGGCTGGCCACCGTGAAACCCAGCCCGTACTGAAAACGGATCAGCCGCAACATCCGGTTCGGATCATCCAGAAACGCATAGCTATTGGCCGCGCGAAGCTCCCGGCTGGTGAGATCCGCCTCGCCATTCACCGGATCTATCAGCAACCCCTTCGAACCCCGGTTGACCGAAAGTCCAATCGCGTTGATCGAGAAATCCCGCCGCTTCAAATCTTCATGGATCGTCGCCGGAGCGATCTCAGGCTTCCCGCCAGGCTTCGGATACTTCTCCGTCCTCGCATTCCAGATACTGCCGCGGACACCACCCGGAAATTCCAGTTCCGCGCCGCGTTCCAGCGGATCTTTCGAGAGCACGGCGATGCCCTTCCCTGCCAGTACCGCCGCTATGGCCAGCGCATCTTTCTCCACCGTGAAGTCCAGGTCACGGATCGGCGCTCCCAACAGCATGTCGCGCATCGCGCCGCCCGTCAGCCACACCGTCAACCCCGCGTCTGTTCCCGCTGCCTGCACCGCCGCGAGAGCCTGGTTCTGGGCTGCGTCGAGATGATTCTCGAGCATGAAAAGGTAATCACTCATTGGTCACGCCCTCGGGTGATGCTGGTCAAGCGTATCCCGCAAACGCGACCGCGCCACATGTGTGTAGATTTCGGTTGTCGCCAGGTCGGCATGACCCAGCATGGCCTGTACGCTGCGCAAATCCGCGCCGCCTTCAAGCAGATGTGTGGCAAAGGTATGCCTCAAAACGTGCGGCGAAAGATCATGAAAGATCCCCGCCTTCCTGCCATTCAATTTGATCGACGCCCAGAAAGTCTGGCGGGTCATCGGCCCGCCTCGCGCCGTCACAAACAGGTAAGGAGTCGCCCGGCCCTTCAGCAATCCCGGCCGGCCCTCCGCCATGTATTTCCCGATCCACGCAATCGCCGCCGTATGGACCGGCACCAGCCTCTGCTTGTTGCCCTTCCCCGTCACGCGGATCACGCCAAGCTGCATATCCACCCCGGCCGTCCGGACCGCAATCAATTCAGAAACCCGAATCCCCGTGGCATAGAGCAATTCGAGCATCGCCCGGTCCCGCAGCCCACTCCGCTTCGCCAGATCCGGCGCAGCAATCAACTTCTCCACCTGGTCGCGGTTCAGAAACTTCGGCAGGTTCTGCCACTGCTTCGGACTGGTCAAATGTTCGGTCGGATCGCCCGCAATCAGCCCTTCCGTAAGTAAATATTTGCAAAAACTTCGCAGCGCACTCAGGTGCCGGGCAATCGTCCGGCTGCTCAATTCTCTGGCGTAGAGCCCATTCACGTACCGGATCAGCGTCTCTTCGTCCGGATATCCACTCTGGAGCGATTCCTCCGCAAAGGCACGGAAATGCTCCAGATCCCGCCCATAAGCATCCAGCGAGTTCGCCGACAGCCCTTTTTCCATGCGGCAGTGAGACAAAAACGCGCGGATTCCCCTCGCCAGCGTCATCTCATTCTGCGTTTCCTGTTGCGTCACAGGCCGTTCACCCTCGATTCCGATCTCTCAACTGCACTTCCGGACAGGTCATTCTTACCAGTCCGTAACACCGGGGCAGACTACCTTGCAATGATACAATAATGCGAAAAATGTTTCGATCTCTTTCGGGGCACCCAGTTCCTGTCAGCCTATTTGGTCCGGTCTGACCTATGAGTTCGACTGCCAAACGGGTTCTTGTGCGCCGGTTCGGCCGCGATAGCATCGCCGGGATCGTCTATCCCGACACCTACCTCAAACCACTGCACCTCGAACTGCTCCGCCCGGACGGTACCTACCTCGCCATTCCCTACGATGAAGTGAAAACCGTCAGCTTCGTCCGCGATCTCGACGCAAAGCCCGACCCGGCACGAATCTTCCTCACCCGTCCAAAGCTGGAAGGTCTGTGGGTCCGCATGGTTTTGAGGGATGGGGAAGTACAGGATGGAGTCTTGCCGAACAACCTGCTGTCCTGGGATCTGCAGGGTTACACCGTCACGCCGCCGGAATCCGACAGCAACAACCAGCGCGTGTTCGTCCCCAAGGAAGCCCTGAAAAGCGTGCAAGTCCTCGGAGTGGTAGGCAGCCCGCTGCGCGCCGCGAAACCCAAAAAGAAGGTCCCCACCGACGCGCAGCCGACTTTGTTTTAACGATTCTTAGGGCTTTACTGCGCACTCCACTTGATCAGCGAAGTCACCGGCCTCGTCAGCGGATCACTGTAGTGATTCGAGCAAACCCGCACCGCATAACCCAGCCGTCCCGTTTGCGCCGGAATAATCTCCCGCTCAAACACCCAGTTCTCGCCATCGCGCTCCTTGAAGGGCAGCAACACCACTTCCGTCTCCTCCAGCGAACCATTCGCCGCAATCCGCCCGATCACACACTCCACCCGGACATCGGACTCGCTCAAGCTCCCCAGATGCAACACCGTCCGCACAGGCACCGGATTCCCACTCGTAATCGGCGTCCGCGGCGCGGCATCCGTCGCGATAAAGTTCACCTGCGGCCAAACATCACGCACACGCGAACTCCACGCAGCCTTCTGCTTCGCCTTCTCAAACGCGCTGCCCGCCATATCCACCCAGTTCTCATGGGCCGGGTTATAGAGCAGCTTGGTGTAGTCATCCACCATCCGACGAGCATCGAACCGCGGCGTCAGATTCATCATGCAAGTCTTGATCCGGCGCACCCATTCGTTCGACCCGCCACCCTGCGACTGCGCATAGAACATGGGCACAATCTCACGCTCCAGCAAGTAGTAAATATTGCTCGCATGGATCGCATCCTGCTCTTCGGAATACAACTCCCGGTCACCAATCGCCCAGGACCCCGAAATCTCATAGGCCTCGTCAAACCAGCCATCCAGCACGGAGAGATTGAGCACCCCGTTCATCGCAGCCTTCATACCGCTGGTGCCACAGGCTTCCTCGCCGCGGCGCGGGTTGTTCAGCCACAGATCCACGCCCTGCACCAGTTCCCGGGCCACCTTCATGTCGTAATCTTCCACGAACACCAGATGCTTCCAGAGATCCGGGTCCCGCGAAAGCTGCACGATTTCCCGGATAAACGCCTTGCCCGGCTGATCTTTCGGATGCGCCTTGCCCGCAATCACAATCTGCACCGGGCGCTCCGGATTGCAGAGGATCTTCTTCAACCGCTCGACATCCTTGAACAGCAGCGTCGCCCGCTTGTAAGTAGCGAACCGGCGCGCGAAACCGATCGTCAGCGCATGCGGATCCAGCACCTCCGCCGAGTAGCGCAACTCATTCGCCGCAGCCTTCCGCCGTGCAGCCGAAGCCGTCTGCCGCTCACGCACGAACGCAATCAGACGGCGCTTCCGCCGCCGGTGCATATCCAGAAGCTCTTCATCCGGAATCTCCGAAATCTGCTTCCACATATCCAGATCGCCCCAGCGCTCACGCCAATCGGACTCCAGATAACGGTCATACAGATCCGCCAGATCTCCATTCAGCCAGCTCGGCAAATGGACGCCATTCGTCACCGAGGTAATCGGCGTCTCCCACACCGGCAGATTCGGCCACAGCCCATGCCACATTTCCTGCGAAACATCGCGGTGCAGCACGCTGACCGCATTCCGGTAAGCCGAAGTATTCAGCGCCAGAATCGCCATCGAAAGCGGCTCCGCCCCATCCTGCGGATTCTTCCGCCCCAGCGCCATGAACTGGTTGAAATCAATCCGCGCATCCCGGCAGAACTGGTTGAAGTAGTGATACACCAGCCCCGGATCGAACAAATCGATCCCCGCCGGCACCGGCGTGTGCGTGGTGAAAATGTTATTGACCCGCGTTGCTTCCAGCGCTTCACTGAACGTCAAGCCCTGCCGTTCAATGAACAGCCGGATGCGTTCGATGGCCAGAAACGCCGAGTGCCCTTCGTTCATGTGGAACACCGTCGGCTTGATCCCCAGATGTTCCAGCGCCCGCAGACCGCCGATGCCGAGCACAATCTCCTGCCGGATCCGCATATCCGTATCGCCGCCATACAACTGCGCCGTGATCCCCCGGTCCTCGGGACGCTTGTTCTCCGGCGTATTCGTATCCAGGAAGATCATCGTCACCCGGCCCACCGCCAGCGTCCACAACCGGATCGCCACCGGCCCCGTGGGCAACTGCACCGTCACCGACTGATGGTGTCCATCCGCATCCATCACCGGTTCGAGCGGCAGCGAGTAGAAGTCGTTTTCTAAATACCGTTCCTGCTGCCAGCCATCGGCATTCAACTGCTGCCGGAAATAGCCCAACTGATACGCGAGCGCAACACCCGCGAGCGGCGTCTCCAAATCACTCGCCGACTTCATGTGATCGCCCGACAGAACACCCAGGCCACCCGAATAAACCGGCAGGCATTCCGTCAAGCCATACTCAGCCGAGAAATAGGCCACGAACTTGCCATCGCTCTCCGGACTCTGGTGCTTCAACTGGGCATCAAACCGCTTGCACGCCAGCTGGTACTGCGAGACATACCGGGGGTCAGCGGCGGCCTTGTCGAGAGTGGCCTGCGATACGCGGCCCAGCATCACCACAGGGTTGTAGCCGGTCTCCTTCCACAAATTCGGTTCCAGACGGCGGAAGACGGAGCGGATCGAGGGCTCCCAAGACCAAAGGATGTTGTAGGCCAACTCCGACAAGCGTGACAGCTGTGGAGGCAGTGAGGGGCGAACGACGAACTCCCGTACGGGTTGGATATTGAAAGCCATAAATTTTTTGCTCACCTGGAAGCGGCCCGAGTGGCATGCCTCCCGATACTCTCAGTTTACTTGGCGCTTCCGGCTGCCTCCTGTGTTTGACGGACGTGTTTCCAATTGACGCAGCAGCGCCCTGCCGCGCGCCCGCATCGCCGGAGTCCCCGAACGGGTCAGAATCCGGACCATGTCAAGAACCTCCGGCAGCAACTGCGGACGTTTCTGCGAAAGCGTCACCAGCCCCTCCATCGCCAGGGTCTTCACAATCGAGGAAGTGTCCTCCAGATACCCATAAAGCAAGGCGGCGGCCTCCTCACACTCGGCTGCCGAAAGCTTAAGCCGAGGAACAATACTGGCGAGACTCCAGCGCAACGGCTTCCGCTCGGCCTCAGCCAAACTGGCCAGCAACGGAGCTTTCCACGGCTGCAAAAGAGCCGGATCTGTTCGGGACACCTTCTCCACGGCATTGGCTGCACGCGAGGCAATCACGTGGTCTTCATCCCAGAGCAATTCGACCAGTTGGCGCAGCACCGCAGGCCGTTCCAAAGCCAAAGCAACAGCCTCGTTGGCACCGCCAATAGATCGCGGACTGCCCCCGGCGAGCAAATTACGGATCGGCTGCATCCCCCTAATTTTGCACGCCTACTCCGGTATCCCCGGCCGCCCTGGCTTCTTCACCTTCGGCGCCGAATACTTGAAATCCAGCGTCACATCCACCACATGCCGCTTGTCATCCCGCTTCGGAATCGCCTTCGTATCCCCCAGATTGTCGAACACCCCCTCTTCCTTCACCTTCGAGAGAAAGTAATCCGGATACTCACTCTGAAACGCCTCCCCATCCTTCAGCGCCCACATCTTCCGGATCGCCGCTTCCCCATCCAGCCCCAGCCCGAGAACCGTCAGTTTCCCGAATGTATATTCCGGCCCAGTCTCAATCACGATCCACACATCCACCGTTCGCTTCCCCTCATCCAGCTTCCGGTCAATCGTCACATCCGCCAGCAGGAAACCCCTGTGCCGCATCTCTTCCCTGACCCGCAGCGATGCATCACGGATCTCATCGAAGTTCGCCACCGTCATCTCCGGCAACTTGGCCGTCTTGAGAATCCGCTTGCTGTCCTCCGCCATCTTTCCCGCCACCGCCACCCGGTTCAACTTGTAGACCGGCCCCTCCTCCACCGTCACCTTGATATCCACGCCTTTCACCGTCGTCGAAGGTTCCGTCACCACCTTGGAGAACTTCACCTGCAAGTACCCCTTCGCCTCGTACCGCGGCCGGACCTGATTCTCCAGCAACTGCCGGAACAGTGACTCCGTGTAAGGTTGCCCATACGCCACGCTCGAAATCGCATTCACCAGATCGGTGTTCGAAATCGCCTTGTTGCCCTCAAAGCTGATCTCCGCCACCGGCGTCAGCCCGCGCGCCGGCTGAAATTGGATCTCCAGCGTCCCCGGCGTCAGCGCCACCACCTTGCCCGAAATCTTGTCCGGATGGTTCTGCTCCGCCAGATACTGCTCAATCTCGCGCGCCGTCCGATCCAGCACCTGCTGTGTCCCCGGAAGCTTCCCCGTAAACAGCGGATCCACCCGACGAATCGCCGCCAGAATCGTTTCCGGCTTCTCCACCAGACCTTCAATCCGCAAAGGCAGCAGCGGCTGGATCTCCTGCACCTCAAACGTCACGGTCACCGAGCTGCCATCCGCCATCGAACGGAACCGGTATGCCACCGTCTCGAAGTAGCCAGTCGCCACCAGCCTCGCCTGCGCCAAATCAAACGCCGCTTTATCCCCCTTCTGGCCAAGTTGGAGACCACTTGCCTTGGCAATCCCCTCCGCCGGAAGAATCTTATTGCCCTCGACCGTGATCGAAGTAAGCGGAAATTTCGGATCGAACACCGGCTCAGCTGGCTGGACCTCTGCGGGTCCGGCAACAGCCTTCTTCTTCGCCGTCTGCCCCGGCAGCAGCATGGTGAACAGCAGGCCAAACAGCAAGAAAAGCAAGGAAATCCGCGCCATAACGTCCATGGTAAATGGACGCGGCATGTAGAATGGAGTTACGTGACTTACGACCTTCTTGTGATTGGAAGCGGCCCCGGCGGCTACTCGGCAGCAGTGCGCGCGGGACAGTACGGCTTGAAGACGGCCATCATTGAAAAGGACGGCAAACTGGGCGGCACCTGCCTCCACGTTGGCTGCATCCCCACCAAATCTCTGCTGCACACAGCGGAAATGTGGAGCTTCGCGAACCACGCGGAGGCTGACGGCATCATGATCGAAGCCCCGAAGCTCAACTTCCCCAAAGTGATTGAGCGGAAGAATGGCATCGTCAACAAGCATGCCAAGGGCGTCGAATTCCTCATGAAGAAGAACAAGGTCGAGGTCATCCCGGGCTTTGGCAAGCTTCTGGGCGGCGGCAAGGTCGAAGTAACCGGACCCAAGGGTGTCCAGGTTCTGGAAGCGAAGAACATCCTGATCGCGACCGGCTCCGTGGCCCGCATGATCCCCGGCCTCGAACCCGATGCCGATCGCATCCTCACCAATATCGAAATTCTCAACCTGCAGGCCGTGCCGAAGTCTCTCGCCATCATCGGCGCAGGCGCGGTGGGCGTGGAGTTTGGCTCCATGTTCAACCGTTTCGGCACCCAGGTCAGCATCTTTGAAATGCTGCCGCGGCTGGTTCCCGTCGAGGACGAAGAAGTCTCGAAGGAACTCGAACGCGTCATGAAGAAGCAGAAGATCCGCATCGAGACCGGTGCCAAGTGCGAAAACATCCGCCGCACCGCGACTGGCATCGCCATGTCCGTGACCCTCGCCAACGGCAAGGTCGAAGAAGTGGAAGCGGAAAAGCTGCTCGTCGCCGTCGGCCGCGCCCCCAACACCTCGAAGATCGGCCTCGAAAACACCAAAGTGAAGGTGGAACGCGGTTTCATCCACACTAACGGCTACCAGCAGACCGATGAACCGGGCGTTTACGCCATCGGTGACGTCGTCGCCGGTATGCCGCAGCTCGCCCACGCCGCTGCCGCCGAAGGCATGATCGCCGTCGGTCACATGGCTGGCAAAAAGGTGGTGCCCATCAAGCGCAACCGCATCCCCGGTGCAACTTACACCGAACCGGGCATCGGCAGCGTTGGCCTCACCGAAGCCCAGGCCAAGGCTGCGGGCTACAAGGTCAAAGTCGGCAAGTTTCCCTTCGCGGGCAACAGCAAGGCCACCATCCTCGGTTCGCACGATGGCTTCGTCAAAGTGGTTGCCGATGAAACCTACGGCGAAATCCTCGGCGTTCATATCATCGGACCGCAGGCCTATGAGCTCATCGGCGAAGCCGTCGCAGCCATGGAAGCCGAGGCCACCGTCGAAACCATCATGTCCACCGTGCATGCCCACCCGACGATTTACGAAGCCGTCGGTGAAGCCTTCAACGCGGTCTACGGCCTGGCAATCAACGCCTAAAGCCTGCAAATGCGAGACTGCATCGTTCGGGACCTGGGGCGGATGAGCTACTCAGACGCCCTCGCCATCCAGTTGGAAACGGCGGCGGAGCGCAAACTCGGTCTCGGCACCGATCATCTCTTCTTTGTGGAACACCCGCACGTGATCACCATCGGCCGCAACGGACACAACGAAAACCTGCTCGCCAGCGAAGAAGTTCTGGCCCGCAGCGGCGTCGAACTGCATCACTCTGACAGAGGCGGGGACGTGACCTATCATGGCCCCGGCCAAATCGTGGCCTACCCCGTCATGGACCTCCGGGAGTGGAAGCGTGACGTCGGTGCCTTCGTCCGCGCCATCGAACAAACCCTCATCGATACACTCGCCGATTACGGCATTTTCGCCCGCCGCATCGCGAAATTAACAGGGGTCTGGGTGGGTGATGATGACCACGCCGCGAAGATCGCAGCTATCGGCGTTCACCTCAGCCGCTGGGTCTCCACGCACGGGTGGGCTTTGAACGTGACGACCGATCTGAAATACTTTCAGTACATCGTCCCGTGCGGACTTTCCAAACCCGTGACCTCCATGGCCGCTTGCGGCTGCCCGGTGGACGCGCAGGCTGTGAAGAGTACCCTGGCGAAATATTTCGCCGCGAATTTTGATTTTGAACTGCGGGCCGCCGAGCCTGCGCTGACTGGAGACTTGAAATGACAGACGTCGTAATGCCTCAGATGGGCGAAAGTATTGTCGAAGGAACCCTCACCAAGTGGCTCAAGAAGCCCGGTGACGCAGTGGAGCGCGACGAGCCCCTGTTCGAGATTTCCACGGATAAAGTGGATACCGAAATTCCTTCTCCCGCATCCGGTGTGCTGAGCGAAGTGCTGGCCCAGGAAGGCGCCACCGTACAGGTGAACTCCGTGGTGGCCCGCATCAGTGACGGCGCTGCCGCCCCTGCTCCTGCCGCTCCCGTTGCTGCGCCGGCACCCGCTCCTGTGGTCGTGGAAGCGCCGCCCCCCGCCCCGGTCGCACCGCCGCCTCCCCCGCCCGCTCCCGTTATGGAAGCTGCATTGGAGCCGGAAGGCCCGCTCTCGCCCCTGGTCCGCAAGATCGCCCGTGAAAACAACGTGGATCTCGGCAAGGTCGCAGGCACAGGTGCCGGTGGACGCATCACCAAAGAAGACGTGCTCGCTTACGTGGCCAGCGCCTCCGCTCCCGCCCCTGTCGCCACCCCGGTCTACGCCGCACCCGCACCCATTGCCGCTCCTGCTCCGGTGGCCGCCCCGGCCGGGCCCATCCCCGGCGCTGCCGCCCCCACCGCCAAGACCCGCATCGAGAAGATGAGCACCATGCGCTCCAAGATTGCCGAGCATATGGTCCACTCCATGAACACGTCCGTCCACGTCACCACCGTGCACAAGGTGGATATGACGAAGGTCGCGAAGATGCGCGCCAAGCACAAGGACGCCTTCGCCGCCCAGTACGGAATGTCGCTCACCTTCCTGCCGTTCGTGGCCCGCGCCACGGTGGAAGCCCTGCGCCAGTTCCCGATCTTCAACGCTTCCATTGAAGGTCCGAACATCATCTTCCACAACGAAATCAACCTCGGCATCGCCGTGGCTCTCGAAAACGGACTCATTGTGCCCGTGATCAGCGCCGCCGATGAAAAGAACGTCGTGGGCCTCCAGAAGTCGATTGTCGATCTCGCTGCCCGCGCCCGCGCCCGCCAGTTGAAGCCCAACGAAGTGCAGGGTGGAACGTTCTCGATCACCAACTTCGGCTCCTTCGGCAGTATCTTCGCCACGCCGATCATCAACCAGCCCCAAGTCGCCATCCTCGGTGTCGGTGCAGTCGAAAAACTGCCCGTCATCATCGATGACGCCATCGCCATCCGCTCAGTCGCGCATCTTGCACTCACTTTCGATCATCGTTTGATTGACGGCGCGCTTGCCGATCAGTTCACGCAGAAGGTGAAGCAGATCCTGGAAAACTGGTCGGAAGAAGTCCTCTAAGCAGATATCCGACCCGGTACTGTTGTAGAAAGCGCGCCCCGGTTCACGCCGGGCGCGCTTTTTTGCTTTCGATTTGGAATACAATTGGGTTGCGGAATGGTAACGGGCTGATCCCGCCATCCGTCCCATTCAGACAGCAACAGTTCTTTGACAACCTGACTGCCAGCGAAGCAGCGAAATTTTCGCGGTCTTGAGCCATACCGCCTGGGCACAAACGGCTCCGTATTCTTACCTGTTCCCCCGCCCTGGGGAACGTCTTTTCAATGAGGTGATTCTTATGAATTTTCGACGCGGCTTCGATTTCGAAGACCGGATATGCACAAAGCTGGAACAGATCGGCTGCCGTTTGCAGCGCGATCAAAAGTTGGACCATAAATACAAGCTGGATTTCAAAGTCATCAGTTTTCCCGATAACCCCGGAACGTATTCATTAGGTGTTCAAGTCACCGCCAAGCGTGACGATTACGAAAAGCAGCACGAGTTTGAATGTCTCCAGAAATTGAGCAATGTGGCAAACAAATCGCTCTACCTGGAACTCGCCGGCAACTTGGACCTCGAAGATGGAGGTTCTCTCGCAGTCTTTACCGTTATCTGCAGTTTTCAATTTGACCGCCGTTTCAAAGACACAAAAGTACTGGGAGCGGTGATCAACCCCGACTACTCTTACGAATTCTTCGACCTGGCAGAGCGCTCCCGCACCCTTCGCGAACATGCGCGCGAAGTGATGTTTGAACAGACGAAGCCGGTACCCGCCAGTCCTTTGCAGATGCGGGAATTGGAAACGCATTTCTCGCTTCCCGGCAAGCCCGCGGGTGCCGCCCCCGCGCCCCAGGACGCCTTCCCTTCCCTGCCGGAAATGGACGGCGTGCTGAACGCCTACAAGCGCAGCGAAGGCTTCGGCTTTTCCATGGGACGTGACGGCAATACCTATTTCGTCCACGTCAACGCAATCGTGGATGACCGCCTGAAGGAAGAACTCAACCGCGTCCCCTACTCTGAGTTCGCCTCTTCGATTGAGATTCCCGTTGTCTTCCAGGATGGCGGCTTCACCAAACAGGGCGCCAAGTACCGCGCAGCGAAGAATATCCGGATGAGGCAGCCCCTTGCAGCAAGTTCGGCTGCCGATTAAGGCAGTTCTCCTGCTCCCGCTCGCGGCGCTCTACCTCTACGGTCTGAGCGCCATGGGCATCGTCACTCCAGACGAACCCCGCTATGCCGATATCGGCCGGGCCATGGCTCAATCCGGAGATTGGGTCATGCCCCGCCTGTTCGGAACGCCGTGGTTTGAAAAACCAGCCCTGCTCTATTGGATCACGGCGCTGGGCAATCTCGCCGGGCTGGGGCCGGAATTGGCACCCCGCCTGCCAGTGGCACTCTTGAGCCTCGTCTTCCTCGCCTTCTTCTGGCACCGCGTGCGGGACGAATGGGGCCAACAGACCGCCATTTACTCCACCGCGATCCTCGCCACATCGGCTGGCTGGCTCGCCTTCAGCCGGACCGGAGTCACCGATATCCCCGTCGCCGTCTGCTTCAACGCGGCTCTTCTGTTCGCTCTGCCCTGGGCCACCCGCAACGATGCCGGTAAATCCGGCCTCACCCCCGCCGCCGCCTGCCTCGCCCTCGGCTTTCTCGCGAAGGGCATCGTGCCTTTGGCGTTGTTCTTCCCCGTCCTGCTTTTCGGTTACCGCAGGCTCGGGGCGTGGTTCCGAACTCTCGCGATCCCGGTTTTCCTGTTGCTCGCCCTGCCCTGGTATGTTCTGGTCTCTCTGCAGAGCAACGGAGAGTTTCTGCGCGTCTTCTTCCTGGAGCATACGTTCGGGCGCGTGGTCAGCACCAACCTGCAACACGTCCAGAAATGGTGGTTCTACCTCTGGGTGCTGCCGCTGCTGCTGTTTCCCTGGTTCCCTCTGCTAACGGGCGTCAAACTCCGCGACAACCGGACACGGCTCCTCGGCGCGGTTGTCGTGTTTGGACTCTTCGCTTTCTCCGTTTCCATCAACAAATTGCCCGGCTACGTGCTGCCCCTGGTCCCCTCGCTCGCGATTCTGGCCGGCGAATCTCTGGCGCGGCAGGAGCAAAAGTACCCCCTCATCGCCACGGCCGCCCTCGCCGGATTGCTCCCCTTCGCCGCGGGCGTGATTCCAGCCGCGCTTGCCGGTGGCCTGCACTCCGCCAGTTTCCCCTGGCCCCGGCTGCTGGCCGTCCCCTTCTGCGCGCTGGCCGGCTGGGTGGCCGTCCGCTGGCGACAGGGCTTCTCCGGCGTCACCGCCGGCTTGGCCGCGGGACTGCTCGCGCTCGAAATACTCACGCTCCCGGAAATCAGCCGCGTCGCGTCCGCCCGCGGGCTCTGGCTGGAAAAACGGCCCAATTGCCTGCAAAAGATGAATCGCAGCATGGCTTATGGCCTCCAGTACTATGCGGGCCACAGCCTGCCCGAATGCCCCCTTCTTGACCCGGACAACTCACGCGTTGTACGGTAACTCAAGACAACGCAATGATTCTTCCTGGCAGCGCAGCTATCACTTTGGCTCTTTTTATCCTCAGCATGATCTGTTTGGGGTCCTGGGCGAGCACGTATAAACTTTGTTCCAAATGGCGGTGGGAACTCTACTATTTCGATTTCGCTTTCGGTCTGGTCGCGGCCGCGCTGATCGCAGCTTTCACTTTCGGGAGCCTCGGCTTCGACGGCTTCTCCTTCACCGATGATTTCCTGCACGCCGGCAAAAAGCAGATCCTCTTTGTTTTCGCGGCTGGTGCCATCTTCAACCTCGCGAACATGCTGATCATGGCTGCCATCTCCATCGGCGGCATGGCCGTCGCCATCCCTATCAGCCTGAGCATCGCTGCCGCCATCGGGATCGTCGCCTCTTACCTGACCACGGCCGCGGGCAACGTCGTGCTTCTCTTCTCTGGAGCGCTGGTGCTGCTGGTTTCCGTCGTCTTCGCCGCTGTCTCTTACCGCAACCACGCGGAAATCAAGCTCCTCCAGCTAATTGAAGCGGGCCTGGCGAAATCGACGAAGAAGAAGATCAGCATGAAGGCCGTCACCCTCAGCGTCTTCGGCGGCATTATTCTGGGCGGCTTCACCCCGGTGCTGCAGTTGGGACAGGGCGGCGATATCGGCCTCGGCCCCTACTCTTCCACCGTCATCGCAGCCCTGGGCGTGCTGGTCAGCGCACTCGTCCTGAATCTCTTCTTCATGAACCTTCCCGTGGAAGGCGAGCCAGTGGAAGTGACAGATTACTTCCGCGCACCTCTTGCCCTTCACATGAAAGGCATGCTGGGCGGCGCGCTTTGGGCAATTGGACTTACGTCCGCCGCCGTTGCAGCGATCGCGGAAGGCGAGACCAAGTTCCCGCCGGCGTTCGGCTTTGCCTTCGGCCAGGGCGCGGTTCTGGTTGCCGTGTTCTGGGGCCTGCTGGTTTGGAAAGACTTCGACAGCTGGGATGCCCGTGTCAAGACGACCACCGGCCTGACCGTCGTCCTCTTCATCATCGGTTCAGCAATCGCCACCGCCGGCATCATGCTGGCTCACTGAGGAACAAGCCGCGCAGCGGACGCCTCCGGTTGGACACGTGGCTACCAACCGCGTTTCGGCGGGGACTGCGCAGACGCGGCTGCTAGCCCGCGTGTTGGGCTATGGCCGTGCCGGCCACGGAAGTGGACGAATACACCGCCTGTATCGGGAAGTTGTCTTTGCCTGGGCACGCGCGCCAGAATGGCGCACGAACATCAAGCGATAGATACAGATGGACCCAGGAACGGTCCGGCCTGAATAATCCACTAAATTTGTGAATCAGCCCACTAGCTCGTGTGATCCAGGGCGATCTTCCACCCCTGTTTCGTTTTGTGGAACAGCAGTGAGAAGATCCCCCTGGCGTCGCCTCCGCCCGCGGCGGTCCGCGTCAGGTGGAAACGGCCAATCACTGACGCGTAACCATTCCCCAACTGCTTGATTTCGAGTTCGCTGAACTCCAACTGCCCCCGCTTCTCGGGCGTATTGTAAGTCTTCTCGTAGCGCGCCAGCACCCCGCCCTTCCCCCGCGTCACGGCTGTCCCGACAAACACTGCATCTTCGGCATAGCCTTCCACGAAGGCCCGCAGATCCCCGCGGTTCCATGCGGCGGTCTGGTCATCCAGCACTTTCCTCACTCCGGCATCATCCGGGGAAGCCGCCAGGAGCAGGCAGGCGAAGGGTAAAAACAAGGCAATTCGGCGCGTCATTTTCCGCAAGTATACTGGACGCTTCAGTTATGCAACATCGCCTCGTCCGCATCGCCGCCTTCATCCTCCTGCTCTCCGGCCCCGCCGCCGCACAGACCGCGCAGAAACTCTGGTACCGGCAGGCAGCCACGAAGTGGACCGAAGCGCTGCCCATCGGCAACGGCCGCCTCGGTGCCATGGTCTTCGGCGGCGCCGCGGAAGAACACCTGCAACTCAACGAAAGCACCGTCTGGGCCGGCGAAAAGCGCGACCGCATCAACCCCCTCGCGCATGACGGCTTCCTCGAAGCGCGCCGACTCATGCTCGCCGGAAAGATCGAAGAGGCTGAGAAAGTTGCCGATGAGAAGATCATCGCCACGCCGCGCCGCATGCCGCCCTACCAAACCCTGGGCGATCTCCGCCTCCGCATGCTCAACCAGGGTGCCGCTTCGGACTACCGCCGCGAACTCGCTATCGACCGCGCCATCGCCTCCGTCAGCTACCGGGCCAACGGCGTCACCTACACCCGCGAAGTCTTCTCGACCGCCGTCGACCAGTTGCTGGTGATCCGCCTCACCGCCGACCAACCCGGCAAACTTTCCTTCACCGCCGCCCTCACCCGCGACCAGGATGCCGACACAACACTCCACGGACCGAACGGCCTGCTGCTGCAAGGCGAGGCCATCGCCCACGATGACCGTCATCCCGACGAGCGCAAGGTCGGGATCAAATTCGCCTCCCTGCTCCAGGTGAATGCCCCCGGTGCCACCATCAGAGCCGAATCCGGCCATCTGGTGGTGGAAGGCGCCACTACCGCTTTGCTGTTTCTGGCCGCTCAGACGAATTACCGGAACCCGGATCCACTTCTGGCATGCACCCGCGACCTGGCGCGCTCTCAGAGCCCCTATGACGCGATTCGCGATGCCCACGTGGCGGATCACCAGAAGTTCTTCCGCCGGGTCTCCCTGCGCCTCGGTTCGCCGGACGCCGCGCTCGAAGCCCTGCCCACCGACGAACGCCTTCGCAGGATGCAAAACAGCCCGGCTGACCCCGGCCTGGTCAGTCTCTACTACCAGTTCGGCCGCTACCTGCTCATCGCCTGCAGCCGCCCCGGCGGCATGGCGGCCAACCTGCAGGGCATGTGGAATGACAGCTTCGCTCCCAGCTGGGACAGCAAGTTCACCATCAACATCAACACGGAGATGAATTACTGGCCGGCCGAAGAGGCCAACCTCTCCGAACTCACCGGGCCACTTTTTGATCTGGTCGACAACGCCCGCCCTTCCGGCCGCGAAACTGCCCGCAAGATCTACGATGCCCGCGGCTTCGTCCTGCACCACAACACCGACCTCTGGGGCGATTCCGTGCCCATCGACGGCTTCCGCTCCGGCACCTGGGTCATGGGCGGTGCCTGGCTCAGCCTGCACTTCTGGGAGCATTACGCCTACACGCTCGACAAAGACTTTCTCGCCAAGCGCGGCTACCCTGTGATGAAGGAAGCCGCCGAGTTCCTGCTCGATTACATGACGCCCGACGCGAAGGGCCGCTTGCTGACCGGGCCCACCGTCTCCCCGGAAAACCGCTACAAAACGAGGGACGGCAAAACCGGCTCACTCAGCATGGCGCCCTACATGGACACCGAAATCACCCGCGCGCTGTTCGACCGTGTGGTGAAATCGGCCGACCTGCTCGGTATCGACAAGGACTTCCGCAACAAAGTCGCGGCGGCAGCGGCGAAACTTCCGGCCTTCCAAATCGGGCGGAACGGCCGTTTGCAGGAGTGGCTGGAGGATTACGACGATGCTGAACCGGGCCACCGCCACATGTCCCACCTCTTCGCGCTGCATCCGGATAACCAGATCTCCCCGCGCGGCACCCCGGAGTTGGCGCAGGCGGCACGGCGCGCGCTCGAAATCCGTCTCGCCAATGGCGGTGGCCACACGGGCTGGAGCCGCGCGTGGATCATCAACTTCTGGGCCCGCCTGCTCGAAGGCGACAAGGCCCTCGAAAACATCCAGGCGCTGCTGGCCAAATCGACGTTGCCCAACCTGCTCGACACCCACCCGCCCTTCCAGATTGATGGCAACTTCGGTGCCACGGCCGCGATCATGGAGATGCTGCTGCAGAGCCAGAACGGCGAACTGGAGCTCCTGCCAGCGCTGCCCAAAGCCTGGCCCGAAGGTTCCGTGACCGGACTCAAGGCCCGCGGCAACATCCAGGTGGATCTTGACTGGTCCGCAGGCAAAGCCAGCGCGGTAACGCTCCACCCGGCCGCAACCGCCGAATTCCGGCTGCGGGCACCCAACGGCCAAACCATCAGCGCGGTGAAGGCCAACGGGCGGAACCTTCCGGTGAAGCTGGAGGCTGGAGTGGTCGCCGTCCGGCTGACGGCGGGACAGATTTACCGGGTGGAGTTTTAGCGGCTAAAGTAGAGCTATGGTGCTCCCTGCACTTCTGCTGCTCTGCCTCATTCCGCCGCAAGACGACATGGCTGAAGCCATGAAACTGCTGGAAGCCAACCAGCCTGCGCAGGCTGAGCCGCTATTCCGAAAGGTCATTGCCGCTGACCCCGCGGATTTCACCGCGCACTTCAACCTGGCCTTTGCGCTCTCCGCCCAGCAAAAGGACGCTGAGGCGATTGCCGAGTACCGCAAGACCCTGGAACTCAAGCCCGGTATCTACCAGGCCAACCTCAATGCGGGCATGCTCTGCCTGCGCCAAAAGAACCCCGCCGACGCGCTGGAATTCCTCCAAGCCGCCTGCGAAGCCAAGCCGGAAGAACTGCGCCCCAACCTCTTCTACGCCGAGGCGCTGCTGCAAACCGGAGACGGCGAAGCCGCCGCGCAGCACTACCAGACCGCGCTCAACAAAGAGCCCAACAACGCCACCGCGCAGCTCGGACTCGCGCGTGCGCTGCTGCGAAGCGGCAAGCCGCAGGAGGCCGTGCCGCACTACCAGGCTGCTGCGGCGGCGAACCCGGCATACAAAGACGCCGTGCTCGAAGCCGCGCAAGCCTTCGAAAAGGCCGGCCAGAGCAAAGAAGCCGCGTCCATCTACCAGCAACTGCCCGGCAACGCCGCCGCGCAGCAGAGGCTGGGCGAGATCCTGCTCGAAAGCAATGAGGCGGCTGCGGCGGTTCCGAAACTCGAACAGGCCGTTGCCGCCAACCCCAGCGTTTCGAACCTCATCGCCCTGGCTGCGGCTTACAAGCGCAACAAGCAGCCGGAAAAAGCTGCCGCTCAGTATGCGCTGGCCGTGCAGTCCGACCCGGCCAACTTCGAAACCCGCATGATGCTGGGCCGCGAACTGCGGGACCTGCACCAGCTCAACCCGGCCGCACAGCAGTTTCTCGCGGCCGCGCAGCGCCAGCCGGACAGCGTGGAGGCGTGGAATGAACTCGCCGGGGTCCTGATTGTGGCCGGCAACTTCGAACAGGGCCTGGCGGCGCTGGACAAGGTGAAGGCGCTGGGGAAGGAATCCCCCGGCAATTACTATTTGCGCGCCATTACGCTCGACAAGCTCAAGCAGTTGAAGCCTGCCCTGGCGGCCTACCAGCAGTTCCTGGAAGCCGACAAAGGCAAGCTGCCGGACGAAGAATTCAAAGCCAGGCAGCGCGCCCGCATCATCCAAAATGAGTTGAACAAGAAATGACCTTCCTGCTCCTTAACAAGCGCACAACGGACTCGCCGTCCGCATTGAAGCTGGCGGGTGCCTTGTCTGGATTCGTGTTGCGAACGGCGGCCTGTGCGATTCTCCTCGCCTTCGCACAACCGCTGCCGCCGACGCTCGACCAGATCAAGGCCGACGCTAACCTGGAACACCGATCCGCCGCCGCAATCGAATTCGCGCTTGCCGCGGAGAAGAGCGCCGAAGCCGCTTATTCGAAGACTGACCTGGAAGCCTGCAATAAGTCCCTGCATGAGATGGAAGAGGCGGCCGTGATTGCACAGGATGCCCTTGATGCCTCCGGCAAACGCGCCAGCAGGAATCCGAAATACTATAAGCTCGGGGAACAGAAATCCCGGGAGATTATCAAACGTCTGGAAGCACTTGAACATAAAATGGACTTCGCCGAGCGCAAAGTTCTGGAGGCCGCCAAGGCCAAGGTCACTGCAATCCACGATGCCTGGCTGGAAGGCATCATGAGTAAAACGAAATGAGACTCGCCGCCTGCCTGCTTGTTCTTTCCACCTCTCTGCTGTTTGGGCAGAAGGACTTTCTGACGGCCGATGAAGTGGACAGGGTCCGTGAGGTGCAGGAGCCGAATGCGCGATTGCAACTCTACGTGCACTTTGCCAAGCAGCGCGTGGACCAGTTAAAGCAGGCTGTCGCGAAAGAGAAGAAGGGCAGGTCACTGATTATCCGTGACCTGCTGGAGCAGTACACGCAGATCATTGAAGCGATAGACACCGTGTCAGACGATGCACTGAAGCGCCACGTGGATATTGCCGCCGGGGCTGCCGCGGTCAGTCAGGCAGAGAAGCGTTTTCTTGAAACCCTGGGCAATGTCAAGGAAAAGCCGCCCGCCGATTTCGATCTCTACGATGTGGCGTTCCGCGAGGCTTACGAGAACACCAAGGACAGCATCGAACAGGCCAGCGGCGATTTGAATGCCCGCCAGCAGGAAGTTACCGACAAGGCGGACAAGGAGAAGGCGGAGGTGAAGAGTGTTTTGACTTCCGCCGAAACGAAGGATCGCGAGAAAGAAGAGAAGAAGCTGGATAAGGGCGAGGACGGCCAGCCGGTGCGGAAGCCGCCCACGATCTTCCGGCCGGGCGAGAAGCCAACAACTGCACCTGTGGTTAAGCCTCCTGTGGAGTAGGCCAGAACGGTTTGACCACTTGCCGGAAAGGGCACGCGGTTTGGGCGCAGTTGTGGTGTAGCCGGGGAAAGTGAGTTGATTTTCGGGAGTTAAGCGGCTCGCAAACTGGCTGTAAGGTGGCGGATTTCCGGGTCTGGCGGTTGTGTGGACGGGCATATTGGGGCCTTTGTGGATGGTTTCGGGGATGGAGACCGCCAGCTGGGCCAGAGATTGGCCTGGTCTGCGGGTTGCGGCGGAGGAGCATGAGGCGGTCGATGCGCATTTCGTCGGAGATGCTTCTGCGTTCGTCCGGCCAGTAGCGGAGCTGGCGCCAGTGGGCGGCGATGAGGCGGCCGACGAGGAGTTCTTCGAGGGGGTTGGCGGGGAGGAAGTATTCCGAGATGGTGTTGGCGACGGAGAGGAGGTGGGCTTGTTCTTCGGCATAACTCGCGCACAACGGACTCGCCGTCCGCGTTGATGTTAAATGCGTGCGTTGAAGGGTTTGGTGCTGCGGACGGCGGCCTGTGCGCTTCGGCCGGGCTTACGAGGGGGCCGGCGAGTTGGCGGGAGAGTAAGCGGGCGTTCTGGACGAGGTTGGCGGTGGCGTTGCGCGTGCCGGTGTCCGTGACGGGGCCTTTGGATTTGGCTCGGTTGGTCTGGGAGGCGGCGATTTGTTTGTCAGAAGAGGTGCGGCGTTTGGTGATGCGGGGCGTTTCGGTCATAGGATTGGCCTTTCGACAGAGGATTGTAGAGGATGAATTTCGGGCTGGAGGGGTAAGTGCTTGATTCGATTGAGTGGAAGTGACGTGAAAAGTCCGGGATGGTTGAGGGCGCGCCAAGAGGGCGGGTGAAAGGTTTGAGCACGCGCGCCAGAATGGCGCACGAACGAGGGGGATTGGGGCGGGTTGAGAGCGCGCCAAGAGGGCGGGTGAAAGGTTTGGGCACGCGCGCCAGGATGGCGCACGAACGTGGGGGGATTGGGAAGTGTTGGTTGGGGGCGTGGGGCAGGATGGCGGATGAGCGCGGGGGGCAGGTTGAAAGGTTTGGGCACGCGCGCCAGGATGGCGCACGAACGAGGGGTGGTTGGGTGGTCTTGGTTGGGGGCGAGGGCCGGGATGGTGGGCGGACGGGGGTGGTTGAGAGCGCGCCAGGAGGGCGGGCGGACGGGTGGGATTGGGAAGTGTTGGTTGGGGGGTCGGGCCGGGATGGCGGATGAGCGCGGGGGGGCAGATTGAAAGCGAGTCAGGATGGCGCACGAACGTGGGGGATTGGAAAGTTTGGGGCAATAATATACTTGAGTAATCCATTGTGCTAGGCTGGGGTTGACGTGACAGGTCGGCGGCTGGTTTTACAGTTGAACCCATCCGGCGTGCATAGAGAGGATGGGCGCTAGCAGACTGTTGCGACTTCTTCGACTCCGATATTCACAGGGTTATCCACGGAAAACATTACACATAGAGGATGTTTTGAGACATCGGATAGGGTGGTCAGCCGCAACGTCAAGAGCTTGAAAGGTTTACGGTCTCAATTACTGACGAGACACGCAAAGCATTGATAGATTTGGGGTTACTTGAGCCAGCTCGTTGACATTGTGACTCAACATTCTATATAGTAGAGAGGTAACGAATAGGCTCGACATACCACAATCAGACTGTTGAAATCAAGCTTGGCAAGGGAAAACCTGACAGCTCGAAGGTAAAAGCCAAATCACGAAGAACAAAAAGAAGACGACAACTCCAAGCGCCGTTGCAATTCACGGATCGCACGAAGACGGTATCCACCATTCCGTTGGGTTTTGGAATCTGCGCGTGCTGATCGTCCCAGACGGGAAAGCATTCTTTGCCCAGTGCCACGAAATCGACTACGCTGCCCAAGGGGAGACGCTGGAAGAAGTAAAGAGCAATTTCGAAAAGGGCTTTAGCGCCACTGTATTCCATCATTTACGGATGTTTGGTTCTCTGGATGAAATGATGCATCCCGTCGGCGGTGATATGTGGCAAGACCTTATCGGAAGCACCGAAGGGATGAAGTTTACCGTTTCTCACACCGCTCTTCATCGCGTCCTCAACAAGAGGGTCGAGGTTTTGTCTCCGTACCAAAACATCGAATACGCCCAGGCGATGGCGGCGTAGTCAAGTGTTCGACGTCGAAACTGGTGAGGTCGATAAAGAAACAGTTATTCGCGTACTGCGGTTCTACAGGGTTGAGATGTCGGACCCAGATAATTGCGAAGACCAAAACGTGTTACTGATAAAAGGGAAACGGGTCAAGTCCATTGCATTGCTTGACCCGTGCTCGCGGCGTATGGTCCAGAAACTTGCTGCTTGGTTTGAAATACCTACTCATCACTTCTATCACCCCGAGATGATGGATGAAATAGGTCAGCCTACAAGGGTGA
>CAIXXM010000141.1 GCA_903923395.1 uncultured Acidobacteriia bacterium
ACCGCTACGTCCTGACTCGCTATCCAGAACTCCCCCTGCTTCTCCTTCTTCCGCTTGCCCATCGCCATGTTAACTATGACGTTCAGAACATTCTCAAGGTCACTTGTTTTCTGCTCTGTCGGAGACTAAATCCACAGGCTGTTAGGAGCAGGAGGAATTTTCTATGCGACACGGAATTATTGCCGCGACGCTTTTCATCAGCGCTCTTGGGGCCCAGGCTGGGACGATCATCAGCGCCAATCTGCCTTCGGGCTCAATCATCGTGAATGTGGATGCAACGGTGGACGGGGCCGCCACAAACAGTGGCTTCGGAGCTGATCCATACGCTTACTGGTATCACCCGTTCAACAACGCCAGTGGTCCGCTGTTGTCTACTACGGTGCAGGCGGGTACTTACACCTTCCGCATCGTGGACCCCGCCGATGCGAGCGTGCTTTTCAGCTCATTGACCAGTTCAGACCTGAGCAAGATCTACACGGCCTGGACTTACAACAGCCCCTATATTACGGACATCGTGGTTTTTGACGGCTCTGCGGCGACCAATACGTCGGTATCGCAGTTATTCGACGTGGCACCCAATACGCAGGGATATAGCGATGCCGCGTCCGCCTATGCCGCTGAAGTGACCAGTGGTTACTACAACCAAATCCAGGTGGGGAATCGTGACAGCGGGAATTTCCAGACCAGTTACACCTTCGCGACTGCCACCACGCTTATCTTTGCGGTACCTGATAACGGCTTAGGCGACAATCTCGGGGGAACATCTATCCTGATCCAGTCGACTGGAGCGGGGGATGCACCGGAACCCGGCACGTTTGGTCTTATCGCAGGGGCAGCGGCAATAGCACTCGCCGCGCGCCGTTTTTGCCGGTAGCTTTTTTCACTGGACATCTTGCGAGGGCGGGGACTTCGGTCTCCGCCTTTTTTTCGCTTACAGTGGTCTCTGCTCAATGACGGTCCTCTCAGTCGGAAGATCCTCGTCTATCACTTCGTCAATCAGTCCGAGCCAAAAAGCATCCAGCGCTGTCATTGGATTCTCTTCTTCTTGCAGCGCGTAACACAGAGCGCCGAAGAACATACGCAGGGGCAGCAATTCTTCGGTAATTTTCTCCTGATCATCGGGACCTAAGAAATCCCGCCATGGATCACAGATACCATCGATGTCCTGATGGTGACCTATGTATTCCTGGACGAGGACGAAATCATCGGCAACCTGGGATAACCCTGTCTCCGTGAACGACCAGTCTGGATCATTTCGGTTGCTTGCCAGCTCAAAATTTACCATTGCACGGAGCATCTCAGCATGAACTTTTGCTCTTGTGCCGACCCGCTCCCTCGATTTCAGCGCTGAGATAAATGGCTTGGACTTACTCACATAGTCAAACACGGACTGGTACCGCTTCCGCCGTGCCAATGCCTTGGTGAAAACTCTCTGTCCCATAGGAGTTAGCTTGGCCTCAACCATGTTCAAAAATGCGTCTTGGTTTGAGCGGAGATCCGGATGGTCTCTGAGAAAGGTTCCGAACGAAGGCCTTAGTGAGAAATATCGAAACAGGAACTTCTGGATAGCACTCTTCACGAGTGCCAGCGCACGCCTGTTGTTTGACTCTTTCAGTCCTTTTGCGACTCCGGAGGCACCTTCGAGAGTAATCTCCTCACGAAAGGTTCTGGCACCGTGGAAATGAATCAAGCTGCCGGGGAAGGCGATAGCATAGTCTCCCGCTGCGAGGAAATCTGCAGCGGCTGATCCCGCAAATCCGGTTGCTACCGTGATGATTCGACACGGCGCTGACCGGTCCTGATCCGTGGAACGAAGCAGGCTCAAGATCTGATCAGCAGATTGAATGACACCGCCTGGGCTGTCGATGTATACCGTGATAGGGGCGCGGCTGTCGGCACACAATATCAGGATTTGGGGAGTGAGGCGCGATACCAGTTGGGGACCGATCTCGCCCGAAACATAAACTGCCCGGCGCGGATCCGGCCGGTAGTCAGGTGATTTTATCTCAGGACTGCCTTGCTGCGGGCTTAGCACGCCGGGTTGGCTTTTTGGGGGACTTGGTCTCATTTCGATTTCGCTCTGAAGCGTCCCTGAAGAACGCGTCCAGATCGCTTCCATAGACTTTGTGGATCGCCGTAAGGGCTTCCCGGAGCCTGTTGTTGTACAAGTTCTTGGGTTCCGTACGGGTAATAGTTTCCATTGCTTGCACCTCAGCAGAATTAGATAATCGAATTTCGGGCCAAACGTTTTCCGTACTGGCTGGTCAGGGATGGCGGGACGACATTTGCATGCCACTCCCATTTGTCAACACCGACCCTGATTCAATTCTAGTACCATACTGCTCGCTAATTTCTTACGCTCCCAGTGAAAATCTGACGCCGGGCTTCAAGGCAGATTCGCCGTCCAATTGCATCCTTAAGATCGGGTTCGTTTAATCCCTGCTGCATTGCCCGCGCCGATACACTAGACTTTCATAAAGGCCGCGCCCGCCTCCAATATCAACAGGAGCATCACCTTGCGTCGTTTTCTCACGCTACTCGCATTCTCGCTGCCGCTGGCAGCACAACAACTTCCGTACCAGAAGCCGCCCAAAGAGATTTCTGACATTCTCAACGCGCCCGGCACGCCCATGCTTGCCGTGAACTCCGCCCACACCTGGGCGACGCTCGCGCAGGTGGCCCGCAATCCTTCCATCGCCGAAGTGGCGGAACCCATGTTGCGCCTGGCTGGCATCCGGATTGATCCTGCCACCAACGGACTGCACCTGGCTCCGCATATTCTTTCCGTGAAACTGGTGAAGCTGCCCGAAGGCACCACCAAAGAACTGGCGCTGCCGGCCGGAGCCCAGATCGGCGGACTGACCTGGTCAGAAGACGGCAAGCAATTCGCCGCCACCAACATCACGCCGAACGGTATTGAAGTTTGGCTGGGCGACCCCGTCACCGCCAAATTGCGCAAAGTTGCCGGTATCAAAGCGAACTCCGTGCTGGGCAGCCCGTTTGACTGGCTTCCGGACAACAAGACGCTGCTCGTCAAGGCTGTGGTTCCCAACCGTGGACCCGCCCCCGCTGAGCCGAAAGTTCCGCTGGGTCCGCACATCCAGGAATCGAAGGGCAAGGCCATTGGTGTTGCCACTTACGAAGACATGCTGCAGAACCCGCATGACGAAGATCTCTACGAATACTATGCGACTTCGCAGCTGATGGCGGTTGACACCGCGACCGGCAAAGTGACTCCTGTGGGCAAGCCCGGCATCCTGGAAAATGTGGACGTTTCGCCGGATGGCGGCTCCCTGCTGATCACGCGGGAACACCGTCCTTTCAGCTATCTGCACCCGAACCGCGAATTCCCCAAGGAAGTGGAAGTGTGGAGCGCGGCCGGCAAGATGCTCAAGACCGTGGCCAGCATTCCGCTGCAGGAACGCGTGCCCATCGGCGGCGTGACGGCTGCTCCGCGCCAGTTCCGCTGGATTCCCACGGAAACTGCTTCCGTGATGTGGATTGAAGCCATGGATGGCGGCAACCCGAAGGAAAAAGTTCCGCACCGCGACCGCGTGGTGGCACTTTCCGCGCCCTTTACCGATGCACCCAGGGAAATTTTCCAAACAGAGGAACGCTACGCCGGGATTCAGTTCGGCAAGAACTACGCGCTGATTGAAGATTCCGCCCGTATCTCGCGCGTGGTCCGGACGTTTAAGATTGATCCAAAATCCCCCGGCACTGCGCCGCTGCTCATCTGGAGCCGCAACGCGCAGGATCGTTACAAAGATCCGGGCCGCCCTGTCACGGCATCCGGTGCCGCCGGCGGCGGCTTTGGACCTGGCGGTGGCGGTGGACGCCGTGGTGGACGTGGCGGTGATCTGCTGGAAGACGGCGATTACATTCTGCTCTCCGGTGCCGGTGCCAGCCCGAAAGGCGACCACCCGTTCCTGGACCGTTTCAACCTGAAGACCCAGAAGACAGAGCGGCTATTCCAGTGCGCTGACGATGTCTACGAAGTGGTGGACAACGTTCTGGACCCTGCCGGCAACACCTTCATCACCCGCAAGGAAAGTCCGACGATGCCGCCGAATTACTTCCTGCACAACGGGAAGAACGTGGTCGCGCTGACGGATTTCAAAGACCCGGCTCCGCAATTGCGCAAGATCAAGAAGCAACTGGTCACTTACAAGCGCGCCGATGGTGTGCCGCTCTCCATGACCCTCTATCTGCCGCCGGACTACAAGTCGGGCACCAAGCTGCCTGCCGTGGTTTGGGCCTATCCGCGCGAGTATAACGACGCTGATACTGCCGGTCAGATCCAGGGTTCCACGCAACGCTTCACTGCCATTAACGGTGCTTCGCATCTCTTCTTCCTGCTGCAGGGCTATGCGGTGCTGGATGAGGCGGCCATGCCGGTGGTGGGCACCATTGACGTGGTGAACAACACCTATGTGGAGCAGATCACGGCCGATGCAAAAGCTGCCATCGATACCGCCGCGGCAATGGGTTACATCGATCCGGAACGCGTTGGTGTGGGCGGCCACAGCTATGGTGCCTTCATGACCGCGAACCTGCTCGCGCATACCCGTCTCTTCAAGGCTGGCATTGCCGAGAGCGGCGCTTACAACCGCACTCTCACGCCGTTCGGCTTCCAGAGCGAGCGCCGCACGTTCTGGGAAGCGAAGGACACCTATCTGAACATGTCGCCCTTCTACTTCGCGAACATGATCAAGGACCCGATTCTGCTGATCCACGGCGAAGCGGATGACAATTCGGGCACCTTCCCCATCCAGAGCGACCGTATGTATCAGGCGCTGCGGGGCAACGGGGCAACGGTCCGGCTGGTCTTCCTGCCGGGTGAAGCGCATGGGTACCGGGGCAAAGAGACCCTGGAACATGTGCTCTGGGAAGAAGCCCGCTGGTTCGATATGTACGTGAAGAACGCTCCGAAGGGCATGGGCGGCGCGCAGTAATCATTTGTTCACGGGCATGGAAGCTTCTTGAGAGACAAGCCGCACAACGGACGTCTTCGCTCCTGTGCGGCTCTATGAGAGACAAGCCGCACAACGGACGTCTTCGCTCCTGTGCGGCTATACTTAAAGGTTTCCATGCCCACTCTTGACGTACTAGAGATCCGGCAGATTCTGCCGCATCGTTACCCCTTCCTGCTTGTTGACCGGATTCTCGAGGTCGACGAAACCCACATTGTCGGCATCAAGAACGTCACTGCCAACGAACCGCACTTCCCCGGCCACTTTCCTGACTTTCCGGTGATGCCGGGTGTTCTGATCATTGAAGCTATGGCGCAGACCGCCGGCATTCAGGTTCTCCGCACAATTCCTGATCGCGACAACAAGCTGGTCTTCCTGGTTTCCGTGGATGGGGCGCGTTTCCGCAAGCCTGTGGTGCCCGGCGACCAGTTGCGTATCGAAATGAAAGTCATCCGCCGCAAGGGCATGGTGGCGAAGATGGCTGGCGTGGCGACGGTGGATGGCAAAGTTGTCGCCGAAGCCGAAGTGATGTGCAAGCTGCAGGACAAGAGTGCCGCGCCTGCTGCGGACTCCGAGTAAATGCCGGTTCATCCCACAGCGATCGTCGATCCGGCGGCGAATGTGCACGACACGGCGGAGATCGGTCCGTTCTGCATTCTTGGGCCGGACGTGGAAATCGGCGCAGGTACGCGCTTGATGGCCAATGTCTATGTGGATGGCGCGACGGTGATCGGAGAAGACAATCTCTTCTATCCCTTCAGCAGCATTGGTGTCGCCTCGCAGGATAAGAAATACAAGGGCGAGCGGGCCTTCACCCGGATTGGCAACCGGAACAGCGTCCGTGAGTTCGTCACCATTCACCGCGGCACACAGGGCGGGGGATTGGAGACGGTCATCGGCGATGATTGCCTGCTCATGACGTATGCGCATGTGGCGCATGACTGCCGCATTGGGAACAACGTCATTCTGGGCAACAGCGTCGGGCTGGCCGGACATGTGACCGTGGAAGACTGGGCGGACCTCAGCCCCTTCAGCGGTGTGCACCAGTTCTGCCGCATCGGGCGCCATGCCTTTGTGGGCCCTTACAGCATCATCAAGCAGGACGTGATGCCCTATTCGCTCACCAGCCACCAGCCGGAGGTGCAGGTCTTTGGCGCGAACAGCGTGGGCCTGCAGCGGCGCGGATTTGAGAAGAGTTCGATTGAAGCGCTGCAGACGGCGCTGCGGATTCTGACCCGCTCCGGTCTCAACACCACGAACGCCATCGAGCGCATCCACAATGAAGTGCCTCTTTGCGCCGAAGTGGAAGAACTGATCCAGTTCATCCGCAGCTCGGACCGGGGTGTTGTGAAGGGATGAAGTACGGCATCATCGCCGGCAACGGACGCTTCCCTGTTCTTGCGCTGGAGACCGCGCGGAAGCAGGGGGATGAGGCTGTTGCCATCGCGATCAAAGAGGAAGCTGGTCCTGAGGTGGAACGCGTGGCTGCGAAATGCCATTGGATTTCGCTCGGTGAGCTTTCCCGGCTGATCGACATCTGCCACGCCGAGGGCATCACGAAAATCATGATGGCCGGGCAGGTGAAGCACGCGAAAATCTTCTCCTCGATCCGTCCGGACTGGAAGCTGGTGAAGGTGCTGGCGTCTTTGGGGTCGAAGAATACGGATTCGCTGATTGGCGCGGTGCAGAAGGTCCTGCTCGACGAAGGCATTGAACTGGTGGATTCCACGCTGCTGCTGAAGCCACTGCTGGCGGCGAAAGGCGTACTCACCAAGCGCAAGCCGGATTCCGACGAACAGCGTGACATCACCTATGGCAGCCGGATCGCGAATCAACTCGCGTCTCTGGATCTGGGCCAGAGTGTGGCAATCTCTGACAAAGCCTGCGTGGCACTGGAAGCGATGGAAGGCACCGACGCCATGCTGCGCCGGGCGGCCAGCCTGGTGGAAGGCAAGCGGCTGACTCTGGTGAAATCCTCTTCGCGCCGGCGGCACCTGCTTTTCGATGTTCCCGTGATTGGCCCCGGCACCGTGGAAACCATGGTGGAAACGGGAACCACGGCACTCGCCGTTGACGCTGGACGCACCCTGCTGCTGGACCGCGAAGAACTTCTCGAAAAGGCCAATGCCGCGAAGCTGGCGATTATTGCAATGGAGCCCGAAGAAGCATGATCCGTGTTGCTGTGATTGGTGCGGGAGCCTTCGGCAAGAACCATGTCCGCGTGGTTTCTGAGAATCCGAGAGCAAAGCTTTGCTATGTGGTGGATGCCAATCTGGAGCGGGCCAGGGAACATGCCGTACCGCGCGGCGCGGAAGCTGTTTCGGATTACCGGGAGATTCTAGGCAAGGTCGATTGCGCCATCATTGCGGTGCCAACGGTGCATCATGCGGCGGTCGGCTGTGCGCTGCTCGAAGCCGGGGCCGATGTATTGGTGGAGAAACCGATCGCACCGACTCTCGCCGAAGCGGACCTTCTGGTGGAAACCGCGGCGAAGCATGGCCGGATGTTGCAGGTGGGCCATTTGGAGCGCTTCAACCCGGTGATCGGCAAGCTGGAGGAACTGGCGAAGCTGCCTCTGTTTTTTGAGGTCCACCGGATGAGCGTGTTTACCTTGCGCAGTCTGGATGTGGATGTAGTGCTCGACCTGATGATCCATGATTTGGATATCGTGCTGGCATTTGCGAAAGCGCCTGTGGTGGATATCCGCGCGGCAGGGATTTCGATTCTTTCTCCGAAGGTGGATATCGCGAATGTCCGAATGGAGTTCGCCGATGGCTGCATTGCCAACCTGACGGCGAGCCGGGTTTCGACGGATAAGGTCCGCAAGCTGCGCCTCTTCCAGCCGGGGCAGTATATTTCGCTCGATTACGCGAAACAATCGGGGGCGGTATTCACGGTGGGCGGGGCGGAAGGCATTGCGTTTGAACAGTTGGAGATTGCGCCGGCCGAGCCGCTGAAGCTGCAGTTCGATTCGTTCCTGGATGCAGTGGAAACCCGACAGAAGCCGAAACTCGATGGTGCTGTGGCGCGTCGCACATTGGAGACTGCTCTGGCCGTGATTGCTAAGATCGGGGAACACGGCGCAGTTGTCACACAAACACTTGCATCAGGATGGAAACCTTAGGCCCGGTGCCCCCCGCCTCTTCATCTACGGAACCTGAAATCAATCTGCTGTTGGCCCGTGACACGGCGGGCGATCTGCGGCGCGGCTCCCGTGCGGCCATGCTCAGCGTGCTGGCGCACGTGGTCACGCTGATCCTGATGATTGTGCTCGAAAACCCATCCGGCACGCCGCATGAAGAGAAGGTTGAGCGCGAGCAGAAGCCTATCGTCATTCCGCTGTATACGCCGCCGGAATTGACGCAGAAAGCGCCCAATCTCACCAAGCCCAAGAATGAGCTTTCCGTGGAAACCATTGTTCCGCGGCAGGTGTTGAAAGCTCCTGCGCCAGCGCCGGCTCCGGCGGCCCGTGCGGCCATGAAAACGCCTCCGCCTGCACCCGTGCCGGTGCCTGAGAAGCCGAAGGAACAGCCGAAGATCGTGGTGATGGAGGCACCCAAGGTGGAAGCCGTGAATCCGATGGGGTCTAATCCAGTGGCGCAGGTGAATCCGCTGCAGGGGATTGAGAAGCCCAAGGCGGCACTCGAAAATGTTGCTCCGCCGCGGCCAACCACGCAACGTCCGCCGGGGATGCTTGCTCCGCAGGGCAGTTCCGTGCAGGATGCGATTCGCGATCTGGCCAAGGGGAACGCGCGCGCCGGGATGTCAGTGGGGGATATCGGTGCGGATCTGGGCAGCCAGGGGCCGGGGTTGAATTTGCCACCTTCGGCGGGACGGCCAAAGTCCGCGCTCGAACTGAAGAGTGACCCGATGGGTGTCGACTTCCGCCCTTATATGCTGCAGGTGCTGGCGGCTGTGAGGCGCAACTGGTTTGCGGTGTATCCGGAAGCCGCGAGGCTGGGCATGCGCGGGCAGGTGGCGCTGCAGTTTGCCATTTCGAAGCAGGGTACGGTGGCGAAGGTGGTGTACACGACGGAGTCCGGCAGCCGTGTGCTCGATCAGGCTGCGGTGGCTGCGATTAGTGCTTCGAATCCGTTGCCGCCATTACCGGCGGAGTTCAAAGGCGACCGGATCATTCTGCAGATGACGTTCATGTATAACATGGCGAAGTAAGTCGATGACAAAGCTTTTCACAGCTCTGGTCCTGTATGCGATCCTCGCTGGGCTCGCGTTCTATCTTCTGACGAAAGAGCGGTTGTATGTCGTTTTGTTGGTCTTGGGATTGTTCGCTTTCCGAACGGTAATAGCCCACAAGGCGGGATGGGTCATGTCCCGGGGTGGGCAATCCCATTCTGAAACAGATGTTTCAGAACGGAACCCAGAATGAGCCAAATTCCTGCCGTCCTTCTGTACACCTCACCCATACACTGTTGATTTCATTCCACTTTCCACCGCCAAAATTCTGGCACTCCTGTTGCTTTTGTTTGCCACAGGAACCCGAATGGACAGCCCCCAATGCCTTGGACTTCTTCAACAAGCAGGAACCGGTACTACCCTTGCCGAGCGCGATCAGCTGGTTCTGAAGAACCTGCCGCTCGTGCGGGCGATTGCTGTACGCGTCTATGAGAGTTTGCCTGTCTACGTGGAACTGGATGATCTGGTCCACGCGGGCATCATGGGCCTTTTTGACGCTGCCGTGAAATATGCGGGAGAGAAGCAGATCAGCTTCCAGAGCTACGCCAAACACCGGATCAAGGGATCGATACTCGACAGTCTGCGCGACTTGGACTGGGCGAGCCGTGACCTTCGCCGCCGGCATAAGCAACTGGAAGCGATTACGCGCGAATTGAATGCTCTGATGGAACGGAATCCTACAGAGGAAGAGATCGCGACAAAGATGGGAATGACGGTGGAGCGCTGGCGGCAGGTGGCGCTGGAACTTCGTGTGGTTGGTTTGTTGTCGGCATCTTCGCGCCCGGCCGAGCAGGAGAACCAGACGGTTCCAGAGTTTCCAGCGAGCGGGGATCTAAATCCGGATGTATTGACGGCGCGGGAGCAGTTGAAGCAGACCCTGCAAATGGCGGCCAGCGATCTGCCGGAACGGTACCGTATGGTGGTCGATCTCTACTACACGCAGGAGAAGACCATGCGGGAGATCGGTGACACGCTGGGGATTAATGAGAGCCGCGTGTCACAGATCCACAAAGCGGCTCTCGACAAGATGCAGGAAAAGCTGCAATCGGCCGGCATAACTTCCGTGGAGTGTTTAATTTGATGGAACACCGAGCATGGCGTCAACTGGCTGCCGGGTCATCGAGTGATAGCCCGGCCGGGCCTTCGCATAGATTGCGGTGGCCTGCTTCTTATCCAGCGCTTTGTAGAGCGGCACCACGTACTTGCGGCGGCCCACAGTGGTCAGGAACTCTTCGAGCTTCGCCTCCGCGGGAGTATAGCGGTTTCGTGCTGCCATCAGCAGCCACTGCGCCAGAATTTCGTCATTCGTGCCGGCGGTCAGGTGAAACTCCTTGTCGAGTCTCGCCATGCGCTTTGCATCCAGCTTTTCCGGCAGGCCTTGCAGGAAGTGCAGCCATTGGTGAGTGTTCCATGAGCTGGTGTCGATTTCCTTGCCTGCCAACCAGTTGGTGATGACGGGCTGTAGAGCGGTGAAGGCTTCTGCCACGGGCGGTTGCACACCCTTCGGTAATCCGCCCTGGTAGAGCCAGGCCTTCAGATTCTCCACGGGGCCGAGGTTCTGTTGCAAGTAGGTCATGGCCTCAGAGGTCGTTATGCTTTGGAACGCGAAATGGTCGAAGTAGCCCTTCAGAAACGCATCGAATTTCTCCCTGCCATGGGCGGCTTCCAGAGTGCGCAGGAAGAGCGCGCCCTTTTCGTAGGGCACGGAGTTCATGCCATCGTCGGGATCGCGGCCATCGAGTTTGGGATGCAACGCCTGGTCGCCGGAGGAAAGGGTCTTGAACTCTCCCATCAAGTCGTCATAGCCGAGAGAGGCTTCCATCATGGCCCGCTCTTTGCCGTAAAGTTCTTCGAGGATGCGCCGTTCGATGTAGGTTGTGTAGCCTTCGTTCAGCCAGAAATCGCTCCACGTGGCGTTGCTGACCAGGTTCCCGGACCACGAGTGCGCCAGTTCGTGCGCCACCAGCGATACCAGACTCTTGTCTCCCGCCAGAATCGTGGGCGTGGCGAAGGTCAGCAGCGGGTTTTCCATGCCGCCGAAGGGAAAGCTCGGGGGCAGGACGAGTACGTCGTAACGTCCCCAGCGGTAGGGTCCGTAAAGCTTTTCCGCAGCGGCAACCATCTTTTCGGTATCGGCGAATTCCTCCGCCGCTTTGGCGGCAATCGAGGGTTCGGCCCAGACACCGGTTCGGGGTCCTGTCGGGATAAACTGGAGGTCGCCCACCGCCAGAGCAATCAAATAGGGCGGCACTGCGTGCTCCAGCTTGAAGACGCAATTCGGTTTGTCCGGACAGTTGACCGCGCTCATCACGGCGCGCGCACCTTCTGGAACCTTGATTTTGGCGTCGTAGGTCACACGGACGCCGGGAGAGTCCTGGAGCGGAATCCAACTCCGCGTATTGATGGCCTCGCCCTGCGTGTAAAGAAACGGGTGCTGTTTGCCCTCCGTCTGTTCCGGGGCCAGCCACTGCAAGGCCGTCGCGCTGGGGCTGGTGGAGTAGCGGATACGGATGAACTTGGTCTGCGGCCCAACCGGGATATGCAGTGCCGTGCCCAGAATCGGATCGGGTTTGCCCGTTTCGAAGTGCGCTTCCCGGTACTTCACGCCGTCATCGGAAGCCTCCGCCATATCGATCTGCAGCGCGCGGGAATCCAGGACAATCTCCTTCGCCTTCGGGTCAATATGTTCGATCGTCAGGACGGCCGAGCCCTGCAAGGATTGCCGTTCGAAGAAGACTTCGAGGTCGAGACTGACGTGCGTGACCTTCACGGCATTCGGGTTGGCGTAGGAGTGCACGTCGTGCGGGATCTGGTTCATGGGCTTGGGTTCCGGCGGTTTGCTGCAGGAGAGAAGGAGCGCCGCGAGCACGGCTGCGAAGAGTCTCATCGGAACTCTTCATTATGCGGTATGGTGTTATTCCGCGTTGCCGCAGTTCACTTCCCAGGGCACGCCGAAGCGGTCCACAACGACGCCAAAACGTTTTGCCCAGAAGGTTTCCTGCAGGGCCATTTTCACGATCCCCCCGGTGGCGAGCAGTCCGAAGATCCGGTCCGCTTCTGCGGGGTCCGCGATTTCCAGCAGCACGTAAAACCCCTGCGGTGGCTGGGCATCGGGCACATCCGCACCGGCAATCACGTAGTCGTCCACGACGAGGCCGGCATGGACGATTTTGTCCAGAATCTCTGCCGGTGTGGAATCCCGCTGCGGGGAATCGCCATACTTCAGCATCAGGTCGATCTTGCCGATGCCACTGCTCTCATAAAAACGGAACGCTTCTTCGCACTGTCCGGCGAAGGTGAGGTGCAGGGAGACTTTCATGTTTGGTCAATCGACCAGGCTGATCTGCAGGCTCTGCCGCCCGGAATGAGCAACCGTCTTATCGATTCCCAAAGTGTAGCCGATGCCGCTGTAGCGGAATCCGGTGGCTGCTGGCGCTTCAAACCCCAGGTCAAGGTGATTGCCGTAAGGTTTGCCGTCAATTTCCATCGTGAGGCTGTCGAACCACGCCTTGCCGATGCCGTTCATGCCAACACCAAAGGTGATCTCCTGCGCAGCGGCCGGGACCCGCAGTTTGAACGTGTAGTTTTTCCAGTCCGTGGTTCCGGTCGCTCTCTGGGCGAGTTGGGATGCTGTCATCCGGGTTTGTATCTCCTCGCCCGCAATGAACCGCCCTGCGGCGTCCTTCACCCGGCACCAAATGCCTGCATACCCGTGATAGACATTCTGAGTCTTGATCCAGGCACTGAACCGCAGCGTCTTGCCTGCCGCTTCTGCAATGGGAATGGCCGCAGTAGCCCGCCCGGTCTTTTGCACGTCGAAGCCGTGTGTCATGTAGAACAGAACATCGGAAGAGATGCCCTCATCGCGAAGTGCTTCCAGACTTTGCGGGGAAGTGTCAAACTGATGCGGCATCGCCTTGAGCGCACGGAGGATGGTTTCCTGGGAAACTCCGGCCCTACTCAATTTGATGAGATCGTTGTTCGTGAGCGGCTCGACTGCAGCTGCAAGCCAGGGCAGAGAGAGCACACTGAAAATGAGGCGGGCGTTGCGGAGCATCATTTCCCTCAGACTCTAGCACAGTTTTCCGGGTTCGCCCCGCGTGTTATCCTGCTGCCGGAACCAATCGTGATTCTCCTCCGCTGCCTCTGTATCCTTGCCCTTCTGCTTCCCGCGGCATTTGCTGAACTGACTCCCAAGCAGAAGGAAGACAATCTTGCTTCGTTTGAGCTGGTCTGGTCCACCGTGCTGGACCGCCATCCCGACCCCAAACTAAACGGGCTTGACTGGCGAAGGATTCATGACGAAACGAAGCCAAAGATCGAAGCAGCGAAGTCGATGGAACAGGTGCGCAGCATTCTCAGCGGCATGCTGGAGAAGCTCGGTACCTCGCACTACGGCATTGTTCCTGGTGACGTCTACAGCGACATTGACGCTGCACCGGCTGAGGCCAAACCGGCCAGCTTTGGGAATCCCGGCTTTGAAACCGTGGTGATCAACGGGAAGGCCGTTGTATCGAAGGTCACTACGGGATCGCCAGCGGAACGCGCGGGAATCAAACGGGGGATGACTTTGGATGATGTGAACGGGGCGGCGATTGACCCGATGCTGCAGTCCATTGCCAAACTCAATGATCCCGAAGCCGAACTCATCATGCAGCGCAGTGTCGCGAGGAAGATTGCTGGTCCGGTGGAGCAGCCGGTGGCTTTGAAGCTGCGTGATGCTGCGGGTCATGTCGTGGAAGCGAAGCTTGACCGGGAGCCGCCCGCCGGAGAACTGGTGACTTTCGGCAATCTGCCGCCGATGCGTGTGTTCTTCGAATCCCGGCAACTGGAGGGCGGTGCGGGATACATCCACTTCAACCTCTTCATTAACCCCATCACGCTGATCCCGAGCTTTGAGAAAGCGGTCCATGAATTCGCCAAGGCACCGGGCATCATTCTCGACTTGCGCGGCAACCCGGGCGGCATCGGATTTATGGCGAACGGCATGTGCGGGTATTTCTTCAAAGAAGATGGCCGCAAACTGGGCGAGATGCGGACGCGTGAACTCAACTTGAACTTTGTGATCTTTCCCCGCAGTGAAGTTTATTCCGGTCCGCTGGCAATTCTGATCGACGGCGGGTCGGCTTCGACTTCCGAGATCTTCGCCGCCGGCCTGCAGGATTTGAAGCGCGCGCGTGTTTTCGGTACGAGATCAGCGGGTGCTGCGCTGCCTTCGGATTTCCGCCGCTTGCCGAATGGCGACGGCTTTCAATTCGCGATGGCCACCTATAAGTCGGAGAGCGGGCGAATTCTGGAGGGCAACGGTGTGGTTCCCGATGTAGAGGTCCGGCAGACCCCGGGTGCTTTGGCTGCGGGCCATGACTTGGTGATTGAAGCGGCGCAGGCATGGATTGCCCAGCAGGCGAAGCGATAGTTATGACGCCTCGAATTGTTTGCCTCGGTGAAATCCTGGTCGACTTTGTTTCGACGGAACGTGCACGCACATTGGCAGAGGCCCCCGCATTTGAGAAAGCTGCGGGCGGTGCGCCGGCGAACGTGGCGGCAGGCGTGGCGAAGTTAGGGGTTCCCTCAGCTTTTCTCGGGAAAGTAGGGGCTGACCCTTTCGGCGGATTTCTGGTGGAGACGATGCGGCGCGCCGGTGTGGACACTTCGGGGATTGTCTTCGACCCTGGGGCCCGCACGACCCTGGCTTTTGTCTCGCTCGCCGCGGATGGTGACCGTGACTTCGTCTTTTACCGCAACCCCGGTGCCGATGAGCGCTACTCGAGGGAAGATCTCCGGGAGTCATTGATTTCCGGTTCGCAAATCTTTCATTTCGGTTCCGTCAGTATGACGGGAGAACCGGCACGTTCGGCGACACTGCATGCTGCCCGGCTCGCGCATGACGCCGGCAAGATCGTTTCGTTTGATCCGAATCTGCGGCTGAATCTTTGGAACACGGATGCCCGGGCGGCGATTGCGGAAGCGGCAGTGCTGGCTGATGTGATCAAAGTCAGTGAAGAAGAACTGGCTTTTCTGCCGCCGGGTCTAAACCCCAAACTGCTGCTGATCACCAAGGGGTCCGCGGGCTGCGAATGGGAGACGGCGGCCGCAAGCGGGCGCGTGCCCGGATTTGATGCAGCCGCCATCGATACCACGGGCGCGGGGGATGCTTTTGTTGCTGCGATGCTCACTCAAATCGCGGAACATGGAAGTATTCCCCATGATCCAGCTATGATTACCGCGTTCTGCCTTTTTGCGAATGCCGCGGGGGCTCTTGCCACTACGAAGCGCGGCGCGATTCCGGCGCTCCCCACACGGGAAGCTATCCTCCACTTACTCCAAACGGGCAAACCGGGTTAACATACTGCATTGGCCAACTGCCCCCAATGCTCGTTGAAGCTGTCGAACCCGGACGCATTGTCATGTCCTCAATGCGGGATGGCGCTGGGGGATTTGACGGGTGCTTCGACGACGATGAGTCCGGCGAATCTGAAACGGAATTCCATCACTCGAGTCACCGGGCTGGCGTCGGAAGTTGACGAGGGCCGTTTCCCCCCGGGAACACTGGTCGCGGAGCGTTACCGGGTCATTGGTTTGCTTGGCAAAGGTGGCATGGGTGAGGTTTACCGTGCGAATGATCTGGTGCTCGGCCAGCAGGTGGCGCTGAAATTCCTGCCGGAGACGTTGGGGCGGAATCAGTCGATGATTGCGCGCTTTTATTCCGAGGTTCGGATTGCGCGCCAGGTTTCACATCCCAATGTCTGCCGGGTCTACGATATCGGCGAAACCGAGGGGCTGCTTTATCTTTCGATGGAGTATGTCAACGGCGAGGATCTTGGCTCGCTGTTGCGGCGCATTGGCCGCCTGCCTTCCGATAAAGCTGCGGAAATTGCCCGCAAACTTTGCGCGGGCCTCGCCGCCGCCCATGAAAAGGGCATTCTGCACCGGGATCTGAAGCCGGCGAACATCATGCTGGATGGCTCCGGGCAGATTTACATCATGGATTTCGGCCTGGCGGGGCTGGCCTCGAACATGACCGGTGCCGAGATCCGCAACGGGACGCCGGCTTACATGGCTCCCGAACAGCTGGCGGGCCGCGAAGTCAGCATCCGCAGTGACATTTACGCGCTGGGTCTGGTGCTTTACGAAATCTTCACCGGGAAGCGTCCCTTTGAAGCAAGTTCGCTGGCGGAACTGATGCGGATGCAGGAAAGCGGCACGCCCACCAGTATTTCCGACGTGGTCAGTGACCTGGACCCGGCGGTGGAACGGATCATTAACCGGTGTCTTGCGCCGAATCCGAAAGACAGGCCGGCGTCGGCATTGCTGGTGGCCGGTGCGCTACCTGGAGGAGATCCCATTGCTGCGGCTCTCGCGGCGGGTGAGACGCCGACACCACAGTTGATCGCGTCTTCAGGCAGTGCGGATGGGCTTTCCAGCAGGTCGGCAACTCTCTGCCTGGCTGCCGTCCTGGCGGGACTGGCCATTTTGGCGGCGTTTGGCTCCTACATCAACCGGCCGATTACTGCGGACCTCGATTATCCGCCTGAAGTTTTGGTCCACAAGGCCGCAGAGATTTCACGAAAGCTCGGTTACGCGAGGCCGGCCAACACGGTCTCGGCTTTCACGCTCAATTCGGAATATCGGGATTACGCCCGCAAGCGGGGCATCATCGAGCCATTGCATGCGCATGGCCCCAACCAGTCGCTGCAGTTCTGGGTTCGCGAGAGTATGACTCCCGTGTACACTGACTCGTTTTCGGATGTGGATTACAACCTTCCCGCCTTCGATAAGCCGGGAATGCGCCGGATATTGCTGGACCCGGAGGGCGATCTCATCGCTTTCGAGGCCGTGCCGGACAGCTTTTTGGAGGATTCTGCGCGGGATCAGGCGAACTTCGATGTTCTGTTCGAGGCTTCCGGTTTGGCGTCGTCGACCAAGGTTGAAGCCAAACCGCTGCTCCGGCCCTCGGTTCCTTATGACCAGTTGCGGGCCTGGTGGGCGGGGTACGGAGAAGCGAATAAGGAAGTTCTGGTGGAGGCCGCTTCGTGGCGCGGCAAACCTGTATGGTTCAGGATCACCCCTTCCTGGAACCTCCCAAAACCCGGGGTGCAGGCCTCGACGGGTGTGCAGGTTGCTGATGTGGTGAACCTGGTTGTCTTTTTTGCCATCGTGGCTGGTGCGATCGGCTTGGCGTGGCACAACGCGCGCAACAGCAAGGCGGACCGGAACGGAGCGAAACGCCTGGCGCAAGGGGGCTTTGCGATCTCATTTACCGGTTATATTTGCGCCGCAGTGCATGATGCCGGGGCGGGGGAATCAGTGGTGCTGCAGTTCGGCGTCGCCATATCACTGCTGATCGGGGCATTGTTATACCTGCTTTATTTCTCGCTCGAGCCGTGGGTCAGACGTCTGTGGCCGCAGTCGCTGATCACGTGGAGTCGGGTGATGACTGGACATCCGCGTGATGCGAAGGTTGGGGCGGACGTGCTTGTGGGAACGCTGTGGGGTGTTGGGTGGTCGCTGCTGTTTATGCAACACAGTGCCTGGTTTTTGTCACAGGGCTGGTTTCAGGGGACGCGGTTTCAGGCCTATTCGCTGGGTGGTGGAAGGCATTTGGTGGAAGGTATTTCCGCGAGTCTGATCGGAACGTTGCAGCTCTCTTTTGTGTTGTTTTTCGCGATCATGATTTTGCGCGCCCTGCTGCGGCGGGAATGGCTCGCGGGAGTTGCTTTTGCGCTGCTGTTCGGTTCCAACGGGTTCCTCTCCGCACACCCGGCCGTGGATGTGCCGTACAACATCCTCATCAACGGATTGTTTGTGTTCATGTTGATCCGGTTCGGGCTGCTGTGCAGCATTGTCGCGTACTTTTGCTTCTCGCTGGTGGTGGCTTATCCGGTTTGTTTTGACCTGAGTGCTTGGTACGCCACGGCGGGGCTCTTTCCGTTGTTTGTTGTGGCGGGCATTGCGATTTACGGGTTCCGGACAACACTCGGTGGCCGTTCGATTTTGGGTGCGGAAATTCGTTCATGAGCTATACGGACGACATGAATCAGGAGGAGAGTCGCTTCAACCGGCGGCAACTGGTAATCTTGTCCATTGCCTTTGTCGCCTGTTGCGCTTTCATTGCAGGAGCGCTCTGGTGGGCGGGGTCTGCTTTCCGCTATGGCGCGGAGAGAGTTCAGAATAAAGCAACTGCATCCTATGAAGTCAGCGGCACAGTGACCGATTCGGTCACCAGGAAGCCGATCCCCTGGGCCACGGTCGCCACGGATTTCCAGTTCGGTGGAAAGTACTTCGAAGCTACTTCGGAAGCCGACGGAAAGTATGTTTTGCTTACCCTCGCGGAACGACACCGTCTGATCTTTCGGGCGAACGGTTACCGGGAGGCTTCTGTGAACGTCGGAAAACAATGGTTCTCGTGGCTCCCGAAAGGGTCCGAGCACCGCGACATTGCGCTCAGCCCGCAGTGAACTCAAGACAGGGGTCTAGAATATCCAAATGGGAATGGACACAGCCGTACATCCGGCTGTCGCAAGACTGAATCAGGTTCGCGAGGAAATCGCGAAGATCATTGTGGGCCAGCAGAATGTTGTGGATGGCGTGCTCATCTGCCTGCTTGCTGGAGGCCATGTTCTTTTGGAGGGTGTCCCCGGCCTTGGCAAGACGACGCTGCTGCGCACTCTCTCCCGGGCGCTGAGCATCCGCTATTCGCGTATCCAGTTCACGCCGGACCTCATGCCTGCCGACATCGTTGGCTCCATGATCATGGAGAATGACGACCGCGGCCATAAGGTTTTCCGGTTCCAGCCAGGTCCGATCTTTGCCAACCTCGTGCTGGCGGACGAAATCAACCGTGCGACGCCGAAGACACAGTCGGCGCTGCTCGAAGCGATGCAGGAACGCACGATTACCAGCGGCACTACGACGCATGAGCTGGAGTCACCCTTCCTGGTCATGGCGACGCAGAACCCGATCGAAATGGAAGGCACGTATCCTCTGCCGGAAGCACAGCTTGACCGCTTCCTGATGAAGATCATCGTGGCGTATCCGTCGCGGGCGGAGCTGTCTAAGATTGTGGAGCGTACGATTGCGCGCGAAGAGACGGTGATTCATTCCGTGATTGGCCGCGATGAAGTGCTGGAACTGCGAGGTGTATGCCGGCAGGTGATCGCCGCTCCCCACGTGCAGGATTACGCGGTGCATCTGGTGATGGCTACCCAGCCGGATCAGAAGGAAGCCCCCGAGGTTTGCCGTAAGTACCTGCGGTATGGCAGCTCTCCGCGCGGCGCGCAGGCGCTGGTCGAATGTGGCAGAGTCCTCGCGCTGCTGCGTGGCCGTTTCCATCTGAGTGTGGATGACATTAAGGAAGTCGCGCCGAGTGTGTTGCGCCACCGTGTGATTCTCAATTTCGATGGCCATGCGGACGGCAAGACGCCCGATGGCATCCTGCAGGAAATTCTGGCATCAGTGCCGGTTACCGCCTGAAGGGGACCCACATGGCAGCAGACACACCGCTTCTCGACCGGCACTTCCTCGAGCGGCTGGAAAGGCTGACCATACACTGGCAGCGCTCTTTTCCAGGTCTCGTCGGCGGCCACAATCTCTCCCGGTTTACCGGGAGCGGCCAGGAGTTTCTGGACCACCGCAATTTCTATCAGGGCGATGACTTGCGCGCTGTGAACTGGCGCGCGTACATGCGGCTGGACAAGATGTTCATGAAGATCTTCCAGGTGGAGCCGCGTGTGCCGGTGCGGATGCTGGTGGATGTTTCGCAGTCCATGTCGGCGAATGGCGGGGCGAAGTTTGATTACGCGCGCAAGCTTGCCGCTGCGATGTGTTACGTGGGGCTGGTGCGGCTGGATACTGTAACTGTACAGCCTTTCAGTACAGCCATGCTCCATTCGCAGATCGCCAGTGGCGGCCGGCACCGGATCAATCCTGTGATGAATTTTCTCGGGGCGCTGGAATGTGCCGGCACGACGGATTTTCTCGGCGTCAGCAAGGCGTTCCTGAATGAGTATCCACAGCGCGGATTGGTGATTGTGATCTCTGATTTCTTGGACGATTCCGGTTGCGAGAAGGGGTTGAAGTATATCGCCGATTACGGCAATGAGTTGTTATTGATCCAGCTTTGGGACCAGGAAGACCGCACGCCGCCATGGAAGGGTGAGGTGGAATTCATCGACGCGGAATCGGGGAATACTGTGCGGATTCATGTGGATGATGCCGCACGAAAGAAGTACACCGAGGCATTTGATGCGTTCAGCGCGGATATCCGCAAGGTGGCATTGCGCGCCGAAGGCCGCTACGCGAGTATCCCGACGGATATGGATCTGGACGACGCGATTTTTGGGCCGCTGGGCCGGATCGGGAGTGTTGCTTAAGTGGTCTTTTTGAATCTCACGCTCGGTCAGTTCTTCCTGCTTTTCGGCAGTGTGTCGGCAATCTCCGTGGCGCTTTATTTGCTGGACCGTTCGCGGCGGCGGCAGATTGTTTCAACGATTCGGTTCTGGACGCAGCCTGGTGATCCGTCGCCGGTGAGCCGGCGGAAGAATATTCAACAGCCCTTGTCGCTGCTGCTGCAGCTGTTGGGGATGTTGTTCCTGTTGCTCGCGCTCGCCCAATTCCAATTTGGGACGAGGGCAAACACCAGCCGGAGTCATGTGCTGCTGCTCGATACTTCGTCGTGGATGGCGGCGGAATTGCCGGGGTCCGGCGGCAAGACGCTTTTGGATCAGGCGAAGGCGAATGCTTTGGCGTGGTTGAAAGCAGTGCCTTCAAAGGATCGTGTGATGCTGATTCGCGCGGATGGATTGTCGACTCCAGCGACTGCGTGGGAATCGGACAAACGGCTGGTGGGGAAGGCAATTTTGGCTGCCCAGCCCGGGGCGACAGTGCTCAATATTTCGCAGGCTGTTGAATTCGCAAGGCAGGCGCAGGCGCAGAGCGGCTCGGTTGCGGGGGAAGTGGTCTATACGGGGCCGGGGCGGATCGCGGCGCGGGAAAATGTGCCCGTTGAAGGCGCTGGTTTGCGGGTGCTCGCGGTGGACGACGCGGTTGAGAATGCGGGTTTGCGCAGTGTTGGTGCGCGGCATTCGGGGACGAATGCGGATACATGGGACGTCCTGGTGCGTGTGCGAAATTATGGGCGCAATCCGAAGAATGTAAGCGCGACGTTGAATTTCGGCAATGCGCCGATGGGTTCGAAGGGGATCCTGCTGCCGCCCGGCGAAGAGCGCGAACTGACTTTCCCGTTGCGGACCCGTGCCGCTGGGTTGTTGGAAGTCAGGGTCTATCCTCAGGATGGATTTCCGGCGGACAATTACGCGTCGCTCGAGTTGCCGCAACAGAAGACACTTCATGTGGTGGTCTACACGAATGATGCTTCGCTGTTCCGGGCTGCACTGGGGTCTGACCCGCGTGTCCAGGCGGAGTACCGTTTTCCCGAGGCCTTCAATCCGAGCAATGATGGCTTGATCGTGATTGACCGGTTCCGTCCGTCGTCGAAGCCCAAGGGAAATGTGTTGTGGCTCGATCCGCGCAAGGAGCAGTCCCCTGTCACGGTGAAGTCGAGTGTGGATGATCCGACTGGAGTCAGTTGGGCTGCCGGTCAGCCGCTCACCGATGGTCTGCGGTCGCGCGATCTTCGCTTCGGGACTGTGTCGGTTTTTGATGCGCTGCCCGGAGATGTTCGGATTGCTGAGATCGACAAAGGGCCGATCGCGATATCGCGGGCCAATGATGGCAACGGGAAGCTGGTTGTGCTGGGTTTTCATCCGTTTCTGGGTGCGATGAAATACGAACTGGCCGCGCCACTGCTGCTTGGAAATATGCTCCGCTGGGTTGCGCCGGACGTGTTTCGCGATGTGGATGTCAGTACGCAGGGGGCGGGATCGGTCGCGGCACCTCTGCCGGCAAGTGCCTCATCGGGGGCGATCCAGGTACTGAGTGAGTCAGGGGTCAGTTTGCCGTTCAATGTGCAGGATAAATCGATCCAGTTCTTTGCCGGCGAGGCGTCGAGAGTGCGCGTGATCTCGGGTGGAAGTGAGCGCGTGTATTCGCTGACGCTGCCGGAGATGTGGGATGCGCGCTGGACTCCTCCTGCGGGTATCAAGCGCGGCATTCCTTCCTGGACGGATACGGTGCAACGCAACATGGATATCTGGCCAATCCTCGCGGTGATCGGTGCTCTGCTGTTGCTGGCTGAGTGGATCATGTACGGGCGCACCACTGCCGCGCCGCGTTTGTTTGTTGTCGGGAGGTCCGCATGATTTTTGACCGCGCCTGGGCACTTGTGTTCCTGATTTTGCCGGTGGGCTGGTTCCTGTGGGAACGCGCCAGGACTGCGGGAAGACGTGCTCTTTGGTTGAAGTTTGCCATGTTTGTGGCGGTGATTCTTGCGGTTTCTGAACCGCGGATCGAGTTCAAAGACCACAAGGTGGCAGTAGCCCTTTTGCTCGATACTTCGGCCAGTGTGCCCGACGGGGATCTGGCGAAGGAACGGGGCATACTGAAAGAGATCGAAAAAGAGCGGGGCTCGAATCCCGTACAGATTATTCCGTTTGCACGTGCGCCGAGGCCGTTTGGCGTAGAGGGCTTGGATCGGGCGACCGGTACCGCCGGGCGTGCAACCAACTTTGAAGCGCCGGTACGGCAGGCACTTGCTTCGTTGCCTGCGGGCACAATCCACCGTGTTGTATTGGTCTCCGACGGAAATGAAAACGAAGGATCGATCACGCGGGCTGCCTGGCAGGCACAACAGGCTGGCGTTCCGGTCGATACGATTGCCCTGCCGGGTCAGCAGGAACCGAAGTTGAAAACGATTGCCGTTGCGATTCCAGGGGCAGTCTTCGCCGGCGAACGGTTTCCCGTGGATTTGACGGTGTCGTCGCCTTCCGCGGTGGATGCCACGGTCGAACTCGCTGCCGAGGGCAAGGTCATCGGTACGCATCAGGTTCCGTTGCAGGCCGGGGAGAACCGCGTTCGGATCAAGACCTCGTTGAATGCCGCAGGCGCGATTGACCTGACCGGCAAGATCAAGGCTGCTGGACTGGGCGAATCCCGCTTTGAAAATGCCCTTGCTGTCCGCCGCCCGAAAGTGGTCTGGGTGTCGGAAGATCCGCCCGGTTCGGAAGGCCACATCGTTGATGTTCTGAATGCGAACAAGTTTGATTTTCAGCAGGTAAAGTCGTTGCCCGCCAAGCTGGATGACGCGCAGTTGGTGGTGTTCAACAACGTCAACCTGGAGGCAATGAGTCCGTTCGACCAGCAGCGGGTGGAGCAGTATGTCCAATCGGGGGGCGGTGCTCTTTGGATTGCCGGGGAACGGAACATGTACGTGGACCACAAAGGTGCGCCGGAGGATCCAATGGCGCGTACCTTCCCGGCGAAGCTGGCTCCGCCGCGGTCGCCGGAGGGTACGTGCGTTGTGCTGATTATTGACAAGTCCTCTTCGATGGAAGGTAAAAAGATCGAATTGGCCCGGCTGGCTGCGATTGGCGTGGTGGATCATCTGCGTCCCGAAGATCAGGTCGGGGTGTTGATGTTCGATAACTCTTTCCAGTGGGCTGTTCCGCTGCGGAAGGCGGAAGACAAGACGCTGATTAAGCGATTGATTTCCGGCATCACACCCGACGGAGGTACGCAGATTGCGCCTGCTCTGAACGAGGCCTACCGGGGCGCGGTGAAAGTGACCGCCACGTTCAAGCATATTGTGCTGCTGACGGATGGTATCTCGGAAGAAGGGGATAGTCTCACCCTTGCGAGAGGCGCTCTGGATAACCGCATCACGATTTCGACCGTCGGACTGGGTCAGGACGTGAACCGCGCGTACCTCGAAAAGATTGCAACGCTCGCGAAGGGTAAAGCTTACTTCCTGAATGAACCGGCGGGCCTGGAGCAGATTCTGCTGAAAGACGTGCAGGAGCATACTGGCACCACCGCGGTGGAAAAGGCGATCAAAGCTTTGGTGCGCCATCCCTCTGACTTGCTGGAGAAGGTCAATGTAGAGAATGCTCCCGCGCTGAATGGTTACGTCCGGTTTGATTTGCGCCCCACTGCCGATGAAGTTCTCGAAGTGGAAGGGATTGAACCTGGCAGGAAGGATCCACTTCTGACGCGGTGGCAGTATGGGCTCGGCCGCGCCGCTGTGTTCGCGTCGGATGCCAAGAGCCGCTGGGCCTCGGCGTGGGTGGGTTGGAGCGGATTTGACAGGCTCTGGACGAATATCTTCCGCGATCTGTTGCCCCATTCCAATGACTCGGAAGCGTCTGCCCGCTATGACAGCGCAAACCAGGAGATTGTGGTCGATTATCATCTTTCCTCCAGAGCAGAAGAGCCCAAAGTCATTCCGGATATTTTTGTGCTTGGTCCGGATAACTTCCGGAAGGCCGCGGAAGTTGTACGGCTTGCGCCTGGTACTTTCAGGGCCCGCGTGCGAGTCGGGGGGCGACAGGGTTTGTTCCGTATCCGGCCGCTCAATGACAGCCGCGCCTTTGCGGAAGTCGGTTTGTATCGCCAGGAATCTGAACTGACGGATTTCGGGAGCAATGAGAACTTGTTGAAGTCTGTGTCGCAGTCGACCGGAGGCAAGTTCAATCCCAGTGTGAAGCAAATCTTTGACAGCGGCGGCAAGACGATGGATGCAACGATGCGATTGTGGCCCGGTCTGATTGCGCTTGCCATTTTGTTGAATCTCATTGAACTCGGGCTTCGGAAGTGGAAGGGTATTGCGGAAACACTGGGAATGAAGCGGCAGGATGCTCAGCGGGTTGCTGCTTAATCTGAAATGAATACGGCGGACTGGACCGAAATCCAATCCGCCGTTCCGAACCAACCCTGCGTGCGGGTTAGTTGATTGTGATCGTTACAGGGATCGTGCCCGTACCGACACTTGCTGCATTTGCCGGTGCCGTGCCGTCTGTCGCTGTAACCGTAGCGTTGACTACCGTGGAAGATGGAGCCGCAGTGGTGATCGAGATGATACCGGTCCCATGATCGATCGAGAGCCAACTCAAGGCAGCACTCGTGGAGTCCAGATCATAGTGGATCGTGCCGGTGTTGCCGGTTGCAGACACGGTGCTGATGTTGCTCGCTGTGCCATTGGCTCCTGCCACCGGTGAGGTGCGGGACATGTGCAGTCCGACGACGATGTCGAACGTCACGGTGCCCGTCAGCGGAGTGACTGGCGTTGAGTCTGTCGCTGTCACCGTCACATGATAGGTACCGGCGGGAGTTGTGGCGGATGCCGTGATGACGCCGGAATTGCTAATCGCTATTGTTCCCAGCGGAATCGAAACCGGCGAGCCGGAGACGATGGTCGCAATGGAATAGGTGTAGGGATATACGCCGCTGGTTGCTGTGATGGTTGAGATCGTCGCTGCGGACCCGAATGTAGAGGTGTAAGGTGCGGACCCGGTCATGCTCATGAAGAGGCCGCCATTGATGGTCAGAGTAAAGGTCACTGTACCGGTGACCGGCACATTGGCTGAGTCAGTCGCCGTGACCGTCAGGACAGCACTTCCAGCCGTATTGGCGTTGGGTGTGCCGGTAATGGCACCGGTTGAGGGATTGAGTGACAGGCCCGAAGGCAGAACACCAGAAGTAACGGCATAGTGATAGTTGCCTGTGCCCTCCGATGCCGTCACAGCATTATTGGAACTCGACCACGCGATACCCACCGTTCCGGTGAGGCTTGTGGGGGCGACCACCTTAAGACTCGGGGCTACCCAAACCGATACTCCCGTTTGACTTGTCGCTGATCCAACGGCCACAGAGACTGGCAATTGTACCGGTGCTGTGATGCCGCTGACAGTTGCTCCGGACATTGTGGTAAAGCTGCCCGTGGAGGCCGGCAGAGTGGCATTGATCTGATAGAGTCCCGCGACAGCATCGGGAGCAAAGCCCGCATAAGTGACCGTTGCCGCGGCACCGCCGACCGTGACTGTGGGGGCAGTTGCAAAACATGGCGGCAACCGGTTCGAATTCAGAAGTGCACTCTGGATGACGGTGCCGTCCGCATTCGTCAGATTGACGCTGGTATTCGTGATGTTACTGGCGTAAGCGTTCAACGAAGTTATGTAACTGGCTGCCGTGACACAGTCCGTGGGATACACCGCACCTGTGGTCGTACCTGCCGCGGAATTGTCACCAGTGCTGTCTGGAATTCCCAAGCCGGTCAGATAAATCTGAATGGTGTCAGAGTCGCCGCTCGTACTCCGGACACCTGCCGGGTTGGTCTGTGAGATGACGGAGTAATTGGAGTTCAGGATCGCGCCTGCACCCTGACCATCCGCACCGACTGTGAAGATGCCAATGTCCTTCGGTGCCACGGTGATTGTGTAAGGGGAACTGTGGGCGGTGCTCGAAGTGGTGCCAAAGTTCACAACGATATCGACACCGCCGCTACCCAGGTTGGTGGCGATCCCGGAGGGAACCATTGCATTGATCTGGTTGTTGGTTGCAAACAGGATGGGAGCCGTTCCAAGGGCGCTGGCATCGGAGTGCTTCTGGAAGGTAACCGTCAGATTCCTGGGAGTCGAACCGGTGTCCGGGGAGACCTGGGTTCCATAGCGCAGAGTGTTCGGATCCACAGTGCCATAAAGCAGTTGGCTGCTGGAGCAGCCTGTTCCGCCAGAGGAGCAGAAATTGGAGCCAAAGATGCTGATCATGTCATAGGGTGCCACGGTCAGATAGTTCGGAGCGCTGACCTGCTGGAATGCTGAGGCGCTGGTGACGGCCTGAATAATGGGGTTACTGCCGATATTTAGCAACTGTGTCCCTGATGGCGAACTGCATGTTGACCCGCTTGGATTGCAAATGCCGATCACGACTGGAGAAGAACCTGTGCCCGCAGTGAAGGGCAGCAAGGAATCGCTGGTTGCGGGAACGTTGATCGTCAGCGAGATATTCGAGGGATTGACGACGGTATAGGTGAGATTGGAGTCGCTCTGGATTACACCGCCCACCACGATGCCAACGCGCGTCTTCTGTGTCGGGTCCGGGCTGGACACAAAACCGGAACCAAGCAGAGAAATATTGAAGGTCTGTCCCGACTGCGCCGTGGGAATCGTTGCCGGGCTCAAGCCCGTCAGAGTTGCGCCTGGTGCTTGTACCGTAACATTGAAGGTCACCACGACCGTCGAAACCGGGTTGCCCCAAGTCAGGGTGACGGTGCCAGTCAGCACGTTACCCGGCTGCGCAGACGCGAACACTGTGGGGCTGAACGTGACGGCGATCGGCGTTCCGAAGCTGTACGCCAGACCGCTTTGTTGCGCCGAACTGATGATCGGGTTCAAGGCACCGCCGGATGTAGCCGTATAAGGTATTGGCGCGTCGGAGGATACTGCCGTGATGGTTGGTGTCGGTAAAGGTGAGCCGATGGTCCACGTCAAGAGTCGCGGATTCGCTTCCTGCACCGTGAGTTTGGCGGGCTTGTTGGTAATCAGGGCGGTGATCGTAACCGGCAGGTCCGCGTAACCGGAGACCTTCAGATAAACAGTACCGGTATAAGTACCTTGCGCGAGGTTGTCACACGCGGACGTTGTCGTGAAATGCAGTGTCTTCGGCGCCGTCCCGTTTACGGCATCGACGGTAAGCCAATTCGGGAGACTCGCTGTATTTACGGTAAAGAATGGAGAAGGCAATTGCAGATTGGTGGAAGTAATTCTGATATCCGCCGCGCCTGGTGTGCCTGACAGCTTCGTGTAAGAAAGCGTGGCCGGCGAAGGCGTCGCTGCCAGCGGAGTGGGTGGCACCACCTGAATCGTAATTGCGACGGTTCTATCTGTTGTTGGCGCCGGAGTGGCCGGAAGGGTGATGTTGTAGGTTGCGCTGGTATTTACGGCCAGACCGCCGCATCCAGGCACCGCCGGATTGCTGCCATTCGCGGGTACCGTAGGTGTCGCAGCGACTGTGAAGGTGGCTGGATTGCCTGGCGAGGCCGTACCGCCCGAGCCCGTCACTGTCAGCCAGGAGGGCAGGGAACTCGTGTTGATGGTGAAGTTCGTACCGCCAACGGCTGTGGAGCCGACGGTGACGGTTTGCGCCGGTCCCGGCGTGTACGTCGCGGAGGAACCGCTTCCAGACTTGGTGCAACTGATTGTGACGGGTGTGGTCGTCAGGCCGGAAAGGCCCTGTGTATAAGTAGTGGTGACGGTGACACTGACGTCCGCAAGGACATTCGAGCCCGTACCCGTAGTGAAGTGAAAGGTTCCGGAACCAGTGGTGAAATTCGCACAGAGATTGGCTGCACTGACGGTGTAAGTGATTCCCGCCGTAGCATTTCCGGTCGTTCCTCCGGTTAGGGTAGTGATTGTCGGTGCCGTTACGATGACGCCGGTTGGCTGCGTACCGACCCCCACGACGATACCCCCTACAGGGGGCGTCGCAACCGGTTTTACAACAATATTCTGTGCGCTGCCAACACCGGTCTGGGTACTGCAACTTACTGACACCGTACTCGGTGTGGCTGTGAGAAGATTTGCTGCCTGCAGGCTGCCCGTGGCGGCCATCATCGCCGTCATAGCGACAAGTACTCGTGGGCCGAGGCGTTTCATTGCCGTAAAGTCCATATGAGGACCATCCTTTTCTTGCGTGTTCTCCGCAACATCTGTCGCGGTGCGGCCGTTCTACAGCCCGCTGTCAGACATATCGGCGGTTTCCGGTCAAAACTTTAGGGGTTTCTTTCTGCGCACCTTTGCGAATCGCTTTCCGGCTAAAATATGGGCATGCCGAATCCGACTGCGGGCCGTATCCAGGGCGACGATCTTGTGACCGAGGTGTTGCGCAACATGGAGGAAGGCCTCTTCCACATCCGGCAAAAAGCGGTGGTTCCCGCCATCTACCGCTTGTATCTGCACCCGGCTGATTTCGAACCCTTGCGCGATATTGCACCTTTTGTTGGCACGGAAATCCGCGCTGCTTTGGATGACCGTCTTGCCTCCTGGAACAGTTCGCGCCGGCGGTTCCTTTCGCGTATCGGGCTGGGCGGAGACGCCAATCCCAACGAATTTGTGCGGGCGGCAGATGATTGGCTGGTTGAAATTCACCCGGATCCAGATGGCAAACTGGCACCGGGCGAAATCGAGGTCTACTCTGATCTCGGTATGGCGCAAAAGACGGAGGCTGCCGCCGGTTCGCTGACCCGGCGAATTTTCCCGCAGGCTCCCGAACCGGTCGAAACCCAGCCTGCGCCGGTGCCAGAGTCTGCGCCAGCGGTCGAACCGGAGGCTGCTCCTGTTAATTCCTCTTCATCCCCGGAACTCGATGGCACGAAACCACGCGCATTTGCGTATATCCGTTATGCGGACCAGCGCGGCGCACAAACCTTTGAGGTCACCAAATTACAAACGGTGATTGGGAGGGGTGGGCGATCGTTCTGGGTAGATCTGAAGCTGGAAACGGAGCCTGACGTTTCGAGGGAGCATTGCCGGATTGTTCGCGATGAGCAGACCGGCCGGTTCACGATTGAAGATTTGAGCCAGTTTGGGACGGCGGTCGATGGCAAGCCGGTGGAAAAGGGCGCGGCGGGGGAAGTTCCCGCCCGGGCTGTGATCAGTCTGGCGGGAGTGATCGACCTGATTTGGGAAGCGGCCTGAGCCAGCGACTGGCTTGGCTGGGGAAGGGAAGCCTTGCAGGATCTTTTGTCGGGCCGGATCACCGTGCTCATCGCCATGCTTGCGCTGGCGGTTTTGATGGCCGTATTCGCCATAGCGGCGGAGCGCAAACCATGAACAGAGGAATTCGCCATGCCGCACTGAGTCATCAGGGTCGGAGGCGCACGGATAACGAAGACCGGCTGCTCGAAGCACCTGAACTCGGGGTCTTCGGTGTGGTGGACGGGGTCGGGGGCCATGCTGCGGGAGAGAAGGCTGCGGAGACCGCGGTCGAAGTGATCCGGGAGTGGCTCTCGCGGCGGACGGGAAGTCCGGAGGTCCGGCTGCGCGAGGCAATCGCTCTTGCCAACAATGAAATCTTCGCGTTGTCGCGTGCCAACCCGGAGTGGCAGGGTATGGCCTGCGTGTTGACCGTGGCTCTCATCGAAGATGGCGTGGTCACTGTGGGTCATGTGGGAGATTCCCGTCTGTATCTGATTGAGGACGGCAGGATCACGAAGAAGACGCATGATCATTCGCCGGTTGGTGAGCGCGAGGACCGCGGTGAGTTATCGGAGTCTGAGGCGATGCGCCACAGCCGGCGGAATGAAATTTACCGCGATGTGGGGACGCAGGAGCGAACGCCGGATGAGCCCGGTTTCATTGAGATCATCCCTTTCCCCATGCCGGACAACGGGGCCTTGGTGCTTTGTTCGGACGGACTTTCCGATCTTGTGGACAGTGGCAAGATCCTGGCGGGCGTGAACCGTTATGCCAGTGATCCGGAGCAGGCCGTGCGGGCGCTTGTTGATGCCGCAAATCAGGCGGGCGGGAAAGATAACATCTCGGTTGTGCTGGTGGCTGGCACCAGCTTTTCCCCGGTGGTTCAACGGGAACCGGTCCGCAAGCCGGGCAGAGCCAGGGGGTGGCTGGAGGGTGCACTGATCGCCCTTGGTTGTTTCGCGGTCCTGTTCTATCTTCCGGTTCTGCAGAAGCGCTTTGATACCGGGCCCCACACCATAGCGCTGGGCAATGACTCGATTGCCGCAGCAATGGCGAAGGCGCATTCGGGAGATACAGTGATCATTCCGCCGGGTACGTTCCGGGAGGACTTACATCTGGCGGAAGGCGTGGCGGTCCGTGTGCAGCAATTCGGCAAATCTGTTCTTCTGGGCACCGTGACGGCGAAAGGATTGCACTCGGGTTCGCTCGAAGGGTTGATTGTGCAGGGAGATAGAAATCATCCGCCTGCGTATGGGGTGAAGTTGGACGAATCCTCTGTAACGATTGCGAATATTCGAGTTTCCGGCGCTGTGACAGGTATTGTTGTTTCGGGGCATTCAGATGCCGTGGTCGCCGCGAGTCAAATTACGAATAACTTCGGTGCCGGTGTGGAAGTTACCGGGGATGCCAAGCCGCGGCTGGAGGGGAATCTGATTGCCGCAAATGGAAATGGCAGTCCAGATCAACCAAGGCCGGGCATCGCTGTTACCCAAAGAGCACGGCCAGTGCTGAAAGACAACGCGATTGTGAATAATGCGGCCGAGCCGGTTTGGGTGGATGCCCCCGGCTATGATGCGCAGGATTTTGAGGAAAATTTCTTTGGTGGTCTCACCGGAAGAAAGGCGATCCGCACCAGCGGCGCGGAGGTGAAGCCGTAGCTATGGATCCCAAACTGTTCGGCCGCTATGAGATCATCCGCAAGCTGGCGGGCGGCGGCATGGGTCGCGTATTTCTGGCGTATGACCCGGTTTTGAACCGCCAGGTCGGTCTCAAGTTAATTGATTCCGGGACGGACCGTGACTCGATGGAGGTTATCGAAGCGGAGCGGCGCGGTGCCATCCTGCAGGACCAGCTTGCCAAGCGTGAACCGGGTGGTCGCGTGGCGCAGATCTTCGATGTTGGTGAACGTGAAGGCTACTTCTACATCGCCATGGAGTATATCGAGGGCGAGGATCTTTCCGAGTTACTTTCGCGGGGTCCTCTGACGCCGGAGCGTTCGGTGTCGATTGCTCTGGACATTCTTGAGGTCCTGGTCAAAGCACACACCTTTCAGACGACGATTGAGGGCAAGTCGCACCGGGGCATCATTCACGGGGATATCAAGCCGCGTAACATCCGGATTACAACCTCCGGGCAGGTCAAGGTACTGGACTTCGGTATCGCCAAGGCTGTTTCCATGACCCGCAGCCTGACTTATAACCAGTTTGGTTCTGTTCCTTACTCTTCTCCGGAGCGCTTGCAGACCGGCGAGATGGATGCGCGGTCGGATGTGTGGTCGGTTGCCGTTGTGTTGTTTGAGATGCTCGCGGGCAAGCCCTATTTCCAATCGGCGGAGCCTTCGAAGCTGGAGTGGACGATTCGTAACTACAGGGCGCTTTCACCGGAAATCGCGAAGCTGCCTGGCCGGTTGAAAGAGTTGGTTTCCCGCGCGCTTGACCCGGATTTGAACCGCAGGTTTTCGAGTGCGGCACTCTTACAACAGGAACTGTATACCTGGCGCGAGTATGGTTCGCAGGCGACCGTCCGGACTGTTGCTGATCCGGAGGCAACGCGCCGGACTACCTATTCCGAAGATGCCACCCGGCGGACACCGCGGGCCAATGCGCCTTTGCAGGGTGGTTTTCGCCAAAAGAAGCGCGGTTGGCCGGTTCTCTCCTGGAACATGCGCTGGATTTTCACTGGTGTCTTTGGTGTCGTGTTTCTGGCGAGTGTATTTACTCTGGTCTATGAGTTTCGGACATGGCGGCAGGCGGAAGCACTGCGCGGGTCACTGGAAGCGAATAGAATCACGCTGGATCAGGCAAAAGACCAGTATCGCGTGCTGGCGCGGCGTTCTCCCTGGCAGTTCCCGCTGCTGCCTGCCCGTAACATTCTGCGCGACCGTTACGCCGCGGATGCTGACCGCGTGATTGCGGATTACCGAGAAGCCAGCGACAGCACTCCGGTGTTCTCAAAAGACTGGCAGCGGGCGAAGAATGCGCTGGCCGCCGCTCTGAATTTCGCACCGCAGGATAAGTCGATCCAGGGCAAACTGAATCTTGCCGATGGCTATCTGAAACTAACTGCCGGTGATTTGAAGGCTGCACATGCGGACTTTGATACAGCGCGGTCGCTGCTGCCGAATTCGCCTGATCCACATATTGGTTTGGCGCAGTTCTATATGCGTGGCGGCCGGGATCTGGATAAAGCAGAATCCGAACTGAAAGAGGCGGAGCACCATGGATTCCGCGCGGGCCGCCGGGAGCAGGCGCAATTGGCCCGTGGATACCGTTTGCGGGCGGAGGAGTGGGTGAAGCAGGCGGATCATGCCAAGGAACTGGCACAGATGGAAGAAGCCCTCACCAGGGCGGACTCTGACTTCGCCCACGCACAGGAACTTTACAGCGCGGTTGCCCCGTTCTATAACGCGGTGCAATTGGACGCGAAGGTAACAGCGGAACGGAATGCGGCCGCGAAGAAATTGAACCAGGCGAAGCTCATCCATGCCGATCCGCCTCCGATCACGCCGGCCGAGTATCCAAAGGAGTCCAGATAGATGGCAGTGACACGCAGTACCGTGGAGTCGCGGAGCACTGCGCGGACGCCTGCCGCCCGCCGTCCACGCTGGCGCGGTATGGAATTGCTCTCGCTCTTGATTGCCTCGTTGCTGGTGAGCGGCTCCTGGTGGCTGGTGGAGCAGGCTAAGTTGCGGCGCGCGGGCGGTAACACGGCGCTACTGGATGTGACTCACTTGGAGCATCCAGAGCAGTTATATCCGGTGTTGCAGTTATTCCCGAATGCCGGCGACAGGGATTTCGCCGCGCGCCAAATCATGGATGCGTTGAGTAACCAGGAAACGGCCATCCCTAACACCGGCGCACTGGCGCGTATCCGGGTTGCCAGAGAAGAGTTGTTGAGGGACAAACGGCTGGATCACTTTCAGCAGCGTGCGGCAAGCTCTCAGAATGCCACGCTGCCCTTGTTTACTCCGCAGGAGTTCGCGCTGGTCAAGTCACAGATCGCGGTTCGAACCCTGGCTGTCTTTGACTCGCAGTTCCGCCTGTGGGCGGGGATGATTCTCGGGGCGTTCCTCTTAGTTCATCTGGTGTGGAGCCTTCGCAGGTTCCCGGGACCGTGGATCTTTCTTCCCGCGCTGCTGCTGCTGACTGGCCTTGGTTTCGCCATGATGGTCAGTCTTCGCGATCCTGTTCGGGACAATATGATCTTCGTGCCTTATGCGCAGGGCGTCGCCGGCGGTGCGCTGCTCATGCTTATTGCCAGCTTTGTGGATTGGGAAGGCTCCTCATCGTCATACAGCTTTGTGCCATTGCTGGTGGCGGTGGCATTATCTCTCGCACTCATCTTCTTCGGCAGCGGACCCGCCGGGAGTGACGCCCGTGTGAATCTCGGCCCGGTACAGCCTGTTGAGGCCATCAAGATACTGCTGGTCTTCTTTCTTGCGGGGTATTTCGCCAGGCGGTGGCCGTTATTGCGGGCGCTGCGGGAGAAGCGGTCAGTGGTTGCGAAGGCTCTGCCGTTCCTCCATTTACCGAAGCTCGAGTATGCGGTCCCGGTCTTTGCCGGTGTGGGCGTTGCCTTGCTCTTCTTCTATCTGCAGAAGGATCTTGGACCGGCTCTGGTGTTCGCCTGTGTCTTCCTCTCGCTTTACTCCATCGCGCGCGGCAGAGTTGGTCTGGCACTTACCGGCTTGACACTGCTGTTTGGCGGCTTCGTGTTTGGATATCTCTACCAGACGCCGAAGACAGTGCATGATCGTGTTTCCATGTGGTTGTCGCCGTGGAGTAATACGGTTCGCGGCGGTGATCAGGTGGTCCACTCGATGTGGGCGATGGCTTCCGGGGGCTTGACTGGATCGGGTCCGGGCTTGGGTGGCCCGGAGTCCATCCCGGCAGGTTATACCGATCTAATTCTTTCCGTGCTGGGCGAAGAGTGGGGTTTTGGGGGCTTGCTGCTGGTTTACGGACTCTATGCACTGCTGCTTTGGATGGGTCTCCGGATTGCGCGGCGCGCGCGGACGGATTACGCGGTGTTCCTTAGTCTTGGACTCGTGCTCCTGCTAAGTGGTGAGTTACTGCTGATTTCCGGCGGCATTCTGGATCTGTTTCCGCTCTCCGGTGTGGCGACGCCATTTCTGAGTTATGGCCGTACGGCCATGCTCGCCAACTTCGCGATTGCCGGCATCCTGCTGGCGCTATCGAGAGACAGCGGGGACGTGCAGCGGACGCAGCAATTTCACGGTGGCTTGCGGTGGGTAGAGGTTGGTCTGGGCTTGCTATTCGCCACTGTCATCGGGAAAGCAGCGTATATCCAGGTCACCCATGCGGATGTTATTGCGGGACAGCCTGCGCTCGTCTTACAGGCTGACCAGGGGCGGCGCTATGTATACAATCCGCGATTGATGGAAGCGGCCAGAAGTATTCAGCGGGGCACCATCTATGACCGCAGTGGCTTGCCGGTGGCAACCAGTGACTGGAAGGAACTGGAGGCGCACAGGGACGCTTACAAGGCTATCGGGATCGACATTGATACAGCCTGTAACCGCGCCGATTTCCGCCACTATCCGCTGGGTGCCGCGGCTTTCCACTTATTGGGTGATCTACGCACCCGCGCGAATTGGGGCGCACCGAATAGTTCTCTGGTGGAGAGGGACTCCGCGATCCGGCTGCAGGGTTATGATGACCGCGCCCGCATCGTGGAGTTACATGATGAGAAGACGGGATCTCCCTTCTATACCGTCCGCTATGATTACCGGGAATTACTGCCCTTGCTGCGCCACCGCTGGGAGCCAAATCATCCTTTGGTGAAGCGGGTCCGGGAGCGGGAGCGGAATGTAACCTTGTCCATCCACGCAGGCTTGCAGTTGAAGACGCTGGAGATACTGAAGTCCCGCCTGGCGGAGCAGCATCTGGAGAAGGGTTCGGTTGTCGTAATGGACCCTGCGACAGGAGATCTGCTGGCCAGCGTCAACTGGCCCTCTCCGGAATCCGGTCAGCAGAAGCTTTCGGCAGGAGAAGCAGCGGGTGCTTTGCTGGACCGCGCACGTTATGGCTTGTACCCGCCCGGATCTACGTTCAAGATTGTCACGGCACTCGCAGCTATGCGCCTGGATCCCGCGCTGGCGGGGCAGACTTACCAGTGTCTTCGTCTGCCGGATGGCCGCAGCGGGAACTATATTGGGAATTCCAAGCGGCCGATTCGCGATGATGAATTGGATCATGCAGCGCACGGCACTCTTGATATGCACAGGGCCATTGCTGTCTCCTGTAATGCTTACTTCGCGCAGCTGGGCACTTATAAGGTCGGGCCGGAACAATTGCTTGCGACGGCAAACCTGCTGGGCATTGCGGTTTCCAATCCGGCTGATGTTAGTCACCTGAAGCCGCAGATGCCGCAGGTCTCCTATGGGCAGGGGCAGGTGGTTGCGTCACCCTTCCAGATGGCACGAGTGGCGGCAGCGGTGGCTGGAGGCGGAAGAATGCCCTTTGGCCGTTGGGAAACGGATCAGGCCAACGTACGAACAGAAGCGCCCAGGACGATCATTCCTGCCGCTGCGGCGCTGTCCATCGGCAAAGATATGCGCGGCGTGGTGCTGAATGGAACTGGCCGCAGCCTGGCGTCATCGAAGGTGCCGATTGCGGGTAAGACCGGTACCGCGGAACTTGGCAGTGCTCCGTCGCATGCCTGGTTTATCGGCTACGCGCCTTATGCCGAGGTGCCTGCGCAGAAGCAGATCGCATTTAGCGTACTCGCTGAAAATGGACGTTACGGCGGCAAGGCAGCAGCTCCCATTGCCGGTGATCTGGTAGCCGCTGCACAACAATTGGGGTTAATTCCATGAGTCTACTGCGAAAGATAGAAAAGACCTTTGATGAGGGGCTGCGCGGGATCTTCTCGGGCGGAGACGAAGAGGATCGCGAGGCGATTGAGTTATACAGGGACGCGCTGGAGCGTATCCAGGCATTGGTGCAGCCGGGGCACGAAGGCCGGATCTTCCCGTTTAACCGGATTCGGATCGAGTTGGCATCAGACGGTCCAGAGCGAACGGCTATGTTGGAGGCTCTGTTCCGGCCGGAGAAGTTGCTGGCAGATATCCATGCGTCGGTCCGTGCGGAAGTTCCGGCGGATCTCTCCGTGTCGATTGTCTGTTCTGCTGACCTGCTTGCAGGGTTGAACGTGGTTTGTGAACGGGAAATGCCGCCAGGGAAAGATCCCGACGAAACGGCGCGCCGCGGCAATGCACCTGCCAGACCGGCACAACTGTCTATCTTGCACGGCACTGGTTCGGTTCCGGTATTTGCGATCCGGGGGCAGCGCGTGAATCTGGGACGCACTCCGGAAGTAACCACGAATACCGGTAAGTTGATCCGCAGGAATGACCTGTATTTTCCCGAGGAAACCCATGAGGCGAATCTTACTGTCTCCAGGGAACACGTTCACCTCGCGGTGGATCCGCCAACGGGAGAGTGGCGCATCTTCGATGATGGCTCTTCTTTGGGGACGGCTGTGTTCCGGCACGGCAACAGGATCGAAGTCCCGGCCCGCGGGGCGCGGGGAGTGTTACTTCGTCCGGGAGATGAGATCTATCTCGGGCAGGTACGTCTGTTATTCGAAGCGTAGGCGCCTATAACAGTAACTTGTGATGCGCCGGATGCGCCGTTCACGCATGCGATCCAGACCAGCCTGTCTCTTTGCGGCCTTATGGCTGGCGGTTTCTACACGGGGGGCTGTCCCGGCACGACCGGTGCTCGACGCGATGGATGCCTTCAACCGGGAGGTCCAGCAGCGCTTTGAAACGCTGGCTGGTGCGCCGCCTGCCGACCCGACAAAGATGGATTTCGGTGAGAGGATGGCATCTTTGGTGGCTGACCGCGAGTTCGGCATGAGCCGCTTTACTGTGCAGCGCTCTTTGAATCAGCACTTCGTGCCGGAATTCAAAAGTTTGACCGATTGCCGTCCCGTCAATAAGACGGAACTCGGCTTGATTGCAGAACTGGAAGCAGCGAAAATTCAGGCGGGTCTTTACCTCATTGGACGGCGTGTCATAGACTCCCCTGGCGAGGAACAGAACTTCCGCGCGTTAAAAGGGCCTGCGATTATTACCCGCGGAACGCCACGTCCGGAATGGTACCCATCGATGCTTACGCTGGAAAACGAAAATCGTGACACGCTGCCCAAGTGGCTTGAGATCTATCCGACCGCGCAACGGGCCATGAAGAGTTTCCGCGACGGCGGCAAGGGCTTTGAAACGGACTTCAAATCATGGCATCTCATGGCCCGGCCGGTCATCGCCACGCAGGCCCGGTGCGTCATCTGTCATAACAATCCCGCCTTCGGCTTGCGGGAGAGGGTGGTCTTGCAGGAGGCCATCGGGGGAATCCTCTACGCTTATCGGCAGACTCCACCGCGCTAAAATCAAAGCAGTATGCCGATCTACGAATACCTCTGCGAATCCTGTGGCGATAAGTTTGAGAAGCTGGTGCGTCGCACCGAGGACGTTCTGAATTCCGGATGCCCTTCTTGCGGAGAACACCACCTCCAACAGCAGTATTCAACGTTTGCTGCGCGGGGTGAATCAAGTGCTGCCTCTGCGATGCCAGCATGCCCCGGCGGCATGTGCGGCACGCCCGGTATGTGCGGTCGAAACTAGCCCGGAATTCTCACCAATATTAGGCAAAAGGCCGTCTGATCTGGCATAACTGGTTTGTCTAGAACGAGTTGAGTCAGAGAGGAGAACGGCCTTTG
>CAIXXM010000142.1 GCA_903923395.1 uncultured Acidobacteriia bacterium
CAGCATCTCGCTGAACTGGCGGCTTTGCACCAGATTCCGGGCCGATTTCAGCCTGATCTCATCCTTGAGCAGCTTCGCCAACAGCTCGGCCGCGACGTTTTTGTATTTCAGCCCCCGGACCTCGGCGAGGAACTGGTCCGACAGGATGGAGATGTCTGGCCGCTTAAGCCCGGCGGCGGTAAACACGTCAATGATCCCCTCGTTGGCCATGATCGCCCCGGACACCAATTGCCGGACGGCGGCATCCAGCTCTTCCGGCGGGCGCTGGATGCCCGAGGACTTGGCCAACTGCGCCTTGATGGCTTGGAAAAAGGCGATGTCGTCCCGCAGTTCGATGGCCTCGTCGGTCGCCGCACACAGGGCAAACAGCCGGGACAGGTCCGTGACCACCTGTACGAACCGCTGTTTGCCGTTCTCCTGCTCCAAAATATGCTGCTGGCCGGGCGGGATCAGGGCCAGACACTCCGCCGGGGTGCCGGTCGTCCACTTGGTCCAGTCGAACCCGTGCATCATACCCGCCGCCACGGCGTGCTTCTCCTGCATCAGCGCGATGGCCTGCGCCGTGTCGATGCTGGGGTTGCCCTTGCCGCCGCTATCTGTATACGTGGCCAGCGCCTGTTTCAACTGGTCGGCGAGGCCGAGGTAATCCACCACCAAACCGCCCGGCTTGTCCCGGAACACCCGGTTCACGCGGGCAATGGCCTGCATCAGACCGTGGCCGCGCATCGGCTTGTCCGCATACATGGTGTGTAGACACGGGGCGTCAAAGCCGGTCAGCCACATATCCCGGACGATGACGATGCGAAAGGGGTCCTTGCTGTCTTTGAACCGCGTGGCCAGTTCGCGCCGCCGCTGCTTGTTCCGGATGTGCGGCTGCCAGTCCGGGCCGTCGTCAGCCGACCCCGTCATCACAATCTTCACCACGCAGGGCTTCTTGGCCTCCGCCTCGATGTCATCGTCCTTGGCGCTGGCCCATGCCGGGCGCAATTTGATGATGGCGTTATAAAGCTCCACGCAGATGCGGCGGCTCATGCAGACCACCATGGCCTTGCCGTCCATCGCTTCAAGGCGGCGCTCGTAATGCTGAACGAGGTCCTGGGCGATCAGCGCAATGCGCTTGGGATCGCCCACCAAGGCCTCCAGCGCCGCCCACTTGGTCTTCAGCTTTTGCTTCTTCTCCTCCTCCTCACCCTCCGTCAGTTCGTCAAAGTCCTCGTCGATCTGGGGCAGCGCCGCCTGATTCAGGGACAGCTTGGCGATCCGGCTTTCGTAGTAGATCGGCACCGTCGCCTTGTCTGCCACGGCGCGCTGGATATCGTAAATGCTGATGTAATCGCCAAAGATCGCCCGTGTATTGGCGTCGTTCTTCTCAATCGGTGTGCCGGTGAAGCCGATGAATGACGCATTCGGCAGGGCATCCCGGAGATTGCGCGCCAAGCCGTCGATCAGATCATACTGGCTCCGGTGGGCTTCGTCCGCGATCACCACGAGATTCTGCCGGGCGGACAACTCCTGCCTTCGGGCGCCCTTTTCCGGTATGAACTTCTGGATGGTGGTGAACACCACGCCGCCGCTGGCCACCTTGAGCAGCGTCCGTAAATGCTCCACCGACTCCGCCTGCACCGGGATTTGCCGCAGTATCTCGTGGCAACGCTGGAACTGGCCGAAAAGCTGGTCATCGAGGTCATTCCGGTCGGTCAGGACCACCAGCGTGGGGTTCTGCATCACGGGGTGGCTCACGATCCGGGCGGCGTAGAACAGCATCGAGAAGCTCTTTCCGCTGCCTTGGGTGTGCCAGACCACGCCCGCGCGCCGGTCACCGGGCTTGCCACTGTGCATCCGACCCGACCAGTAGCCGCCCTTGCTGTCGTGGAGACCGGCACCCCCGGGCATGCCGCTGGCCCGGACCGTTTCCTCCACCGCCGCGTTAACCGCATGGAACTGATGGTAACCCGCGATGATTTTCAGCAGTCGGTCGCTGTCCGTGTCTTCTTCGTATACAATAAAATGCTGGAGCAAATCGAGAAACCGGGCCTGCTCAAACACACCTTTCAGCAGCACTTCCAGCTCCAGCGCCGTGGCCGGGGCGTCGTGTTCGCCGTCCACCGTCCGCCAGACCTTGAACCACTCCTGATTGGCCGTCAGTGAGCCGATGCGGGCGGTGGTGCCATCGGACACTACCAGCACCTCGTTGTACTGGAACAGGGAGCCGATCTGCTGCTTGTACGTCTGGAGCTGGTTGAACGCCGACCAGATGGTCGCGTCTTCATCCGCCACGTTCTTCAGCTCAATGACGCCCAGCGGCAGGCCGTTGACAAAGACCACGATGTCCGGGCGGCGGTTGTGCTGGCCCTCAATCACCGTGAACTGGTTGACCGCCAGCCAGTCGTTGTTGGCCGGGCTGGCATAGTCAATCAGCCGGATGTGATCCCCGGCGATGCTGCCGTCCGGGCGCTGGTATTCGACCGGCACACCGTCCCGCAGGAGGGCATGGAACGCCCGGTTGGTCTGGTTTAGAGACGGAGAGCCAACCCGGAGCACCTTGCGGAGTCCCTCCTCCTGAGCGTCCGCCGGGATGGCCGGGTTCAACCGCTGGATGGCCCTCCGCAGGCGTTCCACCAGCACCACATCGCCGAAGGAGTCACGCTCAGCCGCCGGTTCGCCGGGCGCCATGTGCGGCCCATGGCCGATGGCGTAGCCGAGTCCCTTGAACCAGTCCAAGGCGGCGGCTTCGACGTGTGATTCGTTGAGACTCATGCACCCGATTCTTTCTCCAGCTTCAGCAGCCGTTCCGACAAATCCGCTGGAGCCACAAATACCATTTGTTTACCTTTTTTCCGCTTGTCCAAGACGCCACGCTTACCCAGGTCGAGCAGGTCGGTGCGCGCAGTTTGGTACACCACATTATGACTCTTCTGGTGGCTGGAGAAGGTGTATCGCTGCCCGGGATGCTTGAGAGCATTGCGAAGAATCTCTACCTGCCGATGATTGAATAAATCCAGCGCCCGCACATGTGACTCCACGTCCTTCAATTCAGCTGTTTTGCGCTCGATGTAGGCATGCAGTTCGCGGATGGCCCGCCTGATTACCTGTGTCTGAGCGATGATGAAATACGTCAGATCATTGTCATCTGTCTCCGTATAGAGGAATGACCGGCCATACTTCACTGGTGCTTTCCGTAGAATGTTGGAGATTGAGACGAACTCGAAAAGCCAGTAATTGTTGTGTAGCATCGCCCAGTAGAACAAAGCCCGTGCCGTTCGTCCGTTGCCATCCACGAAGGGATGATCATAGGCCAGCCAGAAGTGCAGAATTACGGCCCTAACGGCTGGATGTACAAAGTAGCCCGGCGTCTGCCCATTGGCAAAAGCGCACATCGCCGCCATCCGCTCCGTAAGTTCTTCCGCAGGCGGTGGATCATGAAACACTTGCCCGAAGTCATCACCTACCACCCGCTTCTCATCCGACCGGCGGAATCGTCCAGCTGCGGTTGGATCATCCAGTGTTTTTTCCGTCACCAACCGGTGAATCAGAAACACCAACTCCGGCGACAGTGCCGACGTTTTCAGTTCCCGGATGCGCAGCATCGTCACGTAGTTGTTCAGAATCATCTGCTCGCTGTTGTCGCGTGGCTTACGGCCTGAGCGAATCATCTCCTTAGCTACTTCGCGTGTGGTCACAGCACCTTCCAGCTGGCTTGACGTGATTGCCTCCTCCATAAGCGAACGCACCAGATAACGATCCCTCGTTTGCGGGTTAGTGATCGGCTCTGGGATGCTCACCACCCCCCCCGCGCCGAGGTCAATCTGGTGCAACTCCTCCATAACCAATTCCGTCACGGCGAACTGAAACGGATTTTGCGCCTTGTCCTTGAGAGGAATCGGTTTCAGCGCATCCATTCGGGAAAACTTTTGCACCATCCACCATTCTCGATGGCTGACACCCGGTGGCGGCGTGTAACGCCGCAGTTTGTCCCAATGGAGGTAATGCCGTTGGTTCTTTGCCTCCCGCGTCCGGGAAATAAGTTCCATCATCCGTTCTGGCTGTTTCACTTCAGCCATCAGATCACGCAGCTTAGGCGCTGTTTGGGGGATACGCATGTGTTTTTTGCTAATTTTCTACTAATATATTTAATTTTAGTAGAACCGCCTAAATATGCAATCAAATACTAAAACGTTTTAATTTAGTTGTTTTATATTCGCCACCCTTATTTGCCCGCTCAGCAGCTTCGGCAGCAGCGTGTCGCGCAGATTGGCGAGGGTGCGGTATTGTTTGGCATTAGCGAGGATTCGGCCGACGAGTGGGGCTATTTGTTTAGTGAACGCTTTGACAATGGAAACCGGTGGAACCAACATTGCCAGCGAGCGAACGGCGGTCGAGTTTAAGCCGGGAATAGCAACCCCTGTACCTTTGATTCGCATTTCGGCGAAGACAAGCTCGGAGGTCATCCAGAAATAGAGATATTCTTGGCTAAGCCTTTCGTTAGCACGCAGCCGATAAACATGCTCGTTAATACAACATTTCTCAAACGGGAATCCATCACCGAACATGCTGACATGCGGCTCGTATTCACCTGGTCTGCCTCCATCTTTGTAAAGCAGGACATCACGACTTTCGATGTGTCCTTTTCTCATTTCTTCGTAGAACTCGGCTGAGACATACTTGGTCTTGCCAAAATCGAAGACACCCAAACCAACGATACTTTCCGCCCCGATGCTGGGGATACCACTCATGATTCCGCCGACTCCCCCCTTGGGGCGTCCACCAGTTTCTAGAACTGCAAGCACGTTGTTCAGCGTGGTGACTTCCCAGCCAACGGGTTTCTTGCCGATGATAGAATCCTCCAAGTGATTAGGAAACGATGCAGCCGTCTCGGCGTTCATGCCTGCGGGCTGCCTGCCATCCATCTTCGTGCGGACGGGGTCAAAATCCACGAACCAGCTCTGGAACAGCGCCCGGGCCATCGCCTCCAGCGTCGCGTTCATCTGCCGGTTCGCATCAATCTTGGCTGAGAGTTCAAAGTAAGTGTCCCCGATGAACTGCTGAGATTTGGGGTCTGGAATTGGCAGTAGCAGCTTGTCGAAATCGCCCTTTTTGAAATGCGGGATGAGCGTCCCGACGTGCATCTGGCCAATCTTCTCTTGGACTGCCGGTGAACGCAGCACGGCGAATAAGTAGTTCGGATAGACGCGTTTCGGGTCAGCACGAACGGCGACCATGTCCTGAGCGATGCAAAAATCCACCGGGTCAGGAACCAAGCAAACACGACCGGGTGTGGCCTTGTTCACAAAGATGATGTCGCCCGGAAGAGGATGTCCGCGAAACCAATTACTGTATGTCTCCTTTGAGACGAATCGCACCTTGTCGTAGGTCGGGTAGAGCAGTTCGTTGCGAATGCAGTTCGTCGCGATAAGCGGGATTCCTGCATCGGCCGTCGGACAAGTCTTTCCTCGGTTGTCGATGACCACAGAAAGCAGTTCGGAGAATGGAACTTCGGCTATCATTTTGAAGTTCGCTTTACTGGGAGGACGTAGCGGGTGCCGCTTCCACTACCTTCGCGGACGAGGCGTTTCTCAGAGATCG
>CAIXXM010000143.1 GCA_903923395.1 uncultured Acidobacteriia bacterium
CAGCGTTTTCCGGAGACGGCGGCCAAGCCACCGCGGCTGCGCTCAACGGACCCAGCGGGTTGGCCATTGGCCCCGACGGATCTTTGTACATCGCAGATACGCTGAACAGCAGAATTCGGGTGGTTTCACCCTCTGGAATCATCTCGACCTTCGCCGGCAACGGCACGCCATCCTTCTCTGGAGACACCGGCGCAGCGACGCAGGCAGCGCTGTACCTCCCCTCCAGCGTCGCGTTGGATGCCGCCGGGAACCTCTACATTGCGGACACCGGCAATAACCGCATCCGGAAAGTGACGCTGGGACCCAAGGTGCAGACCATCACCTTCAACACCTTGCAGCCTGTTACTTTCACTGCAGCGCCGATCACACTCACAGCAGCCTCCAGCGCCGGGCTCGCCATTACCTACACCAGCAATACGCCTCTGGTTTGCCAGGTAAATGGAGTTTCCTTGACTCTGCTTGCCGCCGGCACCTGTTCCGTAACAGCCGCGCAACCGGGGAACTCCAGTTATGCCCCGGCTATTTCTGTAACGCAAACCTTCACCGTGAATCCAGGAACTGGCGGACCCGCCATCTCCGCCAACGGCATCGCCCCGGTCTACAGCACCGCCACCACCATCCAGCCCGGCTCGTGGATCTCCATCTATGGCACCAACCTGGCCACAAGCACCGTCAGTTGGAACGGAGATTTCCCCACCACTCTGGGCGGCACCACGGTGACAATCAATGGCAAGAAAGCCTATCTATGGTTTGTCAGCCCCGCACAGATCAACTTACAGGCACCCGATGATACAACGATCGGGACAGTGCCGGTGGTAGTTACCACCGCGGCAGGCACTTATGTTTCTTCCGTGAAACTGGCTCCCACCGCGCCATCCTTCAGTCTGCTGGATGGCAAACACGTGACCGGTATCATCCTGCGGCAGGATGGCTCAGGCACTTATGGTGGCGGCACTTACGACATCCTCGGCCCCACCGGCTCTTCCCTCGGCTATAAGACCACGGCTGCCAAAGCGGGCGACTCTGTCGTCCTGTTCGCCGTCGGGCTGGGTCCGACCACTCCGCCTGTTCCCGCCGGACAGGCCTTCACCAGCGCCGCACCCACAGCCTCTTCCGTGCAGATTGTGGTGAACGCGATGCTGATCACGCCAGCCTTCAGCGGCCTCACCAGCGCTGGACTCTATCAGTTGAACATCACCATCCCGCCTGGACTGCCCACAGGAGACGTACCTCTCGCGGCATTAACCGGTGGACTGCAGACACAGAGCGGGGTGGTCATCTCACTGCAATAAGTGAGTGGCGCAAGTTACTTGATCGTCAGCCGCACCGCTGTCGCAGGCATGCCGCCGATGCTGATCGCGAGAGTTACTTCGCCCCGGCCAGCCAGCGAGCGCGGGATCTCGACATTGTACTGATCGAGGCCCGTGTAAGTTCCCTGTGCCCCGGCATACTTCACGGTCGCCGCTGTGTCGGCAACATAAGCCAGTGCCGTGCCGGTATTGGAATTCAGCCCCGTGCCGTAGACGGCCACCGTGATCGTGCCGGATGTCTTCGAGAAATCCAGCACCGCACCGGGCAGCGCTTCCTGTTGCGCGACACCGGAGAGATCCGTGTAGTAAACAGCACCCAAAGGATGCAACAGGCCGCTGCTCAACTGCGAGAAGAGCGTTGGTGCGTAACTCACGATTTCAATCTTGTCCGTCAAAACCGTCTTGCCATTATTGAGCAGCGTGATGGTGCCTTCCCCCGTGGATACCGAACTCCCAATCTGGGCATTCACCTGCGACGTTCCCGCATAGACCATTCCGGGGTTGGTGGTTGCGCCGCTCGAATCCACCAGTTGCAGACTCGCACCATTCAAATTAGTTGGCCAGGGGTTGCTGCCCGCGGCACTGGCGGAAGTGCTGGAAAGACCGCTCGAGAACACGGTGACAAACTGGCCGGGGGACGCGACAGCGTACTGATATTCGGCGGAGTCCACAACAGCAATCGAAGTGGATTTCAGAGAACGGACCAGAAAGTCATCCAGCAGGGCCAGGTAATAGGCATTGCTGAATTCAGAAGTGCCGTGTCCCGCACCGGGCAGGGCACGGTAGACCGGCGCGTTGCCAGCCGCCGCAAGTGCCTGCACCAACAACCGGCTCTGTTCCGGCGGAATAATACAATCGCTGGTTCCGTGCGCAACAAAGAACGCCGGCATACCGGAAGAAACATAGGTCAGCGCGACCGATTCCTTCACCTTGGCCGCGCAGGAAGAACTGCCGACCGTGCAGCCCAGTAACTGCGATGGCCAGGAGTTGGAAGTATCCGTATTTCCAGCCGAACACGAGGGCAGTTGCAGGGAATCCATCTGGCTGAAGTCGGAGGCACCGAACTGGCTAACCACGGCCTGCACCTTCGCGGATACGTTTGGGTTCGACATGCCCGCGCTATCCCAGATCGTGGAACTTCCCGCAGTGCCCACGAGGTTCGCGAGCACGCTCCCCGCCGATTCCCCCACAACGCCGATATGGTCCGCGTCCAGGTTGTATTTCGCGGCATTGGCGCGCAGGAAGCGAACCGCCGCCCGGGCATCCTGGATCTGGGCTGGCCACACAGCCTCAGTGCTGTACCGGTAGTTTACAGACGCGAACGCAACACCCCTGGGATTCAAACGGTCGGGGTAAGGCGGTGGGGCATCCTTGGACCCCATCACGAAACCGCCCGCGTGGAAGAACAGCACCACAGGGTAAGTGCCGCTTCCAGAGGACGGCAGATAGAGGTCCAGCGTCTGGTAGGCGTCCGTGGTTCCGGCATAGGCAAGATTGCTGTAATTGGGGCTGAGCTTGGTGGAGGAAATGGAAGCTCCTCCGCCCGGGCCGCCGGGAGGCTGTGCCAGCGCCGCAATCACGGCGCAGAAGGCTGTAAGCAGTGTTCGGGTAAACATAGTGGGATCGCTGCAGATGAAACACCACTGGCCGGACCACGCTGTAAAGACCGGGTAAAAGCCCGGTTAAATCCCTCCGTGAGATACTGCATGTTTCCGCAATGTCCAGCCGCCCGCCGCTCATCACTGCCCTGTTCGCATGCCTGCTGACCGCCGCCTGCAACCAGTCCGGTCCCCCCAAGCCGGCGAAAAAGGTCATCGTTGGCGGCACTGCGTACGTGACGCCCAGCGGCCAGGTGCTCAGGGATTCTTTGATCGTCGTCGCCGGGACAAAAATCGAATTGGTGGGCGCAAGCAAAGGCGCAGCGAAGAGCTCCGGCGTCGAGCGCATGGATGCCGCTGGCAAGTACATTCTCCCCGCGCCCGGCGGCAAGCTTGCCCCCAACGAACCAGCCAACCTCATCATCCTGAACGCCCTGAACATTGACCCCAAGCCGCAGGACATCGCGCGCCGCATGGTCAATGGCGAGTGGCAGAAATAACTCATGTCCAAATCCAGTGAGAGCGTCCAAGCCTTTTCCGTCAAACGCGCGGAGGTGGAATTCCACAACTTCGCCGCGCTCGGAGAACTCGAACGGGCGCTCAGCGTCTACCACCATGAGAACGTCAACCGTGGCATGATCATCCGCAACCACGCGGACTTCATTGGCCCCATGACGCCCTTTCTCGAAGTCGGAGCCAATGCCGGCCACACCAGCTACATGCTGGCCAATGAGTTCGGCCAGGGCGGCTTTGCACTCGATATCTCCGCCGATGCCCTCAAACAGGGCCGCGCGCTCATGGACCACTGGAACCTGACGAACGCCCCCGTCCGCATCGCCGGTGACGCCGCGAGGCTTCCCTTCCGCGATGGCAGCCTCCGCTTCGTCATGACCTACCAGACGCTCAGCCAGTTCATGGATATCGAGAAGATTTTCCTTGAAATCAAACGCGTCCTCGCCCCTGGCGGCGTGTTCCTGCTGGCCGAAGAACCGCTGCTGCGGAAGCTCTCCCTGCGCCTCTACCGCGCCCCCTACTACAACCTGATGAAGCCCTGGGAAAAGAAGCTCTTCGATTGGGGTCTGCTCGGCTACCTGGTGAAGGATGTGATCGGCGCCCACCAGGAGGAAAGTTTCGGCATCCGCCAGAACCACTCCATGTACCTCCAGGACTGGGATGCGCTCATCAACAAGCACTTCGCCGCCCGCGAATATGAACTCTTCGTGCCGGAACGCGGCTGGGGCGAGCGTGTGGTTAAGCAAAACGCAGGCTCTTCCTGGAAGGCAGCCCACCTTCTCGGCGGAACCCTCGCGGCCATCTGCCGGAAAGCCGGTGAACTTCCCGCGCACTTTCCAGACCTTTCGAATTACGAAGCCTACCTTCGCTGCCCGGATTGCAGCGGCGATTTCCGCCGGGAAACCAACGGGGATCTGACCTGCACGGCCTGCGGTTACGCCGCGCCGCTCGAAGATGGCACGCACACTGTAATCGCCTCAGCTGAACGCACAGAACTCTACCCCGGCGACCGCGCGGACATCATCGACATGTCGCTCGAAGGCCATGAAAAGAAGCTCGGCTCGGGCTGGTATGACATTCAGGGTTCCGGCGGCGCACAGTATCGCTGGGTGGGCGGCGAAGCAACCGCCAAACTGCGGCAGGTCCACACGATGCCGCAACGGCTCCGTTTGCGCGGCCATATTCACAAGCTTTCCTTCGATCACGCGAAGGCCGTCCGGATTGAAGCGGTCGTGAACGGGCAGTCGCTCGGCGTGCACGAATACACGCGGCCGGACCTCTTCGTGTACGAACGCGATGTTCCCGGCACCGCCGAATATGACGTGGTGATCCGCAGCACGCCGACCTTCCGCTGCCCGCCGGACCAGCGCGATCTAGCCGTCTCCATCAGCACAGTCCGCCTGATTCCACGCGAGTAAGCTTGGGGCAGGCGGTGCCGTCACGCGCACTGAAAGAAATTTGCCGCAGTATTTTCAATGCTTTAGCGCCCGAAGCAGGCGGCAGACGGCATTCCCGGCTCTACGCTCAGGGCATGAAGAGCTTCCTTACAATCTTCAATTCGCTGCCGGCGATTTTACAATCCGTCACGGCGATTGAAGCGGCAATTCCGGTGCCCCAGGCGGGCAAACAAAAGCTGGATCTCATTCTCAACGCCGCGGCGACGGCGTGGGGTGCGACCCAGGTCACGCAGCAGATCAGCCAGAACCAGATGCTGAACTCTGTTGCCGCCATCACCAACCTCACTGTTGCAACTCTGAACGCCACCGGCGTTTTTAAGAACACCACAACCAACACAACTTCGACACCGGCAACCGCCCCTGTATCATCGAAGTAATCATGGAAACTCCCACAGCCACCGCGTCGGTGGTCGACCTCGAGAAGCAGTATCTGCTGCAGAATTATGCCCGTTACCCGTTGATTCTTCACCGCGGCGACGGTCCCTGGATGTGGGATGTTGACGGAAAACGCTATCTCGATTTCATCGCAGGAATCGGTGTCAATGCTCTCGGGCAGAACCATCCGCGAATCGTGGAAGTGATCCGGGAACAAGCCGGCTTGCTCATCCACACTTCGAATCTGTACTACAACGAGTACCAGGGGCCGCTCGCAAGGCGCATCGCCGAAACGAGCGGCCTCGCCCGCACCTTTTTCACCAACAGCGGCACGGAGTCGACCGAGGGGTCACTCAAAATGATCAAGTCTCACGGGCGCAGCATTGACCCGGAGAAGTATGAAATCGTCTCGCTCGAAAACTCCTTCCATGGACGTTCCCTGGGCGCGATCTCCATCACCGGCCAGATCAAATACCGGCAGGATTTTGAACCCCTGATTCCCGGCGTCAAGTTCGTACCGCCCAACGACATTGCAGCCCTCGAAGCAGCCGTGAATGACCGCACCGCCGGCATCTGCATGGAGTGGATCCAGGGCGAAGGCGGAGTCATGCCGCTCGATGATGCCTTCTGCCTGCGTGCCAGAGAACTGGCGGACAAGTACGACGCACTGCTCTGCTTTGACGAAATCCAGTGCGGTGTGGGCCGCCCCGGTGTTTACTATGCCTACCAGTTACCCACCCCGCATGTGATGCCGGACATCATGACCGCCGCCAAGCCCATCGCTTGCGGCCTGCCGCTCGGAATCATCACGGCAAATGAACGCGCTGCGAAATCCATCCGCCCCGGCATGCACGGTTCCACCTTCGGCGGCAACGCACTCGGCGCGCGCGTGGCTCTGGAATTCTTTGACATCCTGGAAGATTTGCTGCCCTCGATCAACCGCGTCGGCGATTACTTCCGCGAAACTCTGCGCGGCATGGCGAAGAAGTATGACTTCATCACCGATGTCCGCGGCTATGGCCTGATGGTGGGTGCCGAACTGGCCATGCCCGGCAAGGAAATCGTCATCCAGGCCATGCACGAAGGGCTGCTCATGAATTGCACACACGACACGGTGCTGCGGTTCCTGCCGCCGTATATCATCACCGAGGCCGAAGTGGACTACGCCGCTGAGATCTTGGAGAAAGTCTTCAAGCGGATCTAAGCGTTCCTTTGCAAACACAGGAAGATGACCCGCACGGGTCATCTGCGCTTGATCGCACGTCATTCTGGCGTGAGTGCTTCTGTGCCCGGAAAACGCGCGCCAGTATGGCGCACGAACGTTGAGCGAGCGCTTGTTCAGCTTTTCACATGAGTCATCTGCGCTTGATCGCACGTCATTCTGGCGTGCGTGCTTCTGTACCCGGAAAACGCGCGCCAGTATGGCGCACGAACGTTGAACGAGCGCTTGTTCAGCTTTTCACATGAGTCATCTGCGCTTGTTCGCACGCCATTCTGGAGTGCGTGCTTCTGTACCCGGAAAACGCGCGCCAGTATGGCGCACGAACGTTGAGCGAGCGTTTGTTCAGCTTTTCACATGAGTCATCTGCGCTTGATCGCACGTCATTCTGGCGTGCGTGCTTCTGTACCCCCGAAAACGCGCGCCAGTATGGCGCACGAACGTTGAACGAGCGCTTGGTCGTCTCCACCTAACCCACCGCCGCATCCGACGGACCGCCCCCGCTAAGGGCGGTCCATCAAAATCGACTTACCCGTCCCAACCCGTGCCTTGGCAGGGTCAAAAACCCGCAGGTCCGGGGGAAGTGCCTTGTAGGGAGCTTCGTCCGGTTTGGCCGCAAACAGATCCCGCAAGTCCGGCGCCGAAGCATCCATCAAATTCAATGGCGGAATCCGCAGTAACTCAAACACCGTCTTCAACAGACCGGGGAAACTGACGTTCGTGTGTGACACATAATTCCGCTTGACCCAGGGGCCCGCCGCGAGTAACACCGTCCGGTGAAAGTCCACGTGATCATAACCGCCCTGCGCGTCATCTTCGGTGACGAACACCGCCATATCTTTCCACCACGGCTTGTGGGAAAGATACTCGAGCACGCGCCCCAGAGCCAGGTCATTGTCCGCCACATAAGAAAGGTCATACGGATACCCGTCATCCGGACGCGGTTGATCCATATGATCATTCGGCAGGTGCATGAAAAGGAACTGCGGCAGAGGTTCCTTGCCGCTCCCGTACCGGGCTTCCATATCTTCCAGGAAACGGTCCACGCGGTATTGATCCGGTATCTTCATGTTGAAGCCCGGATAAGTCCGGCTGGTGTTGCGAAACAGCGGGTCCGGCATCGCCACATTCGTCCCGAAGCGCGCACCGGTTGGTTCCAGATCTTTGTCTTCAGAAAGCCCGGCCAACTCAAAGCCTTCCCCGTAATTCCGGAAGCTGATCTTATTCCGCTCCAGATGGTGCCACAGCGTTCCAGCCTCCGGTTGTTCATCGGTATGAACACTCGAATCCGAACCGGGAAACTGCAGGCGTCCGGGAGCTTTGTCATCCAGCGCAAACTTCCGGTTGCCGCCATAAGAAGCCAGCAGGGAGGATTCTGTGAATAAGTCGGGATAACTTCCCACAATCCAGTGATGCCCGTCCACGGAAACATCGGAATCCGCATAGAAGTTATCACTGAAAGCGAACTGCGCCGCGATCGCGTGGTGGTTCGGTGTTACAGGAACATCCTTGAGGCTGAACTGTGTCATCGGAGCATCGCGGTTCGCACGGCCCCGCGCCGTCGCCTTCATACCCAACACCGCCATCTGCGGAAAGCCCGCCACATCCTTGCCGCCGGTCCGGGGCATATCTCCCAGCACTTCATCAAACGTGCGGTTCTCCTTGACGATCACCATCACATGCTTGATCCCGGCCGGCAGCGGAGGCCGCGGCTCATACTTCGGAACGAACCCATTCGAAGTGAAAACCCTCGCCGTGAAGGTAGTCAGTTCCGTAGCCGCGGGAAGTTTGAAAATCGAAACGGAGCCACCCCGCAGCAGCGGCATCTGCGTGGCACTCAGCGCGGGCAAAGTCTTCACATGCGGCCCCGCACCTTTCCCTCGCGCGTTGCTCACCACCACCTGGCCCTCCGATACCGCCACGCGCACCGGCATCCAGCCGACCGGCAGGTGCCCCAGCAGGCTGCCCTTCTCCACATCCACCACCCCGACGGCGTTGATCCCTGCTTCCGCCACCAGCAGCCATTTCGTCACCGGATCAAAGGCCATCCCCGCCGGCATGATCCCGCGCAATCTTTCCATGGAAGGAATTTGTAGCTGAATCTCTTTTTCAATATTGCCGTCCGGCCGCAGTACGGTAATCGAGTCATCATGCGCATTCGAAACGAAGACATGCTCCGCCGTAGCCACCACGCCGCTGGGCGCCGCTCCCCCGGCCGACGATGCCGAATACGGCCGTCCCGTCTTCACAAACTTCCGCAACACCGGCTGCAACGGATCACTCAGGTCAATAATGCTGACCGAATTCGACTCAGGAACGTTCGGATCGCCCAAACCAGGCACCGCCACATCCACCGCCTCAGACTTACTCACGGTACCGTCCAGCGCCTGCTTCGAGGGAAAACCGAACGCCGGAAACGGGATACCCGTGCGCTTCAAGTCCTTCGCATCCGCCCCCGCGAGCACGTGGTAACGAAACGTCCCGGTATTCGTTACGTAACCTGTTTTTCCATCTGGTGAAATTGCTACTGCGAAGGGCATACGGCCAACAGCAACGGAAGAGAGCAGCGTCCCCGTCTTTGCATCCACTCCGCAAAGGCGGAAATTCGCCTGGTCCAACACCCAGACAATCTGCCGCTGCGGGTCATAAACCAGGTCGCCCGAATAAGAATTCTGGAACGGGCCGCCGTTCAGATCCACCACTTTCCGGCGCTGCCCGGACTGGACATCCACCAGCCGGATCTTACCGGAGTCGCCCTCGGCAGCCCACAAATTCCGCTCCCCTTCGAAAGCCAGCCCAAAGAAGACGCCCTTCCATTCCGGGTCCGTATCATCGGCGTCTGCCCCCGGACGCCTTGATTTTGCCCACAAATGATGGACCATCCAGGAACCTGTCTTCGCATTCTTCGGCGGAGCCATCACCGTGATGCCCAAACGTTCCGAACCGATATCCGCCGTCGCCAGCACACCCTTTGGACCAACCGCCAGGCCAAAGGGACCCGAGCCCGTATCGATCTGTAGGCCCAGCGGTTGCAGCAGACGCCCCCCGGGAAGAATGCTCCCGGCTTGCAAAATCTTGGCGTAGCGCTCTGCCGCGGGGGGATAGAAGTCCGCACTCTTTGAAAGTGCCGCTATGAAAAATACTCCAATCCACAGCCCCGCCAGCACTCGTACGGTTGAAGGAGAGGTTTTTCTGTGACGAAAGAAACAATTTCTCAGAACGAAACGTCTTCTTTGCAACTTCTTGATATTCTCGGTGTTTGGAACATCACACCACCACCCCGTTAGGTTCCCGGGCGTACCGGTACCAGACGGGAGACTCAAATCCGCCAGTGAGGGGCGGTCGTTAGAAAGAGAGGGTTTCATCGTATGGTTCCAAGTCCAGCACTCTTACCGCAACAGAAAGCTTTAGAAGATCCGTTAGCCCATCTGCCGTGTTCCACCATCCTGGAATACCGCCGGGGCCAGACGATCTACGGGCAGGAGCATCCCTCCACCAGTATCTATCTTGTGATCGACGGCAAAGTGAAAGTTTGCCGGGTCACGGATGACGACCGCGAAGTGGTCGTGGACATCTACCAGCCGGATGAATTTTTCGGCGAATCGGCCTTCCTCGGCCCTGCCCAGCGCTGCGAACTCGCCGTGGCAATCGAGGGCACCAAGGTGATGGCATGGACCACCTCGGAGATCGAGGAAATCGCCGCACGCCGCCCCCGCCTCGGCATTGCCCTGATGCAGCTTCTGGTGCAGCGCTCGGTGGATTTCGGCGCCCGCATCGAGAGCTTCTCGGTGGACAACATCGCCCGCCGCCTCGCACGTTCCCTCATCCGCTTCTCCGAACGCCTCGGGCAGGAGAATGAGGACGGCACCGTGCAGATGATCCCGTTCACCCATGAACTGCTCTCGCAATATGTGGGCACCTCGCGGGAAATCGTCACGCACTATATGAACCTTTTCCGCAGACAGGGCTACTTGCGATACTCTCGAAGGGGCATCATGCTCCACAGGGACGCACTTCGGGAATGGCTCAAACAGAACCAAACAATCTAAGCTTCAATGCGCAAACTGCGCTGATCACAGGTGCCTCGCGCGGTATCGGAGCGGCTGCGGCCAGGGCTCTGGCCCGCGCGGGCATCACACGCTTCTTCCTGCACTACAATTCCTTTGGCGAAGGCATCAACGCCCTTGCCGCGGAGCTTCGTGCCGCAGGCTGTGATGTCACGCTGGCCCAGGCAGACCTCTCCGTCCAGGAAGGAATCGACAGCCTCATCGCCGCTTATCACGCCTGGGGTCAGCCGGTGGATATCCTGGTCAACAATGCCGGACACCTGGTGGGCCGCGCAAAGCTTGCCGAATATACTTCCGCCCACTACGACGCCATCATGAACCTCAACGTGAAGAGCGCGTGGTTCATGACCCAGGCCGTCGCCCCGTCCATGATTGCAAAGGGTGGAGGCTGCATCGTCAATCTCAGCTCCATCGCCGCCCGCACCGGCGGGGGTGTGGGTGCCACCATCTACGCCGCCTCAAAAGCCGCGGTGGCCGCGTTTACCAAGGGGCTGGTCAAGGAACTTGCGCCGCAGGGCATCCGCGTCAACGCCGTTTCTCCCGGCACCGTGGATAACTACTTCCATGAGAAGTACTCCAACCCCCAAATCCTGAATGCCGTCCTCCAGCAAACACCGGCCGGACGGCTTGGCGATAACGAAGAAGTCGCTGACACCATCGTTTTCCTCTGTTCGAATGCCGCGCGCTATATCCACGGCCAGACGATCGAGCTGAACGGCGGCATGTTCATGGTGTAACGTTGCGGCCATAGAAAACCGTGCAGAGGGTTGTTTTCCATATCGATATGGACGCGTTCTTCGTGTCCGTGGAAGAACTCTTCGACCCTTCACTCAAGGGCAAGCCGGTAGTCGTGGGCGGGAAGCACGATGAGCGCGGCGTGGTTTCCGCAGCCTCCTACGCTGCCCGCAAGTTCGGCGTCCACTCCGCCATGCCTTTGCGGACGGCCTACCAAAAGTGTCCGCAAGCCATCTTCGTACCCGGCCATCCCGAGCGCTACAAGGAATACTCCGGACGCGTGTATGAAATCCTGCAGCGGTTCTCGCCGCGGGTGGAGATGGCGTCCATCGACGAAGCCTATCTCGATATGACCGGCACCGAGCGGCTGCTCGGCTCTCCTTTGCAGGCCGCCCACAAGCTGCATCAGGAAGTGAAAGCCGCCACGAACTTGAATTGCTCCATCGGCATCGCTTCCTCGCGGCTGGTTGCAAAGATCTCCTCGGACCAGGCGAAACCGAACGGCGTCCTCTACATCCTGCCCGGGTTGGAAGCCAGTTTCCTCGCCCCCTTGGCCGTTGCAAAGATTCCCGGTGTTGGCAAGGTCATGAACCAGAAACTGCAGGAGATCGGAATCCGCCGCATCGGTGATCTGGCCGCCATGGAGGAACGCGATCTCGAACGCCGCTTCGGCAAGTGGGGCCTGGCGCTGGCCGGCAAAGCACACGGCGAAGATGCGGGCGGCTGGTTCGACTCGGAGATCGGCGAACGCTCCGACCCGAAATCGATTTCCCACGAGCACACTTTCGGAGAAGACACCCGGGATCCCGTCCGCCTCGAAGCCACACTGACGCATCTCTCGGAGAAAGTCGCCCGCCGCCTCCGCGAGCATGGTTTCCGCACACGCACCGTGCAACTCAAGCTGCGCTATTCGGATTTCACTACCATCACCCGCGCGCAGACCCTGCCCGAACCGACCCAACTCGATATCGACCTCGCGGAAGCCTCCCGGAAGTTATTCCACGATCACTGGAATTCCCGCCAAACCGTGCGCCTGCTCGGCGTCCACATCTCCGGCTTCACGGCCGATGAGACGCAGGGCAATCTTCTCGATGGCGGCCGGTCCGAGCGCTGGCGGAATGCCCTGGAGGCAGCAGACAAGCTTCGTGACAAGTTCGGGGAATCCGCCGTTGGTCTGGGCTCCGGCATGCGCGGACACTATCGCGAACGGGTCCAGGAAAATCCAGCCGCGCTGCCGGGCAAAGCACCACAAAAACCGGCCTGACCTACTTGGCGTGCAACTGCTCCATCCGGGCATTCACCTCTGTCATGCGCTTGGCCAGAACATCCCAGGGCGTAAAGTCCACGCGGACGATGCCATAGTTGCTGTTCTCTCCATCAAACCGGCCTTCCTTCGGTTCATCGCGGTACTCAAACCAGTGGAAGCCAACGCAAACCGGCAGTGCGGCGAGTGCTTCCACATACCGCGCGAAACCGTCGGCCCGATCCTGCTGCGTCGCCACCGGCTTCGCGGCACCCTTGGTGTTGGGCAGGCCACTGTCCATCGCTTTAAAGCTGAACTCCGTGATCATTACCGGCTTGCCGCTCCACCGTGCCACCTTTTCCAGCGGACCAACCGGTGCCTTCGCGTCATAACTGTGATACGAAATCACATCGAAGTACCGGCCCACCGCACGCATGGCAGCATCCCCCGCATATCCGGCGAAGCGGCATCCCAGCACCAGATGATTCGGGTCAGCACGGCGGATGGCCTCTGCCGTCACCTTCGCGTATTCCCCCGCCACCAGTTCCAGGAAGTCATTGCGGTCCGCTTCGGTCGCTTCCGCGATGCCACGGCCTCTCGACTCCAGCAGTTGAGCGGCTTGCTTGTGTCCCGGTGCGTTCTCCGGCATCTTCAGGTAACTCTCCAGCAATCCGTCGCCGGAGCGCCAGTCCTTACCCCAGCGCAATTCGTTATCCGTGAAATACCCCAGCAGCCAGGGATCATTGGCATGTGCCGCGCACTTCGCCTTGGCCACACGATCCGCAGCGGCGTGAAATTCCGGGCTGAAATAATCCACAATGCCGCCCTTGAGCCAAACATCACTCTGCACCGCGGCAGCCATATCCAGCACCGGCGCATAGACGATCCCCGTCTTGCTCAATTCCGCGGCAGACCACGCCCCGGCCGTGTTGAAGTTCCACTCATGTAACTGTTTCGTGGCGTTGCGTGCCCAGGCAACGGTATCTTGCGGCGCTTTGGGGGACGATTTCGCCTCCGGGTAGTAACTCACGTTATCCACGCCCTTGGAGAAAAAGACATTCCCCTCCGGCGTCACCAGCCACCACCGGCCCTGGATCTGTTGCGTATGAAAGTATCCGGTCTTGCTGCCGGTCAGTTCCGTCCAACCGCCGTAGCGGTCATATGCAGCAACAGCCGGAACAGAGGTGAGAAGCAGAACCAGACCTGGGAGTAGACGCATAAGCAACCACCCCTACTTTAGAACAGAAACGTAGACCCCTGAACGGCTGGTCTGGCCTGCCACGCTGGTCAAAACCTGCAGGTCGCCATTGGGTGCGGCAGGCGGCACCACCACGTTCAGCTGATAAAGTCCGGCACCGACCAGCCCCGCATAAGACACCGTCGCGGGAATCCCCCCAACCGTTGCAGTCACCGTATTCACAGTCGCAGAAGCGCCGCTGAATACCTGACCCGCAGGAACGGCAGGGGAAACCACTCCATACCCGGTGCCAAACAAGAGAATCGTTTCGCCCGGCTTGGCGGGGCGGCTGGTCAACGCGGAGCCGAAAAGCCCGGCCGGCCCCAGATACGTCCCATCGGTCAGAACCGCCGCTGCGTACTTCCGATCCTGCTGGTCAAACTGGAAGAGTCCCGGCGCGGCGGCCTGTAATGTCGCCATCACAGCCGGACTGGTACCAAATGGTGTGGTGACCGTCACCGGCACAGGCCCCACCGCCGTATCATCCGGTGCCTGTGCATTAATCTGCCCGTTGCTCACGAAATAGATGGACGCCGGCTTGCCATTCACATTGACGCTGACCTGATCCAGCGACGCAGGCAACTTGCCATTCACAATCTCCGCGGCGCTCCAAATGCGTCCCGGATCAGGAGTATTCAAAGCCAAACTCGTACCCTGAATCGTGAACCACGAACCCGCCGTGATGCCGTTCGTAAAACTGGCGCCGTTGACCACCCCGCTGATCGTGGGCTTGGCGTTCGATGGTGCCGTCAAAGTCTGCACAGCCTGATAGATCTGATCCCCGCCGTCAGCCCGCGAGTTCCCATTGGCCGCGTTGCTCATCACATAAAAGTTGATGTCGCCGATGTCCGTCGCGGGCGCAGTCCACTGGAACTGGAACGTGACACCGCCCCTGGTGCCCAGCCTCGTCCCGACTAAGGTATGCGTCAGCCACTCAATCGTGCCGGAGCGCCCCGCAATCTGCGTATAGGTGTCCACAGGACTCATGGTTCCCGCGCCGTTGCTGATAGGACTCTTGGCTGGCCGGGGCGAAACTTCAAAACCCCAACGGATCGCAGACGGGTCACTGATGGAAACCGTGACGATTTGCGCCTTGCCCGGCGTGTAAACCGCGCCGCCCGAAAAGGTGATGGAGGTTTGACCCAAGCCGGCATTGACATAGCTGCCGTGGCAGAGCGTGCAGTCATTGTCGAACGGGGCGCCCGAAAAGCGCGGGGACGCACCGGCCTGATTGGCCAAAACGGAAAAACTGCAGAGAAGAACCGCGGTGATAAGTCGGAAGATAGGCAAGCAAACCCCGTGCATTCTATTCTGCATCTTCAGCCGGAAAGTGGCAAAATCAAGTTGGAGAAGTCGTGCCCCCAGCCAACGGTATTTCGGTCAGCGAATATCTAACGACCAGCTATCGTCCCGATTGTGATTACCTCGAAGGCGAGGTTTTGGAGCGCAATGTGGGCGAATTCGAGCACGGCCGGCTACAAGCGTTGATTTGCACTTATCTCCTAACACGCGAGAAAGAGTGGGGCATCGTGGTGATCACCGAACTCCGCGTGCAGGTGAAGTCGACCCGCTTCCGGATTCCCGACATCACGGTTGTCCACGGCCCCCGCCCAACAACACCGGTTCTGCGTGAGCCGCCGTTCCTCTGCATTGAAATCCTCTCCCCCAGCGACACCATGCGCCAGATGCGCAGCCGGATTGATGACTATCTGAACTTCGGCGTCCCGCATGTCTGGGTCATCGACCCCATCGATCTCCGCGCCTTCCACTACACCGCTGACGGCATCACTGAGTCCAACGACGGCATCCTGCGGACCAGCAATCCAGACATCCAGATTCCGCTGCACGAACTGGAAACCGTGTAGCTTCCCTGCGTAACTTCCCCGGCTTCCTGCTATTCTGAGAGTTACCCCCGGAAATCAGGTATTCCTCTTTGAAAGTCGGTTTTGTAAGTCTCGGCTGTCCGAAAAACCTTGTGGACAGCGAAGTCATGATGGGCCAACTGGCGGCGCGCGGGCATGAACTCACGCCCCACCCCGACCAGGCGGACGTTCTCGTCGTCAACACCTGCAGCTTTATTGATCCTGCAAAACAGGAATCCGTCGACACCATCCTGGAGATGGCGGAGTACAAGCGTGTGGGCCGCGCGACTCGCCTCGTCGTGGCCGGCTGTCTGGTCGAACGCTACCGCGGCGATATCCGCAAGGACATGCCGGAAGTCGACGCCATCATCGGCACCAACGAAGTGGACCGCATCGTGGAAGTTTGCGAAGGCATCGGTGCTGCTGAAGCCGCGCCCCCCAGCGACCTCTACCTCTATCATGATCTGACCCCCAGAATCCTCGCCACGCCCAAACACTTCGCGTACATGAAGATTGCGGAGGGCTGTGATCACCCCTGCACTTTCTGCGTCATCCCCCAGTATCGTGGCAAGTTCCGCAGCCGCCGCTTTGAATCGGTTGTCGCGGAAGCCACCCGCCTGTTCGGGCAGGGTGTCCGCGAGATCAACCTCATCGGCCAGGACACCACCTGTTACGGCGAAGACTTCGGCTTGAAAGATGGCTTGGCCGATCTGCTGGCCCGCCTCGCGCAAATTGAAACGCCCTTCCAGAAGTGGGTGCGCTTTCTTTACGCCTATCCGAACAAGGTCACGCAGAAACTGCTCGATACCATCGCAGAGCATGATTCGCTGGTGAAGTACATTGACATGCCTCTGCAGCATGCCAGCGCATCCGTACTGAAACGCATGAAACGCGGGGCCAACGGTGACATCTTCCTGAAGCTGATTGAGCGCATCCGCAAGACCATTCCCGGTGTGGCCGTGCGCACCAGTTTTATCGCCGGCTTCCCCGGCGAAACCGACGCGGATTTCGAAGAATTGAAGCAGTTCGTGGAAGCCGCGCAGTTTGACCGGCTTGGCGTTTTCTCGTATTCCGATGAAGACACCAGCGGCAGCTTCCAACTCGATGGCAAAGTGGATGGCCGCACCATCGCCAACCGCAAGCGCAGCCTGATGGCCCTGCAGAAAAAGATCTCCCGCAAGCGCAACAAGAAGATGGTGGGCCAGGAAGTGCAGGTTCTGGTGGAGGGTCTTTCGCCCGATACAGATCTGCTCTGGCAGGGCCGCATGTCCACGCAGGCTCCGGAAATCGACGGTCACGTCCTCATCAATGATGTGGAAGGTGCGGAACCCAAGCCCGGCCAGATGCGACTGCTGCGGATCACCGAAGCGCATGACTATGACCTCATCGGCACACTGCTCGACAACACCGAAGAGCCCGTGCAACTGAAGGGCGCAGCGCCGCAGTTGGTTTCCATTGCGCCTCTTGCATCCGGATTCGTTATTCCGAATCAAATTCCAGTACGCTGACTGTCATGAAGTGCCCTATTTGCAAAAAGCCCGTCGACCCTTACAGCCAGGAGGCCCCCTTCTGCGGAGACCGTTGCCGCCTGCTGGACCTTGGCAATTGGGCGGATGGAAAATACGTGATCTCAACTCCTGCCATCCCAGGTGTGGACTTCCGCGTTCCCGGCACGGACTACGGGTTGGATGAAGAATAAAGCCGCGTGGTGGCTGGCCACCTGGTTTGGCTGCGGCTGGTCGCCGAAAGCTCCCGGCACTGTCGGCTCGCTCGGGGCCTTCGTGGTCGCAGTGCCGTTGCTGCTGGCAGGAACACCGTGGTGGGGCTGGATTCTGCTCACCGCCATCACACTCATCCCCTCCATCCGTGTGGCGGATATAGTGGCGCGCGAAAGCGGACGGAAAGACCCGCAGTTCGTCGTGATCGACGAAGTTCTGGGCCAGTGGATCACCCTTGCCGGGCTTTCCCGCCTGACCTGGCTCAACGTACTGCTCGCCTTCGGTCTCTTCCGCCTCTTCGATATCTGGAAGCCCTGGCCCGTCCGATACTTTGAGCGTCTGCCCGGCGGAACAGGCATCGTGATGGACGACATTGTGGCCGGAATTTACGCAGCACTTGTCTTATTTGCGCTGGGATGGTTCAATCTCTAATGAAAATGGCAGCCCGAAAAACAGTGAAAGTTGAAAAGCCCCTGATTGCCGCAGTGCAACCGGAAGCCGCCATCACCGGCGGCGAACTGGCGATCCGCGGAACAGGGTTCACGCGCAACACCGGCGTGAATGAACCGGAACGCCCGAAAGTCTTGATCGGAGATGTCGCCGCGCCCATCGTCATTGGCTCCAGCCAGTTGGTGATCGTGAAGGTGCCCGAAGGTGCTTCCGCCGGAGAACTCACCGTGGAGACCGGGAATCAGACCAGCGAAATCTGGAGCTGCGATATCGGCATCCCCGTCGCGGAAAATCTGCACCCTGTCGCGAATCCCGCCGTCGATGCCCTCGGAAATATCTATACGACCTTCAGCGGCTCGCGCGGCCAGAAAGTCCCCGTCGCGGTCTACCGGATCGACCTCAACTTCGCGATGCGCCCCTTCATCAGCGACATGATGAACGCCACGGCCATCGCCATCGGCCCGGACGGTCTGATCTACATCTCCAGCCGTTTCGATGGCATGGTTTACCAGGCCACGCCCACCGGCAACATGACCGTCTATGTGGAAGGGATGGGTGTTGCCACCGGGATGACGTTTGATCCTCTGGGCAATCTCTACGTCGGTGACCGCAGCGGCACCATCTTCAAGATTTCTCCCAGCCGGCAGATTTTCGTCTACGCGACCATGGAACCCTCCATCGCCGCCTACCACCTGGCGTGGGGTCCGGACCAGCATCTCTACGTCAGCGGTCCCACCACTTCAAGCTTTGATTCTGTCTGCCGCATCGCCGAAAACGGTGACGTGGAACATTACTACCGTGGACTCGGCCGTCCCCAGGGCATGGCCTTTGATGTGGATGGAAACCTCTACATCGCAGCCTCGCTCAAAGGTCACAAAGGCGTCGTGAGAATCCGCCCGGACCGTACGGCTGAGCACTTCCTCTCCGGCCCCGGAATCGTCGGTGTGGCCTTCTCGCCCTCCCGCGCGATGATTGTGGCCACAACGAATGCAGTCTACCGGGTCGATGTCGGCATCAAAGGCTACAGACCGGAATAGTTCATGAACGCGGAAATCATCGCCATCGGCTCGGAGATGCTCACCCATACCCGGGTCGATACAAACTCTCTTTTCCTCACGGAAAAGCTCAACGGCCTTGGCATCGAGGTTGTCGCGAAACATGTGATTGGCGATGACCGCGCCCGCCTGACGGAAGCAATCCGGCGGGCACTGAAAGATTCGCGCTTCCTGCTGATTTCCGGTGGCCTGGGCCCCACTGAGGATGACCTCACCCGTGACGCCGTTGCCGCCGCTCTGGGCCGGGAGCAGATCTTCAACGAAGAGATCTGCGCGGGCATTGAGCAGCGCTTCATCGCCATGAACCGCAAGATGCCGGAAATCAACAAGCGGCAGGCGATGGTGATCGAAGGAGCCAGAATTCTCTCGAATGACCGCGGCACCGCGCCAGGTCAGTGGATCGAGGATGGCGAAAATATCGTGATGTTGCTGCCCGGCCCGCCGCATGAAATGAAGTCCATGTTCACGCGGGAATGCCTGCCGGCGCTGGCCGCGATTGTGCCGCCCTCGGCCATCCGCACGCAAATCTACCGGATCTCCGGCATGTCGGAATCGGACCTCGATGCCACTATCGCCCCGATTTACAAGCCTTACGAAAACCCGGTCACCACGGTGCTCGCCCATAACGGAGACCTGCAGGTGCATCTGCGCGCCCGCTGCGCCACGGAAGAAGAAGCAGCCGCGCTGCTGGCCGAAGTGGGCGGGAGAATCGAAGAGGCCTTGGGCGACCGCATCTACTCGAAGACGGAAGATCCCCTGGAAACGGTGGTCGGACAGCGCCTCCGTGAACGCGGCGAAACACTGGCCGTGGCTGAAAGTGCCACCGGCGGCGGACTCGCGGAGCGGATTACCTCCATTCCCGGCAGCTCCGATTACTTTCTCGGCGGCTTCATTACTTACGCGATGGCGCTGAAGATCAAACTGCTCGGCGTGCCGGAAGAGATTCTCGATGAATTCGGCGCTGTGAGTGAGGAAACGGCGAAAGCCATGGCAGAGGGTACCCGCGCCCGGCTCGGCTCAACCTACGCCCTTGCAATCACCGGCAATGCCGGTCCAGGCACCGATGGCCCCCAGGCACCCGCAGGCATGATGTTCGTGGCCCTCGCTTCGCCGGATGGGACAGTTGTCATGCACCGCCAATGGCCCAGTGACCGCGCAAGAGTCCGCGCCTTCGCCGGACAGATGGCGCTCGACATGCTCCTGAAGAAACTTCGCGGTATCGTTAGCCACCGAATAATTAGTAGCTAATGGTTTCGTCAAAATATGCCGATATTCTCTTCGGAATGTTGTTTTCGTTAGTCTATGCAAGTAATGCTACTTCCGAGATGAGCGACGAGGCGTTGACCCGCCTGCTCAGTACGGCGCGTACCCGGAATCACTCGAATCACATCTCGGGCCTGCTGCTCTATCACCGCAGCAAGTTCATGCAACTCCTGGAGGGCCCGGAAGCTTCTGTTCTGGCACTACTTTCCATAATCCGGGCCGATCCCAGGCATGAGAAACTGGTGATCCTCGATGAGTGGCGCATGCGCGAGCGGATCTTCCCGGAATGGAAAATGGGCTTCCAGCGCCTTGCCAGAGACCATGAGGAACTCCCCCTCGGCTTCGACCCCTTCCTCGAGTCCCCCGGCAAGCCGGGACACCTTGCCAGCGCCCATCCGGCCACGAAGTTTCTTCTGAAGTTTAAAGGTGCCGTGCCAACGCTTTAACCGCATCCCCGCAAAGCGCGGCAGCGTGTTTCGATTCATTCGACAAACCGCCGACCGCCGCCTCAATCCCGGCAGCCACAATGGACGGGACTTCCAACGCAGTCTTCCCCATGAGCAGTTCCGTCAACGCAGATCCACACGCAATCGACGCCGTGCAGCCTCTCGGTGTAGGGGAAGATGCC
>CAIXXM010000144.1 GCA_903923395.1 uncultured Acidobacteriia bacterium
ACCACATAGGTCAGGCCTCATTGAAGCCTTCATTGTTGTTTCTCCTCTCCCGATAAAACGGGCGTTTTCCTGACCACATAGGTCAGGCCTCATTGAAGCAAGTCTGCTACGGCATCCACTGCGCCATCGGGCGTCGTTTTCCTGACCGCATAGATCAGCCCCATTGAAGCAGTCGATCTAAACGGTGCCAAGCTTTCCCGTGAAGAGTTAAATGAGCGCGAGCCACTTTCCGGATACGAATATCTTGAGATCTGCATGAGCGGGTCCGCCCCGGCATCCGTAAAACCCATTGCCATTCAACTTCTCACCCCAAAAATCCGTGTCCATCCGTGTCCATCCGTGGCCCACCAAGCGAAAACCTGAGAAATCTTCCCACCTACCCCCACTATCCAATCGTGGAAAACCAACCCGCTCCCGACCCCAACGACCTATTCGGTCAAGTCCTCGCCGCCTCCTTTGAAGTCGCCAACACCCTCGGACCCGGCTTCCTCGAAAAAGTCTACGAAAGAGCCCTCAAACACGAACTCACCCTCCGTGGCTTCCATGTCCGCACCCAGGTCACCTACAACGTCATCTACAAGGACCACCTCGTCGGAGAATACTGCGCCGACCTCATCGTGAACGCCGAACTCGCGGTCGAATTGAAATGCACGGAACTCCTGCTCAGACAGCACCTGGCACAGTGCCTCAACTACCTGAAAGCCTCAAAACTCAAGACCTGTCTCTTGATTAACTTCCAACACGCCAAGCTCTCGTACAAGCGCATATCCCTCTAAAAAAATCCGTGTCCATCCGTGTCCATCCGTGGCTCAATTAGTCACGCACCCAAAACTATTTCTTCCCCCTGCTTTCAATCACTTACAAACCCACCCCACCAAAACCCCCATTTTGCGCTGCTACGCTCAAGCCGAAAAGGACTACACCCCCCATGTCTAAATCCAAATCCAAAAAGCCCATCTCCGTCGCCCAACTCGCCGCCAACCGCGCCAACGCCCAGAAATCCACCGGACCCCGCACCCCCGAAGGCAAGGCCCGCTCCTCCGCCAACGCTCTGCGCCACGAACTCCTCGCCCTCAACGCCACCCTCTCCTTCGAATCCCAGCCCCTCTATATCGCCCGCCAGCAGGCCTTCGAAGATGCCCTCGCTCCCCGCAATGAAGCCGAACAATCCGCCGTCGACGAATACGCCCAGCTCACCTGGAACCTCAACCGCATCCGCGCCGTCTCCACACGCCTCCTCGACGATGCCTGCGCCCCCGGCACCTATCTCGATGACAACATCACCCTCCTCGCCAGCGGCTTCAAAAACATCCACGGCGAAGACGCCCTCCCCCTCCTCCACCGCTACGAAATGCGCACCTCCCGCATGAAGGCCCGCGCCCTCGATGAATTCGTCAAACTCCGCGAAATTACCGAAAAATACCCGCCCGCCACCGAACTCGCACCCGCCTTTGACCCCGCCCCTTATGTGGAACAATCGAACCCATTTCTCCCCGCAACCCCTTCCACCGCAGCGACTTCCCCAACCCCTGCCGCCCAGCGCAAACCCGTCCTCGAATTCGCCCGCGCCGCCGCCGCTGCCCTCCTCTTCTTCTTCCTCCTCGTCCTCACGCAGCAACCAGCCGAGGCCCTCAATTCCTCCATTCACGCCGAATCATCTTTCCCTAACCCCATGATTCCATTACCCCAGCCCGCCTCCCGCAATCTCAACCCGCACGCAACCCGTGCTACATCTTGGCGTGTACCTGAGAACCACAACATCACCTTCAACAAATCGAATCCGCCTCAATTACGCTGACCTCAATAACGGCCCCAAGCCCGACATCGTCGAGTGGTCCATCTCCAAGCTCGGCTTCATCCCGGACAACCTACAGGCCCAGGTCCTCCGCGCCAAAGACAAGAACGGCATCCTCAATTGCACTCGCCAGTGGGGCAAATCCACCGTCGCCGCAGCCATGGCCGTCTATATGTGTCTCTTCGAGCCGGACAGCCTCATCCTCATCATCAGCACCACCGAAAAACAGAGCGGCGAACTCGTGCGCAAAGCCCGCCAGTTTCTCTATAAACTCAATCTTTATCCGAAAAAGGACAAGGCACACCGCCTCTCCATCGAACTCCGCAACGGCTCCCGCATCCTCGTCGTCCCGGACAGCGAAGCCTCCACGCGCGGCTACTCCGGTGTGAAACTCCTGCTCGTCGATGAAGCCGCACGCGTTTCTGATGAAGCCTATGCGGCTCTCCGACCCTGCCTCGCCGTCTCCGGCGGCAAAACCTGGATGCTCTCCACTCCCAACGGCAAACGCGGCTTCTTCTTTGAACGCTGGCAATCCCTCATCGTCGAACCAGACGAAGACTGGGCCAGCGTCTCCGTCACCGCCGAACAATGCCCCCGCATCCCCCAGGACTGGCTCGCCAAAGAACGCTCCAAAGTCAGCTCCAACTGGTTCGCACAGGAATTCCTCTGCGTCTTCACCGAATCCCAGGGCGCCGTCTTCCCCCACGCCGCCATCCAAGCCGCACTCAGCAAAGACTGCGAACCGTTAAGGCTCTAGACCCATGCTCCCCACACCCCTGTACCCCGCTTGTTGGCAAGCTTTTTACAACTTAACAACTTTTGACCCGCTCCTGGGTAATACCATCAGTGTTATGAGGCGATGGCCCGGGGTGTTTCTTTTCTTGTTCGCGGTGTTGGCCGCATGGGGTGCGCCCCAGAATACGGCCAAACCGCCCAGTCTTTCGAATCCCGTCAACGGCTTTGTCGGGAGCACCACATGCCGGGGTTGCCACCCGGATATCTGGCTCAACTTCTACCGCAACGCACACTACCAGTCCATCGCCTCCGGCAAAGAGGCGCTCGATAAGACGGGCTGCGAAGGCTGCCACGGCCCCGGACTGGAGCACGCCAAGAAGCCCGCCCAAACCAACATCAAAGCCTTCTCGCAGATGACCTCCGGCCAGACCATCACGGCCTGCCTCGGCTGCCATTCGAAGGACATTTCGAAGGCCAACATCCAGCGCTCTGCCCACACGGAAGCCGATGTTGCCTGCGCCAGCTGCCATTCCATTCACAAGGCAGCAACCCCGAAGAACCTGCTCGCCAAACAGCAGACCCTGCTTTGCTATGGCTGCCACACCACCGTCAAAGCCAGTTTCGAAATGCCCAACAAGCACCGCGTCAATGAAGGTGTCGTGCAGTGCAGTGACTGCCACAACCCCCACGGCGGAGCCGCGGCAACCTGGCGCACCGGCATCAAGCCCGCCATGATGCAGCACACCGGCGACGGCGAAACACCCTGCCTGAAGTGCCACGTCGACAAACGCGGACCCTTCGTCTATGAACATGCCGCCGTCCGGACCGAAGGCTGTGAAGGCTGCCACATGCCGCATGGCTCCATGAACGCGAAACTGCTGAAGCGACCCGTTACCTTTACCCTCTGCCTGGAATGCCACACCGGCGGAGGCACCTTCGGCACCCAGGGCCAGGGCGTCACGCTCCAGTCCAGCTCCCACAATCTACTCGACCCCCGTTACCAGCGCTGCTCCAATTGCCACGTCAAAATCCACGGCTCCAACGGCGATCCGAACTTCCTGAGATGAGAGGCCAGACGATGAAAAACACATTCCTGCTTCTTCTTTTAGGCGGCCTGCTGTACGGACAGGAAACCGTCGCACCCGTAACGGATGAGAAAGTTGGCCCGCCCCGCGGCGAAAATCTCGGCGATTACAACATCGTCCAGCAATGGGAGTTCGGCTACCGCACCGCAGCCATCGGCGGCAACGCAGACGTCTACCGCGCGGACGTGAATTTTCGCAGCGGCATGAGCCTGCTCGGCAGTTCGCTCACCATGAATTCGAAGACCGGCCACGGCAAGTACTTCGATGAGATCGTCTTCACCACGCAAGGCCTCGGCAGTGATCCCTATGGAGCCGCCACCCTGCGCGTCCGCAAGAACGCCCTCTATGAGTACAACGGCACCTGGCGTCAGAACAATTACTTCAACCCCGCGCTGACCGTTTCAAACGGACTGCACCTCATGGACACCCAGCACCGCTGGCAGGACCATGACGTGCTGCTCTTCCCCCACGCCAAGATCCGCCTCAAAGCCGGCTACAGCCGCGTCGGACAGGCCGGACCCGCCCTCAGCACTGAGGTCCTCTTCGATTCCCGCGGTGACGTCCTGCCCGTCTTCCGCAACATCAAGCGCGAGTACAACGAATACCGCCTCGGCGGCGACGTCGAGTACGGCGGCTTCCGCTTCAGCTTCCTCCGCCGCTGGGAGTTCTTTAAAGAGGACACCACGGACAACGTCGGTTACGTGGAGCAGGTCAACACCACAGTGCTCACCCACTTTGCCCGCTCAGAACCCAACCACGGTTACACCTCCAGTTGGATGGGAAACCTCTTCGGCGAACGCAAATGGTTCTCCTTGAACGCTCATATCAATTACTCCGGCGGGACCAAGAACTTCTTCCTCAATGAAAACGCCGTCGGCACAGACCGCTTCGGCGGTTCGCAAAACCGGCAGGTCTTCGTGGGCGGCACCGGCTCCCGACCCCTGCTCGCAGGGGATTTCAACTTCACCCTGTTCCCGGCCTCAAAGCTGACGGTCGTCAACAACACCTCCGTTTCGAACCTTCGTATCGCGGGCAACAGCACATACTCCCAATACGACCTCGCCACCTTTAGCTACAGCGAACTCGACTTCCAATTCCTCGGTATCCGCCTCATCACCAACTCCACGGACGCCCGGTACAAGTTCACGAAGAAGTTCGACGTCTTCGGCGGCTTCCGTTATTCCCAACGCCTCATCCGGTCTGATGTCGCAAGCACCACGCCCGGCTACCCGTTCGACAGTACTTACTACGAGCAAACCAACACCGCCAAAGCCGGTGCCTTCGGCTTCAACTGGATGCCCATCCAGCACCTGCGCATCCACGCGGAAGGCGAGATCGGCCGCAGTGACAACCCCTTCACACCCGTCAGCGAAAAGAATTATCAAGGCATCAAGACCCGTATTCAATACCGGACCAAGACCTTTACCGCCAGCACCGGGTACACAGAAAACTACAACAACAACTCCATCATCCTGACGTCGTACGCCTCCCACTCCCGCAATTACTCCGCGGATACTTCCTGGCAGGCCCGCCCCTGGCTCTCTCTCGATGGGTCGTACTCCAGACTCCACCTCGACACCGTCGGCGGCATCGCCTTCTTCGCCGGAACCAACCGTTCCACTTACCAATCCGGCTACGAATCCATCTTCATCAGCAATATCCACGCCGTGAATATCGGCGCCCGGTTCAATCTCGGCAAACGCGCCGATCTCTACACCGCCTACAGCATCACCAAAGACACGGGGGATGGACGCAGTTCACTGGCCACACAAGCCAACTCCATCGCACAGGTTTTCTACAACGTCCAAACCTTCCCGCTCAGCTTCCAGTCCCCACTGGCCCGGCTCTCCGTCAAAATCAGCCCCAAACTCCGCTGGAACCTCGGTTATCAGTGGTACGGGTATCACGAACAATTCGGTGTTCTAAACGTCAACCAGAACTACAGAGCCCACACCGGATTCACCAGCCTGCTCTGGGCATTCTGACCCGCATACATCGCCGGTGCAGGCAGACCGAAATGGTCTCCCTGCATCTTTCGCACACCCAGCAGCCAGAGATTCTCAACGGTGTCTTGATTCCGCACACCCGTTGCAATCACTGGATTCCCAGCCAGTTCGCCCACCTCCACCAGATGCCGCACCGCAGAAGCCCGCCCGGGGTCTTCAATCTTCCGCGTCAAACTCTGGTGCAACTTGATGTACTTCGGCCGCAGCTTTTCAATCAGCGCCAACATCTCCGCTGAGGCGGACCCAACCTCCAGCGCGAACTGGCAGCCACCCGCGGCATAGATCTCCTGCAGCCGTTCCAAAAACTCTGATTCGCGCGCCGGATCACCGACACGGAACTGACACACAATTCTGCTGGAGCGCGTCCCCAGCGCCAGCAAGACGGACTCCGGTTGCTGCCCGGAAACGTCAATAAAAACCTGCCCGCGGTGGTTCCTGCTGGACACCCCACGCAAAGCTGTTGCGGAATATTTGGCCGAATTTCCCCCAAAAAGGCACTGGTGGGCAAAGACACGCGAATCTGACGTGTCCAGAATCGGCTGGAACCAAACGACCTGACTCTCTCGTTCACAGGAGAACTGCATACTCACAAGGAATATCGGCAAATGCCTGTTTTTTCTTTAGTTCCGATTCGGCATGGGACACTGGAAGTTCACATGCAAAGAAAGATTCTTTACTGGAAGCTGCGGGACCGTGAACTGCAGCTCGGGGAACGCACCCTCGTCATGGGCGTTCTCAACATCACACCGGACTCGTTTTCCGACGGCGGCCGTTACGCCGACCCCGATAAAGCCTACGCAAGAGCACTCGAACTCGAAGAGCAGGGTGCAGATCTGATTGACGTCGGCGCGGAATCCACGCGCCCTGGAGCCGAAGCTGTTTCGGCAGATGAGGAGTGGCGTCGGCTGGTCCCGGTGCTGAAAAGACTTCGCGGCAACCTTCGTATCCCCATCTCGCTCGATACCTACAAGGCGGAAACTGCGGAACGCGCCCTGCAATATGACGTTCACGTCATCAATGATCCGAGCGGTCTCACGTTCGATCCGGGCCTCGCAAAGATCGCAGCCACCGGCGACATGGGCCTCATCCTCAACCATATGCGCGGCCGCCCGGACCAATGGGCGAAACTCGGCCCCCTGCCCAACGCCATGGAGACCGTGACGCGCGAACTCGAAGCCACGGTCAGCCGCGCGCGGCACGCAGGCGTCGATAAGCAGCGGATCGTCGTCGACCCCGGCATCGGCTTCGGCAAGCGCAAAGAGCAGAACAGCGAACTGATCGCCCAGCTCGAAAAGCTGGCGCGCCTGGAACTGCCCATTCTGGTTGGCCCCTCGCGGAAGTCCTTCCTCGCACAGGGTACGGAAGCGGAAACTCTTTACGCCACCGCGGCCGCGGTCACCGCAGCCATCCTCAATGGGGCGCACATGGTTCGCGTCCATGATGTTCGTGAGATGGCAGCCGTCATCCGCCTGGCAGATGAGATTGCCAAGGCGAGCTTCGTTCCCGTCGTCGAAGAAGTGAAGCGTCCCATGGGCCGTTTCACCAAAATCGAAGGCAACAAAGACCAGTGGGAACCGGAAAAGATCAAGCCCACCCGTCCCCCGCTGTTGAAGCGCGCCGAACCTGCCGCGGCCGAAACCCCCGCCGAAAGCACGGATGCGCCGCCGCCCGCATCGGAAGAGCGCCCGGAAAGACCCGCCTTCGACCGCAAGCCCTTCGAAAAGCGCCCGTTCGAGAAGCGCTCCTTCGACCGTCCGCAATTCGAAAAAAAATCCTGGGACAAACCCGCCCGCAACTTCGACCGCGTCCCCAAGAAGCAGACCGAAGGCGACGATTGGCGCCGCAAGCCGGCTGCTGAAGGTGCGCCATCCAATGAGGGTTCCGGCGAACGTCCTCCCTTCCAAAAGCGCGAATGGACACCCCGCCCGCCTGCCTTCCGCGATGACAGAGGTGGCCGCAGAGAAGATTCCCGTCCCAGCCAGGACCCCGGTACAGGCCGCGGCCCGTTCAGCAAACCCGGCGACAGGCCCTTCCGCAAGTTCGGTGACCGCCCGTCATTCGGCGGCAAACCTTCATTCGGGAAACCCTCGTTCGGCGGCAAACCCTTCAGCGGACCACCCCGCGGCGACAAGCCCTTTGGCCGTCCCGATGGCAAGAAGGACTTCGGCGGTAAACCCGCCTTCGGCAAGCCCTTTGGAAAACCCTTCGGGAAACCCGGCGGACGCCCGGAAGGCAGACCCGGTGGTGACCGTCCGCCAAGCGGGGATCGCCCGCCGTTCAAACCGGGTGGCGACCGACCATTCAAACCAGGCGGCGACAGGCCGTTCCGTCCCGGCGGCGATCGTCCCTCCGGCGGCGGCAAGCCGCCTTTCCGCAAGCCTTTCCGGAAAGACTAACCCAGCCAGGCTCTCACTCTTCGCAACTCCTCCACGAAGCGGCTGCGCTCTGCAGCCGCCATCGCGGGGTCTGGCATTCGCAACAGCGCAGACGGGTGGATGGTCACAAACGCCGCCTCTGCCATATGATTCGGCAGAAACTGCCCCCGTTCGGCATTCACCCGCACCGCCCGCCCGAAGACACTTTGGGCCGCTGTCGCACCCAGGCAGACAATCAGCCTCGGCTGCAGGATCTTCATTTCCGCCTCCAGCCACGGGCGGCAGGCAGCAATCTCCACGCCTCTCGGGGTTTGGTGAATTCTGCGTTTTCCCCGCTCTTCAAACTTGAAGTGCTTCACCGCGTTGGTGATGTAAAGCGACTCCCGGTCAATTCCGGCCTCCCGCAGCACCTCATCGAGCAACTGCCCCGCCGGACCCACAAACGGACGGCCCGCCAGATCTTCCAGATCTCCCGGTTGCTCGCCAACAAACACCACGCCGCCATCCAACGGTCCCTCCCCGAACACCGTCCGGGTCGCATGGCGGTGCAAGTCGCAGCCTTCGCAAACCGCTGCGGCCTCACGCAGAACCGGCAGTTCCACTGTCTCCGGCACAAACGGTGCTGCGGATTCCCGCCGCGCTGCCCCCATCACTTCCACGCGCGTCCCGGCTTCGGCCAGGAGCTTTGGAATAATGTCCGCCTCTGGCAACGTTGGCCAGTGGCGCACCGCCATCTCCTTGACCATGGCGTTCACCTTCACCCTGGCCGGGTTGAAGACGGACGCGTAGTACGTGCGCCACAGTTCTTCCAGGTCATCCTGCGCCGGAGCTTCGGATCTCGGCACTCCGGGGCCAAACCGCAGCGTCTGCGTATCCCAGTAGGCGCTTTCGTCCGGCGTAAGAATCGCCCAGTGCATGGACCCGAACCGGCGCACGAAAAACGGCGCATTGATCCGGGCAATCCTATGGTCCGGGCGGTGCCACGCCACGTACCGGTTCTCGCCAGTCTTGCGGAACCGCACAAACGCGTGCATTTTGTGGATATCCCGCCGGACCGCCTTCTCCATGCGGCGGAACTCCAGCACGTCCTTGTCTGACGTGACTTCCAGCAGGTGCCTCTCCCCGTGCGTCAGTCGGTAGAGCAGGCGGTAGAGCACAGCCCAGGGCTCGGGAGAACGGTGGCAGGCGACCACGGCCGCGTCTTCCAGAAACCCGCGTGGTACACGGAGCGGCACGCTGGTGCCTGTGTCCACCGTGGCGAGAATGCCGGAGAGTGCCTGCTGGCCGGTCTCCTGGGTCCAAAGCACTTCCTGTGGCCGGATCTCATTGGCCAGCAACCCGCGCGCCGTGTCGCGCCAGCCTTCCCAGGTTCCATCGAAGCGGGCCTCGATCACAGTTCGCCAGTGCGCGCCGTCGCAGCCGCGGCAAACAGTTCCATTTGCTTCGGCTGGCGCAGCTTCTCCTCAATCTTGTGCCTCGCGGCATCAGGGTTCGCGGGACCCTGACCGGCAGCCACCACGAACGGCCGCACTTTGTCGGTCGAAACCCGCAGCCGCCGCAGGTCTTCGAGCGTGACCTTATGGAAGCGCCGCATGCGCAGGATGCGCTCCACGTTCCGGACACCCAACCCCGGCACGCGCAGGAGCGCTTCTTTGGACGCCGCGTTGACGTCCACCGGGAAGAACTCGCGGTGTTCCAGCGCCCAGGCGAGCTTGGGGTCGTGCTCCAGGGACAGGTTGCCGTTCACTTCCGTGACAAGTTCACTGGAGTGGAAGCCATAGAAGCGCATCAGCCAATCGGCCTGGTAGAGCCGGTGCTCGCGGACGAGCGGCGGCTTCTCGTTCGCCATGCCGGGGGCGGAGTGCTGTATGGGGCTGAAGGCCGAGTAGTAGACGCGGCGCAGCTTGTAGTCCTCATAAAGCGCGGTGGATTTGGTGAGGATGTCGACGTCTGTTGCCGAGGTCGCGCCCACAATCATCTGGGTTGTCTGTCCGGCGGGCGCGAAAAACGGGCGCTTGCCGTTGCGCTTGGTTTTGTCCTTGGCCTCCAGCAGCCGGAACTGGATGCGGCTCATGGATTCCTCAATCTCCTCATGCGTCTTGGCCGGGGCGAGTTGCACCAGATCCCCGGCGCGGGGAAGTTCGATATTGGCGCTGAGCCGGTCAGCATACTTGCCCGCGAGGGCGAGCGCTACTTCCGAAGCGCCCGGCACGGCCTTGAGGTGGATGTAGCCGCCGAAGAGATGCTCCTCGCGAAGGCTGCGGGCGGTTTCGATGAGCTGTTCCATCGTGTAATCCGCACTCTGGATCACACCGGAGCTAAGGAAGAGCCCTTCGATGTAGTTCCGGCGGTAGAACTCCATCGTCAGTGTGGCGACTTCCTGCGGGGTGAAGCGGGCCCGCGGGGTATCGCTGCCGATGCGGTTCACGCAGTAGGCGCAGTCATAGATGCAGTAGTTCGTGAGGAGGATTTTGAGCAGGGAAACACAGCGGCCATCGGGCGTGTAACTGTGGCAGATACCCATGCCCTCGGTGTTGCCGAGTCCGCCTTCGGCCCGGGCGCGCCGGGAGCCGCTCGATGCACAGGAGGCATCGTACTTGGCAGCGTCAGCCAGAATTTCAAGTTTTTTTCTGGTCTCCACGGTCGTTCTCTGTGATGCCGGGGCAGGGCAGCGCTATTCATAGAAATTGAGAAATCACAAAGGCCGTGCCATGGCCGATTCGTTCCTGGTGTTTCCAACGCCGTCATGGTACTATCTTGTTAATAAACGCGGAACCGGTAACAACACTATGAAACAGATCTTTTCTTCCATCGCGCTCGCGGCGATCTTTGTAGCAGCGGCTTCGGCCTCGACTCTGACCTTCACGGCGAGCTCTGTTGGCTTTACGACGACAATCAGCCCCCTGACCGGCACCAGCTTGGCGACTGGCATCACTTTAACGCCGGGATCGGGGAGCAATTTCGAGGGCGGTGATTTCTTCCCGAGCTGGGACAACTCCTTTACTATCACCTTCACAGATCCCGTGGATGAGGTCGGATTTACCTACTACGGAGGTGACGGATACTACTCTGCATCTGCCAACAATGGCGACAGCCTCTCCGCGCAGGGTCTAACGTATGGGAATTCGTTGTTCTTCGGAGTGGTATCCACCTCGGGCTTCACCTCGGTGACGTTCACTCCGGGCGGCGAAATCAGTGTTTACCTCAGTGACTTCCGTTTTACGGCAGATACCAGCTCAGCGGCTCCGGAGCCTGCCACGCTGGCCCTGTTCGCGCCGCTTGGTCTGGCCGGTTTCGCAGCTCTCCGGCGGTGCCGGAAGTAGCTCGACTTCCCTTTGGAGAATAGGAACATGCGGCTCCGCAAAGCAAGCCTGTTCCTGTTCTCCCTCCTTCCTTTTGCCGCCTGTCTTCCCAATCACAAGATCTGGGACGACTTCGGTCTCTTCAATACCCGTCTTGCCGGGATTGAGCATCCTTTCCACCTCTGGCGGGAAAACTACCTTGGCGGTGATGCTTACCGCCCTTTCGGCCTGCCCTTCCTCTACATAGAATCCCGGTTTTCTGGCGGATCGACGGTCGCCATGCACATCGTCAGCCTGCTGCTGCATGGCTGCTGCGTGCTCGCGCTGCATCATCTTCTCGGCAAGATCACAACCGAACGCATTGCCTGGCTTACCGCGCTGCTGTTCGCGGTGCATCCCATCCATGCCGAGGCCGTGGCCATGCTCTACGGCCAACTGGAGTTACTTACAGCCCTGTTCAGTCTGCTTGCCCTGAGCGCTTATGTCGAGAGCGTCCGGGAAGAGAGCAGCAGGCAACTTGCCCTGGCGCTGGCCTTTGCATTCCTGGCTGCCTGTTCCAAAGAATCAGGCATGATGCTGCCTGTCCTGGTCGTGCTGCTGCGGGTGTGCTGGCTCCGGGTGCCACGATGGGTGACCTGGCGTGAGGCGCTGTTCGGCATTCCTGTCGTGGCCTATGTCGTGATCCGGATCGTCAACCTCGGGCAGTTTTACAATCCACCAACGCCGCCGATCACGGAGGGCATGCCGTTCGTGGTCCACGCGAACACCGTTATCACTTCGCTGGGGACACTGCTGCGGCTGACCTCCTTTCCCACCGGGCAAACGCTCTATTACGGCCACCTGAGGGACGACATGTTTGGCAGGCCGGTGACGGAACTGGCTTGGATCTTCTCCGCGCTGGTGCTGGTGATCCTGCTGGTTCGCAGTCTGGGCTGGCGGCCGGTGCTGTTCGGGGCGGGCTGGTTCCTGGCGCTGGTGTTTCCAGTGTTGAATATCCTGCCTGCTCTTGTGGTGGTGGGGGAGCGCAATCTCTACCTCGCTTTGGCTGGTGCGGCTTTGCTGGGAAGTGCGGTGGTCTGTGAGACCTGGAAATCAGGGCGCGGCTTGCAGGCAGGGGTCTTCGTGCTCGTGATGATTTGCGTGGTGGATGGCAACCTGGTTGTCCGGCAGTGGCATGACCCGGAGACGTTCTGGCGCAGTTCGCTTGCGAGTCATCCGGCCTCTCCCATGGCGCATGTCTGGCTGGCACGGGAACTGCTGCTGACACCGGGGCATGAGGCTGAGGCAGTAAGTCACTTCCGCGTTGCCCTGGAACTCAATCTGCAGTCAGAGGATGCGCGCCAGGGTCTGGAGCAGTTAGCGGTGCCCGTGCCGCCCCGCCAGAGCCCTGTATTTCCGTAACAGTTCGTAGAGCACGATCCCGCCGGCTGTTGCCACGTTGAGTGAATGCTTGCGTCCCAGCATGGGGATGCGGACGTGGGTATCGGCCAGGGCGGCGGTGGCGGGGGTGAGGCCGTCGGTTTCGTGGCCGAAGAGCAGGCAGACGGGGAAGCGGGGCTGCCAGTCGAAGAGATCGACCGCGTGGACGCTGGTTTCGATCGCGGCGACCTCGAAGCCCTGCTGGCGCATGGACTCGACGACTTCCGGGGCGGAGGGCGCGTATTCCCAGGGAACGAACTCCTCCGCACCGAGGGCGGTCTTCGAGATCATGTTCGACGGGGGCGGTCCGGTGATGCCTGTGAGATAGAGTTTGCGCAGTGCAACGCCGTCTCCCGTGCGGAAGAAGGACCCGACGTTGTAGGCACTGCGCACATTTTCCAGCAGGACACTGACCGGCAGTTCGAGCGACTCATACGCAAGCGCGGCATTAGTCGCAAGAAAGGGGACGCGCTCAGACTCTGACATATTCCTCTGTCAGAGTAGCGCCCTCTTACTTCCGCGCGACTACCGCACCAGCGGCTGGGTGGACCTGGTGATCGAGATAGTCCGCCAGCGCGGCAATCTCTTCGGGAGTGCCTGTCAGGGGTGGCATGAAGTTGCGGTAGGGGCTGCTGGCCGCGTCCTCATGCAGGACCTTCAAGAGCGTTTCGATGCCCTTGTGATCCCGTTCAGACATCAGTTTCCGGATGGAGCGGTAGCCGTCCATGGTGTGGCAGTTCATGCATTGCCCGCGGAACATCAGTTCGCCGCGTTCCATGGATTGTGTCCAGGGACTGCCGGTGGTGAAGCCGACCGCGTTGAGCTTGGGCACATAGGCTTTGCGGACACCGGAGGAATACATGTAATTCGAGACGGTGTAGGGCTTGCGGATCATCTCCCGCGCGTGTTCGGTCGAGCCCGTGGCGGCGAAGGCCAGCAGCAGAACTGCCACCGCATGACCGAGCTTGAAATCCCGCGGGTTTTTATAGGCCAGGAAGAAAGTAACTGCAAGGATGCTGGCGGAGGTCATCACGGTGACCATGAGAGAACGGGTGACCTGTGTGAATAAGCCGGACCCGATGGTCGCGACGCCGGCCTGGAGCAGTTGCCTGCTGTTATCCGGGATGGCGGTGAGATACCAAACAAAGACCAGCGGCATCAGTACGAAAGACGGGACCAGCCAGCGGGTGGACCAGCGCAGTACCTTGGCCTTGAGCGCAAGGTTCTCATCCCCGATTCTGCTGCCCGTGATCAGTGCCCAAACGCCTGCCAGAGAGAGGCAGACCAGGGTTCGGAGCACCAGACTGGGCCAGTAAGTGGGGTTGAAGAAGCCTTCCCAGAAGCGGGAGGCTTCGTGTCCTGTGCCGGCAACGGCCAGCCAGGATTGGCCGGGCGTGAGCATGAAGGTCAGAATGCCGTTGATGATGACGAGCGTGCAGTAAGAGCTTCCGGCATAGAGCCAGCCGAGGTTTTGGTGTGTCCTCTCACTTACCCGGTCCCAGGTGTAGTAATAGACAATCGCCGTGGCGATCTCCACGATGAAGAAACACCATTCCATGGCCCAGCCGAATACGAAGTTATGGATCAGGGCACTGGTACTTTCCGGGCTCGCCAGACCAATGGCGAACCAGATACCGGCACCAGATACAGCACCGAAGACGCCGGTGAGAATGAGAAAGAACTTCGAGTGGTTCTTGACTACTTCGAGCCAGTCCTCACGGCCCTGGCGTCTCGCCTCATATTCCGCGAGGGCCAGATAAAGACCTCCGCCCACGGCGAACTGGGAGATCATTACATGGAAGATGGCGATGGCACCCACCACCCAAACGCTGCCGATCAGCGGCACATCCCAAACTGGATAATTCATATATCTCCCTGTTTATAAGACCCAATAACCCCAAACGGTCAGAACGATCATTCCACCTAAGATTGTGAAGCCAGCCCAGGAGGCGATTTTTGCCCGGCGGCCCAGCTTGCTCGAAGGATCATAGAGCGGAATGAAGAACAGAATTGCAATCACCAACGCAAACAGCCCCATACCGAGTGCTTCTCCAGCGAGGCCGGGCACGAGCGTACCCACGATCTTCAGTAACTGGAACTGCGGCATGAAATACCACTCGGGATGGATGTGCGCGGGTGCGGAAGCGACGGGGTTGGCGGCTTTGCCAAGGTCCCAGGGGTAGAGGGTCGCGAGAATGGTGACCACATTGAGAGCGATGAGCCACATGGCGAGATCCTGCGTGGCGAAGTTGGGGAAGAACGGGATGGATCTTCTCTCCGCCAGCGGCTTGGCTTCTTCCTCCGGCGGTGAGGCGTTGCCGTGTTTCTGGACGAGGAAAAGATGGAAACCCAGCAGCGGCAGGAACAGGAGTGGCAGCACGACGGCATGCAGGGCAAAGAA
>CAIXXM010000145.1 GCA_903923395.1 uncultured Acidobacteriia bacterium
GCCGACAAGGTGGATGCCATTGTGACTCTCACCAACGGCCCGGCCTGGTTTATCGACAACATCAATGGCGACTACGATACCGGCAGCGCTTCTTCGCCGGCCGCCATCGCCGGATATCCACATATCTCCGTGCCGGCAGGACTATTCCGGGGCCTGCCCATCGGCCTTTCCTTCTTTGGTGCCGCGTGGAGTGAGCCGTTGTTGTTCAAGCTGGCTTACGGCTATGAGACGGCTTCCAAGGCGAGAATTCGTCCGAAGGTCTAACAGCTTACCGCCCACAAATTCGGTTTCGCGGCTAAAGACAAGCAGCGCTACTGCCGATAGTTCATTGCATGTCTGTTGGGCTGAGTGAACTTCACGAACTATGCAATCCAGACCGGTATTCCAGAGACGCGGCAATCACACTGGGCCGCAAGTATGCTGGTCGAATCGGGACCTTCTACATAAGCCTGACTGATTTCGTGCGCGTTCTTTGCACGGCGACACCGCCCGAGATCAGGACGGTGGAACGCACGCTGGACATCATCCGCAATATTGCGCCAGAGCGGATTCTTTGCTCCGCACACAGAAATGTTTATGCGTCCAGTTCGGCCAAACTGCGGGCTCAGGTGACCCGGACGATGGTGAGTCTGGATCCGGAACTCATTCTGGCGCGCAAGCTGCTGGATGATCCTGACCACCGGGTACGGGCGAATCTGATTGAAGGTCTGTGGAACGTCAACTCTCCGGCAGCGCAGATCCTGTTTGCGATTGCCACGCGGGACAGCCATCACAGAGTGGCGGCCAACGCGGCCTATGGCTTGTATCTGTGCGACTCGCTCTCAGCGTCCCCGGTCATTGAGAATCTGGCGAGACACCCGATCCCGACGTTCCGAACCGCTGCGGCGTGGATCATTCGCAAGGCAGGTACGGAGGAGTTGCAGCCTCTGTTGCGGAATATGCTCGGCGACACCAACCCAACCGTGCGGAAAGCCGCCATCAAGAGTCAATTGGATTACCGGCTGCGGGCTGCGAAAGGGCAGGCGGCGTGAACCATGCCCCGGATAAAACGGCAGCGCTTGTTAGCGGATCAAGTCCGCAATCCGTTCCGGGTCATTCGGAACAACCACCGGGCGGTTGCCGAACGTGGGTGTGATCGGCGAACCATCAGGGGCTTCCAGCGCGCCGGTGTGGTAGCGGTAGATGTAATCGGGATCTTTCAAGACATTGCCGGTCAAGACCGCAACAATGTCGGCATGGGCAGCAATGATGCCCGCCGCCTTCAACTTCTTGATACCGGCGAGTGTGGCAGCAGATGCTGGTTCGCAACCAATGCCGCAGGCTCCAATGACGGCCTTGGCGTCCGCAATTTCCTGCTCCGTCACCTTTTCGACCACGCCGTTGGTGGTCACAATTTCCTGCCAGGCCTTGGGCCAGGAAACGGGATCGCCAATCTTGATCGCTGTCGCCAGTGTTTCCGGGTGGGTGTTCGCAGTGAATTCGCCGGGGTGCTGCATGAATTCGTAAAAGGGAGACGCACCTTCCGCCTGGATGACGGCCAACCGCGGCAGTTTCGTAATCAAGCCCGCAGCCAGCATTTCCCGAAGACCCTTGCCGAAAGCCGACACGTTCCCGAGATTTCCGCCAGGCAGCACGATCCAGTCCGGCACGTTCCAATCCCGCTGGTCCATCATTTCGATGACAATCGATTTCTGGCCTTCAATGCGGAACGGATTAATGGAATTCAGCAGGTAGATGCCCAGCTTTTCCGCCAAAATGCGAACCAGGGCGAGGATTTGATCGAAGTTGGCCTCTACCTGAAACGTGCGCGCACCGTACTCCAGGGCCTGCGCAAGTTTGCCGTAGCTGATGTTGCCGTTGGGAATGAAGATCATCGGCTCCAAACCGCCCGCGCTGGCATAGGCAGCCATGGAAGCGGAGGTATTCCCCGTCGAAACGCACGCTACGCGCTTCATGCCCAGCCGCCGCGCTTGCGCCACGCCCGCCGTCATGCCGTTGTCTTTAAACGATCCGGAAGGGTTAAAGCCCTGGTGTTTGAAAACCACAGACTCCACACCGGCATAGGCAGCGGCTTTGGGTCCGGGCAGCAGAGGGGTATTGCCTTCCCGCAAGGTGACGATGTCGGCTTCATTCTCCACGAAAGGAAAGAGTTCCCGGTAACGCCACACGCCGCTCTGACTCAAGGGCTCATTCGACATGCGGCGTTCCCGCCAGAGTTTCTTCCAAACCGCAGGCTCAGGGATCGCGCGCGTGTACTCAACTTCGAGCAGCCCTCCACATTCCGGGCAGTTATAGATGACTTCCGTGAGGCCGTAAGTCTTCTTACAGGCTGAATTGAAGCAGAGAAGGCGCGCTGACATGAATCTTTGATTGTATCGGCCTACCTCTTCAAGACCATGCCTTGTGGATCGAGGATCGCTTTCGCGGTCGCAGCAGGCACGTTGACAGAGAAGGGTTCCGGGTCCGAACCTGTGCGGACCAGCAGGGTCACGGTCTTACCTTTCGCGATCTGAACTTCCACGGGAACGAAGACCGAGAAGTCATCCGGCACATCGGTCTGCGTAATGGTCCCGGACAGCTTGTAAGCGCCCGGCTTGCCCTTCACGGTGTAGGCAATCTTCAAGTTCGGGATGCCGGTCGAATACACCCATTGATCGAAGAAGTTTTCGAGGTTCTTATCCTTCGCGCCCTTTGGCAAATATGAAGCCGCAATCTTCCGGAACTGGTCTGTATCCAACGTTTTCCATTCGCACTGTCGGCGCACTTCGCCCAGCATTTTGAGGAATGCTTCATCGCCCAGCTGCCGCCGCAACATGTGGATCACCCAGGTGCCCTTGCCATAGACCACCACCGGATAGGCGACCGGGTTCTCAGCCGTTTCGAGACGGCGGCCCTGCACCAGAGGACCAGTCGATTCCAGCCACTCTCCATCTGCATTTTTCAACTGCAGGTCCTGGCGGTATTGCTCCATCATGGCGTCCAGAACTTTGCGCCCCCGGACGCTTTCTTCGTACAGCAGCGCGGAATAATTCGCGAGCGCTTCCATCAGCCAGTCATGGTGGTAAGTGGCGGCCACAACGGTGTTGCCCCACCACTGGTGTGCCACTTCATGGGTGCGCATCAGATCTGTGAAGAAGAACTGATTGGCCTCATTCATCTGGGCCAGTTGCCGGGAATCCTTTTCGAAGTAAGACAGCGTGGAAAGGTAGATCATGCCCGGGAAGCCCTGTCCGAAACGGCCCGGCAGAGGTGTCACGGCCAGGTGCCGCAGCGGCGGCGGACCGAAGTGGGAGGCAAACCAGGCAGCGGCATCGGCAACGTCGCCACCAATGCGGTCGAGGGCGCTGGCGGGTTGCGGGGTGGGCGGGGTGATGATGGCAGCCTCCAGCCCGGATCCACCGGAGCGCCGGCCACGGACCGCCGGTTGCGGCTCTCTTGGCAAGACGGCAAAAGGACGGCTGCGCAGACTCGCCTCGACTTCCTTGTTCGCAAACGCCTCCACGGTAATGGCATCCTTCGACGTCTCTTTGCGAACATAATCCCCCAGATTGACGCCCAGTACGCGAACATTCGCGGTGGCGACGCGGCGTGTGATTCGAACGGAGCCCTCCGTGCGGTCTTCCGCAACCCCGCCAGCGGTCACCAATTGCAGCTTCGCCGGGTAACGGAAGGTGGTGTCGAACGATGAGAACTGCAAGCCGCGGCCGGGGTACCAGCTGCCACGGGAAGACACGGTATACACACCGGGCGCGAAGGTCTGGACGACACCGTTGCCTTCCACAACAATCTCCAGCTCATGTTTTGAGCCGGCAGACAGAGGGGAATCCGGCACCACGAGCAATAATTCATTCCCCGCCACCTGCACGAGTCCACTGCGGATAGATTCCCGTTCGTAGATCTCGACGGGCTTGCCATCCAGCTTCGCGCTCAGGGCGCGCATCTGCCCGGAAAGGTCGAGCGGGATGACCTGGGAAGATTCGGCACTCACCTCCACGGTCATGTTCACGCGTACGGTGAGACGCAGATCGTCACTGATGGTGCCCTCAATGCGGTATGCCGGGACCTTGATCTCCGGCACCGCCGCGGGCTCATTGCGGTGGCTGCGGGCGGTGAAGCTGGTCCAGATATTCCAGATGCTGGTGCCCTTCTTTTCCACGAACTGCCCGGCCAGCATTTGCTCATAGATGCGGTCATCGCGCAGGATATCGAAGTTGCCCAACTTGTTGCCGCTGATCAGTGCAGCGAAGAAGCCATGACCGCCTGCACCGGGAGTGAGCAAATCCAGCATCAGGCGGGATTCGAAGCTGTCCATCAAATTCTTGACCACCGGCGTCCATTTTTCGGCCATCAAGACGCCGGCTTCCGGGGCCTTGCGGCTCTCCTTGGCCGTCATGTCGCGGACCAGATTCTCCGCCGTCGCATCACTGAAGAAAAAGACCGCGGTGCGGAAATGCTCATTCAGATTGGGTGCGCCGGTGTGGATGCCCAGGCTCTTGCGTTCGGAGGTATCGGGGGGCAACAGAAGCACTTCGGCGTCGCCACCCTCCACGTCGGCCGAAAACACAGCCGTCAGAGGACGGCCTGCAACCGGCTTACCCAGAATGAGGTAGCCATCAGTCAGAAAGAACTGCGCGTCTTCCTGGGTGAAGGAAATGTCGCGGATTCGATAACACTGATTGGAATCGAGGCCGGCCTGCAAAAGTGATTTGCCGAGATCCGCCGCCCGGGTTCCCGCTTCCGCGCACCAGCCACTCCAAGCACAGATAACGATTAAGCCGAAAACGGTCCGCATGTCTTCCTAATGGTAAACTGGCCGTTTCCCATGCATATCATCACCTTTGAAATCAATGGCTCGCGTCATGCGGGTGTCGCGTTGGCGGAAACCGCCGTCAGTCTGGCCGGCGCGGGGTATACCGACGTCCTGACTTTTGTTGCCGGTGGCGCAGAGGCTCTGGCCAAGGCTGCGGAGTACGTGGCCAACCCTCCGGCGGAAGCGGTTTTCCCGCTCGCGGACGTGAAGTTGCTGGCGCCCATTCCCCGCCCGCAGAAGATCATTTGCATTGGCCTGAACTACCACGATCACGCCATCGAATCCAAGATGGCCCTGCCTGAGAAGCCGATTGTCTTTTCGAAGTACTCGACTTCGGTGATTGCAACCGGGGAGAACATTGTGCTGCCGAAGATGTCCACCAAGCCGGACTATGAGGCGGAATTCGGCGTCGTCATCGGCCCCGGCGGCAAGAATATCAAGGCTGCCGACTGGAAGAGCCATGTCTACGGCTACGTGAACATCAATGACGTGAGTGCGCGCGATATCCAGCTGGGTTCGAGCCAGTGGATGATGGGCAAGACCTTTGACACGTTCTGCCCCATGGGTCCGTGGCTGGTGACGGCGGACGAGATTGCTGACCCGCATAACCTGCCCATCTGGCTGACGGTGAATGGTGAGAAGCTGCAGAACTCAAACACGAAGGAACTGATCTTCAACATTCCGCACCTGATCGAGTATCTTTCCGCGATCATGACGCTGGAACCGGGCGACATCATCTCGACCGGCACGCCCGCGGGTGTTGGCCTGGGCTGGAATCCGCCGAAGTGGCTGAAGCCTGGCGATGAAGTGGTGGTTTGTGTGGAAGGTCTGGGCGAACTGAAGAATACTTGTGTGGCGGAGGAGTAACTCCCCCGCCACTGAGTGTTTTGCTAGGGTTTTAAACCGAGCACGCGGCGTGTCTCTTCTTTGGCCGCCGCGAGTTCCTTCTGGAACTGCGGGTTGTTCATCATCACAGACATCATGGCGTAGGCAGAAAGCTTGCTTGCCTGTCCATCACTGCGGTAGTGAACACCACACACAGCGCGGCTGAACGCATAATCATCCGCGCGGGCCAGAATTTCATCGCGCTTTTCCGGAATCATCTGAATCAGCGCAAGTGCCTCCAGGTACCCCGTGGTTCCGTGCCCGCTTGGATAACCGTAGTCCTTCACATTCGCATTGGTTTTGCAAACCGGCTGCACCGTGTGATCGAAGTTGAACGGGCGCAGGCGGGCGAAGAATTGTTTCGCGGGACCCACAATGATGCCCTCGTCGTTGTGTAAGTGGCTTGACAAGACAGCCGTGGCGGGAAGTTGAGCCGCGGTAAATTTCTCGCCCACCACCGCGCGGAAGACAAACATATCTTCCTCCTCATCATCGGCCTTCGCATGCGCGGTCTGCCCCGGCGTGCGCGCGTTCTGTATCTTGTGAACGTCGGCCAGATCCGCCTTTCCCGCAGGTGAATCCGGTGCGGGCGGCGCCGGAAGAATCGCGGCAAGATTGACCTGTTCCGGCGTGACAAAGACCGGCTTTCTTGTGCTCTGGGCAGAGGCAACACAGGCTGCAACCAACAGCAATGAGTAACTGAACAAAGTAACTTTCATGGCTCTCTCCTAAAATGTGAACCGTGCGAACACTTGAATGCGGCGGGGGGTTCCGGCACCAATTGGCGACGTATTGATGGGCGCCAGAATCCGGCCGAAGCTGGAAGTGGAACTAATGTTCAAACCGGGATTGCCCAACTGCGGATGGTTGAAGATGTTGAAGAATTGGAAGCCCAGTTCGAGGCCCATGCTTTCCCGCAGCCGGATCTTCTTCGAGAGAGCACTGTCCACCTGGAACAGGCCGGGAGCGCGCAAGACATTCTTACCCAGATTTCCCCAGGTTCCGCTGGCAGGAACAGCGAACGCTGCCGGGTTCAACCAGAGTCCCGTGGAACCATAATCGAGATACAGAGGCACACCGGGAACCAGATTGGGCCGCTGTGCGGAGAGCACGTTGCCATCCGGCAGAGCAGACGCTGCACGGGTAACGGAGAGATTGATCGGCAAACCAGTGCGGGCGGTTGAGATACCGCTCCACTGCCAGCCGCCATACCAGTGCTTCTTTCCGAACGGGATCTTATAAGCGAAGTTAGCTGAGAATACATGCCGGGCATCATAACTGCTGTTGCCCTTTTCGCAGCTGCGGCAAGAGACATTTTCGGGATAATCACCCGATCCACCGCCAGCCGAGCCGTCATTCAACGCATGTGATAACACATAGTTCGCACGGAACAGCAGACCATGCCAGTCATTCACCTGCAGGGTGCTGACCATGCCATGAAATCTGGAGACACCATCTTCTCCACGGACATCGATATCCTGGCTGAGTGCCGGGAACTGGGCCTTTCCTGTCGCAGGGTTGATGATGTTGACATAAGTACGCGAGAACACATGATAGTTCTCCTGTCCGTTATATCCAACCTGCAGTGTCATATTCTTGAGCAAGGCTTGCTGGATGTGCAGACCCCACTGTTGCGATGTCTGATTCTTATGATTCACGGGCATGGACCGCGGCGCCGCGGCCAATGCGGAAGTGGAATTAATGAAGGGATCAAACGGATAGGACAGGCCGGGGGTGGAAGCCGCGGTCATGGTGTAGCGGACAGCATCATTGTTCGCCGGGCTGTACTGGTCGCCAAGCTGGGCGTCGCCGTAGAAGATACCAGCGCCGGCGCGGATCACCGTCTTGCCGTGGAACACCTCCGGCGACCAGGCAAAACTCAGGCGTGGTGCAAGGTTCAGAGCAGGCGGATGGGCGAAGGCTGACCCAACAGCACAGTAACCGCCACAGGCCTGGACATCGAAGGGAATGTCTCTGTTATGAATCTCGCTGAATGCGTTGAAATACTCATAGCGCAGGCCAAAGTTGGCCGTAAAGTTCGGACGGATCTTCCACTCATCCTGGGCATACCCGAAGAATTGAATCTTCCGCATCTGTTTGGTGGGAAGCTCGCCGGAACCGGCCAGGGTATTCAACTTATCATTCTGGAAGTCCGCGAGGCTGGCATAACTGGCGGTGCCATCCGACAGATTGAAATCATGCACAATCAACTGAACGCGTCTCACCTCGAAACCCGCTTTCAGAGTATGTGCGCCGCGCTGGGAAACAAATTGATCCACCACCGATTCAGTAATGCCGAACGCGATACGCCTGTTTCCGCCAGGAATGGACGAAAGAGAAGGAATGCTGATCGTAGCCTGCGCACCGGACGGAATGGAATGCAACGGCTGCGCATAGTTTGCACCAATACGCAATTCATTGGTTGTGGAGGGGTTCAGCAGATATAAAAAGCCAAACAGACCGCTCACCGGGGCGTCCAGATTTCTGGTCCCGTAAGGAAGCGCCGCATTGGGAGCAAACGCGTTCGTGGTATCTCCGCTCGCCCGGAAATATGCGCTGAAGCGGTCACTGAAGCGATGATCCAGGCGCAACAAAAAGGTATGTTCGTTTTGTGTTGCCAGACCGATGCCTGTCCAGCCCATCACGTTGGGATTTACCACGCCATTGGTAATGACAGTAGTCTGTCCATCCGGATAGAGATTGATCAGTGGACGGACGGCCGCCACCGCCGCAGCCCGGAACGCCGGGGATGGAACAAAGCCCGTTTGAGTAATGTACTGCCGCTGAATGAGGCCTTCATAAGAGAGGAAGAAGAAGGTCTTATCCTTGAGAATCGCCCCTCCCAGTGTGGCTCCGAACTGGTTCATCTTGAAGGGGGGAATCGTCTTGCCATCAAAGGGACTGCGCGAATCGAGCGCGCTGTTCCGAAGATACTCAAAGGCGCTGGCATGAAGTCCATTCGTGCCGCCCTTCGACACGATCTCCACCTGCGCGGAGGTGGCACCGCCCGTTTCGGCGGTATAGAGTTGGGAGTTGACGCGGAATTCGGCGATCGCATCTTCTGAGATCATCATCCGGCTCTTGCTTTCCGCCTGGTTGCGGACAGCAGTAGCATCTACACCGTCCACGCGGTAGTTCACGTCGTCACCCCCCTGGGCAAAGAAGCGAACGCTCGCGCCATTACCGGCACCCGTATCGATCGCGCCGGGGGTCAGAGTCATCAAGCCACCCCAGTTTCTGCCGTTGATCGGGAGTTGGCTGATCTGTGTGTTGTCAAACGTGGCACCCACAGCGGCATTGTTCCGCTGCAGATCCGCTTCCGCCACCACTTCGACGGACGTATCCACGCCGCCAAGCTGCAGCGCAAGATTCAAGGTTCTGGTTTCGCCAACGCTGAGATCCAACTCGGCCTTAATGGGCCGGAAGCCGGTCTTCGCTGTTTCCACCACGGCATGTCCGACTGGCAATCCAGCCAGCAGAAACACTCCCGAGTTATTCGTTACTGCATTCCTGGTCAAACCGGTGGCGGGATAAGTGACATTTACTGCAGCGCCTCCGACAAGTGCGCCGGAAGGGTCAGTCAGTGTTCCCGTGATAGATGCTTTGTCCAGCTGCGCCATAAGTGGCATACAGAAGGATGCAATGAAGATGAATAGATACACGTATGGCTTCTTCATAAGACTCCTGTTTCATTTCGTACTGTGCCGCAGCCTGGCTTTGCAGGCTTGCAGATATTAGTGGATTGCTGCGACTTCCCGTGACCGCGCCGGGTTAGCGGGTATTGGTTTGCGAACTCTTGACTGACGCCAGAGAAAGAATCCGGTGATATAAAGCAGCGGCAGGGAGAAACCTGCGGCGGCAGCGAGGATACGGAAAGCCGTACCGCCCCATTCGTCATAGTGCAGAGCCGCCATCGCCTGGACAATCCGGCTGGATCCGCTCCGGTCACCATACTTATCCACGGCCATCACTTTGCCGGTGACAGAGGATACAAATACGACATTGTTTCCAAGCGAGCGGAAGTCACCGGGGCGCCACATGCGGACCTGCGCGCTTCCACCACCCTCCGGCATGCGGACTTCCCGAACCATTCCATCTGGAAAGGTTTGCTTCGCGGCCGCCATGATGGCGCCGAGACCTATATGTTCTTTGGATCCGCTGTCCTTCGGAGCCCGCGCCGGACGCACCGTCTCCGGTGCAGTGGACACTGTGGCAAGGAGTCCCCGCATGGTCTGCGGAAAGCTCAGCCACAAGCCGCTGAAGGCTTCTCCCGTAAGAAACAACATGGCAGCGAGACCCGCGGCGCGGTGCCATTCGCGCGGAGAGCGGTTGGACAGGCGAAGACTGACAGTGAAAGCAGTTTTCCAACTGGGGCGCGCCATCAACCACAAAAGCAGTCCGCTCAGGCCACTTACCAGCATGGCCACGCCGATGGCACCGGTCCACAGGCGTCCCGTCTTGCCCGCAAGCAGGTTGTGGTGCAGGTCAACGGTCCAGTCCATCCACTGGAACGGGATGGAGCCCAACACCTTGCCGCTGCACGCATCAAAGATGACATGACCGAAGAGGATTGGACTGTCTGTGGCCGTGCGTATGTGGTACTTCGTATCGGTGCCGTCAGGACCATAGATACGGTTGATCTCCGCGCCGGCATAAGTGGAGATATCATGCGCGGCACGGTCCCAGTCCGTCGCGGCACATCCCGCCGCCCTGGGAGACGGCGGCGAGAGTAACATCGCGAGTGGAGGACGCAAAGCAACGAGCCCGCCGGAAACGGCCATCAAACAAAGAAAGAGTCCGGTGATCAGACCCAGCCATATATGGCTCCAACGCATCGCACGGCGCAGCAGGGCTTTCATCAACGTCAAGCCTAACAACGCGTTGTTGAACCAGGATTACAAATGCCTGAGTATTACCTGAAGATCTGCTTTCGGGCTTCTTGCGCGCGTGGGCAGAGCGGGAAAGGAGACAACGAATCTGTTGCCGCCCGCGGGTGCCTCCCCGGCTTCAATCGACGCGCCATGCAGGGTGGCAATCTGTTTCGCAATCGCCAAACCCAACCCC
>CAIXXM010000146.1 GCA_903923395.1 uncultured Acidobacteriia bacterium
CAGTCCGGGGTCGCTCGAACGCAAATCGTTCGAGCGCGATTCTGACGTGCGAACAAGCTGCACCGTCCGGGTCGTTGGAATGCCAGAGTTTTCCGGGGTACAGCCCGGGTGGTTCGAACGGTATGTTCGTGCGCCATTCTGACGTGCGAACAAGCTGCACAGTCCGGGTCGTTGGAATGCCAGAGTTTTTCCGGGGTACAGACGTGCGAACAAGCTGCACAGCCCAGGTGGCTCGAATGACAACCCTAAGCCAGGTGACACTCCGCATGAACCGCGCGGACCGCTTTCTCCAGCCCGTCCCGCCGCACCACGATTGAGATCGTCAACTCGCTGGAACCCTGGGCTATCGCGATGATATTCACCTTCTCCCGCGAAATTGCGGTGAAGATCCGGCCTGCGAGCCCTGAGAAGCCACGCATCCCTTCCCCCACCACCGCCAGCAAGCCCACGTTCTGATCCACCTCGATCCCGTGCACGTAACCGTGCGCCAGTTCCAGTGCAAGCGCCGTTTCGATCGCCTGCGTTGCTGCTTCCAGATCTTCCTTGCGAATCAACAGGCAGAAGCTCTGGCGGTAACTGGAACTGGAGAGTGCGAGCAACTCCACGCCAGCCGAATCCAGGGCATCAATGGCCCGCGCCATCACGTGAACACCGCCCACGCCCGTATTCGCAGGCTCCAGGGAAACCAGCGCCACATTCGCCATGGACGTTACCGCGCGTGCACCGCCGTTCCCCGCGCCGAGAGCGGGGACAATCCGTGTGCCCGGTTTTTCGGGCGCGAAGCTGTTCTTGCTCCAAACCGGAATCTTCTTTTCGACCAGAGGCGCCAGGGTTCGCGGATGCAGCACCTTCGCACCGGCGTAGGCCAGTTCCGCGGCTTCGCTGTACGTGATCTCATCCAGAATCTTCGCCCCTGGCACCAGGCGGGGGTCAGCGGTCATAATGCCGTCCACATCCGTCCAGATCCAGAGTTCGGCAGCATCCAGCACGGCGGCGACGATCGCAGCCGAGAAATCAGAACCGCCGCGGCCAAGCGTGGTGGGGCGGCCATCTGCCGTTGCACCGTTAAAGCCGGTCACAACGGGAATCACGCCGCGGTCCAGCAACGGACGCAGCTTCGCCTCTGCCTTTTCCCGTGTCTCCCGAAGCATGGGCGACGCATTGCCGAAAACGGCATCCGTCACGATGACTTCCGAGGCATTCACCGCCTCTGAAGCCAGGCCAATGGACTTCAAATACTCACTGACCAGCAGCGCGGAAAGGCGTTCCCCAACGGCGATGGCTTCATCCACCGCGCGCGGCGGACGGTACCCCAGCATCTGCATGCCACTTACGATCCGCCGGAAATCCCCCGTAATCTCCTCGATCTGCTCGTGTACCCGCAGCCTCTCCGTCGCCGGCAGCAATTCCTGCACCGCTTCGAAGTGCCTGGCTTCCAGCAGTTCAATGCCGCCGTCGATCGCAGTCTGGTCATCGGCCTCGGCATGTTTCGCAACGTCGAGCAGCAGATCCGTAATCTTCGACATCGCGGAAACCACCGCGACCACCGGACGCTTCGCTGCCTCCAGCGCGATCAAATCCCCCGCTGCCTTCATCCGCGCAGCCGAGCCAACGCTCGTGCCGCCGAACTTCATGGCCAATAAATTATTCAATGTAATTCCTTTCCATTTGAAACACGGGCGCGGACCAACTGCAGGATCTTCTCCTCCACCTCCAGGGGAGCCAGCCCCGTGGAATCGAGATAAACCGCATCAGGTGCCTGTACCAGAGGCGATTCTGCCCGCTCCCTGTCCCTTGTATCCCGTTCTGACATTTGCGCGGCGAGTTGTGCCGCCGCCACTTCCGGCAATTCCACTGACCTGCGTCTTACGCGCTCCTGCGGGTCAGCATCGAGAAATATCTTCACCCGCGCCTGCGGGAATACCACCGTCCCGATGTCGCGGCCTTCCATCACCACGCTGGCTGTTTCCGCGATTTCCCTTTGCTTCTCCACCAGCGCGGACCGTACGGACTTCACTGCAGCCACCTTCGATGCGGCGGCCGTCACTTCCGGGGTTCGGATTTCGCTGGTGACATCCTCGCCATTGAGTTGCACGGAGCGATCCATCAAGAGTGAGATCTTTGCCGACCGGGCAAGTTGCTCCAGCTTGATGGCGTCTTGCAGATCGACTTCCAGGCGCAGAGCCCACAGAGCGATGGCGCGGTACATGGCACCGCTGTCAATGTATGTGTAGCCGAGACGGGCCGCCAGACTTCGTGCGATCGTACTCTTGCCGGCTCCTGCCGGCCCATCGATCGCTATCACAACTCTCATGTGCTGTTTTTACCCTTACGAACGCGGGCCCGCCGTGACGGCGCATCCTGTTCCCAGTCTATCGAAGCGGCCTTACGGAATCAGTCCAGCAGAGGCAGCAGCAGGTTGTCGAGCGCAGCGTCTGACCATTCCGGCACACCGCCCGCAACCTTCGAGAGAGACCACCGCTCAATGTGTTCAATCGCAGCGCCGGGAGCCACTTTGGTGACAGGCCCCAGGGTTTCAATCTCCAACATGTCATGCCGCGTAAAGGTCTCATAAGAGCAGCCCATATCCGGATAAGGCTTCGCTTTTTCCGCGCTGACCTGCTTTATAAAGAGGTCCGGGCCAAGCAGATAGGCTCCCCAGGTCTTTTCATTGAAGTGGCCCAGCTTGGTGGGTTTCGCGTTTGCGGGGTCCTGGCGCAGGACGAAGTACTTTTCGAGGAACGTGTACCGCTCATCCCGCAAATCGGTAAAGGCCCACATAATCAAAGGGTTGGTCGGTTCCAGCATCTCTGGATGCGTACCGCGCGGCGGGAAGCCTGTGATCCCATGTCCGTTTTGCGCCATCATGGTCAAGGCCCAGGCTGCGAATTCGAGATCCCATGCCAGAGTGTTCCGCAGAGTGTGCCGGACGATTACCTTCGACCCGGACGGTTCCAGCGTGACTTCGATCTCTTTCTGAATGCCGGTCGATGGTTCCACGGGTTGCACCGCGCGCAGCGTGCTGCCTTCCACGAAAACCTGCACGGGTTCGTTATCGGGTGCATAGGTCCGTGGAAAATGCTCGGGTGCCAGCCAGATACGGTGTCCACCGCGCAGCTGCCACTCGGGCTCACCGCTTTTGCCAAGTTGGTCCGTGTATTCCTTGAACAGATTCTGGCCGCCAACAAAGCCATAGCGCATGATTCGCGGACCCACATCGGAGGTCACAATCAATTCCACTTCGCCGTTGGTGATGCGCCAGCAGTTGGGCCAGCCGCCCCACGCTGTCTTTTCAATCGTCGTCGCCATCTCGCCTATTTTCTCCGCGCCAAAATCGCATCCACGGCTTTACCCGTGCGAACACCACGCACATCCTCAAACCCTGCTGCTTCCAGCAGGTCACGGTATTCCGAAAGCGTTCTCTCCCGGCCTTCCGTGCAAACCAGCATGTTCAAGCTCTGCATCTGCACGTGGATTGGTCCACGTTTGTCTTCGTCCAGAATCTTCTCGGCCAGCAAGAGTCCGCCGCCGGAGGGCAGACTGGCCGCGATCCGGTGCAGCAACAGGCGGATCTTTTCTTCGGTCCAGTCATGCAGAATCCGCCCCAGCGCGTAAAGGTCAGCGGGCGGCAGAGGGTCAGTAAAAAAATCCCCGGCCACGAAAGTGATGCGGTCCTGCGCGGGCGACTGCGCCACGATTTCGCGGGCCACCGGCAACACCTTTTCCATATCGAAAACCGCACCGCGCAATTGCGGCCAGGCTTCACAGGCGGCCACCGTCAAGTGTCCCGTGGCTGCGCCCAGATCCGCCATCGCATGGAATCCGCTCAAATCAAAGGCACGCACCACTGACGGGGAACTCAGAACGCCAAAACCGTGCATTCCCAGCACGAAGGTTCTCATCTTTTCCGGCGTACTGAAGAAGTGGTCGAAGATCGGCCCGGGCCAGCCAAATGTCTCCGCCCAGCGCGGCGTTCCCTCCCGGACGGCATTTTCCAGATTCGACCAGAGCGCGTAGAGCGCATCGTTCGAATACTGTATGTAGCCGGTCAAACTGTTCGGGCTGTTGGTCTGCAGATAAGCGGCCGCCAGAGGGGTGTTGGCGAAGATTCCGTCTTCGCTTTGCAGCAAACCAAGCCCGGTGCAGGCCTCGAGCAGCCGCGAGGTTGCTTCCGGATGACTGCCCAGGCTTTCCGCGACTGCCGCAGCGGTCATCGGGCCAGACCCCAGCAGGTCAAAGATGCCCAGGCTCACGGCGGCGAACATCGTCTTGGAGCGCCGGAACGCTTCAATCAAATCAGCAACAGGACCTGGATCGGGCAATGTCATTTAGCGGCGTCCCGCGACGCAAAATGATCATATCCAAGTGGCGCGAGAGGTTCACCCTCCAGTTGGATCAGTCCGGCTGGTCCGGCCACCGTCCGCCCGATTTTGGTCAACCGGACACCGCACAATGTCTCCGGCAGCTTCAAGCCCGCGCGCACGGTGAAGAGCAACTCATAGTCCTCGCCGCCATGCAGTGCGTGCGCCAGGGTTGCTCCGGGGAACTGCGGCGGTGCGGAAATTTCCACGGCCAGGTTGGAGTCGAGGGCCATGCGCCGCAGGTCCAGCGAGAGCCCGTCGCTCAGATCCATCGCGGCCGTGGCGCGGTACTTCTCCCGCAGCGTCCGGGCCAGTTCGAGACGCGGCTCCGGGTGGATGTGCTTCTTCCAGGCCTTCCCTTTGCCGGTCTCCAAACCCAGTGCCGAACCACCCAGCGAACCGGAAACATAGACATCCTGGCCTGGCTTGGCGGTGCTGCGCAACATTGCGGTGCCTCTTGGCACGGAGCCCAGCACCAGCACGTCGCAACAAAACTCCGAACCACGCGAAAGGTCACCGCCGGCAAGGAGTGTTCCCGTAGCCTCCGCCAGTTCCAAAAGGCCTTTGTAGAAGCCGTCGATCCACTTGTCTGTTGTCCAGGGTGCGGCGCAAAGTGCCGTCAGGCAGAGCTTTGGTTCTCCGCCCATGGCTGCGATGTCACTCAGGCTGCGGGCGAGGGCTTTGTAGCCTGCGTCCTGTGGTTTATGTGTGTCCTGGCGAAAGTGTACGCCTTCCACATACAGATCCGTGGTCAGCAGCAAATCATCCGCGGAACCCCTCGGCCGGTAGATGGCGCAATCATCCCCAATGCCCAGGGCCAGTGCGGAACCCGCGGGAATGCGCACTTTCGAACGAAGTTTCTCAGTGATCGATCTTTCGCTGGTCATCAGAATTGATTTAGCGCCGTCCTGTGACACCCGCCGCGTTCACGCGTTCGCTGCCCGTCACGGTCAGAGGCGGGCCGGACATCGCCCGGATCACCACATCCCGAAAATCAATATCCTTTGCATCAGTGACCTTCATGCCAGTTTCCGCATCAATGTGGATATTGCTGAACGAGATGTTCTCCACCAGCATTTCCTTGAGACCGGTCACCTCACCGGCGGTCTTTGAACCGCGGGCGGTGATGTTGCTGAAGACGAAATCGCGGAAGCGGGGCGTGCCTTCATCCACCGGGAATGCACCCTTCTCCTTCTCTGAGCCCGCATAGAACATGGTGATAGTGAACGCCGATTTGACGTCTTGCATCACAATGTTCGTTGCCGCCAGACCTTCCACCACGCCGCCCCGCCCGCGCTGTGTCTTCACGCGGATGCCCACATCCGTACCCTGAAACACACAGTTGCTGACGGTGACATTCCGCACGCCGCCGGACATCTCACTGCCAATCACCACGCCGCCGTGGCCCTTGAGCATCACGCAGTTGGTGATGGTGATGTTCTCATCGGGCTTGCCGACTTTGCGGCCTGCGGCATCCTTGCCGGATTTCAAAGTGATGCAGTCATCGCCCACGTCGATGCGGCAGTTGGAAATCTGCACGTTGCGGCAGCTTTCCGGGTTAATGCCATCCGTGTTTGGGGAGGGCACCGGATTTTCGATTGTCACGCCATCCACGCGGACGAATTCACTCAATAAAGGGTGGATCGTCCACGAAGGGGAATTGATCAAGTGCAGTTGTTCCACCGCCGTGAACTTGCAGCGGATGAACTCCAGCAGGTGCGGCCGGCCATTCGCCAGCTTCTTGATATCTTCCAGTTCCTGTGCCGTCTTGTTTTCCGGCTTGACCTTCATGCGCGCGGGCCAGCCCATGAGCTTCCACCAGTTCGAACCCTGGCCGTCGACGGTGCCCCGCCCGCGAACCGTCACGTTCTCGGCATCGGTGGCGGAAATCAGCGCAGCAACGACTTTCTTGCCTGGATTCCAAACATCATCCCGCAGAGGATAATCGGCAACGTCCGGGCTGCCCAGCAGAGTCGCACCTCCATCGATTTCGAGCGTCATGTTGCTCTTGAGGACCACAGGACCAGTCAGATAACGTCCGGGAGGCAGGTAAACCGTGCCGCCTCCTGCTTTGGCGCAAGCTGCGATCGCCTTGGCGATGGGAGTTGTATCTTTGGTCTTTCCGTCCCCGGTCGCACCGTAATCGAGGACGTTGAACACCGCTCCCTGTAGAGCGCTAAATCCGCACAAGGCGAGCAAAACCAGTTGTTTCATGTGGATTCCTATAGGGTACTTCCAAATGTTCCAAACGGAACGCCGGTGATGCCTTTTGTTGTCCGCTTTCGAAACAGTCCCGCCGGGGCGAATGGGCTAACTCATTGAAAAGACGTAGTCAGTACTTTGGTTAGGGGCGTGCACTACTGTCGACCGGAGATGTGGAGTCAACACCAATGATTTGCGAAATATGCAACAAGGAAATGCGCAGGGCACACCGGGAGACGGCCAAGGACTATCTCTTCGCTTGTCTATGTTTCTTCCCCTACCGCTGCCCCTGCTGCCAGCGCAGACGCCTGGGTATTCGCTGGGAGCAGGCCGCTCTCTTCTATGGCGCCTGCACCGTGTTGTTTTTCGCCTTCGTGGTGGGAGTGGTCTGGTACAAATCAAAGCACCGTCCGGCACCGGTTTCGGCTTTCTCCGCGCATCCCATGAAGCCGGGTCTGGTGGAAAGTGAGCCGCCAGCCGCGCCCCAAATCGGTCCCTTCGGCCAGGTTCTCACTCCGGTAAAGCAGGCGCTGAGCAATGCGGATATTGCGGATCTCTCGCAGGCTCATCTGGCGGGGGATGTTGTGACCCGCTTGATCCGCACGTATCCGCATAACTTCCAAATCGACCCGAAATCCCTGATTGAGTTGAAAAAGGCCGGTACGCCGGATATGGTGATCAGTGCCATGATTGACAGCACGGTAACGACCGCGCCAGGGCAGCAGGTTATTCCGAGCGCGTTCCATACTGTTCCATATTGAAACATCCCAATTCCGGAACACTGTTCCGTTTTGAACATGTGCCATACGTAATAGCGGTCTCAAAAGCCTAAAATCACCCTTTTTGCTGTTGGTCCTGTGCGTGCAGTGCCATGTGCGGAGGCCTAAATGACTGCCACAGTCACGGAGCGTGATAATAGGTTCGAATGTTTCAACGAATGGTCATCCGCGCCGGGGCTGCCAATGCCCGCTGAACAGCCGCTCGTCTTTGTTGTTGATGACGATCCGATGGTCCGCACTTTGCTGGACCGCTGGCTGGATATCGGCGGTTTCGAAATCAGCTCGCTGAGCAGCGGTGACAGCTGCATGCAGGCTCTTACCGAGGAGCTGCCCTCCGTGATTCTTCTGGATGTCAACATGCCCGGCACGGACGGCATGGAGATTCTGCGCCAGATCCGGGAACACAATCCTTTGATTCCGGTGGTGATGTTGACGGCCAATGATGGTGTGGAGACCGTCGTCCGCGCGATGAAGCTGGGCGCTTACGATTACCTCACCAAGCCGCTGGACCGCACCAAACTCCTCACCACTGTAAAGAATGCCGCTGAACACGGGCGCTTGTCGTTCCGGGTTGCGCAGCTTGAGCGCGAAGTGGAAGGCCGCGGCTATGCGGGGATTGTTGGCAATTCGCCCGAAATGCAAAGGATCTTCCGCCAGCTGGACCGACTTTCGAAGAGCGATGTTTCGGTGCTAATCCACGGCGAAAGCGGCACGGGGAAGGAGCTTGTGGCGCGGGCGCTGCATATGTCCGGCGGCCGGTCCCGCGGGCCTTTCGTAGCGGTGAATTCCGCGGCCATCCCGGAATCTCTGCTCGAAAGTGAACTCTTCGGCCATGAGAAAGGCGCATTCACCGGCGCTGTTGCCCGCCGCGCAGGCCGGTTTGAAGAAGCCAACAAGGGAACGATCTTTCTGGACGAAATCGGAGAGCTGTCTCCCGCAGTGCAGGCCAAGCTCCTGCGCGTTTTACAGGAGCGCAAGTTTCAGCGCCTGGGCGGTCAGGCAACCATCACGTCGGATTTCCGGTTGATCACCGCGACCCATCGCAATCTGGCGGAAGATGTGGATACAGGCCGCTTCCGGCAGGATCTGTATTTCCGGCTCGCGGTGTTTGATCTCGAAATCCCGCCGCTGCGGCAGCGTCTGGAGGATATTCCAGCACTGGCGCAGGCCTTCATTCAGCAGTTTGGCAGGGAATCCGGCGCGACTGCGGACGTCCTCTCGCCGGAAGCACTGCAGGTGCTGCTCGCATACAAGTGGCCGGGCAACGTTCGGGAACTGCAGAACGTAATCCAGCGCGCGCTGGTGGTGGCGGAAGGAAGTGAGATCCGGGTTGCGGATCTGCCCGCCCGTCTCCGTGGTACTTCGGAAATTGCATCGCCAACCCCGCAGAATGCCGTGGTTGACGATGGCGCGACACTCCTCGATGTCTCACGCAAACTTGTCCACACCACGCTGATCAAGCATGCTGGCAACGCGTCCGCTGTCATGCGCGAACTCGGCATTGGCAGAACGCGCTTTTACAGGATGCTGAAGTCCTTCGATCTCGAAGAGACCATGAATCAGCTTCGCCAGAATTCGAAAACTCCCGAGTGAAAAGGAACCTCTCCCATGTACGGAATGGTGAATCAAGCGCTCGAAAATATGGTTCGTGAAGCTCACGGGGAAGCCGTGTGGCTGGAGATCAAGGCCGCCGCTGGTGTGGATGTTGAGATGTTTCTCAGCACGGAAGCCTATCCAGATTCGCTGACATATGACCTTGTCGGCGCTGCCTGCAAAGTTTTGAATTCGCCCGCGGAACCGCTGCTTGGCGCCTTTGGCCGCTACTGGGTATTGAACACAGCGCGCAAGGGTTACGGGGACATGATGCGTGCCGCCGGCCGCAACCTGAAAGAATTCCTGCTTCACTTGCCGGACTTTCACTCCCGTATAGCCTTGATTTTCCCCCACCTGGTGCCACCTCACTTTGCCTGTAGTGACATCCAGGAGTATTCTCTGCATCTCCACTACCGCTCTCACCGGGCGGGCCTGGAACCCTTTGTCGTCGGACTCATTGAGGGCCTGGGTGAAATGTACTCGACGCCGGTCACGATTGAGGCGCTGGGGCCGGCGACTCCGGCCGACCGCCAATCTTTTCTTGTGACCTGGGCGAATCCCGCTGCCGAATGAATCTCTCTCTCAGTCCGGAACAGTTCCGTCAGGCATTCCCATTCCATCTGGTCTTTGACCGCGGGATGGCGCTGATCCAGGCTGGCCCTGTGCTTTCGCGCATCTGCCCTGAGCTCAGCGCCGGCGTATTGCTGCTGGAGCATTTCCAAATTGAGCGGCCGGTTTTCGCGCAGAACTTTGACGCGCTGCTGGAAGCTCCCAACAAGCTGTTCATCCTGGCCCACCGAAGCCGTTCACTCAAGCTGCGCGGCCAAATGATGCCGGACCCGGGTGGCAGCAGGATCACGTTTCTATGCTCACCCTGGATGGCGGATGCCTCTTCCGTCGTCTCTCTTGGTCTCACCCTCGACGATTTCGCTCTGCATGATTCCGTGCCGGATTTTCTGCACGCCATGCAATCGCAAACGCAGGCGCTTTCCGAACTGCGCACCGTTGCATCGCAACTGGAGGCCGGCAAGAAAACTCTGGCTGCCACCAACCAGCAACTTGAAGAAGCCCTGGCTGTTTTGAACGCTACCCTCGAAGCGACCGAAGAAGGAATTCTGGTGGCGGACCTCAACCGCACCATGATCAGTTTCAACCGTCGCTTTCTCGAAATGTGGCGCATTCCGGAAGATCTGGCGTCTACCCGCGATTCCAATGCCATCCGCCAGCTCCAGCTCGACCAACTGGCGGATCCCGCTGCTTTTATGGACCGTCTCGCCGCTCTGTACGGCGATCCGCAGAAGGAGGGCCGGGACAGAATTGAGCTGCGCGACGGGCGCCGCTTTGAGCGGGATTCCAAGCCTCAGCTTCTGCGCGGGAAAATCATCGGGCGCGTTTGGTGCTACCGCGATGTCACGGCGGATTGGCAGGCCAGACAAGCCTTGCGTTTGAGTGAAGAGCGGTATCGCAGCGTCGCCCAGACGGCATCCGACGGCATTCTCACTGTCGGCGAAGATGGCCGCATCCTGTTCGCGAACAATGCCGCGGGAGTCATTTTCCAGCGGCACCCCGAGCAGCTCAAAGGCTTTCCACTGACACGCCTCATGCCCGGGGCGCACTCTTTCCGAAAATCGAGCGCGATACAAACGGATGGGTACCGTCCCGATGGGTCGAGGGTGCCGCTGGAATTATCGCTCGGAGCCGCCGAGCTGGACGGTGAGCCCTGGTACACCGCAATCCTCCGCGATGTGACCGAGTGGCGCAGAACGCTGCAAGCTCTCGGGGACAGCGAAAGCCGGTACCGTCTCCTCGTCGACAATCTGCAGGAAGCCGTTTTCCAAACCGACGTTTCCGGCCGCTGGACCTTTCTCAACCCGGCCTGGACCACGATCAGCGGCTACTCCATCGAAGAGAGCCTCGGCAGACCCTTTCTGGAGTTTGTTCATCCCGATGACCGCGCGGCCAACATGGAACAATTCGTGCCGCTGCTGGAGAGGAAGAAGCCTTACTGCCGCCACACCATCCGGTATGTCCGCAAAGACGGCGGCATCCGTCATATTGAGGTCCACGCGCGCCTGGTTTTAGGCGATGCCTCGGCCATCCTCGGCACTGCCGGACTCTTGACCGACGTCAGTGCGCGCCTCGATTTCGAAGCCGGTCTGGAACGCGCCAAAGAAGCGGCAGAGGCGGCCAATCTGGCGAAGACGCAATTCCTCGCCAATGTCAGCCATGAGATCCGAACTCCGCTCAACGCCATCATCGGGATGACGGAACTTCTCGGGCAAACCCACCTCAGCCCGGAACAGCTGGATTGTCAACAGACCGTTCTTACCAGCGCGGAATCGCTCCTGCATTTGATCAATGAACTCCTCGACATTTCGAAAATCGAGGCGGGCCAGATGGATATCGAACAAGCCGAGTTCGATCCGGGCGAAATCTGCGAATCCGTAGCGGCCATGTTCAAGCCGCGTCTGCAGAACCGCGAGGTGCAGTTATTCTGCTGGGCGGAACCTGCCCTCGCCCCCAGAGTTCTGGGCGATGCGAACCGAACCCGCCAGATCCTCATCAACCTGCTTGCCAATGCGCTCAAGTTCACGCGTCAAGGCCATGTTTCGTTGTCACTCAGCTGGCAGATCCTGCAGGGAGAGCAGGTGCGCCTGGTGTTTCGGGTTGCCGACACCGGCATTGGCATCGCCACGCAGGACCTTCACCGCGTCTTTGAAAAATTCGTCCAGCTGGACCCCTCGAATTCGCGCACGTTTTCAGGCACCGGTTTGGGTCTGCACATCTCCCGCGCACTCGCTGAGGCTATGAACGGGAGTTTGACCGTACAGTCAGAACCCGGCAACGGCAGCACTTTCCAGCTGGAACTGGTTCTGCCGCGGTCTGGAACCAGAACGGCAGCCGAATTTCAATTGCTGCAGCGCTGCCGGGAACTCCCGGCCTTCCTGGTCTGGTCCGGCCCGGGTCCGATGCGCGAAGTATTCGCGGCCTGGAGCTTGCAACTTACCACCTGCGAAACCACATCTGAGGCGAAAGCCCTGCTGGCCACGACGACGGGTCAACAGGCGCCCGTGGTCTTTCAATTCCTCGCGCCAGAGTCCACAGACCCGCCGTCTTTTGTGACGCTGGATCTCCCTCTGCTGCCCTCCAAACTCGAAGAGACGCTGCGGAAGTTGCTGGGTGTGATGCAAGAGCCGGCATTGGTTCCGCAGGTGGGGCTCCCGCAACCGCATTCCAGGACGAAGTCCGTGAGTCCGGTCATCCTGATCATCGAAGACAACCCGGAAAATCAGAAGCTTGCGGCCCGTCATCTGAGTTCGGCGGGTTACCGTTATGAGATCGCGGCGGACGGCATGGCCGGTGTGGAACTCGCATCGCGCTTCGTGTATGACGTCATCCTGATGGATCTGCGGATGCCGGGCATGGATGGCTTCGAGACTGCTGCCCGCATTCGTGCCAACGAAAGTGCTTCCGGCAACGCGCGTGTTCCCATCGTCGCCGTTACGGCCCATGCGCTTGAAGAACACCGCGGCCTTGCCTTCCAGCGCGGTATGGATGATTACCTCACCAAGCCCTATCACCGCGATGATCTGTTGCAGACGGTTGCCACCTGGATCGACCCCAGGCCGCTGGTTCTGGTGGTGGACGATGCGCCCGAGATCATCCACTTAATGCAGGGTTACCTGAAGAAACAGTGCCGCATTGTGGCTGCGTCCGACAAGGCGCAGGCCGTGGCTGAATTTGCCCGCCGCAATGTCTCTTTGGTGCTGATGGATCTACAGGTCGGGATGGAGGATGGCCTGGAGATCGCCCGCACCCTGCTCAAGATGCCGCGCTCTGTCCCTGTCCCGATCGTCGCCATGACAGGAGACACAGGGCGCAGCGTTCGCGAGCGTTGTCTCGCCGCAGGGCTCTCCGGGTATCTTGCCAAGCCGGTTCGCAGACAGACCCTGCTGGAGACCGTAGAGCGTTTTTGCAGTCTCACCGCGACTCCGGCACCGCTTTTGATTTCGATCGACCCCGAACTTGCGGACCTGATCCCCGAATATATCCGCAGTGTTCGCGAAAGAACCGCGGAGATGGCCAGCCTGGCGGCTTCCGGTGACCTTGCCGGAGTCCAGCGCCTTGCCCACCAGATCAAAGGGTCCGGCGGCGGCTACGGCTTTCCTCAAATCACGGAACTGGGACGCGATATCCTTCAGGCCGCGAAGGCCCGCGACCAAGCTACAACGGCCCGGGTGGTCGCTCTTCTGGAAAGCTATCTCGCCACGCTGCAGTGGGAAATTGCCACATAGCTTGCGTCCGCACTCTGAATCCGAAACAATCGGAGGAGACCATGGCATTTTCCCGCTGGCTTTCCAAACTCCGCGGTGAGCCCGAAGGAGATACGACAGATCATTCGTTCTCTCTCGTTCTCCTCCTCCGCATTCCACGCCACCTGACGGAAGAAGCCATTCAGGATGCCGCCGAGACTGCCTTCATCGATACCCTCGAACACAAGGGTCCGGATTCTATCCTCGCTCTGCAGTCTGATCACATTACCGTGATCCGTGCGGGCGAAGAGATGATGCAGGTTGTCCAGTTCGATACGGCTTACTTTCAGGACCGCTACACCACCGCGGCGCTCAGTGACGACCCGCGCGTGCGCGATGCCATCCTCGAACACACCGCCTGGATCTCAGTCGATTACCTCACCGGCACGCGCAAGAAGACAGAACGGAACCGGGTTGCCATCTACAGGCTACTGGCCGCTTTGGCTGCCGCGCTGTGCGGAATCGACACTCTCGCCGTCTATTTTGTCCACGAAGAAAAGGTCGTTCCGTGCGATGACGAACTGATTCAGCGCCTGGAATACTTCGATTCTCTGTCAGACCTGCTGCGCTGGCACGCCAATGTCCTACACTAGACGCAATATGCGTCTTATTAAGTTCGCCGTACTTGCCGCGCTGGCCGTTGTTTGTATTTCCTTCGCCGCGAAGGAACCCGAAACGGATCCCCGTCTCAAAGGCTCTTACCGCAAACCAGTCCAGCAGGATGGCTGGACCGTTGTTCACCTGGAAGGCACCCCCGCCAATATCGGCTTCCAGCACGGTTGGCTGCTTGGCGCGGAAATCGTTGATGCGCTGAACGTGCAGAAGGTGGAGTTCGAACACGATTCCGAGAAGAAGTGGGATTTCTACCGCGATGCTGCGGAACATATCCTCTGGCCGCATATTGAACAGGAGTACCGCGAAGAACTCCAGGGCATCGCCGATGGCCTGAAGGCGCGCAACATCAAGCTGGATCTCTGGGACATCGTCGCCCTCAACGCTGCCATGGAGTGGGAATACTACACCAAGCAGTACAACAAGCAGCACGACGTGAAGTCGCCGAAATCGCTCGTCGCGCCGGATCACTGCAGCGCCTTCGTCGCCACCGGCAGCTACACCAAAGACGGCAAGCCGGTGATCGGCCACAATAACTGGACCAGCTACATGGAAGGCACCCGCTGGACCATCTCCTTCGATATCAAGCCCGTCAAAGGCCACCGCTTCGTGATGGACGGCTACCCCGGCCTCATCCACAGCGCCGATGACTTCGGCATCAATGACGCCGGCATTGTCATCACGGAGACCACTATCTCTGATTTCGAGGGCTTCGACACCAACGGCATCGCGGAATTCGTCCGCGCCCGCAAGGCCATGCAGTACTCGGAAAACGTGGATGACTTCGCCCGCATCATGAAGGAAGGCAACAACGGCGGCTATGCCAATGACTGGCTCGTCGCGGATATGCGGCACAATGAGATCGCAAGTCTGGAGCTCGGCCTCAAGAACGTGGAACTCAAGCGCACCAAAGACGGCTACTTCGTGAGTGCCAATTACCCCATCAATGAGAATCTGCTCAAAGAGGAAACCACGTTCAATCCCAAGGATCCGCAGGTCAGCAGCAACGCGCGCCGCATCCGTTGGGAGCAACTCATGGCGGAGTACAAGGGCAAGATCGATCTCGCAGCAGGCAAGAAGTTCCTGGGCGACCACTACGACGTGACCACCAAAACCGTGCAGCCCAATGAGCACACGCTCTGCGGCCACATTGACCTCTCCTCACGCGGCATGGGCAACTGGAAAAAGCCCTACGAACCCGCCGGAGCCGTACAGAACAAGATCACGGATTCAAAGATGGCGGCGAAGATGATGTATCAGGCACTCGCCGGACATGCGTGCGGGTTGGATTTCAAAGCGAAGCAGCACCTCGCCGAGCATCCTGAGTTTGCCTGGACCGCACCGATCCTCAAAGACATGCCCGCCCACAAGTGGACAACCATCCAGTAATCCGTCTACAGCAAGCGCTCGAGCTCTCCGGCCAGGTAGTCCTCTGTGACTAAACCTGTCCGGTAGAGCCGGCGGTCTGAATAGTGCCACTGTCCGGCGCTGCCCTGCGTACAGAAAAAGATCTGCTGCTCATCCACCCGGCTGCTCTCCAGCAGTTCCTGGTTGAAACACCGCACAGCGCCCTCCAGAATGTAAGGCTTCGCGAAATCCTCAGTCGACTGCAGTTGATCCGTGGACCGGAATGCCATCTGTAGAAGCCTGCCGCGCAGATTGATCTGGAAAAGATGAACGGCACCATCTGTGAAACTCTCCATTGTCCAGCAGGGAGGGTCGAAGGTCACCGCGGGTTCCTTCAAACACGCGTTCAGTGCTTCCACGAACTGGCGGCAAAGGTCGTGCAGCATCAGCGCCCCTTGCGGACGCAGCCTGTCGACGCGCTCCGCCTCGCGCAACAGTTGTTCATCCCGTTCCGCCAGCGCGTCAATCGCCTTCGCCAAACGCGAGAGACGGTCCTTGCGGTGTTTTCCCAAGTTCCCGGCTAATCCAAACAACGCGGCCCCTTATGACTTCCAGAATATCCCGCTTCTGCAGCGGAATCTCATGCCATTCTTTGGGATCGGTCCGGGCAGGCGAATCTGTGAGGTAGATTCTGGTTCCCCCCAGCCTCACATAACGAAACAGAGCGGCGTTCCCGTTCGAAACCAAATAAGGGAAATCCGGCAGAGGAGAGCGGCGGAAGGTGGGGTTTTGGTCCACCAGAACAATATCGTTGGCCTGGAGTGAAACCGGCAGGCCCAAGTCGGGAGCCACCTGTGCCATGATTGGCTCAACCGCCGCCAAGGCAACCTTTGCGGGCACGGGGTAATACCCGCCGAATTCCCGGAATTGAGCTGCTATTCCCGGACCAATCCTGGTGTTCAAAGACGGCACCGAGCGCGTTCCCATATCCTCGCCATAAGGAAAACGGAGAATCAAATCTTCCACGCCGAAGTTCATGGCGAGTAATAATTGGTCCGCCGCCTCCAGGGACAAGGTCCGTACTTGCTTCAAAACATTGTGTAAGTGCGGCTGTGACATGCCGCTGAGGCGTGCCAGTCCGCGCTCTGTGAATTGGCCGCATTGCACGCGCCTTTTCACGAGTTCCACCAGTCTGGTCCGCACATCGTCAAGGTACATAGATCTATACAGGCTATTTCTCTGAGAAATAGGTATATTCATTACCGCACATTCGGACTTGTCTGAGGGGCAATTCAAAAATACTGAAACTGAACAAAAGCATACACTTAGCTCACTTCCGTGTTTTTCCTATTCTAAAAAATTGCACCGTTTTTGAAATTCCGAGAAAACGGATACAGACATCGGGCGCGGACAATCATCCGCAATCCGGAAGGACATTCGACCGTTATGGAATGGAATCGCTCAGAAGCAATCGCTCTTGCGAAAGAATCGTGTGCGCACTGCCAAGGACTTGGATTGCGCGAAACCACAAGAAAAGGGCCTGCTCAGCCCTGCAACTGTGTGTTGCGCAGCATCTTTAAAGCCTGTTTTTCCCGCTTTCGGACCTGCGTTGCCAAGGAAAAACACATGAGCCGCGTCAGCGCTGAAAACGCAGGCGGCAGGAACCGGCGCCCGGTATGGGGCCGCAAGGACGAAGAATACATCGCGGATTTTTGTCTGACCGCCCGGAATACCCTGGATGAGTTCGACTACAAGGTCTTCCGTTTCCACTATCTGCTGGGTGCAGATTGGAAGCTCTGCTGCCGCCAGTTGAAGATCGAGCGTGGCAATTTTTTCCACGCTGTCTACCGCATCCAGCAAAGGCTCGGACGCCGGCTGCGGGAGTTGGAACCCTATGCTTTGTTCCCGCTCGATGAGTATTTCGGCGGCAGTGTCCGGGGACCGGTTTCGGCAGAGACGCGCAAGATTCTCATGATGCCGGCGCCGAAGAAGCGCCGCGCATTGCAACCGCCCGTTCGCAAGGCAGCCTGAAGCAGGGTGCCTCCCGGGGGCGGAAGTTCCAACCGCCCGTCCCCGGGGAGGCACTCGTTCAAGAAGCGGCTAACTACAGCCGGAAACCCAGCACTTCTTCCACATTCTTCGCCAGATCCGGCTTCGGCTGGGCGGAACTGACAAAGACCATATAGTGATCATCTTCAAATCCGATCACTGCCTGCCCGTCGATTTCGCGTTCCTGCTGCACCGGCAACCACTCCAAACCAGCCTGTTCCGTGATCGAGACGCTGGTCAGGCCATCACTTCCCTCAAACACAAAATGGATGTACTGCCGTTTCCCCACGAAGCACTTGTGCGCGGAGATCAGCCGCAGGCCGGAGGTCTTTTGCATCATCGGCTGCACCATTGGTCCGAACTCAGGCCCCAGCGCTGCCGCCATCTCGTTCGATTCCGCCTGCACAGGGAAGTTCCTGCCCAGCCCGCAGTGCACGTGGTCATTCAGACCAACGCGCAGTACAGAAACGGTGTACACATTCAGCCCGGCCACCAGAAGAACACAGCACGCCGCCAAGCCTGCCAGCAAGCCCAGCCAGTTTCTGGACCGGTGGCCTTCCAGGCTGGTCCGCACCAGGGCACTTAAATCCGCGGGTACCGGCTCGGAATCCACGGCGCGCCGCAGCAAGTCGCGTTGATTCATCCCAGTCCCCTTTCCCGGGCCACAGTGTCCAGCTCCTGCCGCAATTGTTTCCGCGCCCGGCTGAGTCTCGACATGACCGTTCCAATTGGTATTTCCAACATTTCCGCGATCTCTTTATAAGCAAACTCACGCACATCCGAGAGCAGGATGACTTCCCGGTAGGGGGCCTGCAGTCTGCCCAACGCATCGTTCACCTGCCGGTCACTGAAATGGTCCGGCACAGTGATCTCTTCCGGTATATCCTGCGTCTCCTCTTCTTTATTCCCGAAGGGTTGTTCGCGGTAGAGTTTGCGCCGGAAGTGTGCCGCCCGGTGCACCAGAATCTTGTGCAGCCAGGCGCGGATGTTCGTACCCGGCTCGAACCGGTCATACGATTTCCATGCATTAAGGTATACATCCTGCGCCAGATCGGCGGCATGATCCCGGTTCCCGAGCAGTCCTGCCGCGGTGCGGTAAATTTCGTCGAGCCACGGCAGGGCTTCGCGGTCGAACTCGTCTCTCCGGTCTTTGCGTTGGAAGAACAAAAGCCGATGTTAGCAGTTCAGGGAATAAACTTGCTGATTGGAGGATACATCCCGCTGTGAAGGTACTCGTAGAAAAACACAAACTTGCCACGCGCTGGTTTCACTGGCTCAATTTCCCCATCCTCAGTCTGATGATTTACAGTGGCCTCCTCATCTATTGGGCCAATGATGTTTATACGGTGGGGGTCGGCGGCTTGACCGTCTTCCACTTCTTCCCGGACTGGGTTTATGAGTCGCTGGGCCTGGGACGAAAGCTCTCGAAAGGCATGGCTCTGCACTTCGCCTTCGGCTGGCTGTTCGCCTTCAACGGCATCGCTTATGTTCTCTACACCGCACTTTCCGGGGAATGGCGGGAACTGGTGCCGCAGAAGAAATCCTTCGCGGAGGCTCTCGAGGTGGTGAAGCATGATCTCGGACTCAAGGTTCCACTCCCGGCGCAGGGCAATTACAACGCCGCGCAGAGAATCACCTACAGCGCCATCATTGTCATGGGTGCGCTGAGCCTTATCAGTGGACTGGCGATCTACAAGCCCATCCAGCTGAACTGGCTGGCGGGGCTGCTCGGTGGCTACAAGGCAGCGCGCTTCGAGCATTTCTGGCTGACCATGGGTTATCTCGGGTTCTTCCTCATACATATTGGCCAGGTCATCAAGGCTGGATGGCCCAACTTCCGGTCCATGGTGACCGGCTTTGATCTCGCGGATGCCGCGGAGGTGAAAAATGTCGAATAGCAAACTGACGCCCGAAGAGATCATGGCCCAGAAGACGCGCCGCTCCTTCCTGGCCCTTGGCGCGGGAGCCGCCGCGGCCATCGCCGGCTGGGAGTGGCTGGATCACCAGCCCGAGGAATACAGCACTCTTGCGCCTCTGCGGAAGGTCTTCGCCGCCAACGAAGGCGTGGTCCGCAACGTTCTGTACAGCAACTCTCATCTCGCCCCGGTTTTCCCGAAATCCGCCATTACGGAGCAGAAGGAAAACGGTGCGGATGGCCTGGATGATGACCTCGATGACACCTGGCGCCTGGAAGTTGTACCGCGCGGCTCCGATGATCCCTCGCACACCCTGACCGTGGATGCCGTCAAAGCGCTGCCCAAATACGAGCAGATCATCGAGTTCAAATGCGTGGAAGGCTGGAGCGCGATTTCCCACTTCGCGGGTGCCCGCTTTTCTGACTTCACCGCCAAATTCGCACCCGGTTCAGAGAATGCCGCTTATGCCGGCCTGCTCACCCCGGATGCCGAATACTATGTCGGCCTCGATATGCCCAGTGCTCTGCATCCGCAGACGCTTCTCGCCTATGAGATGAACGGCCAGCCGCTCACCGAAGGCCATGGGGCACCGCTGCGTTTGGTGATCCCGGTGAAGTACGGCATCAAGAACATCAAGCGCATCGGCCGGATTGAATACACAGACACACGCCCGGATGATTTCTGGCACGAACGCGGTTACGACTATTACTCCGGCTTGTAGATCTTACTTCGCCGCCTTCACCAACTCCGTGACATAAGGCGCGTACCCAAAGTCCGACGCCTTGTGTCCCGGCATGAAGTAATAAACGGTGCCCTTCTCCGTCTGCTTCTTCCAGGCCGCTGTCTTCTGGTCGAATACCTTGCCTGACTTCGGCTCAACGTAATGCAGGGACCACAGGAAAGTCCGCTGGTCATCATAAAGCTGATTCAGGTAGATCTCGGTCTCATGCAGAGCGATCGTCCTGCCTGGGTCAGCCACGCTTCGCAGTTCCCATTCCGCATCGTCAATGTACTTGTAACCGCCCTGCTCGAAGGGCTTGTCCGGTAGCGTTACTCCCAGAAATTCGAACCAGTACTTGTTCTTCCGCTTGCCTGAACTGATCGAATGGTGCAGCAGAATGAGCTTGCCGCCACCTTTCGCGTACTCAATGAAAGCCACTTCCGCCGGTTCCTGAATGTCCTGATGAATGTATACAAACACATTCCGATAGGCCTTCAAATCCTTCGGCATGTCCGCCTGCGTCACGATCTGGCTTGTCTGCCCGAGATGCTTTTCCAACTGCTTCGCCAGATTCTGCATGGCGGGGATCTCATCACAGACCATCAGGTTATCCGCGCCAAAACCCAGCCCGGCGCATGCCAGAAGTAGAAGAATTCGTTTCACAGCAAGCAGTATACGCATATACTGCGGGAAGCGCATGAACCGTCGAACCTTTGCCGCCAGCCTGGCCTCTGCCGCCCTGATGAAAGGCGCGGCCCCTCGCACCACCATGGGTGTCGCCGAAACCTCCTTCAACCTCTCCAACCCGAAGGACACGCTCGCCCTCCTCGAACTCGCCCACAAACTCGGTGCTGCCGGCTTGCAGGCCACACTCACGTCCAAAGACCCCGCCTATCTCCACAAGCTCCGCGACCGTGCCGGTCAGCTAGGCATGTATCTCGAAACCATCGCCCCGTTCCCGAAGACTCCCAAAGATCTTCCTGCTTTTGATGCTTCCCTGGCCGCCGCGAAAGAAGCCGGAGCCGTCGCCGTCCGCACCGCCACAGACGGTGGACGCCGTTACGAAAAGTGGACGACACCCGAAGCCTGGGCAGCGTTTCTCAAAGACACCAGTGCCGGTGTGCAGGTGATCGCCAAGGCCGCGGAAACCGCGAAAATCCCGGTCGGACTCGAAAACCACAAGGACTACACGCTCGAAGAACTCCTCGGTGCCATGAAGCGTCTCGGCGGCGAATACTTCGGCGTCACACTCGATTTCGGCAACAACATCACCCTGCTCGATCCTTTGAGTCTGCTCTATGAACTGGCCCCTTACGCCAAGCTGACCCACGCGAAAGACAACTCCCTGGAACCTTATCCGCAAGGGTTTCTCTGTGGCGACGTGGTTCTGGGCGAAGGCATTCTTGATCTGAAGAAGATTGTCGCCACCATTCGCGAAAAGCAGCCCAAGACCCGCATCACGCTCGAAATGATGACGCGTGACCCGCTCGCCGTCCCCTGCCTCACGGAAGAATATTGGGTCACCTTCCCCAACCGCAGCGGCCGCGCTGTCGCTTACGGCATGACCCTTGCGCGCAAGACTGCGGCGAGCCGTCCGCCGCTGGCCCGCTACAGCCACCTCGATCCTGCCAGCCTTGCCCGCATGGAGCAGGAAAACATCGTCAACTGCCTCTATTACGCCCGCGAAACGCTTGGATTAGTGTAAGTGCCTTTCGAGATCCTGGCCGCCGAAGCGAAATCGATTCTCAGCCCGGTCTCCGGCTTTCTCGCCGACGCGGGCTTCACCCACTCCCTCACAACGGCGCGGAACTGCACTTTTGGGTGCAGTTACTGCTACGTTCCCACCATGCGCATCCAGGCGGGGCTCAAGCCCGAAGATTGGCAGCGCTGGGGGCAGCGCACCACCTTCAAGAGCAACGCAGCGCAACTGTTAGGGAAGTCTCTCCGCCCCGGCCAGGTGATTTACTGCTCTCCGCTCACTGATCCCTACCAGCCTGCCGAAGCAGGACAAGCCCTGATGCCGGGCATCCTCGAAACTCTTGCGGCCAACCCTGTGCACCGGGCATTCGTGATCCAGACGCGCGGTCCGCTGATCCTGCGTGATCTTCCTCTGCTCCGCCGCATTCCCCGCCTTCGCGTCAGCTTCACCCTCACCACGGACCGCGACGAAATCCGCCGTATTTTCGAATCCGGCTGCGCGACCATCGAAACCCGCCTCGACACCATGGCGCAACTCACCGCAGCGGGCATCCCCACCAGTGCCGCTCTCGCGCCAATCCTGCCCTGCAATCCTGAAGTCCTGGTGGAGCGCGCGCTTGGAGTCACCAATGGACCCATCGTCGCCGACCCCTTCCACGTCCGCGCGGTCAAGCGCTCCGGCGCGCACACGCGGGCTGCCGCCCATAAAATCTGCCAACATCATGGCTTCATGGAATGGCTCGAACCCGCGTTTCACCAGCGGATTCTGCAACGCATCGCTGCCGTCTGCCAGGAAGCCAACCGCCCTTTCGGCTATGGCCCGCCGGGTTTTGGTCTACTCGCTGGCGGCTTCCCACTGGAAACAGATCCCGTACCCGTCCGGGTCCTTGAGGTATAGCTGCTTCATCCCGTAAGGAGCCACCTTGGGAGGCCTGGCCGCCACCCCGCACGCCTTCAAATACTCATAAGCAGCATCCACATCCGGGCAGCCAACGTACAAACAGGTATCGTCATGGGCCAACACCCGGTCCCGGTCCGGCGCTGCCGGGCGGTACTCCTTCTCATAAGCCGTATTCAGCATAAGCTCGATGTTGCCGCGCCGCAGCCAGATCCAGTCGCAATCCGGCGGTGGTGCCGAGGAGCTGACAATCCCAAACTCCAGAACATCCCTATAGAACTGAAGCGACTTCGGCATGTCGAACACCTGCAGTAGCGTGCAAATCCCGTTGAGTTCCAGCGGCATACCGCCACAGGGTATCAGAGAATCTTCAGGCTGGTTCCTTAAGCTCAAGGCTTGAAGCTCATTTGGTCCATTCTTCTAGCCGCCGCTTCGCTGGCCGCGCAAACCACCGGTTCTCTCAGTGGTCTGGTGCTGGATCCCTCCGGCAGTCTGGTCCCCGGCGCTGCTGTTTCCCTCCGCCAGGGAGCTTCCAGCCGCACCGTGAAGACCGGTACTGCCGGCCATTACGAGTTCGCTGGACTCAAACCAGGCACGTACACAGTCTCCGCCGCAGCCGCAGGGTTCGCCCGGTTCGAATCGCAGCCACTGACCCTGGATGCCGGAGCCAGGCTCACTCTTGATCTCCAACTGCTCATCGCCGGCGGCAGCGAACAGGTCACCGTTTCCGATGTTGCGAAGCTCGACGTGGACCCCTCCAGCAACGCTGGCGCGCTGGTTCTCAGCGGACAGGACCTGGATGCTCTGCCTGATGACCGTGACGACCTCGCCACGGATCTGCAGGCACTCGCCGGTCCGGCGGCAGGCCCGAATGGCGGACAGATCTTCATCGATGGCTTTACCGGCGGCCGCTTGCCCCCGAAGCAATCCATCCGCGAAATCCGCATCAATCAAAACCCCTTCTCTGCCCAATATGACAAGCCCGGCCAGGGGAGAATCGAGATCTTCACCAAACCCGGAGCAGAAGATCTGCACGGCGAGCTTGTCTTCATCTTCGGGGATGATCATCTGAACTCCCGCAACCCCTTCGTCACTGTGAAGCCGCCTTACCAGCGTCGCCAGTTTGAGGGTGAAGTTACCGGCCCCATCAATGACAAGACCTCTTATTTCGTTGACTTCGAACGCCGCGACATCACTGATGCCGCCTACATCAACGCGGTTACGCTCACCGGTCCCCTGTCGGAAAGTATCCGCACTCCGCAGACCGGCTACGAGATGAACTTCAAGCTGGACCGCCAACTTTCGAAAGACCACACACTGGCTCTCCGCTATGGTTTTCAAAGGGATTCGCACGACAACCAGGGTGTCGGCGGCTTCTCACTCCCGGGGCGCGCCTATTCCAGCAACGGGGCAGAAGATACCTTCCAGGCCACGGAAACAGGTGTATGGAATCTCCATACAGTCAACGAAACACGCTTCCGCTTCCGCCGCCAGAACTCTGACCAGAACGGCGGCACGGCTTCCCCCACCATCTCCGTGCTCGATTCCTTCACTGCGGGCGGTTCTCCGGTCGGCACCTCCTTCGACCACCAGAAGCGTTATGAGCTTCAGAACTTCACGTCCTGGTCGCATGGCACGCAGTTGATCCGTTGGGGTGGCCTGATGCGCGGTGTGGAACTGGAAAATCAGGCCATGCAGAACTATGCCGGTACCTACACCTTCACCAGTTTGAACAACTACCGGCTCGGTATCCCCAGCCAGTTTTCTCTGACTGCTGGAAACCCGCTCGCCTCTTTGCATCAATTTGATTTCGGGTTCTTTGTGCAGGATGACTGGCGCATCAAACAAAACCTCACTCTGAGCGGAGGCCTGCGCTATGAAGTCCAAACCCATGCCGGAGATCTCTCTGCGTGGGGTCCACGCCTCGGCTTCGCCTGGGCACCGAAGGGCAAAGACGGCAAAGTGTCCCGCAACGTGATCCGCGGCGGCTTCGGACTCTTCTATGACCGGCTGTCCGAATCTCTTACGCTGGATGCACTCCGGCAGGACGGGCTCCGCCAGCAATCCTTTCTGATTCCCAACCCTGGCTTCTACCCCGCGATTCCCTCGACCGCAAGCCTGCTCGGGAGCCAGCAACCTCAGACCATCCGCCAGACGGATCCAAACTGGCAGGCCCCCATGCTCCTGCAGGCTGCGATTGGTTTGGAACGTCAGCTCGACAAGGGCATCACCATGGCCAGCAACTATATACACTCCACCGGGACCCATGCTTTGCGCTCCCGTGTCCTGCCCTATAGCCAGCCCGGCAGCCTTTATTTCTACGAAACCAGTGGCGTCTACCGGCAGGACCAGTGGATCACCAACGTCAATGCCAAAGTCAGCGCCAAGCTCAGCCTGAATTCCTTCTACGCCTATGGCAATGCCCGCAGCAATACGGATGGCGCGGGCAGCTTCCCCGCAAACCCGGCCGATACATCCCAGGAATTCGGGCGCGCCGGTTTTGACATCCGCCACCGCTTCAACTTCAATGGCACCTGGAGTCCCAAATGGGGACTTCGCTTCAGCCCCTTCCTGACCATCACTTCCGGGAGGCCTTTCAATATCACCACGGGTACGGACCTCAACGGCGACGGGATCTATAACGACCGGCCCGCCTTCGCCACGGACCTGACCCGCTCCAGTGTCGTCCGCACGGCTTACGGCAACTTCGACGTTTCGCCCCTCGCCGGGCAGCGCGTCATCCCCCGCAATTTTGCGGACGGTCCCGGCCAGATTGCCGCGAACATCCGCATCTACAAGGCCTTCAACCTCGGCCATCCCAAGCCCAAAGAAGACCCCAGGCAGATCACGGTCAGTATGAATGCGCGGAACATCCTGAACCATCCGAATCTGGCGCAACCGACGGGCAATCTGAGTTCGCTGCTCTTCGGCCAGTCCACTTCGTTGGCAGCCGGGCAGGGTGTTTCCGGTACCCGCCGGATCGACTTACAAGTGAAGTTCAGTTTCTAGCCGCGAAATCAGCCAGATACACGCGGATCTCATCCCGCACACGCCGGAAAACATCCAGATCCGTTGGATCGTCAAAGCTGTGGTGCAGCCGTTCCGCTGTTCCAAAGAACACCGGGCAGGTTTCTTTCGCGCTGTCGCAAACCGTAATCACCGTGTCGAAATGCTGCCCGTCAAACTCCACCACGGACTTGGACCGGTGGCCGCTGATATCTATCCCGAGCTCCGCCATGACCGCGATTGCCTTCGGATTCACTACACCAGGCTTCGTCCCGGCGCTCTCTACTGCAAACTTCTCCCCCGCATCATGCCGCAGCAGACCTTCCGCCATCTGGCTGCGCGCGGAATTCCCCGTGCAAAGAATCAAGACCCGTTTCTTCATGCTTTTCCCTCCTGCGCTGGCACCAGCCAGCCGAACAAAACCGTTGCCACAGCCGCTCCCGCCAATTGCGCCGCAATGAACCCCGGCACATCCACCGGCCGGATTCCCGAAAACGTATCTGTCATGGACCGCGCCAGCGTCACCGCCGGGTTCGCGAATGAGGTCGACGCCGTGAACCAGTACGCGCCGGTGATATACGCCGCCACCGCATAGGGCACAGCTTCCGGACGCCGCCGCGAACATCCCCAGATCACCGCCAGCAAACCAAAAGTGGCCACGAACTCGCTGAACATCTGCGCGCTGCCGCTCCTTACATGCCTGGACGCCTGGAAAACCGGTTCCCCGAACATCAAATGCGCTGCAGCCACGCCCGCGAACGCCCCTGCAAACTGCGCTGCGAGATAGCCGGGTACAGCGCGCCACTCCATACCGCCCGCCACGGCATCGGCCAGCGTCACCGCGGGGTTGAAATGCGCTCCGGAGACATGCCCGAATGTCAGAATCAGCGCGATGAGAGCCCCGGCCGTCGCCAGCGTATTGGCCAATAGCGCGATCGCCACATTCCCGCCCGCCAACTGGTCCGCCATTATGCCTGACCCCACCACGGCAGCCAGCAACATCGCGGTCCCAATGGCTTCCGCGGTCATCCGCCGGGCCAGGTTCATGCTGGTTTCACCGCGCGGATGAAAGCACTCAGGAACTTCCCTTCCACCAGCGGTGCGATCGCGTCCACATCCACACCCTGTCCGGTGAGAAAGGTTCGCGCATCTTCCACGCTGTAGACCCGCGTTGGTTCGATCTCAATCCCATGGAACCCCGCGGCGGCCAACTTCGCTTTGTAGTCACTTTCCTGCAAAGCCCCCGCGATGCAGCCCACCCAAAGCATCATGCTCTGCCGGATTTCCTCCGGCACCTCACCCCGCGTCACCACATCAGACACGGCGAACCGCCCGCCTGGCTTCAGCACACGGAACGCTTCCCGCAAGACTTGATCCTTGTCCGCGGAGAGATTGATCACGCAGTTGCTCAAGATCACATCCACGGATTCCGCCGGCAGAGGAATATGCTCCATCTCGCCCCGCAGGAACTCCACATTCTCCGCTCCGGCCTGCCTCTGGTTCTCAAGTGCCAGCGCCAGCATCTCGTCCGTCATATCGAGCCCGTAAGCCTTCCCCGACGGGCCCATCCGGCGCGCCGAAAGCAGCACATCAATTCCGCCGCCGGACCCCAAATCCAGCACCGTCTCTCCCGGCTTCAACTCCGCCAGCGCGGTGGGATTGCCGCACCCCAGCGATGCCAGCACAGCGGCTTCCGGCAAGACGCCGGTCTGCGACGGATCATAGAGGTTCGACGTGATGGGATCACAAGCCCCGTCCGTCAGCGGCGACGCTCCGCAGCATGAACTGCCGCCCGAAAACACCCGCAGCGCTGCCTGCCCGTACTTCTCCTGCACGATCTCTTTGATTGCCATATATTCGCGGCCTTTCCGGCTAACAACAGACTTTTCCAATCGATTCCGGCTCTACTGCTCCACTGCGCGTGCAGCACTCGGCATACAGAAAACCCAGCAATTCCCGCAGTCCATCCGCATTCGCCGAGTACCACAGGAACGTCCCCTCACGCCGGACCTTCACCAGGCCCTCATGCTTCAACTTCTCCAAATGGTGCGAAAGAGTCGACGCCGTAATTCCCAGTTCCCCGCCAATCTCACCTACCACCATGCCCTTCGGATGCGCTGCCAGCAGCAGCCGCAGAATCCTCAGCCTTGGTGCTGTTCCCATCGCTGAGAACATATCCGCATAGCGCGCGACGAGATCTTCCTCCACTGCTGGACTCATAATTCGATAATCATCGAAATACAGAATCAGTGTCAAGCCCAATCTGCGATACACTCATCCCCTATGAGCCGTCGTTTTGCCCTCATCCTTTCCGCCCTGTTTGCTCTGGCTTCCACGTTGTCCGCCCAAACCATCACCGCCACCATCAACGGCATGGTCAAAGACCCCAAAGGCGGTGCCATTTCGAATGCAGTCATCACGGTCACTTCCCGCGAAACCACACAGAAGAAATCGGCAACCACAGACAGTGCCGGCCGCTACAGTCTCCCGTTCATCCCGCCCGGTGCGTATGATCTTTCCGCCACGGCACCCGGTTTCGGCAAGGCGGTGGAGAATGGGCTGACTCTCGATGCAGATCAGGTCTCCGAACTCAATCTCACGCTGCCGCTGGAATCCACCAAGGAAGTTGTCATCGTGCGCGCGGATTCGCCGCTGCTGGTCACGGAAGCCTCCAGCCTGGAAACCACGGTCGAAAACAAACTCATTACCGAACTTCCCTCCGGCGAGCGCAGCACGCTCAGCTTCATCAACCTCATTCCGGGCATGATCGATGGCGGCTTCGCTCTGGGCCAGGGCGAGAATCTCAACACCAACGGCAATGCGCAAGGCCCCATCGGCACTGCGGGCAACCGGAACTTCTTCGACTCCAATTTTGCGGCGTCCGGCGGGCAGGTCTCCACGAATGATGTCCTCATCGACGGCGTCTCTGACACCATTGGCGATTTCAACGGTGTCGCCGTCTCCCCGCCGCAGGATTCCATCCGCGAATTCAAAGTCGTCACCGGCGCCATCTCATCGCAGTACGGGCGCACCGGTGGCGCAGTCGTCAACTTCATCACGAAATCCGGCACGGACAAGTTCCACGGCGCTCTGTATGACTACTTCCAGAACGGTGCCCTGAATGCGAATGGCTGGCAGCGCAACCGCCGCGGCACGAATCCTGACGGCTCTCTGGTTCTGCCGCGCATCCCCTTGAAACGAAATCAGTTTGGTGCTTCCATCGGTGGACCCGTCGATATCCCCAAGCTCGGCAAACTGAAACAGACCTTCTTCTTCTTCAACTACGAAGGCCGCCGGGAAGCCAATCCTTACAGCCGCATTCTCACCGTCCCCACCGATAAAATGCGCACCGGCGATCTCTCTGAACTGCTTACCGGCAGCGTTCGATCCGGCCAGACAGACGTCAACGGTTCCGCATCGCTCGTCGGCCAGATCTATGACCCGTTCGCGCCTCTCGCCGGCGGCAAGCGCCAGGCCATCCCCGGTAACCGGCTCGATCTTCTGCCCAAATGCCCTGCCACCGGCGACCGTACCCAGGCCTGCCTCGACCCCGGCGCCCTCGCGTTCATGAAGTATCTACCCTCGCCCAACCAGCCCGGCCTCACCAACAATCTGCTCTACTCCGGCACCAGCGAATTCCGCAAAGACCTCTACGCGGCCCGTCTCGACAAGACCCTGAACGAGCGGCACAGCTTCTTCGGCCGCGTCAGTATCGAGCACCGTTTCCAGGCTGACCCCAACTTCCTCGGCTCCATCGCTGCCAACTCGCGCACCATCCAGGACAGTTTCTTCAACGGCACGTTCAATGAAGTTTGGGTCGTTTCGCCCTCCATCATCAACAATGTCCGCTACGGCTACACCCGCGCCCACGCTCACCAGGTCCTCATCAGCGAAGGCACTGACCCCGCCACCAGCCTTGGCCTGCCTTCCTACATCGCAGCCTCCGGACCCGTTCCGGCGTTCCCGATCTTCAACTTCTCCTCCGCCGGTGCGGAAGGCAGCGGACTTCCAGGCGAACTCACCAGCGGCATCATCAGCGGTGCTGGCAACAACCAGCCGCGTGACACGCAAACCGTCGCCGACTCTCTCACCTGGTCCAAAGGCCGCCAGACTATCTCTGTCGGTGCCGAATACCGTCTCTACCGCTTCTTCGCGTTCGCGTACTCCAGCCCGGATGGCACCTTCACTTTCAGCCGCACAGCCACTCGTGGACCCGTCCCGTCGGCGACGCCCTCCAACGCCGCGGATACTGGCTCTTCTCTCGCGTCCCTGTTCCTCGGCCTACCTGGCACCATCACAAAGGAGAGCGACATTCCGCTCACCCTCTATCACCACTACGGTGCGCTGTACTTCCAGGACGATTTCCGCGTTTCTTCCCGGCTCACTCTGAATCTCGGCCTCCGCTGGGACGTGGAAACCAACACCGGTGAAGCCCACAACCAGGTCACCGCGTTTGACACCACGGCTCTTTCTCCGCTTAGCGGCAAGACTGCTGCCGTGACTGACGCCGCCGTGCTTGCTCTTCGCGGCAACTACTCCACTCTGCCCGGCCTGCTTTCCTTCCCGCAGGGCGCACAGAGCCGCACACATATGGATCGTTTTGCCCCCCGCGTGGGGTTTGCGTACCGCTTGAACAACAAGATGGCTCTCCGTGGCGGCTATGCGCTTTTCTTTGTGCCCATCTCCGTGGAGCAATCTACTGCCATCGGATCGGTCTACAGCATTACGCAATCTCAAAGTGATCTCACCACCCAGGTCATCCCGTCGGGTACAGGCGCGTCGCCCACGGTCTTCCTCTCGAACCCATTCCCCGGCGGCATTCCCGCGGCCCCCGGCAACTCCCAGGGTGCGAACACTCTCATGGGCGGAGCCATCACCATCACCACGCCCGATAAGCCGAACCCCTACGTCCAGACCTGGAACCTGGTGGTGCAGCGTCAGCTTGCCGCCAACATGGTGCTGGATGTTGCCTACGTCGGTTCCCGCGGACTCCACCTTCCCGCCGCCTCTCTGAACCTCAACCAGCTTCCCGCTTCTGTTCTGGATTTTGCCAAGGCCAACTATTCGAAGTACGGCGCCACCACTGTCGGCGGCTTTTTCACCGCTCAGGTGCCGAACCCCTTCTTTGGTGTGATCACCAGTTCCAGTTCCTCCCTGCGCACAGCGACCGTCACACGGGCCCAGTTACTCACACCGTTCCCTGAATATACGGGCGTGACTCTCTACCGCCCGAATATCGGCGAATCGAATTACAATGCGCTCCAGATATCTCTTCAAAAGCGCTTCAGCGGGACGGGTGTCTCGGCCACGGGTAACTATGTCTTCTCGAAGTCGATTGACACCGGCGGACCCGGCAATAACTCGGGCAATGGCACGTCCGTGGAAGATATCTATAACATCCGGCTCGATAAGTCGCTCTCCAACTTTGATGTGCCTCATCGTGTTACCGGCGGCGCGGTCTGGGAACTGCCTTTCTTCCGCAAGACCTCCAACAAACTTCTCAAGGCCTCACTGAGCGGCTGGCAATTTGCAGGTACGGCTTTCTGGCAGAAGGGCACGCCGCTGACCATCACGACGCCGAATAACATCGGCCTCGGCTTTGCGGTGATCCAGCCCAACCGCCTGCCTGATGTTACTGCCGGCTATGACGTGAGCGATGCGCAAAGCCGCGCGCGCCTCGGCCAGCCCTGGTTCAACACTTACGCCTTCACCCAGCCTGCTTCTTACACTCTCGGCAACGCGGCCCGTAACTACAATGACCTGCGGCGCGATAACTATAAGAACGCCAACTTATCCCTGACACGGAACTTCAAGGTCCGCGAGTATCTGAAGGGACAGTTCCGCGCGGAGTTCATCAACGCCTTCAACACGGTCGTCTTCGGCACCCCCGGCCGCGATGTCTCCACGCCCTCGACCTTCGGTATCATCACCACGCAGGGCAACTCGCCCCGCACGGTGCAACTTGTGCTCCGCTTCACTTACTGATGACGCGCCCAGCAAGAACCCAGCCCGGCGGTTTCATTCCACCTTCATCGCTGCCCCGTGATCCCGAAACAGGGCAGCCCCTCTGCCGGCGATGCAACAAGCCCGTACCCAAAGGCCGCCGGACCTTCTGCTCGCAGGCCTGCGTGCATGAATGGCGTCTACGCACGGACCCCGCTTATCTCCGTGACGCCGTCTTCGCCCGTGATAAAGGCATCTGCGCCCAGTGCGGCATAGATACCACCATCCTGCGCCGGGATATGAAGAAGCTCGATTACGCTGCCCGCAAGAAGTTCCTCAAAGACTATGGGTTGAAAGAAGGCTCCCGCAAATCGCTCTGGGATGCAGACCACATCCTGCCTGTCGCGGAGGGTGGCGGGCAATGCGACTTATCCAACATGCGCACTCTCTGCCTGCTCTGCCACCGCAAAGTCACGGCTGCCCTTCTTCAACGCCTCCGCCCGTGATGATGTTGTTCCGAATTGGAATGTTTTCTGTTCCATGACCTGTTCCGTTTCGGGAATGCGTCATCAGCAGTCCGCAGCCAGAACCCCGCATTCAGGGGATTTATGGGTATTTTCCCGCTTGGCGAACTTGGCAACCAAGCTGCAAGCCCCTGTTGCGGTGCCCGATCTTAAATCCGTCTCTGTTTCCGCGCTGCTCAATTCGCTGGGAACCAGGCTCTTTCTCAATCCACGCCGGGAGGACACCGCCGCAGCCGCAGCGCGCGATGAGTGCAGCCTCATTCCCGCCGAACTGCCCCCGGGCTCTCTGGTCCAAGTGCAAACCCGCAGCCGGACCTATACCATTGAATGCCTCAACGGCAGCACGATTCGCATCGCCGGTCATCCTGATTACTGCCCGTTCCCAACCTCCGCGGAGATGTTCGGCGCTCTCGATCTGGAGGGTGCATGCTCGACCGGGCGGATCATCACAGGCCAGAACATGGTGGTCTATCTCAGGAATCAAAAGCGCCCGATGATGACTTCCCGGGTTGTGAGTTTCCAGATTCTGAACCAAACGGCGGAGGATTTCTCCCGCAGGCAAGATCGCCCCGGCCCCGTATAGCGGTTCCCGGTGCCGATGCTAGAATTCTAGACAAATGGCATTCAGCATCAAGAATCCAGAGGCCGACCGTCTCGCCCGCGAACTCACTGCCATTACGGGTGAGACCATAACGCAGGCCGTAGTCGTTTCTTTGAAAGAACGGCTGGATCGCCAACAGCCAGCGAACGGCAAGAAAAGGTTCGGTACAGCTCTTGCGGAACTTGCCGAAGAACTCACCAAATATCCTGTGCTTGATAACAGGACGCCGGAAGAGATCATTGGCTACGACGAGAACGGACTTCCAACCTGATGGTCGTCGACACCTCTGCGATTATCGCCATCCTGAATTATGAAAGTGCGTCGGGGGCAATTGCCAAGGCTATTGACCATGCTCCTGAACTCTTGCTCTCGACCGCAACACTGCTGGAAATAGGTATTGTTATCGAGTCGCGCTTCAATCTTGCAACCCGCAAGCGATTCGAAGCAATGCTCGTCGATTACCGGGTACTTGTGGTTCCCCTCTCTACAGCTCACGCCGAAGCCGCCCTCAACGCTTTCATCAAGTACGGCAAAGGCCGCCACCCGGCCGCCCTCAACTTCGGTGACTGCTTCGCTTACGGTCTCGCGAAGTGTCTCAACCAGCCACTACTCTTCACCGGCAACGACTTCTCCCGGACAGATATCATTCCTGCCCTCCTCTGAGGAACACGCGCAAAACGGACTCGCCGTCCCCATTGAGCGCATATTCGATCGACGCCGCACCGGGCGGATCATCACAGGCCACAACATGGTGCTCTATCTCAGGAATCAAAACCGCCCCGGCCCCGTATAGAGGTTTCCGCTGCCGATGCTAGAATTCCAGACAAATGGCACTCAGCATCAAGAATCCAGAGGCCGACCGTCAGCCACCGCCGCGGCACCGCAAGTTCGGCACGGAACAGGGGAAGCAGGTCCTAATGGCCCGAGAGATTTTTCGATATTGGGGCTTGCCCGCCCTGTTCATGTTTTTTGCGTCGGGGATGTCCGGTCAAACTTCCAGTTGCCGGACTGTGTTTGAGGTTGCCTCAGTGCATCTTCACCGGCCGGACAAACTCGATCAGATTCCGCTCGCCGGGCCAATGGTGGATGCGATGCGGGTCCAGGGCGGGCCGGGCACAAGTGCCCCGGGCAGTATCCGCTATCGGGGTGTGACCTTGAAAATGCTGGCGTCGCGGGCCTACGGAATTCGGCCCGAACAGATCACCGGCCCTTCATGGGTTGGTTCCGACCAGTACGACATTTCCGCGAACGTGCCGCCGGGCAGCACGAAAGAGGATCTCTCCTGTATGCTGAGGGACCTCTTGGCATCACGCTTTCACTTGGAAAGTCACATAGAGAAAAAGACTCTCGCCGTTTATGGCTTGACGGTAGCGCCCGATGGGCCGAAATTGGTCCCTTCCCCCGGCCCGCAAAAACTCTCACCGGAGGAAGTGCGCACGAAGGTCGAAGAAATGCAGCGCCAACAGATGGCTAGAAACCGCGAGAGTACCGCACAAATTCTGGCTGGCAAGAGGCCAAGGAACTTCCGATCCTTTGGGATGCCAAACGCAACTCTGGAAGAATTCGCGGCGCGCTTGTCCTCTGAACTGGACCTGCCTGTAACGAATGAGACGGGATTGGATGGACGCTGGCAGTTCAATTTAGAGTGGGTTCCGGAGCGCGTAGCCGGCTCAGGACCTCCCCCGGAGGACGACACCAGCAATGGCGAATCCATCTTTGGCGCAGTGGAAAAGCAATTTGGCCTGCGACTCCATCGCCACAAGCAGTCGATTGACGTCCTGGTCGTGGACAAGGCAGACCGGACACCGGTAGAAAATTGACTTTCGTGAAACGGTTGGCAGATCCGCGGCTAACTCCTGGAATCCGCCCCGTAAGCCTTCCCGGCCACTTTGCGCGTAAACTCAAGATCCTTCGCCAGCGCCGCCACCTCAGATCCGCCGGTGTAATCCTTGGCAATCGAAACCGGTCCCAGATACTTCGCCTTCGCCAGAATATCGAAGACCTTCTGCCAATCCACCACGCCCTTCCCCATCGGGCACGGCTTCATCTTGTCGTCTTCCCACGTGAAATCGGAAACACTTACCGTCTTCAACCGGGGCAATGCCAGCCGCAGAGACGCTTCCCAATCCCCCTTGGGGCCCACCTGCGCGACGGCCTGCGCCACGTCAAAGTAATACCCCACCAACTGCCCGGGCAGGTCACCAATCACGCTTTGCGTCTCCATCACGGACTCGCCAAAATTCCCCAGCTTGTTGGGAATTGCCGCCGCGATCTTATACTGCTGCCCGCCCATCAGCAACTGCAGAATGTCCCGCCGCACTTCTCCGCGCCGCTGCATCATGTTCATGCCCGGTTTCCAGAACCCGGTCCGGTAGACGCGAACTTCCGCATTGCCGCTGAGAGCGATGATCCCGTACTGGTGCGGTTCATTCAGATTCGTAGCCATGGTGGTCACCACAGGCACACTGATTCCCGCCCCGCGGATCACCTCGAACGCACGAATAAGATCCACGGAGATGAGGTTCGGCTCCACGTGTCCGCCGTGATAACAGGTCAGGTCCACGCCGTCAAAGCCCATCTGCGCGGCGATGTTCCCCAGTTCTTCCCAAGGCACCTTGGCCATGTCAGAGGAAAGCACGCACAGCAGTGGCGCGGTTCGTTCCGGCTCATTCGCCCCGCCGTAGTTCTTCACAATCGAAGTGGGCGGCGGCAGTTCCTGTGCACCGAGCAGCGGCATCGCGCCCAGTGCGGAGAGAATTGTGCGGCGGGTGATCGGCAAGGCAGTGAACTCCTGTTACCATCCTAAGCTGAAATCGCGGCTTCGTATATTGTGGGGAAGTGATGAAGCATGCGTTCCTTCTCAGTATCACCTTCGCCGCCACCGCCTTGGCGCAACAGCAGGCCTACAGCGGCTTGGCCAGTTGCCAGCCCTGCCACGCGAAGACCTATGCCCGCTGGAGCAGGACCGCCATGGCCAATGTCGTCCGTGACGTCAAGACGCATCCCGACGCCATCATCCCGGATTTTTCCAAGGCAGACCCTGCCATCGTCAGGTTCAAGAAGGAAGATATCGCCTTCGTCTACGGCAGCAAGTGGAAGCAGCGGTATTTCGCACGTGCAGGCAATACCTTCGTCCCGCTTGGGGCGCAGTGGGATATCCAACACGCCAAATGGCTGCCCTACAACGTCAAACCCGGCACGGATTGGTGGACTGCTTTCTACCCTGAAGACAATGCCCACCGTCCCACACTCACGACGTGCGATGGTTGCCACTCCGTCAACCTGGATCTCAACACCGGTGCCGTTACGGAATGGAATGTCGGCTGCGAACGCTGTCACGGCCCCGGCGCGGCACACGTCAAGAGCCCTTCGAAGACCAACATCGTCAACCCCAACACGCTCACTTCGAAGGCTGCTGTGGATACCTGTGTCCAATGCCACTCCCAGGGCCGCCCGAAAACGCCGCAGGTTGCCGGCAAGGCCTATGATTTCCCGCACGGCTATGCACCGGGAAAGAACCTTGCGGACTTTTGGGCGCTCGAAGAACACAAGGCCGGCGAGACCACCTTCACCCACTTTGCGGATGGCACGGCGCACAAGAACCGCATGCAGGGCAATGACTTCGTCCAAAGCGTGATGTATAGCAAGGGCGTCACCTGCACTGCCTGCCATGATCCCCACGGCACGGATTACAACGCTGATACGTTGAAACCCGGTCAGGCCGTCTGCCTCACCTGCCACGGGCCCAACTCGCCGAACGGCCCCCACACCGCGACGCTCGAAGCTCACTCAAGACACAAGGCCGGCAGCCCGGGCAATGACTGCCTGGCTTGTCACATGCCGAAGATCGAACAGACCACACCGGATGATTTCGTCCGCGCGCACACCTTCAAATTCATCGGCCCGGAAATGACGGAGAAGTACCAAATCCCCAACGCCTGCACTTCCTGTCACAAAGACAAGGCCATCGCTTGGGCGAAGGAGAACTTGAAATAACGGTTGCTCTACGCCAGACCCAGCCCTTGCAGCGCTGCCAGAATATTCCGCGTTGCCGTGCTCTTGTTCAGCGTGTAGAAGTGAATCCCGGGTACGCCGTTATGCAGTAGTTCCACGCACTGCGCCGTCGCGTGCGCCACGCCAAGCTCCAACACCGCATCCGGATGATCTCCCACGCGATCCAGTTGTGCTGCCAAACCCGCGGGCACCGTTGCCCCGAACCTCGCCACCTGGCTGGCATTCAGAATCGGCATGATCCCCGGCACAATTGGAACAGTGATGCCCGCCATCCGCGCGCGCTCCACAAACTCCAGATACTTCCGGTTGTCGAAGAACAATTGCGTCACCAGGAAATCCACGCCCGTATCCACTTTGCGCTTGAGGTTCTCCAGGTCTGCTGCCGCGCTGCCGCATTCCACGTGGGTCTCCGGATAGGCCGCCGCACCGATGCAGAACTTTCTTCCGTAACGTTCCCGGATGAATCCAACAAGCTCATTCGCATAATGGAAGCCACCCTCCACCGCCACAAACTGGGTTTGGCCTTTGGGTGGATCGCCGCGCAGCGCGAGAATGTTCTCCACACCCGCGTCCAGCAGGCGGTCCAGGATATGACCAATCTCCTCCCTGGTTGACCCCACACAGGTCAGGTGCGCCATCGGTTCAATACCGGAATCCTGCTTGATCCGGGTGACGATATCGATCGTCTTCTCCCGCGTCGAGCCGCCCGCGCCATAGGTAACCGAAACATAGCTGGGGTGCAGGCCCCGCAAATCCGAGATCGTTTTCTCCAGCTGGATGGCTGCTTCTTCTGACTTCGGAGGGAAAAATTCAAAGGAAAATGTCGGCTTTCCCGGTACCAGCAACTCGCGGATCTGCATTCGTCCTCATTGTACCGGCGTCACCAGGGTATCCGCCGCGACATAATATCCGTGCGTGCCACTTCGACAATTCCGAATCACCGCTTTTTACATTGGCAGCCTGGCCCTGCCTGTGGTCACTGGCGTCGTTGCAGAGGGGTTTGGTTTTACGCAGCGCGTCTCGATTGCGATGGTGCTGCTGCTGGAAGTCCTTGGGATCGCCGCAGTGGGCCGTGCCGTACCAGCTCTTTTGGCGTCTTTAACAGCTGCCTTGACCTACAGCTACGATTTTCTTCCTCCCATTGGCAGTTTCGCCGTCAGTGAACCGGAAAACGTTGCTGCTCTGATCGCCTTCGTGATCACCGCCATCACCGGGACGCAATTGTCGCTTCGGGCGCAAAACCGCGCGCAGGAAGCCAACCGGCGCCGCGATGAGATGGAGAGACTGCAGCGTTTTTCCAGCAGCCTGTTGATCTCCAGCTCTCTTGCGGACGCCGCCGCCGCGATTGCGCGCGAAGCCGTGGTCCAACTCGGTTTTGACAAGGTCGAGTTAGTCGTGCGCGCCGGCGAATCGGCAACGGCGCTGCATCACAGTTACGGTTTGCAATCCACCAACCCGCAAATCCTGCTCACTTTGGATTCCGAAGTCCCCGCTGAACTCCACTTGCAAACCCGCCCTCTATCGGAGGAATTCCAGCGCGCGTTCAGTAACGTGGTGAGTCTGATCCTTGACCGTGCGAAAGGGGCTGAAGACCGCATCCGCCTGGAATCAGAACAGCGCAGCGATGAACTTCACGGCACGGTTCTCAATGCACTGGCACACAACTTCCGGACACCTCTCACCTCCATCAAGATGGCCTCGTCCACGTTGCTGCGATGCCGCGAAGCAGAAGTCGACTTCTTTGCCGGACAGGAAAGAGACCTTGTCCAGGTGATAGATGAAGAAGCGGACCGCCTGCAGGCTTTGATCCGCGAGTCTCTGGAATTCGCGCGCCTGGAATCACACCGTCTCCATCCCAGGAACGAACTATGTAACATGGAAGATATCGTTCGCGGCGCTTGTGCCAAGGTCAGCCACTATGTCTTTCCTGAGCGGCTGACATTGGTGTTTGATAAAGACATGCCCCCTCTGCGGGGTGACAGGTTGTTATTTCAGCAAATGTTGTTCCAGGTATTAGATAATGCTTGGAAATACTCCTCTCCATCGGCCAAAATCTGGATTTCGGTCCAGGTGGACTGGACTTATCTAATCCTTACGGTCGTAAACGAAGGGCCGCAGTTAGCGGAGCAGGAAAGGGAACGGATTTTTGAGCGGTTTGTGCGCGGTACGGCAACACGGAACAAAGTGGAAGGTACCGGTCTCGGTCTGGCAATCGCCAGAACCATCGCACAAAGTTATGGCGGCAAACTCTGGCTTGAACATGATCCAAGAGGACCTGCCTTCCGCTTTGCGTTTCCGGTAGAGAATGGGAGATCGAAGAGTGATTGAAAACAGCACAATACTTCTTGTGGACGATGAGCCCCAGATCCGCCGCGTCCTGCGTGCCAGCCTGCAGGGCCAGGGCGCGCGTGCCCTCGAAGCCCAAAGCGGCGAGGATGCATTGGAGTGCCTGCGCACTAATTCCGTCGATCTCATTTTGCTGGACATGAACATGCCCGGTCTCGGCGGCCTGGAAACGTGCCGGGCGATCCGCAATGCGTGGAACATGCCGATCATCGTTGTCTCGGTCAGGGAAAGTGACAAGGACAAGGTCGAGGCACTCGACGCCGGAGCGGATGACTACGTCACCAAACCTTTCAGTTTCGATGAGTTGATGGCCCGCATCCGCGCCGCTCTGCGCCGCAGTGGAGCCGGTTCGGATCCCATGCCGAAACTGATCTCCCTGCCTGGTCTCGAAATAGATTTCGACAGACGCCGCGTGGTGGTCAACGGTCAACTGGTCCGGCTAACGCCTACGGAGTTTGATATCCTCCGGTTCCTTGTCTCCCAAAATAACCGGCCAGTGCCCCACAAGACTCTCTTACAAGCCATCTGGGGACCCGATTATGGCGACCAGGTGGAGTATCTCCGGGTCTTCATCAACCAGCTCCGGAAGAAGATTGAGCCGAACAGCGAGAGGCCCACTTACATTGTGACGGAGCCCAGAATCGGTTACCGCTTCGCGCTACCGGAGTGAGTGCCGGAAGCGTTCATTCGGCAGCATCTTCCAGATAATCACCATGCCCATGGGGTGCAGAATACCCGCCAGCAGGAAAACCGGCGAGTAAGAGAAGTGCTGCACCACATATCCGGTACCAAGATTGGCAACCGCGCCCGCCAGTGCTCCACCCATGCCGGAGAAGCCGCTCACGGTGCCTACTTCATGACGCCGGAATAAGTCCGTGGGCAGGGTCTGTAAATTCGCCACCCAGAAGCCGTGGCCAAAGGTGATGAAACAGGTGGCTCCAATCGCAAGAGCAGCAGTGGGTACCAGCGGTGCGGCAATCGCCACGGGCAGACATGCCGCGCCAATCAGCATAATCCGCTTCCGCGCAACCGGCATATCCACTCCGCGTTCCATCAGCCAGCCAGAGAGCCACCCGCCCAGCGTGTAACCTATCCCGCCAAACAAAAACGGCACCCAGGAATACTTACCCACCATGGCGAGGTCGAAATGACGTTCTTTCTGTAGATACTCCGGCAGCCAGAAGATCACGAAGTAAATCACCGGGTCAGTTAGTGTGCGGGCGAAAGTAATTGCCAGACAATCGTGAGACAAGACGAGTTTGGCCCAGTCGATCTTAGGCCGGGGCAGCACCTCTTCCGGCTCATCGGCATCCGGCTTCGGCGTGTAGTAAATCCCGAGCCAGAAGACCAGCCAGACCAGGCCGATGGCACCCACTGCCACGAAGGCAAACTTCCAGCCGTATTGATAAGTGAGCCAGGAAATCAGTGGCGGAGAAACCATGGAGCCCAGTGATGACCCCGCGTTGAACAGGCCAACCCCAAGCGCTCTCTGTTTGGCGGGGAACCATTCCTGAATTGCTTTTGCCGCTGCGGGCCAGTTCCCCGGTTCGCCCAGTCCCAGAAAGAAGCGGCAGATTCCGAAGGTCCAGGTTCCCCGGGCCAAAGCATGGGACATCGCCGCCAGTGACCACAGTGAGATGAAGAATGCAAAGCCCTTCTTCGTGCCCAACCGGTCCACGATGTAGCCCGAACCCGCGTACATAATTGCATAGGCCAGAAAGAACGTGGCCACCACGCGCGAGTAATCCACTTCGGTCATCCCGAACTCGCCGCGTATGGTCTTGGAAACGATGGAGAGCGCCTGCCGGTCGGCGTAATTCACCGCAGTCGCCAGGAACAGCAAGAGAGCAATTACCCAGCGCATCTGCGATTTTGTCATTGATCTTCCCGTATTGTGAGTGTTTTGGATGGACCATCCCAGTTTGCATAGGCCCGCGGATGCGCTTCATTCGCTTCCGGTGCCACGAAGTATATCGCTTTCAAGCCGGAAGCATTGTGCGCCAGATTCCAGGCACCCGTCACACCCCAGTGATTCAGCCCTGCCGGCACGCCGCTGTACACCAGAGTTCTCACGTTCGGATGCTTTGCGGACCACTGGACCAGTGGTGCTACGAAGGCGTAGTATTCGTCGTCCTGGTAGAGAATCCGCCGGCTTTCGCGCCGCAGTTGCTTCACATTGAACGGCATCCAGACCAGCAGCGCAATCAATGCCCAGTACGGTTTGACTTTGCTCAGCGCTGCTGCCATCGCCACCGATGCAAACCCCAGCGGCACATAGAGATAGGCGTTGAAAATGCGACCCGGCAAGAACAACAGCGGTACACTTACAAGGACCATCGCGGAAAGCAGCAGCCAAATCCGGCGGTCCCGCAGAAACACCAGCAGGAACAACAACAGCCCGCCGAACGGGAAAAGGAAGATGCGGCCTGTGTAGTACGGCACCGTTTTCGCCAGCGACGCAAATTTGAACTGGAAGGCGTAATCGTTGTGGTGGTTCGGGTTGAAAATGATGCCCTGCAAGCCGAAGGACAGCGAAATCAGCAGGAACGGAATCAGCCGGACGAAGCGCTTTTTGCCGAGCCAGAACTCATAAAGCACCAGCACCGCGGGCAGCATCACGGCCAGCTCTTTTGACTTGTACGCCAGCCAAAAACAGAGCAGCGATGAGATGTACCAGTTGCACCGGTAACTCAGCAGTGACAGCAGGCACAGGGTGCAGCAGAAGAGATCAAATACGTACATGGGCTTCCAGTACGCATCGAGCGCCGCTCCGCTGAGGGTGAAAAATGCCGCTCCAGCCAGTGCAGGCCACTCCGGAATATCGAGTTTCCTGGCCAGCAGGAACACCAAAAGCCCGTTCAACAAGTGAAAGCCAAACACCGGCGTGATGTAGGCCGGGAAGCTCCAATCCGCGATGGGCCACATCAAAATGAAGTAGGCATGCCCCACCGGCCGGAAGTTGTAAGTGCTGAAAAGCGGGCTCAGCAGGCCGCTGAAAAACTCCTGCGCTCCCACAAAATGGGCCCACGAGAGGTTGTCGAGTTCATCGTCCTGAAAGAAGCCGTCGTACGCCCTGTGGTTGAGGATGACGAAGAAGGCCGCGACCGCGAGCGCAGCCACGATAAGACGCCAGTGTTTCTTCACATTTAGAATTGTAGTTTGACCAAAGCAGTGTGTCTGTTGAGCGGTGGGCTGGACTCCACCACCTGTCTGGCGTGGGCGCGCCAGGAAGGCTTCGCCTGTTACGCTCTGTCGTTCGATTACGGCCAAAGGCATTCGATTGAACTCGAAGCAGCCAGACGGACCGCCGAAGCACTGGGCGCCGTGGAGCACCGCGTCGCGAAGATCGATCTCCGTGTCTTCGGCCACTCCGCGCTGACTGACGATATCGACGTTCCCAAGCACCGCGACGAAAGTGCGATGAACGCCGCGATTCCCATCACCTACGTGCCGGCCCGCAACACCATCTTTCTTTCGTTCGCTCTCGCCTGGGCGGAGGTTTTGGAAGCGGCCGACATCATCATCGGCGTCAACGCTCTGGATTATTCCGGCTACCCGGATTGCCGCCCGGAGTACATTGCAGCCTACGAAGCGATGGCTAATCTGGCCACGCAAGTGGGTGTGGAGGGCCGCACAAAGCTCAAGATCCACACGCCTTTGCTGCATCTCTCGAAGGCGGATATTGTGAAGCTGGGCGCAGAACTCGGCGTTCCGTTCGGCCTGACCCACAGCTGTTACGATCCCACTCCTGCAGGCAAACCCTGCGGTGCGTGCGATTCCTGTCTGCTGCGGGCCAAGGGTTTCCGTGAGGCCGGCATTGCGGATCTCTGAGATCTTTTATTCCGTGCAGGGCGAAGGCTCCCTGATGGGAGTGCCTTCGATCTTTGTCCGCACCACCGGCTGCAATCTCCGCTGTTCCTGGTGCGATACGCCCTACACCAGCTGGCATCCGGAAGGCGAAGAGCTGAGCCTGGATTCCATTCTCGCGAAGACGGCGGAATACAGGGCGGCCCAACATGTGGTCATCACCGGCGGCGAGCCGATGATCGCCCCAGCGATTGTCGAATTGACGAAGCGCTACCGGGAACTCGGCATGCACATCACGCTGGAGACGGCCGGCACAGTCTTTGCGGATGTAGAGTGCGATCTGATGAGCATCTCCCCCAAGCTCTCGAACTCCACGCCCGAAGGGCCTTTTCGCCAGCAACACGAACGCCTCCGCCTGCAAACGGAGGTCCTGCGCAGGCTCATGGAGAGGTATCCCTATCAGCTGAAGTTCGTGATCGCGAACCGCGCGGATCTGGAGGAAGTGCAGTCACTGACAGCCGAACTCCACGCGCCCGCGGCCAACGTGATTCTCATGCCGGAGGGCATCACGACGGAAATCCAGAGTGAGCGCGGCGCATGGGTGGCAGAGCTTTGCAAGGAACACGGCTACCGCTTCAGCCCGCGTTTGCACTTATACCTGTATGGCAACAAGCGCGGAACGTAAATCCGGGTATTGATTGGGAAGACCGGGGCGCGGGATCACTCTCGCGCTGTCGAGCATGTGCTGAGCCAGTTCCCCGAACATGATCTTCAAGGCGAAGGGCGGCACGGGCAGGAAGGTCCAGCGGCCACAGGCACGGGCCAGTTCCTTCGTGAACTCCGCGTTGGTCACCGGGTTTGGTGCGACGGCATTCCAGACGCCATGGACGGGATGCAGCGCGGCATGGACAAAGCTGTTGGCCACGTCATCCACGTGAATCCAGGGCATCCACTGTTTGCCAGAGCCGAGATTGCCGCCCAGACCCAACTTGAAGACCGGCAGCATCTGGGCCAGAGCGCCGCTCTCCTTGCCCAACACGAAACCGATGCGCAGCTTGGCCACACGCAGGCCGAAGTCCGCCGCACGGTCGGCTTCCGCTTCCCAATCGAGGCAGGTTTCCACCAGAAAGCCCTGGCCGGGTTTGGAGTCTTCCGTGAGAATTTCATCGCCGCGGTCGCCGTAGATGCCGATGGCTGAGGCGGAGATCAGCGCCTTGGGCGGATGCGGCACGCGCGCGATGGCATCCACCAGGCGGCGGGTTCCCAGCACACGGCTGTCGCGGATGCGCTGCTTTACTGCTGCATTCCACCGCTGCGCCACGGGTTCGCCGGCCAGATGAATCACGGCATCCCAGTTGTTGAGGCTTTCGAGCGGCGGCTCTCCGGTGAGCGGGTCCCAATAGAAGCTGTGCACGGCGACGCGCTTCTCCTGCCCGGGGCGGCGGCTGTAAACGCCAACGGTGTGCCCGCCCTGCAGCAGTTGCTCCACAATGCGGGAGCCGATGAAACCTGTGCCGCCGGAGATGATGATCTTCATACCGCTATCTTGAACGAATCTTTCCCCGAGCGTTCGAGGAAAGCAATTTCTTTGATGTAGGCCTCAGTGTCCGTCTTGCGTTTCATGCCGTCGCCGGACATGTAGCGGAGCTGGCCGAAAACAGGGCGCTCACCCCAGGGACGGTCATGCAGGCCGAAGCACCAGAGGATGTTCGTGTAGGTGTTGGGGTCGCGGCCGTCCAGCGCATAGATGTCATGCAGGCGGATCATGATCTCCAGTGCTTCGGCGTGCGTGCGCGACCATTCCATTACCTTCTTGCCCCAGTACATGCGGTAATAGCCGTGGATCTTGCCCCGCAGCAGCAACTCGCGCTGGCAGGCATTCCAGAGCCGGTCATGCGTTTCGGCGTTCTCGAATTGTTCGTATGTGTAGACCACTTCGCGCTCGTCTTCGGCATGCACGGCGAGGGTCTTCTTGCACCAGTCGGGCAGAACGTCGAGTGTCTCCGGGAACTCCGTGAAGCGGGCGAAGTTGAAGGCGAGTTCCCGGCGGACGATCAACTCTTCCAGAAACTCATCCGCGGTGAAGCGGTTGCCCTTCGCGTAGTCGCGCGCGGCGAGTGCCACCTCCAGCGATGAAATATGCCCGAAGTGGAGCCACGGGCTGAGGTCACTGGTGGCATGGCGGCTGGGCTCATTGCGGTCTTTGGCGTAACGGTTCAGCTTCTCTTCCACGAAGATATCGAGGTGCTTGCGGGCGGTCGCATAGCCGCCTGTGTAGCTGAGCGAGGGCTTCACCGAGTGGTCAATGGCGCATTCGGCGACGAGCGCAGGGATGTTTTCCGGGGTCACGCGGGTGCGTTGCGGCAGGCCCGCAGGCAACAGAGCATCGTCCCACTTGCGGTTGAGCGAGGGTTCCGGGCAGGGCACGAAGAAGCGTGGCAGGTCGCGGTGGATGCGCGGGCGGATGGTGTAGGCCCCGTAGTTGCGCTTGTCCTGCCGGCTCATGGGAACGACGCAGCTGGAATCGACGGCGATATAGGGGATATCGAGCTTGGCCGGCACGCTGCGGTTGTGGCCGGAGGCGATGAAGGTGGGGTAATCGTCCGTGACGACGCAGAGGGCCCTCGAGGCCAGGCGGTAGAGGACGTCATTGGCATCCTGCGGCGTGCGGCGCAGGTGGAAGAAGTATCCCGCGCCCAGCGCTTTCACCGCAGCTTCGAAGCCGGGAACGTTCTCCAGCATGAAGGTGTGGATGCGGTCATTGGCAGCTCTGTAAGTGCAGGTGAGGCCTTCATAGACGAGCAGGGGCAGCTTCGCCGCGGAGGCCAGTTCAGCCGCGTGGACCAGCGCGTGGTTGGAGGGCACACGGCGGTTCATCTGCGTCCAGTAGAGGACATAGGCGGCGTCCGCGCGGGGGGCGGCGGCGTTCAGCGGGAGGATGCGTTCCTGTTCGACGGGCATGAATCACCACATTGGATGCCCGTGGGTGGGCTTTCGACGGATATAATCCCCACATGCCGATTTCACGCCGTTCCCTCGCCGCTCTGCTCCCGCTGCTGGCTCCTGCGCAGACGAAACCCGCCGCTCCGAAGCCCACCATGGCTTCGAAGACGATCGTGTTCGAGGATCTGCCCGTGAAGCAGAACGGCACGAATTCCTCGCGGGCGATTATGGACGTGGTCAACCACGAGAATTTCCCGTTTGAGATGCACTATACGGAACTGGGTCCGGGGAAGGCCCCGCATCCGCCGCACCAGCATCCGCATGAGGAGATTGTGATTGTGCGGGAGGGCGTGCTGGATGTGACGATCAACGGGAAGACAACGAAGGCTGGACCGGGGTCGATTGTGGTGGCAGGGTCAGGGGATATGCACGGCTGGGTGAATAATACGGAGGGGAAGACGGCGTATTATGTGATGGCGATTGGGCACAAGGGGTGAGGGTGGCGGGGTATCACTGGAGACTTCGGGGAATCTCAACACAAATGGATCATAACGCCTTAACTTGAATCCCCGCGCCACTTTTCAGCATCCCTGCGAACGATGGCCCATTTGACTACCCGCCGAGACATGTTCCGCGTTGCTGCCGCAGGCCTTGCTGCCTCCCGCTTCGCTTTCTCCCAGAACGCACCCGCGCCACTCACTGTCACCAAGCTCAGTTCCAGCGTGAGTGTCGTAATGGGCAACGGAGGCAATATCGCCGTCGTGCCGGGGGACGACAGCGTTCTCATCGTGGACGCCGGCCTGCCGGACCGCGCCAATGATCTGCTCGCCACCATCTCTGACAAGGTGAGCGCCAAGCCCATCACCACGCTCTTCAACACGCACTGGCACTTCGATCACACCGGTGCCAACGTTCTGCTGGGCGGCAAGGGGACGCGGATCATTTCGCATGAAAACACCCGCGCGCGTCTCTCCGCCAAGATCACCATGGAAGCGCTGAACCGCACCTTCGAGCCGATGGCCGCGCCGGGTTTGCCGGTGGTGACGTTCTCCGACGGCGGGTCGATCTATCAGGGCGCTGAGGTGTTGAACTATACACACGTTGCGGCTGCGCATACTGATACGGATGCCTATGTTCTATTCCCGAAATCGAACATTCTCCACACGGGCGACTTATTCTTCAACGGCTTCTACCCGGTGATCGATTATTCGACCAACGGCTGGGTGGGTGGCATGGCCGCGGCCGCGGATAAGATGCTGACGGTTGTGGATAACAGCACGAAGATCATTCCGGGGCATGGTCCGATTGCCGATAAGGCGGCGCTGAAGGCCTACCGCGACATGCTGACGACGGTGACCGAACGCCTGACCAAGCTGAGCAAACAGAAGATGCCGGTGGAGAAAGTTGTTGCCTCCGCGCCAACGAAGGATCTGGACGCCAAGTGGGGCGGCGGCATGTTCAAGCCGGATGCCTGGGTGGCCATCGCCTACACCAGCATCCTCCGCCACGCATAAACCGAACGTAAAGAATCGGTGCCTGGCACCGATTCTTTATTATTCGATTAGGTAGGCGCTGGAGCTGCTGGACGCGAGACCGGTGTAAGTTCCAGTGCCATCCCACTTGAAGGTGGATTGCGCTTCGATATCGATGCGGCGGGCCACCAGGGCCACATATCCGTTCAAGCCCGCCTGGCCGGTGAGTTTGATATTGCCTTTGGGAAGATAGAAAGTCCCCGTAATCGTCGGCGTGGATTGCGCCTGGATCGCGTTGTAATTCCCTGAGCTATCCGCAGGCGCAGAGCGGTCCCCGTAGAAGAGAATGCCCTTGAACGGGCCAGTGCTGGGTGCGGAGAGAGTAATCGAGGCAGTATTCAGGGTAATCAGCGGGTCCGTGGTTGTGGCCGGGTTACTCGACGTCATGTAGAACATCACGTTGGTCCCCGTGGTTGTCCCGTTATCGACCGTCAAGCCGCCATCTTTCATCTCGAAATAGCCGCCGGTCTGGAAAGTAACATTCCCGCCGCTGATATGTATCCCGCCGCAGTAGATGCCGGAGGGAATTGTGACTGTCCCTTGCGAGATGTTATAGGTCGAACTCTGTGTGCAACTGGTGGTCCCAAGGTCAGTGGATGGATTGAAGGCGCGCAGGCTGGCCAAAGGATCCGTGATCGCCGCGGCATGGCAGTTATAGGGAGGATTGGCGCAATAGACCTGCTGCCCGCTCGCTCCACCGCCAACCACGTTGATTGTCCCGCTAATCGTATTCTGTCCATTCGCGTTGGACGCCATGTTGCTGGGTTGCTTGTTGACGGAATCGTCAGCCGAAGAATTTACCTGTGCACTGCAGCCGTTCAGGTTGAGTGTCACCTGCCCCGTGAGGAAGAATGCCTGGGCACCGGTTGGGTCCAGCGCGACGATGCAGTTATTTGTTCCGGAACCCCCGGTAATCGTCACGCCCGCTGTTGCTTCCGCATTAATCGAGGCGGTCTTGAAGCCCGCGAAGCCGAGGAAGAGATTACTTCTGCTGAGTGCCACTGTGGCCTTGATCCAATAACCACTGGTGGTACCCGGCGCTGAGGGCGCACTGCCTGTGTTGCCGGACATCGAGACAGCACTAAGTGCGACCCCGTTCTGATTCGCGTATTGACACCCGACGTAGAACACTCCGGTACTGATACTGGTGCATGCCGTGGGCGTGCTGTTACATGTGATGCCGTTGCTGCCACACGTGGTCCCGTTGGTCTTTGCATACACCGCAGCCGCGAGCACGGCAGAATCCGCAGCAGCTTGCGCCTGCTGCTTCTGGTAATAGGACATGCCGAGATCCACCGCCAACCCGAGGATTGAAAACAGGAACGTCAGGCTGATGCAGATCATGACCGCGGCCTGACCGCTGCGGCGGTTCCGGCGGCACATCAGAAGACAATCCTTTGGCGGGATACAGCCTGCAAAGTGAGATTCTTTTCCATCATCGAAGCGGCCCCTGGCCAGAACATTGTGAAAGGGTTCGCTACTGTGTAACTCAGCGTCACGGTAATATCGTTCCCCGCAGTCGAATCGGCGGCGGGAGGAAAGGCCGTTGTACTGGTCAGGTAGCTGCTCACTGGCGAATAAGTATTGCTGCCGCTGGTGCTGGTCAATGTGACCGATAAGTTATTCGAGTTCAAGCCAACTCCCGTATTGGCGATCTTGGTGAGCACGTTGCCGACGTTGATGCCGCAGGTGCCACTGCAGTCCGCTCCATGGGTGATGACATAGCGCGCCCCGGCTGCTGCGGATTCCGCCAGGGTGTGATACTGCCACATGCCCAGTGACATTTCCACCACGGAGAGGGTTAGGAACAGGCTTGGAATACCCAGCAGGAGAAACTCAAGCGCCCCGCTGCCCTTTCTTCCGAATCGCATCTGTTAACCCCGCAGCCTCATCGTCACGGTTCTGGTGGCGGTATAAGTGCCGGGCAGGATACCGGGGATCGGCACCAGGTTGGGAGTGGTATAACTTACGGAAACCTGGGCCGCTCCATTGGTGGCGCCGTCCGGGCCAGTGACATAACTCGCCGATACAGTAACCGGCGAACCGTTACACACCGTCGTGCCCGAGCCTACGTTGGGAAGGCCGCGCAAGCTATCCAGCGCATAGCCACAGGGAATGGAGGCTGAAGTGCACGTACTGCTGCTGGTGGAACAAACAAGAGCTCCAACACGGGCGGCGCTCTGCACCCCAATCAGAGCGTAAGAATAAATGCCCATGTCGTAGGCGCCGGCAAACAGAAAGATATACCAGGGCACCAGGAAAGTGAATTCAATCAAATTATTCCCGCGACGACTCTTCATACCCGAAGCTTAGTACCGGTACTTCGAACCGTCAAGACTGCGATGGTTAACGCTATCGTCGGTTAGGTTCCTGTTACTAACCTTCCGCGCGGAAACTATTGATTCAGCCCAATTCTCCCCAGGATCGCCAGAGCAGGTGCCAGTGATCCGCTCCCTCTCGCTGGTCCCCGTTCCAGAACGTTAGCATCAGCAGTACTACCTCGCAGAGAACAGTTACAACGCCTGACTTACTTCACTGCGGTCGCGGGTGCCGCGGTTGCCGAAATCGCCCGGCCAATGGATTCCTGCACCAGCGGCGACATCACACGGTAGCCGGCGGCGTTCGGGTGCAGCCCGTCGTCCGCAAGATCCGCCTTCAACTGCCCGGTCTCATCTGCCATCGCGGTGTAATAGTCGAGATAGATCAAGTGCTTCCGGTCCGCAAAGGTCTTGATCCAGCGGTTGATCTCTTTGATGGTTTCGAGCGGGCGGGTCTTGGTCATCTCATAACTCGCCTTCACGTTTTTGTGATAATCACTGGTCGGCAGAATTGAGGACAGCACCACTTCGATCTTATTCGCGATCGCGATATCAGCCATCATGGCGATGTTATCTTCGATCACCTTGACCGGCACCCCGCGGGAGATATCATTGGTGCCGCCCAGGATCACAACCACTTTCGGCTTGAGCTCCACTACATCTGGCCGGAAGCGCATCAGCATCTGGTCAGTCGTCTGGCCGCTGATGCCTCTGTTGATGAAATCGCGCGGTCCAAAGTATTCGTTCAGCCGCCAGAAATCTGTGATGGAATCCCCCATGAAAATGACACGCGGCGCTTTGCCGGGCGCGGGCAGCTTGGAGTTAGCATCTGAATAGCGCTTCAGATTGTTGCGGTCGGCCTCACGGGCTGCCGCGGCCTGTGTCTGCGCATCGAGTATGGCCTGGAAGTGACGCTGCAGCCGCTGGATACCTTCGCGGATATCGCCGTATTGTTTATCCGCAACCTCCGGGAAAGGATAACTGCGGGGGAAAGATTCCGAGACCGCAAGATAGGCCCTGGCTTCCGTCATGAATTGATAAATCAAGCCGGGGTTCTGCGGTGTCTTGCGCATGGCGGCATAAGTGGTCTGCGCGTTCTGCTGCACGGGTTCAGACGCTTTCACCAACCCCGGCGTGGCGAGCGCGGTGGATTCCATGGCCTGGATAATTTTCGTCGCAAGCGCCTCCACTTCCCTGGTGCTCATGACCGCTGCGGCGGGTCCGGGGGGCGGTGCGGGAGTCTGCGCGGCCAGCGTTCCCGCGATGATGATTGCTGCGATCCACTTCACAGTTTTTCTTCCTTTTCGAGCTTGAATGTCACGGTGCCGACGGTGAATTGCAAACGGATCTGCACCTGCAGCGGCACACGTCTTGCATCATCACTCAACCAGACGTGCAGGTGTCCGGATTTGCGGTAAATCACGTTGTTGAAGAGGAAGATTTCATACACTACAGCCTTCTTTGGTCCGGTGACGGTCTTCAACTCCTCGCGGCGCAGGGCATCTACTTTCGCCCACGCCATCTTCTTGCCATCGCTGACCGGAATGGTGGTGCTCTTTCCCGGTTCCAGGTTCAGGTTGCGAAGAATCCAGAGCCCGCCCAGCACGTCGAACGCACAGGGCGGAATATCCACGGACTGGTTGGATGTGGTCTTCTTCACCAAATCCTTTTCCTGATAGATTGCCTTCTTCGCCCTGGTGTCATATGTGACGCGGGTTTCCTTGTTCCGGCTGCCTTCGTGGGTGGAGAGGAAAGTGTTCTGGGCGCAGAGGTTGGTGCCCATGGTGGACGTATACTCATCACCCACGCGGATGAACTTCGAAACCAGGCCGGAGGATTCCAGGCGCAGCTTCAACTCCCCGGTGCGCGGCAGCGGTGTATAAGTCATCTTCGCTGTGCCGGCATTGATGAGCTTCCACTCAATGCCGTACGTGAATGACTCCTTCGGCAGCTGCGCGGGGTTGAGTTTCGGGAGGTTCGCGCCTGTTTGGGCAGGCAGCAGAGTCAGCGCTCCGCACAGTGCAACCAGTTGTTTGAGAACCTTGGTCATGAAACCGTCAGTTTCCCATACTGGAGCCGGGCGGAGCGCAGTGTGTGACAGGTCTGTATTACTGATGCCCGCCGCGGTTCATAGCGGTGACACTCAGCATGCCGCCGAGCCCCATCGTTTCCACCGCGGAAGACGGCACGATCACCATGGACCCCTTCTCTTTCAGCGCTTCGTAAAGCATGTTCATCGCGCGGAGATGCAGTGCCGTGGGGTTGTTTTCGTACACAAGCGCGGCCTGGGCGAACTTCTCAGAGATCTCGGTTTCCGCCGTGCCGAGGATGATGCGCGCCTGCCGTTCGCGTTCGGCCTGCGCCTGGCGGGACATGGCGTCTTCCAGAGCCTGCGGAATATGGACGTCGCGGATCTCAACGGATTGCACGGTGATGCCCCACGGATTGGTCTTGGCGTCGAGAATCTTCTGCAATTCGCGGCCGAGGGTCTCCCGTTCCGTAATCATCTGCGCCAGTTCATGACGGCCAATCGATTCGCGGAGGGCAGTCTGGGCGCTCATATGAATCGCCTGCTGGAAGTTTTCGACTTCGAGGATGGCCTTTTCCGCATCCCAGACCAGCCAGAAAACAATGGCGTCGACGCCGACCGGGACAGTGTCTTTCGTAAGAGCAGACTCAGCGCTCACATCGCTGGTGCGGACGCGCTGGTCCACGTAAGTACTGAGCCGGTCAATGATCGGGATGATCAGGAACAGGCCGGGTCCTTTGAGGCCCTTGAAGCGCCCAAGGCGTAAAACAGCTGCTTTTTCCCACTGGTTTGCGACCTTCACGGCGAGCAGGAAATAAGCGCCGGTGAGGGCGAAGAACGGCATGAAAAGCGGCTGGTTGGTAATCGCTATCACGATGATTCCGATCAGGATGCAGAACAGAAATACGACAGCACCTTCCACGCAGACAGACTCGCGCCCAACCTGCTTCATCTGGACTCCTTTTCCAACCAACGAGGGGGAAAGTCCGGGCAACATGAGTGACATAACGATCCTTCTTTCTTCTTACTTGCTGATGAATTCTTTGAGACGGGCGCGGAGTTCCTTCACGGTGAACCCTTCGCGTCCGGCGCGGGCGACCACTTCAGCTGCGAACTGGTCAAGCCGTTTTTCGCGGTCAGCGTCATTGGTTTCCACGGGTTTGTGGGAGACGAAAGTGCCGGTGCCCTGGTGTGTATTCAGAATGCCGGTGAGTTCGAGTTCCCTGTAGGCCCGCACCACAGTGTTCGGGTTGATGGAGAGATCAACGGCCAGTTGCCGCATGGTGGGCAGGCGTTCGCCGGGTTTGAGTTCTCCGGAGGCGCGTGCTGCGTGGACCTGGTCGATGATCTGCCGGTAGACCGGAACGCCGCTTTGTAGGTCGAGGCGGAATGTGATCACAATGTATTAATACACTAGTACAATAGTTGATTGCAAGACTAAAGTTTGGGGTAATGCGGATCCGCTCGCCAACCTTCTCTCCTGCCGCCAACAGTGAAGCCTGAGCCGCGTTGGATATCATTTCTAGTGATCCGGCATGCCCAACAATACTGATCCAGCCCCCAGCAACGACATCATCTCTTCCCTGAACGAAAAGCGCCTCTTCCCGCCCTCGCAGGAATTCAGCGACGCCGCCCATGTGAAGAGCATCGCCGAGTACGAAGCCCTCTGCGAGGAAGCCGACCGCGACCCCGAAGGTTTCTGGGGCAAAATCGCCAGCGAATTGCACTGGTTCGAACCCTGGTCCAAGGTCCTCGAATGGGAAGCCCCCCACGCCAAGTGGTTCACCGGCGGCAAACTCAACATCACCTACAACTGCCTGGACCGCCACTGCCAAACCTGGCGCAAGAACAAGGCCGCTCTCATCTGGGAAGGCGAGCCGGGTGACATCCGCACCCTGACTTACCAGCAGCTGCTCAGCGAAGTGTCGAAGTGCGCCAACGTCCTGAAGAGCCTCGACGTCCAGAAGGGCGACCGCGTCGCGATCTATATGGGTATGGTGCCGGAACTCGCCATCGCCGTGCTGGCTTGCGCACGTCTCGGCGCACCCCACTCCGTTATCTTCGGCGGCTTCTCCTCCAACGCTCTCGTCGACCGCATCAATGATGCCCAGTGCACCGCCGTCATCACGCAGGATGGCTCCTTCCGCCGCGGTGTGGAAGTGAAACTCAAGCCCACCGTCGATGAGGCGCTCGCCAACTGCCCCACGGTGAAGAACGTGCTGGTCTACCAGCGCACCAACACTCCGCAGCACATGCTGCCCGGCCGCGATCACTGGTGGCACGAACTCATGGCCATCCAGAGCGATGACTGCCCCGCGGAACCCGTCGATTCCGAACACCCGCTCTATCTGCTCTACACCTCCGGCACCACCGGCAAACCCAAGGGCATCCTCCACACCACCGGCGGCTACTCCGTCGGTACCTACATCACCAGCAAATGGGTCTTCGATCTCAAAGATGACGATATCTACTGGTGCACTGCTGATATCGGCTGGGTCACCGGCCACAGCTACATCGTCTACGGACCCCTGCAAAACGGCGCCACCGCCCTCATGTATGAAGGCGGACCCATGCACCCCCAGCCCGACCGTTTCTGGGACATGATTGAGCGCCACAAGGTCACCGTCTTCTACACCGCCCCCACTGCCATCCGCGCCTTCATGCGCATGGGCGAACGCTGGCCAGCGAAGCACCCCATGAAGACTCTGCGCCTGCTGGGCAGCGTCGGCGAACCCATCAACCCCGAAGCCTGGATGTGGTACCGCAGCAACATAGGCCATGACCGCTGCCCCATCGTAGACACTTGGTGGCAGACCGAAACCGGTGCCATCATGATCAGCCCCATCCCCGGCGCCACCCCCACCAAGCCCGGGTCCTGTACGCGGCCTTTGCCCGGCATCAAGCTCGAAGTGGTCACCAAGGAAGGCGAGCCCGTGCCGGCAGGTTCCGGTGGTTACCTCACCGTCCGCCGCCCCTGGCCCTCCATGCTCCGCACCATTTACGGCGACCCCGAACGCTACGTCTCCAGCTACTGGTCCCAAATCCCCGGTTCGTACTTCACCGGTGACGGTGCCCGCATGGACGAAGATGGCTACATCTGGGTCATGGGCCGCGTGGATGACGTCATCAACGTCTCGGGCCACCGCCTCAGCACCATGGAAGTGGAAAGCGCCCTCGTCGCCCATCCCAAGGTGACCGAAGCCGCTGTTGTCGGCCGTCCCGATGAGATCAAGGGCCAGGCCATCACCGCTTTCATCTCCCTCGGGGAGGGCGTGGAAGCAAATGATGATCTGAAGAACGAACTCCGTACCTGGGTCGGCAAGGAAATCGGCTCTCTTGCGAAGCCCGATGACATCCGCTTCACCGATTCCCTGCCCAAGACCCGTTCCGGCAAGATCATGCGGCGTCTGCTGCGCGAACTCGCTGCCGGCGGCGAGGTCAAGGGCGACGTCACCACGCTCGAAGACCTCGGCGTTCTCTCCAAACTCCGCCAGGACGAAGACTAGTGGATCACCGGCATCTTCCGCTGCAATTTCAGCGTCTGGAGCCGGAACAACAACTGTCCGAATCGCGGCGCTTTGCCCAGCGCATGGCAGAGCGCCGCACCGTCCGTTTCTTCTCCGATGAGCACGTCCCCTTCGAGCTCATCGCCAACGCCATCCAAACGGCCGCCCTGGCCCCCAGCGGCGCAAACCAGCAGCCCTGGCATTTCGTCATCGTCCAGGACCCCGAAATCAAACGCCAAATCCGCGCTGCCGCTGAAGCCGAAGAGAAACTCAGCTATGAGCACCGCATGCCGCAGGATTGGCTCGATGCGCTCGCACCCCTCGGCACGGACTGGCACAAGCCCTTTCTCGAAACCGCGCCCTATCTCATCGTGGTTTTCCGTCTCGATTACGGCTTGGCCAAAGACAACCGCAAGATCAAGCATTACTACGTGCAGGAATCGGTCGGAATCGCCTGCGGATTCCTCCTCGCCGCCCTCCACCTCGCCGGACTGGCCACCCTGACCCACACCCCCAGCCCCATGGGCTTCCTCACCGAAATCCTGGGCCGCCCGCAAAACGAACGCCCCTTCCTGTTGATTCCCGTCGGCTACCCCGCCGCGGACGCCACCGTGCCGGCCATCACCAAGAAGCCTCTCGAAGACGTCATGACACGGCTATAGCTTCCCGCCAATCGCCATCAGGGTCTCAAAGTGCGGGGATTCCGCCTCGCGGTGCACCACGGCCGGATCAATACCCTGAAAGCCGGAGTGCTTCAGCATCTCCAGCAAGTCCACCTGCGTGAAGCCCAGCCACACATCGGCATACAACTCGCGCGCTTCTTCAAAATTGTGCGCGATCAGGTCCATCACCACCACCCGCCCGCCGGGCCGCAAGATCCGCCAGGCCTCCTCCAGCGCCTTCTGCGGATGCAGCGCATGGTGCAGACTTTGGTGCAGCAGGACAAGGTCCACAGAGGCATCTTCAATGGGAAGCTCTTCCAGATCCCCCAGCCGGTATTCCAGGTTCGCGACGCCATTCGTCTTCGCCACGCCCGCGCCATATTCCACCATCTTCGGGGAACTGTCCACTGCAATCACATGCTTCGCACGCTGGGCAAGCAGCAGCGAAAGCGTTCCTTCGCCTGCTCCCAGATCGGCGATTTCGAGCGGAGGCAGCAGACGCAGCAACATTTCCGCCAGCCCCTCCCAGCTGCGCCCCGGCACATAGTTCCGCCCAAAGCGCCCGGCAAGTTCATCGAAGTAATTCCGCAGCTTGTCCTTGCGCTTCTTCAGCACCAGCCGCAGCGCTTCGTTGTCTTTCGCCGCCGCGGGAATCTCCGCCGCCGCGCGCTGCAGCGTCTCCCGCAGCAGCTTCTCACTGCCCGCCGGCGCCGTCATCCGGTACAGGCTCTTTTGGCCCGCCTTGCGCAGTTCCACCAGTCCGCCAGTCTTCAATTGCGAAAGCTGCATGGAAATCCGGCTCTGCCCCATGCCCAGAATCTCCTGCAATTCGGCCACGCTCAGTTCCTCCCGCTCCAGCAGACTGAGAATGCGCAGGCGGCCTTCATCACTAAAAAGACGAATCGCCTTGAGAAAATCGGACATCGTTATATCAAGCTATCATGATTCGTTGATAGATGTGGTATTCTACTTTTCGGAGTTCAACCAAACTTTTATGAGCACTGCCGTAATGTCAACCGTCGCCGCCGAGTACCGCGTTGCTGACCTGAGCCTCGCTGAATGGGGTCGCAAAGAAATCGCCATCGCTGAGCACGAAATGCCCGGTTTGATGAGCATCCGGAAGAAGTACGCCGCTGAGAAGCCTCTCGCGGGCGTTCGCATCACCGGTTCGCTGCACATGACCATCCAGACCGCGGTCCTGATTGAGACCCTGGTCGACCTCGGCGCGGACGTGCGCTGGGCCAGCTGCAACATCTTCTCCACGCAGGACCACGCCGCTGCCGCCATCGCCGCTGCCGGTGTTCCCGTGTTCGCCTGGAAGGGTGAAACGCTCGAAGAATTCTGGGAATGCACCTGGAATGCACTGAGCTTCCCCGGCGGCCTCGGCCCCCAGATGGTCGTCGATGACGGTGGTGACGTCACCCTCATCCTCCACAAGGGCTATGAGATGGAACATGGTTCTGAGTGGGTCAACAGCCCCTCCGGCAACCACGAAGAACAGGTCATCAAGAACCTGCTCAAGAAGATCCACGCCGAAAGCCCCACCCGCTTCACCGATGTGGTGAAGGAATGGCGCGGCGTTTCCGAAGAAACCACCACCGGTGTGCACCGCCTCTACAAGATGCAGCGCGAAGGCAAGCTGCTCGTGCCCGCCATCAACGTGAATGACTCGGTGACGAAGTCGAAGTTCGACAACCTCTATGGCTGCCGCGAATCGCTCGGTGAAAGCATCAAGCGCGCCACGGACGTCATGATGGCCGGCAAGGTCGCAGTGGTTTGCGGCTACGGCGACGTCGGCAAGGGTTCCGCCCAGAGCCTGCGCGGCCTCGGCGCCCGCGTGATCGTCACGGAAATCGATCCCATCAATGCCCTCCAGGCCGCGATGGAAGGTTACCAGGTCACCACCATCGAAGAAACGCTTGGTATCGCGGATATCTATGTGACCACCACCGGTAACGTGGATATCATCACTCTCGAACACCTGATGCACATGAAAGATCAGGCGATCGTTTGTAACATCGGCCACTTCGACAATGAAATCCAGATTGACCGTCTGAACAAGGCGGAAGGTGTGGTGAAGACCAACATCAAGCCCCAGGTGGATAAGTACACCTTCCCCGGCGGCAACGAACTCTTCGTGCTGGCGGAAGGCCGCCTCGTGAACCTCGGCTGCGCCACTGGCCACCCGAGCTTCGTTATGTCCAACAGCTTCTCCAACCAGACTCTGGCACAGATTGATCTGTGGGCGAAGAAGGATGAGTACAAGGTTGGCGTTTACACGCTGCCCAAGTATCTCGATGAAGAAGTAGCACGGTTGCATCTGGAGAAGATCGGCGTGAAGCTGACGACTCTGACGCCGAAGCAGGCCGATTACATCGGCGTGCCGGTGGAAGGTCCGTACAAGCCGGATACTTACCGCTACTAAGGTGTGGTTGAGTTAGGGTGAAAGGGCGGAGCCGTGAGGCTCCGCCTTTTTTTGTTTGAAAAATCCGCTTTAGAAGAACCTCGGCTACCCTCTGAGCGGCTGACGGATTCTCTTCGCGAATGTGTTCGAGGGCGGAGACAAACTGATCAGATGCCTCCGTGCTCCACCGGATGGGAATCACGGCTGAAACAAGCTGTCGATTTTTTGCCGGACCTCCTCATGCGAGATCGTCTCGCCCCGGTCTGCCTGTTCAATGCCACGCTGGACTCCAGCTATAAACCGTGCGCGATCATCAAGCCAAAGAGCAACCGTCGTTTGGACGATCTGTTCTGCCTGCTGGCCGGTATCTGACGCGAGTTGTTCAAGGCGCGCCTGCGTCTCCGGACTGAAATGCACTTCCATTCCTTCAGCCTACCGCAAATCCCCTACCACAACCCAATCAGCCGCCACCACCAAACGCCTAACCCGATCCACAACGTCAGGTGCATCAGAGACAACAGAAATCCCAACCGCCACCAATCTGTCTGCTTCACATAACCCGCATTGAAAAACACCGGAGCCGACCCTGTACCGTAATGCGTCAGGCTGGCATCGAGGTTCGAGAAGTATCCCAAAGACAATGCCGCGACTAAGGGTGGCACACCTCCAGCCAGTGCCGCGATGAAGAATGCGGTATAGAGCGCCGTAACATGCGCCGTCATGCTCGCGAAGGTGTAGTGAAGATATAAGTACACTGCCACCAGCACGATAAGCACGATACCCCACGGCAAGCCATGTAACTGCGCGAAGAAGCCGCCGGTGAGTAACTTCAGTGTCCCGCCCTCGTTCAAAGCGTCAGACATCATCAGCAGTGGCGCAAACCAGATCAGCGCATCCCAGGCCTTCTGTTCCGCGAGTAACTCCTCCCACGGCAATACCTTGACCAGTAACATCGCCGAGATACCGGTGAAGGCCACAAAGGAGTTCGGCAATCCATGCCAGGGCGATGTGATCCAACCTGCCATCACGCAGAGCATGATCGCGGAAAGCCACGACTCCTGCCGGCTGAGCGGTCCCGCCTCCTTCAACTTCTGCCGTGCCAACTCCCGTGCAGGTGCTGTATCTGTGACTTCCGGCGTAAACATACGGAAGATGATCCAGGGGGCGAGCAGCAGCGTCAGGAACCCGGGTAGACTCGCACCCAGGAACCACCGCATCCAGGTCAGCTCCACGTGCCCGAACTTCATCGCGAATTCCGCAATGAGTGGGTTTGCCGCCATACCTGTCAGGAACATGGCCGATGCCGTGTAAGTCGAGTGGAACGACGTCAGCATAAGGAAGGTCCCCATGCGGCGTGGAGTTGTCTCCGGTTCCGATTGAAAAACCGTCGCGACGGCGCGCGAGATGGGGAAGATGACTCCGCCGCCTCGGGCTGTATCAGAAGGAATGAATGGTGCGAGCGCCACATCCGCCGCAGCCAGCGAATAACCCAGAGTAAGCGGTGTTTTCGCGAAGCGTGCGATGAAGAAGTAACCCACACGCATACCCAGCCCCGTGTAAGTCACGGCGCGTGCGAATAGAAATGCAGAGAAGATCAGCCACAGCGTCACATTCCCGAAGCCGGAAAGAATCTTCGCGGGAGTCAGCGTATGTGTCAACGCCAACAGCGTCATGGACGTAAATACACTGACACCCATCTTCACGGGCTGCACAGCGAGCGCAATGATCGTCGCGACAAAGATCGCGAGTAAGTGCGCCTGTGCCGGTTTAAATCCGGGCAGAGGGATGAAGTAAAGAGCCAGACCGGGAATCAGTACCCCGGCCCAGCGAAGATACGGAATCACTTAGCTATTGAGCGCCAGGCTGACGTTCGCGATGGCTTCATCAATCTCAGCCGGGCTCTTGTACCCGATCGTCACCGCACCCACCGTACCCAGGTTCAGTGCGTACTTCAGCGCCGCGCGGCGGTCATCAATGTTCGTGAAGCGGCCCTCCCCGATCAACTTCATCCCGATGATACCCGTGCCCTGCCCGTGAATCTTCTGCATATGCGCGGTTACCTTCGGCACATCGCCCGGCGCATTGGCTTCGCTCTGCAGGTTGTCCATCCGGGTCCCGTTGTGATTGATGCGCAGCAACGCCACATCCAGCCACTTCTGGCCGGGGAAATCACTCAGAGGCAACAGGCCATGCACGGACGCGCCCTTGGCAAGAATCTGCTTCTTGTCCTTCGCATTGTCATAGGCGTCGCGGATGAATTTGAAATCCTCCGCCCAGCCCTTCGTCCGGACGCAATGCAGCAGCAGAATATCGGCGTAATCCGTCTGCAGATCCGCCCGCACTTCATCGATCTTCGCCTTGATATCCATGCCGTTCTGCCCGCGGATCTTGGTCATCAAACGGTACGAATCGCGCGGCAGCCCCTTCAGCGCAATCCCCAGCATTTTCGGCATGCCTGTGTAGGATTCCGCCGTCTCAAAGAACCGGATCCCGCTGTCATATGCGTGGCGGACCAGGCGGTTAAAGCCCTCCTGCCCGAGTTCGCGCTGCACACGACCGCCATGCGTACCCGTGCCAAACGCCAGGCGCGTCACCTTTACGCCGGACTCACCGAGTTCCACCCAGTCCGTAGCTGCCCTTTTGGCCGGAGCGGCCATGACTTTGCCACCAGTGGCCGTAAGCAGCGCGGCGGCTGCCGTGGATTTCAGAAACTCGCGACGATTCATGAGGGATAGGATATCGCGAAATCGGCTGGATTGCGTTCCCCTTCATTTTCCACCCCGGAATCAGCGGGGACGATGCCTGCCTCGCAGCACCCCGGTGACCATCAGACCCGTGACTGCCGCGACCCAAGTTCCCGGTTCAGGGTTGGTAGTTACCAGGTCCAGGTTTCCAATGTAGATGTAGTTTCCGCTGAAGATGGTATTACTGACGACAACCTTCGCGATCTCGGCAGAGGTGTCAAGAATGCCCGTATAATCCGCAAGTGACGCACTCGCACCTGCGTGTGTGACCTCACCAATCAAGTTGCCGTTGCGGTCGTATGCGTCAAAGATAGTGGTTTGATTCCCGTTGAACGCACTGCGGGTGTATGTTCCAAAACCATAGATGTCTTCATCGAAAGTATAAGTCAGCGGTCCGGTATAACCGTTGTCATAGAGCCCCGTACCCGCAGGCCAGCCGAAGCCGTTGCCGGGCGTCTCAATAGAAACGGTCCCTGCTCCCGATGTCTGAGTGATTGTCACTGTGACCCCGCCGGTTGAGGTCATCACCAGCGGCGGGTGAGATGGACTCCCGCCGTATACCCCCGCGCTCATGGCGGCGTAATCGTTCGAATTGAGGATGGTGGAGCCTGTTACCGCGGTAAGTGTCCCGCCGAAGGCAGGGGTTACGAGACAGGCAGTAACTGCAGCAAATGTTAAGCCGTAGAAAACTGATCGCATGTCATAACGAACGGAGTTTCGTTTGGATATCGATCAAGAATTTCAAGAAGGCGATCACACCCGAAGGTCATAACCCGCACGGGCCAGCCCGGCGACAATCTTCTCGCGCTCGGCCTCAATATCAGCCGATGACAAAGTCCGGTCTGCCGCGCCCACCACCACGCGGAACGAAACAGACTTCGTCCCCTCCGGCAGCGGAGCACCCTGATACTCCCGAACGTACTCGACGGCCTCAGTCAACACTCCCGCATTCGCGCGGATCGCGGCTTCCAAAGTCGCTGCAAGCTCACGGGTTCCCGTTACGATCGACAGATCGAACGCACTGGTCGGGAAGCGGCGGATGGGCTGATACTTCGTCGCCGCCGGCGTGATCTCCTGCAGCAAAGTCAGGTCCACATCTAAGACTGCGGCGCGGCCTGCATCCAGCAATGACGGATGCAATTCGCAGAGCACACCCAGGCGCTGCCCCTGCCAGAACAATTCCGCCGAACGCGTGGGATGCTGCCAGGATTGTGTTTCCGCGAGGGGCTTCACCACAACGCCGGAAGCCAGGCTTTCCACGGTCCGCTTCAACTCAAACAGCCCCGCGCGGCCATCATCCTTCGCGAAAACCGCAGCCATCAGATGCTGCCGTTCCACCGGTTTCTCTTCGCCGCGTTTATGAATTTCACGGCCAATTTCGAAGATCCGGAACTGGTCAAAATGTTTCGCATTCTCCGCGATATTGCGGTGCAGGCCGGGCAGCAGCGAAGTGCGCATCAGTTCCTGCCCGGCAGCAATCGGGTTCAGCACGCGGATATGGTCCGTTGCGGCGAAGCCGAACCGGGCAGCTTCCTGTTCACTGATGAATGAGTAATTCGAGACTTCGTTGAAGCCGCGGGACGTCATGAAGCGCCGCTTGGCGCGCAGGAACTCACGCTCCGGCGGATCAAACGATGGCGCACAGGGTACCAACGGCGGCACGGGATCAATGGTGCTGTAGCCAATCATGCGGCCTACTTCTTCCACCAGATCATCGGGCATGGCAACATCTTTCGTCGCACGCCACGTCGGCACGGAAACGGTGAACTTGCCCGCTTGCGGTTCCGACACACCAAACTGCAGCGACTCCAGAATCCGCCGGACTTCCCCGGCTTCCAGAACACGGCCCAGCTTGCGCGCCAGCCAGTGTAGATCCAGATCAATTGACGGTGCCGTCTTCAGTTCCGCGGAAGCCTGGCACAAGCCACCCACCAGACGAATCCCGGGCGACAAGACCGGCAGCAGTTCCAGAGCGCGGGCCAGAGCACGCGTTGTGTTCACGGGATCCAGCGCCTTTTCAAAGCGCATGGAGGCATCCGTCCGCAGCTTCAATGCGGAAGACGTCTTGCGCACGCTCGACGCATTGAAGTTCGCACTTTCCAGAACAATGCTGGTGGTGGTGGCAGAGATGGCAGAGTCCAAACCGCCGATCACGCCGGCAACGGCCACCGGTCCGGCAGCATCCGTGATGACTAGGTTCGCGGGGTTGAGTTCATACTCCTCATGGTTCAGCGCCATGAGCTTCTCGCCCGCTTTCGCGCGGCGCACAAAGATCGTCCCGCCCGCTAGCTTTTCGCGGTCAAACGCGTGCATCGGCTGCGGCAGTTCGGCCAGCAGCAGGTTCGTCAAATCGACGATGTTGTTGATGGGGTTGAGCCCAATCGCAGTCAAGCGGTGCTGCAGCCAAAGCGGGGAAGGCTGCACCGTGACGTTTTCAAACACCAGCGCACTGTAGCGCGGGCATAGAGTGAAGTCTTCAATCTCCACATTCACCGGACCACCCAGCGCGGGCAGCAGCTCCAGGTTCACGTGATCGCGCAGGGTCTTGCCAGTGATGGCAGCCACTTCGCGCGCCATACCGTGATGACCCCAGAGATCCGGCCGGTGCGTGATGCTCTTGTTGTCGATCTCAATGACCGTGTCTGCCACAGGCAGAACATCACCATCAGCAAGTTCCACAATGCCGCCGTGGTCTTTGTTGATGCCGAGTTCATTGGTGGACGCCAGCATGCCATCGCTGTCCACACCAGCCACGCGCTTGATGCCCAGCGGAACATAGACCGTGGTGATGCCTTCGCGGCAATTCGGCGCGCCGCAAACAACGGTGCGCTGGCCATATTTACCGGCATCCACAACAGCCTTGGAACAATGCGTGCCCTCGATGTGCACCGAAGACAGAACCTTCGCGGGAACGGCATCCTGCAACAGTTCGCCCGCAATTTCCACGCCTTCGCATTCGGCCGTCTTCATGGTGATGAGACGTTCCAGATCCTTGGCCTCAACGTCGAGACCTTCCACGAATTCACGAATCCAGGAGTAAGAGAATTTCATGGTTAGAATTGCTCCAGGAAGCGCAGGTCGCCGCTCTGCAGCCAGCGGATATCGTCAATCGCGTAGCGCATCATCACCAGGCGCGTCAGGCCGAGGCCGAACGCAAAACCATTCCATTCCGCGGGGTCAATCCCGCTCATCCGCAGCACATGCGGATTGACCAGACCACAGGGCAGAAGCTCCACCCAGCCGCTGTGTTTGCACACCGGGCAGCCGCTGCCGCCGCAGATCAGGCATTGAATATCGAGTTCGAAGCCGGGTTCCACGAACGGGAAGAAGCCGGGGCGCAGACGCACCGTCACATCCCGCTTGAAGATGGAGCTCAGCAGGGTTTTCATGAAGTAAATCAGATTGCCCACGGAGACTTCGCGGCCAATCATCATGCCTTCCAGTTGATAGAAAGTGTGTTCGTGGGAAGCGTCCACGCTCTCATTGCGGAACACGCGGCCGGGCGCAATCATGCGCAATGGCGGACCCAGCGTCTCCATGCCGCGCACCTGCACCGGCGAAGTGTGCGTCCGCAACAACCAGCCGCCCTCGAGCCAAAACGTATCCTGCATATCCCGCGCGGGGTGATCCGCGGGGATGTTGAGCGCGTCGAAATTGTGGTGCTCCGTCTCAACTTCCGGACCATCCAGAACCGTGAAACCCATGGAACGGAAGAGGTCTTCAATCTCCCACTGGATTTGCGTCACCGGATGCAATTTCCCCGGCGCCGGGCTCGTTATCGCAGCGGCCGGAGGAACAGTTAAATCCAGCCATTCCGCATCGAGCCGTGCCGCCAGAGCAGCCTCTTCGAACTTCGTCTTCAGCGCGTCATAGGCGCCTTCGAGCGTTTGCTTGGCCTGGTTGATGAACTTGCCGCGGGCCGCGCGCTCCTCACCGGAGAGCTTGCCCATGTCTTTGCTGAGTTGCGCGAGCACGCCCTTGCGGCCCAGCACTTCCACGCGCACGGCTTCGAGGTCAGCCAGGTTTTGCGAGGCTTCAATGCGCGCGAGAGCGCTGTCGAGAAGGTCTTGCATGATTATTCAGCAGCAGGAAGGTACACAGTCTGCGCGCCGCCCAGTTCCAGGCCCAGGTGGTTCACGTAGAAGAGCAGAATGTCGGGCTGATACTTCGCCTTGAACTCTTCGTAGACACGCGCCTGCCAGCCTTCGGTCAGGTATTTCGCGGATTCGATGTCCTTGTCGAAGAAGCCCTCCTGATGGGGCACGCCAAGGAAATCCAGCACCGCGCGGATCATGTCCAGATGCGCGATGAGGATGGCCTGCGAGAGGTCTGTGGCGAATTCCTGGTCGCCTTCTTCCAGCCGCTTGAAGAACTTCGGCACGGAGGCGCGCAGGTTCTCTGCGTTCAGTTTGAAAAGGCGGGTTCTCGTTTTGAAGCGGTCGTAAAGCTGAAAGGTCTTCAATTTCCCGAAGGAAATGCCGCGCACGAGCTGCCGCAGTCGATCTTGTCCCAGCTGCAGAAACACGTCGGATAGCTGCATAAAGGCCCAGCGTAACATAGTGCGCTAACATTGGGAGTTTGGCCTTTTCTAATGAGTAACCTAATCGTTCTAGGCGCACAGTGGGGAGATGAAGGCAAAGGCAAGCTGGTTGACCTTCTCTCAGACCGCTTTGATTTCATCGTGCGCTACCAAGGCGGGCACAACGCCGGGCACACCATCATCATCGGGGACCGCAAATTTGTCTTGCGCCTCATTCCGAGCGGCATCCTCCGCCCCGGCAAAACTGCCGTCATCGGCAACGGACTGGTGATTGATCCCCTGGCCCTGCTGGAGGAAGTGGAGCAACTCGCAGCAGCTGGCGTGGATGTGATGAGCCAGTTGCGCATCAGCAATCGCGCGCAGGTTCTGCTGCCTTCCCACCGCATCGTCGAAAAAATCTCGGAAGCTGCCGCCGGGCGCGTCGCCATTGGCACTACTTCGCGCGGCATCGGCCCCTGCTATGAAGACAAGGCTGGACGCCGCGGTATCCGCATTGCCGATCTGATTGACCCTACCTACTTCCCGGAAGCTTTGAAGCAAGTGGTCAATGATCAGCTCACCCGCGCCCGCGCTTTTGGCGTGGAAGACACGCTCGACCTCGATCAGGTCATCGCGCAATACACCGCTGCGGCGGACCGTATCCGTCCGCTGGTTTGCGATACCGCGATGTTGCTGGCGGATGCGATGAAGGCGGGCAAGAACCTGCTGTTCGAAGGCGCGCAGGGGACGATGCTCGATCTGGATCACGGTACTTATCCGTTCGTAACCTCTTCCAGTGCGTCGGCTGGCGGTGCTTGTACCGGAGCGGGCGTACCTCCGACGAAAATCAGCGGCATTATCGGTATCTCGAAGGCGTACATCACGCGCGTTGGCGGTGGTCCGTTCCCGACCGAAGATCTGGGCGAAGCCGGCACCGCGATCCGGACCCGTGGACATGAGTTCGGGTCCGTTACCGGACGTCCGCGCCGCTGTGGCTGGTTCGATGTGCCTCTGCTGCGCTACACCGCTGCGATCAATGGCTTCGACAGCATGGTAGTGACTAAGTTGGACGTGCTGGATGGTCTCGAAGAGATCAAGGTCTGCGTGGCGTATAAGATCGACGGCGTGATCTATCCGGATATGCCCCCGACGCACCGTGAACTGGCGCTGGTGGAACCGGTCTACGAATCTCTGCCCGGCTGGTCGGAGAGCACTGTCGGCATTTCTGATTGGGATGCGCGTCCCCAAGCCGCAAAGAATTACCTGGCGTTCCTCGAAGAGAAGACCGGCGTCGAAGTGGGCTGTGTCTCGACCGGGCCGGAGCGCATGCAAACGATCCGCAAGGCCGGGTCGCGGTTCGAATCATTGACGAGTTAGGATTTAATCAGTCGGGGCCGCATTTTCATGCAAATTGAACTCACCTCGGATCAAAAGGCATTCGCCCGCCGCGCGGTGGACTCTCGCCGGCTGCAGAACGAAGAGGATGCTGTTCGGGAGGCCTTGGCTCTGTGGGAAGACCGTGAACGCCGCCGCTTGGAATTTCTCGCTTCACTGGATCGGGCCGAAGCTTCAGCGGCGCGCGGCGAGGGGCGACCGATAACCCCCGAATCCATGCGAGAACTCGCTTCGGAAGTGAAAGCCCGGGGGCGGGCGCGGTTTATCGCTCAGCAAGCTTCGCAACAGTAATGTTTAACCGGCTCACGCCAGAGGCGGAAATCGACCTTGACGATATCTGGTGGTAAGTGGCTTCGCAAAGCGCGAACATGGACGTCGCGGATAGATTTGTCGATTCCATCACCGCCCGTTTTCCTTTTCTCGCGGACTTCCCATATGCGGGAAGATCCCGGCACCAAGACTTAGGCCAGGGACGCCGCAGCTTTCCGGTCGGGGAGTATCTGATTGTCTATTCCGTTCAAGAGGAAAACGTCCTTATCCTGCGGGTCGTTCACGGCAAACGGCAGCTGGAAGAAATCTTCGGACCTTAAACTACAGTCCCGCCGTTGCCATATACCCGCGGATCTTTTTGAGATCCTTCGACATCCACGCCAGAATCTCCGCCTTCGGCATGGTCGGCTTCAGTTTCCCGGCATCTGCACCGCCCAGCGGGTACTCGAAATGCATCTGCAGAGGACCCTGGAACTTCGCCTTCGCCACCATCTGGAGGAACTGGGGGAACTTCACCATCCCCTCGCCAATCGGCTTCCACATAGCCTTCCAGTCGCCCTTCGCGTTCTTCTCCCACACGAAATCCTTCAGAGCAATACCGCGTAAGTGGGGACCGCAGATGTTGAAGCTGTTGATCCAGCCGCCGAAGCCGCCTTCTATGGTCGCGTGGCCCACGTCGTAATTGATGCCGCAGTCGCGCGGATCCGTACCCTGCAGGATCTCGTGTAAGTCCCAAATGCTCGCCCCGACCAGGCCAATGCCGGAGTGCGTGTGATACATCGCCGTCGCCTGATACTTGCGGTTCAGCGCTGCCAACTTCGCCACGCGCGGCTTGAACTCTTCAATCTGCGCGGCGTAGGGCTTGGCGTCGGTCCAGTGCAGTGCTGCCCAGCGGTAATGGTGGATGCCGAGCTTCTGCATGGTGGAAAGCAGATCTTCCGCATAGGGGCTGTCCGCATCCACAATGTCCGTGGTCAGCATCGTGATTTCGATGTTGTGTTTCTTGAAGATGGCGGCAAGCTTCGGCAGTTCGGTTTTGACGTTCTCCGGTTCGATGTGGCCGCCCTTGCGGACCGCGAGATCAACGCCCTCAAAGCCAATCTCCTCGATGGCGGCAGCCAGTTCCTCGCCCTGCAGGAATTGCAGGTGTTTCGAGAAGATGGAGAGCTTCAGTTTCGGGGCAGGTTGGGCTTGCAAAAGCACCGGTGCTGCAGCGAGTCCGGCAAGCATGTGGCGGCGGGAGATTTCGGCCATAGGAGATCAGTGTATCGAAGCTGGCACCGCTTCAGCGTTGCGGATGATTCGAAGAAGTTCGAGGTCCGTCAGCACCGTTATCCCATGTGCCGAGCAAAACTCTAAAACGGCAGGATCTTTGAAGTGGTCATCCAAAGTGCATATGCAGTGCGCACCACCGCTGATGGCGGTCTGGAGGATATGAACGTCATCTTGATCCCGAATTGGAGTTGTAATCTCCATGGCGACTTCCGCGATTTCTGCAACCGTTGCAAGATCCCGGACGAACTGTACGATCTCCGTGAATGTCAAACCATGCCGCTTGGCAAGGCGCGGATACTGCAACACACGCTCCAGTTCTTCAAGAATTGACGCAGAGAGAATGAGCTGGTGACCCCTTGCCAGCAGCTCGATGAGGAGTGCCCTTGCAGGGCCCGAAGACTTGGGGTTCGCACGAACGAGAACCGCCGAGTCTAGCGTAATTCTCACTTGATCGATTTATATCCAGGGCGCACTGTTCTCATGGCTTCTTCCATGAGTTCTTCCTGTTCTACCTCTGACAAGCTGCTCATCCCATCGCCCAGCCGGTCGTAGAAGCCTTGAATCCGCGTGATCGCTTCCGCGCGCTGTTCCGGCGCTGCACTATCAGTCTTATAAGTTTTCACGCTAATGGTTTCCGACTCGGCCAGCGGCCTTCCGAGAAGTTCTTCCAGCGCGGATTTTACGGGCGCAGAGAGGGTTTTCGCGCTGTGAAGTGAGCTGTCAAGCATCGGTGTTCACCTGATCCGATCATAACTCTTCTACCGCGCCCGCCGCTTCCGTAACTCATCCAGCGTCACTGCCAGAATAATCACCGCCCCAATCACCACCTGCTGCCAGTAATTCGAGACATTCAGCAGGTCCGCGCCGTTGGAAAGCAGGCCCATGATCAATGCGCCGATCAGCGTCCCGATGACGCTGCCTTCGCCGCCATTCAAGCTGCCGCCGCCGATGACCACCGCTGCGATGGCCTGCAGTTCATAACCCTGCCCGGCAGTAGGTTGGCCGGTCATGAGACGCGAAGCCTCTATCATCCCCGCGAGTCCGGTCAACATACCGCCGATAGCGTAGACCGTAGTAGTGTGGAAATCCACTGGAATGCCCGCATAGACAGCTGCGATCTTATTACTGCCGATGGCGAAAGCATATCTTCCCGAGCGGGTATGTTCCAACAGAAAATGCACGCTGACGGCACAGATCACCAGCAGCCAAACCACGAATGGAATACCCAGTAAGTTCCCTTCCCCCAGGAAGGAAAAACCAGCCGGGATCTTATGTACCGGCAGCCCATTCGAGATAATCAACGCCGTGCCGCGGTAGATACCCAGCGCGCCCAGTGTCACAATAAACGGCGCTATCTTCAAGCGCGTAATGGCAAAGCCATTCAGGAATCCGCAGACCGCGCCAGTCAGAATACCAATGCCGATGCCAACCGGAATCGGCACGCCACGCTCCAGGGCCATGGTTCCAATTAGCCCGCTCAGACCAAGAATCGAGCCGACTGACAGATCAATACCGCCCGTGATGATCACGATGGTCATACCCAGCGCCATCGTATTGAAAACAGCCGTCTGGCGTGCCACCGATGCCAGGTTGTTCGGCGTCAGAAAGTAAGGCGATGCGATGGACAGCGCGACGAAAAGAATAATCAGGCTGAGAAACGGCAGCAACTTTTGCAGCAGTGGTGTCTTCTTCATGCGGCGCTATCCAAAATGGCGAGTTTCATGATCTGTTCCTGTGAGGCTCCCTGGGGCAGTTCTCCGGAGATGTGGCCCTGGCGCATGACGACGATGCGGTCGGCAACCTGAATCAATTCCTGCAGTTCGCTGCTCACCATCAGGATGGCAGCGCCGGCGCGGGCGAGTTCGCCCATCAGTTCAAAGACTTCGGCCTTGGCTCCAATGTCGATGCCGCGCGTTGGCTCATCGAAGAGAAAGACATGCGCCTGCCGGAAGAGCCATTTCGCGATGACAACCTTCTGCTGATTGCCGCCGCTCAAGGTGCCCGCCAACTGCGCCGGCGAAGCCGCCTTCAAACGCATCTTGCCGCCCAGTTCCGTGGCCAGTTCCGTCTGCATCGCGTGCTTCAACACGCCGAAGTTGCTGATGCGCTCCACGTTGGCCATGGTGACGTTATCGCCAATCGACATGCGGAGGGCCAGCCCGGAAATCTGCCGGTCTTCCGTGATCAATGCGACACCCGCCTGAACTGCTTCCCTGGGCGTCCTGGCATTGAGCGGCGTGCCATGCAGCAGCACCTCGCCGGAATCCACCGGGTCTATGCCGAAGATGGCCCGGCAGAGTTCCGTGCGCCCCGCGCCGATCAGGCCGGCCATGCCCGTAATCTCCCCGGCGCGCAACGTCAGCGAAATCTTCTCCAGGCCCGTCTTCTTGACGCAAAGATTCCGCACTTCCAGCACCGGCGCGCCCGGCTCCAAATGCTCGCGCTCATAGATCGCTTCCACATTGCGGCCCACCATATGCGCGATCAGGTGATGCGTGGAAACATCCGCCAGGGCACCGGTGTGAACGGTATGTCCGTCCCGCAACACGGTCACCCGGTCACCGATCTGCCGCAGTTCATCCATGCGGTGGGTGATGTAGATAATCCCCATCCCGCGCGCCTTCAGGTCACGCACAATCCGGAAGACTTCATTCGTTTCCGCGGCGGAGAGGGACGATGTCGGCTCATCGAAAATCAGCAAGCTTGACCCGTGTTGGATCGCCCGGCAAATCTCCACCATCTGCTTGCCTGCCGGACTGAGGCGGTCCACGCGCCACTCTGCTTCCAGCGGAAAGTTGTGGCGGGCAATCAATTCCCGCGCCTGCTGCATGACCTTCTTGCGGTTGATCATGCCGAATGAACCGCGCTCTTCCCGGCCAAGGAAGATGTTCTCGGCCACGGTAAGGTGCGTGGCGAGCAGCGCTTCCTGATTCACCATCGCAATGCCGATTTCAGCGGCCTGCGACGGCGTTGTGAGCGACACCTCCTGCCCCTTCCAGAGCATGGAGCCTGCATCACGCTGCACAATGCCGGAGACGATCTTCATGAGCGTGGACTTGCCCGCGCCGTTCTCTCCCAGCAGCAGGTGCACCTCACCCGCGTTGACTGAAAGGTCCGCCCCGCGCAGCGCCGTCACGCCGCCAAACCGTTTTTGAATTCCCTGAAGTTGAATCAACACTCGAATGGGCCAGTTTATCGCATTTGGTGAACTGGCCCACTTTAACGATGAAGAATTGAGGAAACTACTCTTTGATCAGCGTAGCCACCGAAATGTGCGGCCAGTGGACTCCATCAAAATCGAGAATCACCCGCTGCACATACTGCAACTGATAAAACTCGCTTTCAGATTCTTCGTCGGTGACGGTCTCGATCCAGAAGATCGCATCCATGCGGCTGGCGTTCGCATTCTTGATAACGAATGGGATGTTGAGTATGCCGTTGCCGTCAGCACCTCCGTCAGCCGGCCCGGCCGTCGTGATCACGATGACATCTGTGGACGTGATGGTCTGCCCAGCGATTTGCGCCCGCAGGATTTCGGTCGGGTCCTGAATGGTTTTTACCGGATCCAGCGCCACAGGTAAACCGAAGTCCGGCAGCGGAGTCGTTTTGTAGGGGTCAATATACGGGGAGCCGAGCGGATGAGCCGGGTCCTCGTTGAGGTTTTGGATGGGCTCAGCCAGCGCAAACGGCAGCGAATTGACCGGCTGGATATTTGGACCGCCGGCGACCGTGGTAAAGAATGTGCTCTGCGAGAGAAGCGAATCGCCATGCGGAATGGTTGCCTGCCGCACATACGCTTCCTTCCCTTCCGCATTTTCCGGTACATGTACCCAAAGACCGGGTTCTTTGTGAAGGCCGGTGTTGTCAGTGAAATCACTCACGCTCTGCAGATAGGTGACTGCGTGGAGCGCGATGGTGGGTTCGATATCACCACGGTTGGGAATGTCGCCGCCGATGGCGGAAAATTCGAGCGTTTCCTTCGTGCCGTTCAGCATGAGGAAGAATGGCGGGTTCGCCGGGACTCCCTGCCGGGCGGGACGCGCAATCAGATTGAAGCCGTAGCCTCTCCAGCGACCGGGAAGCTTGGCAAGCAAGCCCAGTTTGGCGTTGGAGCCGGGGCCGCTTGCGCGGAAAAAATGATCCATCTTGTAAATCTCCTTCATCTTCAAGAGCGCTGGCTGGAATTGCAAGAGGACAGCATTCACGAACTATTCACGAAGTTTTCTGTGCGGTTCCATCCGTGTTAGCCTTTGCAAATCATGACTCCGGATCAACCCACCCGCCGCAGCGCTCTTCTGGGCCTTTCCGCCGCCACTCTTATGCCTGCACAATCTTCCACATCAGACATTTGCCTGCTGGATGCCGCTGAAATGGCGGCGCTGATCCGGGCGAAGAAACTCTCCGCCAGGGAGGCGCTTGCCGCTCATCTAAAGCAGATTGAACGGGTCAACCCGAAGGTCAATGCCATCGTCACACTGGTTCCAGAAATGGCCATGGAAGCAGCCAAGCGGGCCGATGAAGCGCAGGCGCGGGGAGAAACGCTGGGTCCTCTGCATGGCCTGCCCACGGCGCACAAGGATCTGGTGGAGACCAAAGGCATCCGCACAACTTACGGCTCGCCGCTCTTCAAGGACAACATCCCGAAGGAAGACGCGCTCATCGTGCAGCATATCCATCAGGCGGGCGCGATTACTCTGGGCAAGACCAATACGCCGGAGTTTGGTGCGGGTTCGCAGACCTTCAACCGGGTGTTCGGTGCCACGCTGAATCCCTGGGACACCACGAAGACCTGCGGCGGATCGAGCGGCGGCGCGGCGGTTTCGCTCGCCTGCCGGATGCTTCCGGTTGCCGACGGCAGCGACACCGGCGGCTCTTTGCGCAATCCCGCGGCCTGGAATAATGTAGTCGGCTTCCGTCCCACGCCGGGCAGGGTGGTGAGTCCCGGTGCGGCGTTTGCCTGGTCCACTCTGAGCACCAGCGGTCCCATGGCCCGAACAGTCTCTGACGTGGCCCTGTTCCTGAGCGCGATTGCGGGTCCTGACCCCCGGGCACCGCTCTCCATTCAGGAGCCGGGCAGCCGGTTCCGCGCTCCTCTGGGCCGGGAGACCAAGGGGCTCAAGGTGGCATGGTTCAAAGATCTGGGCGGCGTTCCCATTGACCCGGCGAACCTGACCGTCATCCAAGCCCAGCGCAAGGTCTTCGAAAGTCTGGGATGCATTGTGGAGCAGGCGGAACCCGACTTCACCGGCGCAGAATTCGCCTTCAAGACGCTTCGCGCCTGGGCTTCGGCGCAATCGCGCGGAGAAACCTACCGCAAAGATCCCGGCTCTTTGAAGCCGACACTCCGGCAGGAAGTCGAAGAGGGGCTCAAATTGACCGGCGCCGACGTCGCCCGCGCGGAGGTACTGCACGGCCAGTTGTGGCGCAAAGTGCAGAGTTTCCTGACGAAATACGATTACTTCATCCTGCCTGTCACGCAACTGCCGCCATTCGATGTCAAGAAGGAGTATCCCTCTGAGATCAACGGCGTCCAGTTACCCACTTACATCGATTGGATGAAGACCTGCTGGTATATCTCAATCGTCGCGAACCCGGCGATCTCCGTGCCCGCCGGTTTCACTGACAAAGGGCTGCCCGTCGGGTTACAGATTGTGGGCCGTTATGGCGATGACTTCAGCGTGCTGCAAATGGCGTATGCCTATGAACAGGCGACGAAGGTGGCCGGGAAATTGCCGCCGGTTTTGTAGCTGCCGCGTTAGCCTGGTTTTGGCTAGCGCACAGGCCGCCTTTCGCGGGTTCCTCAGAGTATCCCGAGCTCAATCCCGCGCAGCACGGCTCTGGTGCGGTCTCTAACACCAAGCTTCTGGAACGCGCTGGAAAGCTGGTTCTTGATGCCGCCTTCGGTGCTGCCCAGATGCTCGGCAATCTCCCGGTTGTTCAGGCCCCCGGCCACCAGCCGCAGCACTTTGATCTCAAACGGAGTCAACGGTTCAGGTTCTGGAATGCTCTCAAACAGCGTTCGTGTCTCCCGCACCGCGCGCATGTTCCGCACCGTCAGGGCGGGCTGCAACAGCGTTCCACCCGTCGCTACCGTGCGGATCGTTTGCGCCAGTTGTTCTTCGGAGACATCTTTCAGCAGAAACCCCTTGGCACCAGCCCGTACGCCGCGCAGGAAGAGGATGTCGTCATCAAAGGTCGTCAGCAGAATTACCGGCGGCGCGACATCTCCCCCCTGCAACTCTTCCAGCACCTCAATCCCGCTGCGGCCGGGCAACCGGATATCCATGATCACGGCATCCGGCTGTTTGAGGCGGATTTCGAGCAGTGCTTCCTCGCCATTCACAGCTTCGCCGCAAACCCGGATGTCCGGTGTCAAATCCAGCAGGCTGATGATGCCCCGGCGGACGATGGTCTGGTCTTCCACGATGACGACCCGGATCAACGGAACGCCTCCTGATCCCGAACGGGAAGTTCCAGTGCGATCTCAAAACCCTTGCCTGGGCGCGAATGGACTTCCATATGTCCACCAGCGGCGCTGACCCGTTCCTGTATTCCGGTCAGGCCATTGCCGAACGTGACATGGCTCGTGCCCTGCCCATCGTCGCGGGCATGCAGCAGGTAGCCGTGGGCCGCATGTTCTATCTCCAGCCAGAGGTTCGAAGCCCGTGAGTGTTTCAAAGTATTCGTAACAATCTCCTGGCAGCAGCGGAAGAGAGCGTGGGACTGGAATGGCGGCGGCTGTGCAGCGTCCCCGGCCAGGGTAAGATGCACAGACAACCCGGGAAGTCCGGCAGTCATGGCATGCAATGCGGTGCGAAGGTCAAAGGTGCGCATCTGCCTCAGGTCATGCACCACCTCCCGCACATCCTTGAGCAACTTCTGCACGATCAACAAAGACTCTTCGAGCCGCTCATTCCGCTCGGTTGTTGCTTCCAGATGCCGCATGAGACGCAGATTTACGCTCAGTGCCGCCAGGTGATGACCCGAAGAGTCATGCAGTTCGCGCGAGAGTTGCAACCGCTCTGCCAGCCGCGCGGCGTCGTTTTCCATGTGGCGGGACGCGCGGAGTTCGGCGTTGATCCGCTGCAATTCCCTGGATTGACGGCTTTCTGATGCCGCCATCAAACCGAAGCTGCAGGCCAGAAAGTGCCAGACGAAAGACATCGCCGTGACCATGGCCAATGCAAGGCCCATGTGCGCGCGGTCCGTTCCCATCAGGTGGAGCACCGGGTTGTCACCTGTGTACATCACCTGCAAATAAAAAGCGCCGGTCTGGAAGAGTGTTTGCACAAATACCCAGAACAAGCTGGAACTCTGCGGCAGCACCATACCTGCCTGGAATGAAACCAGAAGAAGCAGTTCCGGCGCGACAAGAGTTCCCGCACAGCCCTGCAGCAGGAGCAGGTTTCGGGATCCACCGGCCCAATAAATGTTGCCCGGACGGCTTCCCCGCCAGAAGGCCCCTGCCAGCAGCACGATGGCGATGCCTTCCGCTGCCGCGATCCCGTTGACCGGGACGCCCAGCCGCGAGCAGAGAATTTCCAGGATGCACCCGAAGGCGCGTTCGGCGGTGTGGCTTGCGCGAAGTTCCACCACACTGAACGCCCCGGCCATGAGACAGGCCAGCACTCCGGCAACTCGCATGATTTGAAGCGGACGCCACATTTGTTCCATGGTCGCGCGGTTGAGGTGTGCCGGGAAGTGCCGAAAGTCACAAACTTTCCTGACTTTCCGCACTGTTGGTGCACATCGAAAGCAAGGGACACTCCGGGTAGATGCGAATTCTATTGATCTTCAGCGTGGTTGGGATTCTCTGGGCACAGGATACGGCTGGAACAGGGTCCATCAGCGGTTCGGTCAGCCTGGCGTCCGGCGCACCCGCTGCCGCTGCGGAGATCTGTCTTCCGGCGCTTTCCCGCTGCGTCAAGGCAGACGCTGCAGGCTTGTTCAAACTGAGTGCCTTGCGACCGGAGACGTTGGAACTCCGCGTCGGGATCATTACGTCGAAGGTGGAAGTCAAGGCAGGCAGGGACACGGCGCTGGAGATCCGCCTGCCGGGCACAGATTCTGTGCAGCAGCAGATTACCGTCAGTGATTCGCTGTTCGTTCCCGCGGATGAGGTGAAGACCTCGTCGTATCTCATCCAGCGCGCCGAAATTGTTTCGAGCGCCTCAGCCCTGCAGGATGTTTCCCGTTACGTGCAGACTCTGCCGGGCGTGGCGATCGGCTCAGATGATTTCCGGAACGACATCATCGTGCGCGGGGGCAGTCCGCTGGAAAACCTGTTCATCGTGGACAACGTGGAAGTGCCGAATATCAATACTTTCGCGAACTTCGCGTCAGCGGGTGGCACCGTGGGGATTCTGGATGCAGCGCTGATTCAGGATGTTACCTTTCTCACCGGCGGCTATCCCGCTCCCTTCGTCAACCGGACGTCCAGCGTGTTGCAGATTTACCAGAGGGAAGGCAACCGCGAAGGCTTTCGTGCGCGGGCGACTTTAGGCTTCGCCGGGGCGGGCGGCATCCTGGAAGGTCCCATACGAAAAGGCAAGGGTTCATGGGTGGTCTCCGCGCGCCGGAGCTTCATTGACTTATTCACCAAAGACGCAGGCTTTGGCGGTGTTCCTGTTACTTATACCTTCGATGCCAAAGCGGTCTATGATCTGCGCCCCGCCGACCGTATCTGGGCAGTTAGTATCGCGGGAGTGGATAACATCCGCCTGGGTGCCACACAAGGCGGCAAGACTACGGATGAGGTGGATAACTTTGATATCCGCTACCAAGGCTGGCGCAACGCCACAGGTCTGAACTGGCAGCATTTGTTTGGCGGCAAGGCCGTGGGGCTGTTCGGCGTCAGCCGCTCCCAGGCGAATGTGGATACCACTATCAAAGACCTCCTCAAGAATGGCATCCCGGCCCCCTCCACGCCGGTGGACCAGTGGATCGCCGGCAGCCCGGTCGTCTTCCGTGAAAACTCCAGCGAGATCGAAAGCACAATCAAATATGATCTAACTGCCGAACTGCCGTGGCTGGGTAAATTCCAGGCTGGCGGCAGTTTGAAATTCTTCCAGCTGCATTACAACACAGCTTCACCCTACGGGAATGACTCGCCCTATCTGGCAACACCCGGAGTGAATCCCTTCAACCTCTTGAAGGACGAAACCACCACTCAGACCGGCGCGTATGTGCAAGACACCAGAGTTGTAAGCAGCCGTTTGAGCCTCACGTGGGGTGCGCGGTTTGATAACTACCGCTATCTGGGGCAAAGCCGTATCAGTCCCAGAGCGGGGTTGAGCTTCCGTCTGAGTTCCCGGCTATCTTTCCGGGCAAGTTACGGCACTTACTACCAGCAACCCAATTTCCTTTTTGCTGCGGTGTTCCCGCAGAACCGTCATCTGGTTCCCTTCCGCGCTGACCACTATGTAACTGGACTGAGCTATGCGCCTTCCCGCACGGTCCGTTTGACGCTGGAAGCCTACCGGAAGGTCTACAAGGACTACCCTGTGGCCACGCAGTTCCCCGCCGTCTCTCTCGCCAATCTGGGAGACACATTCAATATCCGCGACATCCTCTTCCCGCTTTCCAGTGCCGGCAGGGGCCGCGCCCAGGGCATCGAGTTCTTTGTGGAGAAGAAATTCTCTGACCGCTTCTTCGGCCAGGCGAATTTCTCCAGTTCCAGCAGCACCCAGGCGGGTCTCGATGGACTGCAGCGCCCCGCGAACTTTGATTACCGGCACGTCCTGAACGTAACGGCTGCCTGGCAGGCGACCAGGAAGTGGGATGTCTCGGCGCGGCTATCCTATCTCTCCGCCCGTCCCTACACGCCCTTCGATATCGCCGCATCGCAGGCGCAGGATCGCGGGATCTTTGATCTCGGCAAGGTCAACGCACTGCGTTTCCCTGCCTATTTCCGGACCGATTTACGCGTGAACAGAAAGCTGACGCTGCGCGGGAAACCGTTGAACTTCTACCTCGGAGCGCAGAATCTGACCAACAGAAAGAACATCGCAGGCTACACCTGGAACCGGCGGCTGGGGGCGATCCAGACGGACAAACAACTGACGCTTTTCCCTGATTTCGGGCTGGAGTGGAGGTTTTGAAATACCGCCGCGTTAGCCTGAACACATGCCCCTGGCGCTGGCCATCCTCTTCCTTTTCGCCCGCACCTATCCTGTCGATGGCATCGTCGTCGCGGTGGATCCCGTGGCCCGGACCATGCTGGTCGCCCACAGGGCCATCCCGAAATACATGCCGGCCATGACCATGCCGTTCCGCGCGGAAGATGCGGCGCAACTCAAGGCCTTGCACCCCGGCATGCGCATCCGCTTTGAGCTGTCGGTCTCGAAATCCACATCGCTCGCACGCAACATCCAGGCCGCCGGTGGACCCGACGCCGTCATTCCGCCTCCCAGGGAAACTTTGCAGACCGGCGATCTGGTTCCCGATGCTGTTCTGCTCGATGAAACCGGACGTTCTCTCCACCTCAAGGACCTGCGCGGCAAGGTGCTCGCCATCGATTTCATCTACACGCGCTGCCCGCTGCCGGATGTTTGCCCACGCCTCTCGGCGAACTTCGCGGTAATCCAGAAGCACCTGCGCCACCGCGCTGATCTGCTGCTGCTTTCGATCACCGTGGACCCCGATTACGACACGCCCCCGGTGCTTGCCGAATACGCCAGGCGCTGGACCGCTGACCCCGGCCGGTGGCGCTTCCTCACCGGCGACGTGGCACCCGTCGCCGCCCGCCTAGGGGAGGTCTACTGGACGGATGAGGGCTCCATCGGCCATAATTCCTCCACGGTGGTTATTTCGCGCGACGGACGGATTGCCGCGCGGCTCGAAGGCTCGCAGTGGCGGCCCGGCCAGCTGGAAAGCCTGCTGGAACATGAATTGGAGAAGACGAAATGAAGCTGCGTATCGGATTGGTTTTGGCGTTGGCGGTGACCGCGATGGGGGCGCAGAAGAAGCCCGCCGCGGATAATTGCACACCGCCGCCGAGCGCACTCGCTCCCACCCTCCCCGCGAAACTGCTGGATGGCATGGGGACCGTGCATTTGGCGATCACGACCTCCAACCCCGAAGCGCAGAAGTTCTTTGATCAGGGTCTTGCCCAGATGCACTCCTTCTGGGCGCGCGAAGCGGAGCGTTCCTTCCTGCAAGCCGCAGCTCTGGATCCGGCTGCACCGATGCCGCAGTGGGGTGTCGCGATGGTGGCCGGTGGTGACTGGCGGCCGCGCTTCCAGATTGATCTGCTGGTGGAGATACAGCAGGGCAAACTGCCCGTGCCCCCAGCCATGGCCCGCGCCCGCGCCGCCGCGCAGAAAGCTCTGGAGCTGAGCGCCGTTCCCGGCAAAGCCACCGAACTCGAAAAACTCTATGTGGCCGCAGTGGCCGCGCGCCGCGATAAACATGCGAGGGACCCCGAAGAAGCCTTCGTGCAGGGCATGCGCAATGTGCTGGCCAAGTATCCGAATGAGGTGGAAGCCAAGCTGGATCTTTCATTGATGGTGATGCGCGGGTTCGCGAAGATTGGCAAGAAGCCCCTCGGCCCCGGCACTATGGAAGCCGTCAACATTCTCCGTGCGCTGGTGAAGGAGAACCCGGAACACCCCGGCGTGCACCACTACATCATCCACGGCTGGGAAGGTTCAGCGTTCGCGAATGAAGCCTGGCCGAGCTGTGAGAAGTATGGCCAGCTGGTGCCGAATATTCCCCATGCCGTGCACATGCCCGGGCATATCTACTCACAGACCGGACGCTGGGATGATGCGGTGAAGTCCTTCGCCGCGGCTGCCGTGAATGAGCGCATGTGGATGGGCAAGGACAAGCTCTATGGCGATGGCCACCACGGCCACAATGTCCACTATCTGGCGACCTCTTATTCCTTCGAAGGCCGCTATCAGGATGCGTTTGAGGCTGCGACGGAACTGTTGGGCTACAAGGAGAATCCCGGCGTGACCTCCGCGGCGGATTCCTTTACCGGGGCGTATGCGCAGGGCTGGTTCGCGATGCTGCGGACCCTAGTGCAGTTCCGCAAATGGGAGCTGATTCTGGATGGCACCACTTTGCCTGAACTGCCTCGCGCGCGGCAACAGGCCTGGCGCCACTGGGCACGGGCTGTCGCGTTCGCCAACACGGGCAAAACGGCGGAAGCTGATGCGGAGGCCAAGCTGATGGACCAGTCCCTGGCGGATTTCAAGATCAAGACCAACCGCGCGGCGGAACCGCCTGAGTTGAAGGTCGCGCGCCTGGAGCTGCTGGGACAACTGGAACTGGCAAAGGGCCATGTGAAGCCGGGTCTGAAGCAGTTACAGGCGGCTTCCGATGCGGAAAAGCACCTGACTTACACGGAACCGCCCTACTATCCGCGCCCCGTGGCGGAAGCTTTGGGGCAGGCCGCCTTGAAGAATCACGACATCAGTCTGGCGGAGAAGGCCTTCAAGACGGCGCTGGAACAATATCCGGCTGACGCGCATGCGGAGAAGGGTCTCAAGACAGCGGCGGTAATGCGCTCGGGCGGACCGGTTCCGGCGGAGGAGTAAGAAACTTGGGTTAATATTGAAGCAGGACGAAGATGAGAAACTTCTTAGACAAAATCGAGCTGGCGCACCGTTTGGTCTTTGAGATCACCGGTTTCGCATGCGGTTTTGCTTTTCTTGCAAAACTTTTCTTCTACCACGAGATCCCGTTCGTGACGAGGTTCATTGACTTCGCGTCCAGTCTTTCCAAGTAGACCCGGATGCAGTCGGTCAGAGGAAAAGAACCGGTCGGATTGAGGTCGTGGCAGTCCTTTTTATGGGGACTTTTTGGCTCTATTATTCCTGAAATACTAAGACTTCACAACATCGCTGTAGCCAACCAGCCTGTCCCTGTTTTCCAATAGCACTACGTTTTCATTTCCGTTGCATTTGCCGTCAGCGCTGGGATATTCACCGTCGCTTGGAGACCTGAAAGTCAGTTCAAGGCAATTTGGGTTGGCGTTTCGTTTCCGGTTCTCGTCTCCACAATGATTCAGAATGGTCCGTCGTTGCATTAGCGTGCAGCACGATCAGGCGCGAAGTTCTGGGACAATGAGAGCGTATGCCATCTACACGCTCTTATGCCGCGCTTGCAGCGCACTCTGCTCTTGCTCCGCACACCATCGAACGGCGCGAACCCGGGCCGTCCGATGTCGCTATTGAAATCCTCTACTGTGGTGTCTGCCATTCGGACATCCACATGGTTGAAAACGATTGGGGCATGTCCCAATACCCGATGGTCCCCGGCCATGAAATCGTAGGCCGGGTTACTGCTGTTGGTTCCTCTGTTACCAAATTCAAGGCTGGTGATCTGGCCGGTGTCGGCTGCATGGTCGATTCCTGCCGCACTTGTCCTAACTGTGCCGCCGGTGAAGAACAGTACTGCGATGGTATGGTTCTCACTTACGGTTCGCCGGACAGCCACACGGGCGGTCTGACTTACGGCGGTTACTCGAAGGCCGTGGTGGTCGATGAAAAGTATGTGCTGGGTATCTCTCCGAAGCTCGACCTGGCTGCCACGGCACCTTTGCTTTGCGCCGGTATTACCACTTACTCACCCCTGCGTCATTGGGGCGTTGGCCCGGGTAAGAAGGTGGGTGTAGTCGGACTCGGTGGACTCGGCCACATGGCACTCAAGTTTGCCCGCTCGTTTGGCGCGCACGTGGTGCAGTTCACCACTTCGGAAAGCAAGATCGAAGACGCTCTGCGACTGGGTGCACATGAAGTGGTGCTTTCCAAGGACGAAGCGCAAATGGCGAAGCATGTGGACAGCTTCGACTTCATCATCGACACGGTTTCCGCCACCCATGACTTCAACGTGCTGATCAACCAACTGCGACGCGATGGCAGCCTGGTGCTGGTCGGCCTGCCTTCGAATGTTCCTCCGGTCGCGCCCATGGGCCTGATCTGGCGCCGGCGTTCCATTGCCGGGTCGCTCATCGGCGGCATCAAGGAAACGCAGGAGATGCTGGATTACTGTGCCGAACACTCCATCGTTTCGGATATCGAACTGATCAGCATCGACAAGATCAACGAGGCCTACAAGCGGACAGTCGCAGCGGATGTGAAGTACCGCTTCGTCATCGATATGGCCACCCTGTAAAGAGTTACTCCGGGGGCTGGATGGTTCCGCCTCGACAGAGGCGGAACCAATGTGAAATACTACTCGGGTCGGTGTCCGGATTCTTGGGGATTTCCCGCTTGGGTAGTTATGACAAGGTTCTTGCTTTTTCTCCTTCTTGCCACCGGTCTCGCACAAGCGGAGCTCGTGTTTACTCCCTCGATTCCAAACCCGGTGACCGTGACGCATTCAGCAATTCTTCAGGGCCTTGCCAGAGCCCGAACGGCATCGTTGTGGCAAGCGGCATTTATACACTCGTGTCCTGTGGCAGCCCGGGACTGACATTCAACGGCTATTCGTCGATGAGCACCAGCAACACACCGCTGACTGCACTGACAATCACTTTTCCATTTTCTGTGACTTACTTCGGTCTCAGTGATTCGAGCGGCAATATCAGCGTATTCAACGGTTACAGTGTGAGTGAGTCGCGAACTGGCAACACCAATAGTGGTACGGGTGCTGCAGGTTATTTATTCGACCCCGCAGGCTTTACGACTGTGACGGTCTACACAAAGTCGTCTCAGTTGGCGGATTCGGCTTGTGGTTCCGGGCCTCCCGGTCAGCATTGTTATTCGATCTCCGGAGCGCAATTCACGGCTTCGAGCCTGATTTACTCGACGGCGGCGACAGCAGCCCCTGAGCCAGGGACATGGGGCTTGATGGCGGGAACGGGGTTCGCGTTTATTGCTGTCAGAAGGAGACGTCTCAAAGGTTGGATTTGAGATGTCCGTCACGAGTGAGGCGGTAGCGGGTGCCCCGCCATTCTACAGTGCTGCCGGAAACTCCGCACGCCCAGACTGCCGCTCCGAAGAGATCGCGGAGATAGACCTGCCAGACGGGAGTCCGCAGGCCGATAGCCTTCATGGCGGCGGAGGCACTGAACAGCCTGAAGATCAAGCCTGCCAGCGCTAACTCGGGGAATCCCGCCAATCCGGCGAGCAGGCTCCAGAAGGTTAGGTGAGTCACCACATAGCCCAGATAACCGCCGGGGTTCGAGACGCGGATTGTCCGGGTCCAGCGCAGTTGGTGTTTCCAGACATCACTCCAGCTGCCAGAGCCCATGCTGGTCTCGACAACCATATCGGCCAGCCGGACTCTACGCCCCAGCCCTGCGATTCGCGCCCCGATCTGGTAATCATCGGCCAGATAGTTCTGTACCGCGGCGAAGCCACCTATGGCCTGTAAGTCAGAGGCCCGCATGGCCAGCGTGGAACCGAAGGCGAAGTGGCTGGCTGATAACATCTCCGCCACCAGAACGCTGGGGGCGAATTCCGTCGCAATGCCGAGACACTCCATGCGGGCAGCGGTGGAGGTGGCATAGCCCCGGTAGAGGCAGGTCACCAGCCCCGTGTTTTCCGTGAGCAACAGGCCAACAACGTGCTGCAAATACTCCGGAGGCACTCGGATATCACTGTCATTCTGCACAATCACCGGATACTTCGCTGCAGCGGCGAGGATTTCCAGGGACCCTGCCTTGCCGTTCGGCGCTTGATTCGTGGTGGGCAGCACACGAATGGGCAGCGCGGGAAACTCTGCCTGCAAACGGGCGATATCGTGGCGCGCGGGGTCATCCGGGTCACTCAGTCCGAAAAGGATTTCATAACCCGCCGGATGCTCCAGCAGCGCATGAGAGCGGATGGCATCGTAAAATCCAGGATCACGTCCGCGCACGGGTTTCAGGATCGACACCGGAAGGTTCGCCTCCGCCACAGCGCTCTTCCGCCGCCCGAAGCGCAGGCATGCGACGAAGGCCAGGGCGTGATAAGCCATGCCACAGGCAGTCAACACCGCCGGAATCAGCGCGACAAAAGAATGACGCCACATGCGATCAAGGCTACCCCGGCCCATCTGCGCCAGTCCACGTTCTCTTTCAGCAGAAAGCAGGCCAGCAGTGTTTCGAGCACAATGTTAACTGCAGTGGCAGGCACCGCAAAACTCAGCGGAGCCACGGCCAGCAGCCGGATAAATGCGAAGAATGAGATGCCCATCGCAGCGAAAGAGGCAATGACCCACACGTTGCGGGCGAGTGCGCGCAGCATGCCCGCCAGAGCACCGGGACGGAAATCATCCACTTCCCCGTGAACCTTCATGCCCTTGGCGCGGCACAAGTCACCGATGGTCGCTGTCAAAACGACGGCCAGAACGAGCGCCCACTTCACGGATCACTCCGGGTTGTCGCTGGTTGTGACATGCCGGCAATGATGACTCCGGCGGTAATCAAAACGATGCCGACCCAATGGGACACCGGGACCACTTCCCCCAACAGGAACCGGCCTGCCAGTGCGTTTAGCACATAGCCGATCGCAGTCACAGGAACCACATAACTGAGATCCGCCCAGCTGAGCAGGGTCATATGGCTGAGAGTCCAGACAATCAACAGGCTGACGCCGAGGGCGACCCAGGGATGGAACAGCACCGCGATCATCAGGAGCGGTGAGTTTCCGGTATCGCCTGCCTGTTCCATGCCTTTGCGAAGAGCTGCGTCCCCGGCAACATTGCTCAACACCACAATCAGGGCGAACAATCTTGTTTTGAAGCGCAGAGCTTCGCGGCGGTCCGGGTTAGTCGCCGGCATTTGCCGAAGCGGCTGCCTGTTGACGGGTATCGTTGATGAACTTGCGGCGGCGTGCGCGGAGAGCCATGTATTCCTTGGCTTCCTTGTACAGGCGCTTGCGTTCATGCGCGTCGAAGATGCACTTGCTGACCATGCGCCACACGACTTTGGGACGGAAGTAGTATTCGCTGTAGAAGCGCTCCACCCAGTCCATCAGTTCGGCTTCGTCGAGGTTTTCGTAAACCACCTTGGGAAGCTGATTGCCGCGGTCGTCCACGATGTTGCCGATGGAGATGAGGTCGTTCTTCTTGGCGTAGTCGTAGAACTCGGTGCCGGGGTAGGGGTGCGCGATGGAAACCTGAATGGTTTCGTTGTCGAGCTTCTTCGCGAAATCGATGGTCTTGCGGATGCTCTCGCGGGTTTCGCCGGGCAGGCCGACGATGAAGTCGCCGTGGATGACCAGGCCGAGCTTCTTGCAGTTGGCGGTGAAGCGCTCGGCCATATCGATGGTCGCGCCCTTCTTGATGTTCTTGAGAATCTGGGGATCGCCCGATTCATAGCCAACGATGAGCAGGCGGCAGCCGGCTTCCTTCATGGCTTTGAGGGTGTCGTAATCCGTGGTGACGCGCGAGGTGCAGCTCCACGTGAAGTTCAGGGTCTTGAGCTTCGAGCAGAGTTCGATGGTGCGTTCCTTGCGGTAGTTGAAGGTATCGTCATCGAAGAAGATTTCCTTCACGTTGGGGAAGGCTTCGAGCGCGTACTTCACTTCGGCGACGATGTCATCGCTCGAACGCAGACGCCAGCGGTGGCCGGAGTGTGTTTGGGGCCAGAGGCAGAACGTGCACATGGCCGGGCAGCCGCGCGAGGTGTAGAACGAGATGAACGGATTCAGCAGGAAGGGAACGTTGTAGCGCGTGATGTCGATGTCGCGCTTGTAGACTTTGGAGACCCAGGGCAGGGAGTCCAGATCTTCGATCATCGGCGCTTCGGGGTTGTGGACGTAGCCGCCATCCTTGCGGAAGCTGGCGCCCGGGATTTCTTCGAGCGGCGTGCCTGTGGCGTAGGCGACAATCTGGTGATCGAATTCGCGGCGGATCACGAAATCAATCGACTGTCCCTGGGCGAGGCACTTCTCGGGTTCCACTGTGACGGGGGGGCCCACGAAGCAAACCTTCATGTTCGGGTTCGACTGCTTCATCATCGCCGAGATCTTGCAATCGACATCGAAGCCGGGGGTGGAGGTGAACAGGACGAGGAGGTCAAAGTCCTTCGCCATCTTCACCGTTTGTTCGATGGAGATCTTGTGCGGAGGCGCATCGACTACCTTGCTGTCCGGCAGCATTCCCGCTGGATAGCAAAGCCATACCGGATACCAGTAGGATTCGATTTCGCGGGAGGCAGGCCAGCGGGAGCTTGCGCCCCCATCGAAGCCTTCAAACGACGGGGGGTTTAGAAACAGCGTTCGCATTGGTGAATCTACTATTGTATTGCACGAAGAGCGCAGACCAGGCATATTGCCGCCAGTCTGCTCTTAGAAGGGGTTGAATGGGGATTCCTGAACTGTGACAGGAGAACGGCCAGTGCCCCTGTTGGCCGCGCTGCCCGCCGTGCCGGGGATCTTTCTGCTTACTTCCAAAGCGCGATGCCAACGCATAGACCGGCGGCCACCACCGCATACGCGAGAATCATCAAAATTCTTGCCCGCTGTGGCGTATAAAGTTTGGAGCGCATGGCAAGAATGGGGCGGTCACTGAACCAGTAGAGGGCCGCGGCAATCACGAAACTTACAGGAATCGTAAACAGGGTCCGGGGGAACGGAGCGCGGTGCCCATGCAACAGGACGCCCCAGAGAAAGCCGGAGGTCCACTGGTTGAGATAGAGCGGGTATGACATGCCGCCTGCCAGTTCACCCAGGGAATGACGGGGTCCGTTGGCTGCCAGCATGACGACCAGGCCCACCGCGCAAAACGGAACTGCTGCTTCATAGCTGACACCCTGGGTAATGCCGATCCCCGCGCATGCGGCGATGCAGCCCGCTGCGGCCCGAACCCAGACCTTGGGATAGGCTCCGCCAAACTCCTGCTGTAAGACGACTGCCAGGACGCCGAGCGAGATACTGGCATACGTTTTGCTCGTCCAGGCGATGGCTGCGAGGATGACCCAGGTGACCACACGCCGTCCCACTTTCGGGAAGAGCACCAGGAGCACGGGCGCGAGCAGGTAGAACTGCTCCACATCATTCACACTCCAAAAGTGATTGCCGGTGCCGGCGAGAGGCATTTGGAGCCGGTGGTTCCACAGCTGTCTGGGGCCGAAGAGGTTATAAACGAAGGTCAGGTAATAGAAGACAAACTCGCACCACTTGCGGGAGATGTGCTCGCGCGACAGGCTGGCCGCGACAAGCAGAAATACAGCGAGTATGTAGGACCACCAGATCCGGACGATCCGGTTGAAGAAAAAGCGGGGCAGGTCTGGCGGCTTGAGCTTGAGCAACATGCCGCCAATCAGCCAGCCGCTGAGGGCGAAGAACACGCGGACGGCGAAGTCTCCGGCCAGCGTTTTTTCAGGCAATAACCCTTCATGGTGCGCCAGCACGGTGCAGGACAGTGCGAGGCGCAGCCAGTCGAAATAGGGATAGTAGGGAGCCGAAGCTCCAGGTCGCCGTTCGGGGTCCATAAAGACAACTTCGAACGGCCATTATATCGGCGGGTTTTGCTGGCGGAGAAATGAAGCCTGATCTGGCGCGGACCAGGCTTCACACAGGGCCTCAGATGCCCGTAACCTACTGCACTGCGATCTTAACGGCGTTGGAGGTGACGCCGCCTGCGGTGATGGTCAATGTTTGGGTTCCTGCCGCCAAAGAAGCAGGTACATTGGTCGCCACTTGGTAGAGACCGACGAAGCCGGGGGAGGCTGCGGCATAGTAGACGGTCAGCGCCTGCCCGCCCAGCGTTGCTGCCACGCCCGGCACGGAAGCCAGCGGCGGATAGTTGACGAAGGCTCCGGTTGGCGTTACAGGGTTGGTCGCGCCGAGGCCGGTGCAATAAATGACAAGGACGTCCTTGCCGCGGACGGCCGGGTTTTCCGGGCGGATGAGCGAGAAATCTGAGTTCTTGACCACAATGCCGCCGACACCGTCAAAGAAAATGCCGGGTGCTGCCGCGGTGACTGTTGCCTGGAACGGCGGTCCGGGGTTGCCGCCGACGCTGACCACGACGGGCTGGTTGCCGAGCGGGGCTTCGAAGGGAACCTGGACGTTCAGGAGGTTCGGGGAGAGGAACAGAAGCGGGGCCGTTGCGCCGCCGATGGTGACCTTCACGCCGTCATACGATGCAGGCAGTCTGTTACCGCTGAAGGCACTGAGGGTGTCTGTCAGACGCGAAAGGCTGTTGCCATAGATGCTGATGAGGCCACCCTGCGGCAGAGTGGTTAGGGTGGGGTCACTCACGGCGCTGATGATTCCGGTGACCTGCGCCGGGCGAAGGGGGCCAGCCAGCTGCGCACGGACCGCGCCGCCGGGGTTGGCGGTGGTGTGCAGGTTGACGTATTGCTGATCCGGCGTGGTGGTGATGGAGTTGAGCGTCGCAAGACCCGCAGCATCCATGACGACGACCTGACGCGTGATGTTGCCGGAACCGGTCGCGGAGGGAATGGTGTTGGCGCCGCCGAGACCGGTGTTGATGGTGACGGGGCCGCTCACTGTCGAGTCACCGTTGTGGATATGGAGTCCGGTAAAGGTTGTGTTGGCGGGGAAGCGGTAGTTGACGTCGAAGTTCACGCCGCCGGCGATCACGGAGCCATCATTGCCGCGGATGGTGTTGACGGTGAGCAGGCCCTGGGCGTTCGCGTTGAGTCCGGTAACGGCGGGCACTTCATTCTGGGGCTGCATGTTGGCGGGAATCACGATGGAATCCATCGCGCGGAGCTGGTCACGCATGATGCCCCCGCTGTAGGTGAGCGTGTGGATGTTGATGTAGGCCTGACCGGGGGAGTTGAACATGTTCTCCAGGGTGTCGCGCACGCCGGGGTCTGTGGCGACGGCGAGGATGTCGAAGTGCAGGGTTCCGGTGCCTGAGGGGTCACTGGCGATGGAGTTGGTGCCGGTCAAGCCGGTGGAGATGCGCACGGGGCCGTTCACGCCGGTCACGCCGGAGTGAATGTGGTAACCGACAAAGGTTTCCGGGTTGTTCAAGGTGTACTTCAGGTCGAAGGTCACCATGGCGTTTTCAATCGTGCCGGTGTTGTCACGGGTGACGGCGGTGGTGACGATGCTGAGGCCCGTTGCGCCGGAGGGGTTCGCCGGGACTTCATTGGCGGAGGACATCATGCCGCCGACCGTGAGCAGCGACGCGCGCTTGAGCTGCGTCCGCATGATGCCGCCTGGGAAATCAGTGGTGTGGATGTTGACGTAATACTGGCTGGGGTCAGCGAAGAGGCCGGCCAGTGCGGCAACGCCCGCGGCATTGTCAGGAGTCACTTCGGCAGTCAGGTCAACGCGGCCGGAGGGGCTGGTGGTGACGATAGTGTTCGCGCCGCCCAGGCCGGTGTTGATGACGACTGGTCCGGAAACCGTAGCGCCGCCCGAGTGGATATGCAGACCGGTGATGGTGTTATTGGCGGGAAGGTTGTAATCGACGAGAAATTGGACCGAACCGGAGACGATCACGCCCGAGTTGTCCCGGACCGCGTGGGCCCGGATGGTGGCATAACCGTTGGCACCGGAGTTGTTGGCCGGGACTTCCTTGGAGGAGGCCATCACACCCTGGAAAACGGCGTAATCGGCAGAAGGGGGCTGTGGGGGCGGCCCCTGTTGTGCGAAAGCAGCCGTTGCAACGGCGCCCAGCAGCACTACGCGGGCTGCGGCGGTAAATCTCGTGATTTTCATAGGGAACTCTTTCCTGCGCATCAGATTACATGATCTATGGAATCGCGGCAGGAAAGATGTTCCCAAATTGTAAAATCTTCCGGCTGGGGGCTGGGTTAGCGGCGGTCTTCGTGGTGGCGGCCGTAGTCGCGGTCACGGTCACGGTCCCAGCGGTGATCATGTCCGAACTCACCTCTCGGGCCGGCCCAGTGGCCTTCGAACCAGCGCTCGCCGTCGTGCCGCGGGGCTACCCAGACCGCGCCTTCATAAGGGGGACGGGTCCAATAACCTTCATGCCAGCGATAGCGGTTGCTCACGACATACCAATAGCCATCGACCCAGAAGAAGCCCGGTCCAGGTGCGGCGGGACGGACCCGTACGACGCGCGGGGCGGGTGGCGGACCAATCCGGATTCCGATGGAGAAATCGACTGCGAACATCATGCCTGCGGCGAGGAGCCCGGCGGCTAGAACTTTGAACATGTGCACTGCCTCCTGCACAAATCATAGAAAAAGAATGGCAAGAGCAGGTCTTTTTCGGGAGATTTTAATGTTCTGTTCGCACGTCATTCTGACGTGCGTGCTTCTGTGCCCCCGAACCCTTACTTAAGCTAACTTCTGTCTCAAACCATTCCCAGGGATCGCGGCTTCCGTTCGCACGTCATTCTGACGTGCGTGCCTCTCTACTCCCGGACCGTTACTTGAAACACATTTTTATCTCAAACCACTGCCAGTCTGGGGCGTAACCCCATCACAGGAACCGATGAGTACTCGATGTGAATGACGCGCAACGAAGCGTCATTCGCGAATCGTTCGCCAGCGCCTGTATCGGCGGAAAAGGGAGCAGGTGCCTGGCTCCAGCGCGGGTCCTCTGAAAGGAGTCCACCGCAAGTGTTTTGATCAGTTCCTCAAACTCCAATTCAGAGAGACAAGCGGGGACGATGGTATATCCCGCATCCGCAGTAATCATCGTCCCCAGTGTAAGTTACAGCTTTACCGTGACCGTCTTAATCTCGGTGTAATTCTGCAATCCATATTCCCCGAGTTCGCGGCCGATACCGGATTGTTTGAAGCCGCCGAACGGCGCGGCTGCGTCGAAGACGTCGTAGCAGTTCACCCAGACCGTACCCGCGCGCACATTATTCGCAATGGCATGCGCTTTTCCGATATCCTTCGTCCAAACCGCTGCTGCGAGGCCGTATATTGTGTTATTCGCGCGCTGAATGACCTCATTCATGTCGCGGAATTTGATGATGGACATCACGGGTCCAAAGATCTCCTCCTGCGCGATGGTCATGTTATCTTGCACGTCTCCGAAAACCGTCGGCGCGACGAAGTAACCTTTATCCCCCACGCGCTCTCCTCCGCAAAGCAAATTCGCACCCTGTGAGACGCCGGACCGGATATAGCCCAGCACTTTGTCGAGCTGGTCCTGGTCCACCTGCGGACCCTGTTCCGTGCGGCTGTCAAAGGGATCGCCAACAGTCCGCCGCCTGGCGCGGGCCACGCTCCGTTCCACGAACTCGTCGTAACATTTTTCTTCCACAAAAAGCCTGGAGCCCGCGCAGCAGCACTGCCCCTGATTGAAGAAGAGCGCGAAGTGGGACCCTTCAATCGCAGCATCCATATCGGCATCCGCGAACACGATGTTGGGGCTCTTGCCGCCCAGTTCCAGCGTGACCCTCTTGAGGTTCGATTCCGCGGAGGCCTTCATGATCAAATGTCCGACTTCAGTGGAACCCGTGAAGGCCACCTTGTCGATATCCATGTGGTGCGCGATGGCGCTGCCAGCAGTGGGCCCATAACCCGGAAGCAGGTTGACCACGCCCTCAGGAAAGCCAGCCTCCACGATGAGTTCGCCCACGCGGAGCGCGGTGAGCGGCGTTTGTTCGGCGGGCTTCATCACCACGGTATTGCCGGTGGCCAGAGCCGGGCCGAGCTTCCACGCCTGCATCAACAGCGGGAAATTCCAGGGAATGATCTGGCCGACCACGCCCACCGGTTCATGGCGTGTGTAGCAGAAATAATTGCCGTTGACAGGAATGGTCTTGCCCTGTTGCTTATCGGCCCAGCCCGCGTAGTAGCGGTAACAGGCGATGGTCAGCTTGAGATCGGCGGCGCGGGCGACGTTATACGGCTTGCCGTTATCGAGGCTTTCAAGCCGGGCGAGATCATCGGCATTGGCTTCGATCAAGTCCGCCAGCCGGTTCATCAGCCGGCCGCGTTCGGCTCCGCTCATCTTGCGCCACGGTCCGCCGTCGAAGGCTTTGCGCGCCGCACGCACGGCACGCTCCACATCCGGTTTGTCGGCTTCAGCGACTTCGCAGATCAGTTCCCCCGTCGAGGGGTTGAGGGTTGGAAAAGTCTTGCCGGATTCGGCGTCCACCCACTGGTTATTGATCAGCAGCTTCTTCGCTGTGATGGGAGGGTGGTTTGCTTGATTCTCTTGCAGAGGCGGGGCAAAGGTTGCCATGGTACGGTTCTCCTGCCGGCGGAGACGGCTCATCCTGGAGCGCAGCCGGACAGCCGGGAGCGTATCATATTGGAGGGTTGGAGGGAATCGTCAGCGTTTGACGGTCAGAGCCGCGAGCAATCTCTCGCTGGCCTCTGTGATTTCCTTGACCGCAAGATCATAAGCCGCGGCATTGGCTTTGGAAGGCGCGCGGAAACCGCCGATTTTCCGGACATATTGCAGTGCAGCAGCCGCCGCTTCCTCATGCGTTGCCGGTTCTTCCGGGCGTCTCAATAACTTAATACTGCGGCACATAACTTACTTCAGAATGGGAGCCAGCACTTTCAAGTCCCCATCAATCTTATGGGTGATCTTCAGTCCCAGGATCCTGGCGATCAGCGGATAGACGTTGATGTTTTCGAACTCATCAATTGTTATGCCCTGCTTGAAGTCGGGTCCCGCGGCATAGAAGATCGCCTTCATTTCGGGAACGCGGGCCACATCGAAGCCGTGTGTGGAGCGGGGTCCGCCATTGGCACCCTGGCGTGGAGGCCGGTTCGGGTCAGTGACCGTCAATGCAATGGGCTTCAGAGCCAGCACCACAACATCGCCGATTCTGGCATTGCCGGTGTAATGGAGTTCTTTCGGGATTTCACTCTGCCGGTAAACACCGAAGCGGCCGTCTTCCGCCTTCTTAAGGTCAGCGTAAACCTTGTCAAGTTTGGCATTGGCTTCGGGCGTGCCATCGGAATAGATCTTAAAGTCATTGCCGCCGCCGACGGTGCGAAGTCCTTCAAAACTGGTGAACTTGCCGAGGTCGATGTTACCTTCCACCTTGATCATGCCGTGGTCTGAGACGACGATGACATCGACGGGAACGCCGGTCTTGTCGATACGCGCCAGCAGGTCGCCCAGCACCTGATCAACATCCTGTACGGACTTTCTGGTCTCCGCGGCGTCGGGTCCATAAGCGTGGCCTTCATGGTCCACATCCGCAAGATACATAGTCATAAAACGCGGGCGTTTGTCTTCGGGGAGTTGTAACCAGGCGATGATCTGATCTGCCTTGGTCTGGTTGGTGACTTTGCCGTCGTAGTTATACCAGTAAGTGGGCCGTGTGCCCTGGATCTCATAATCAGAGCCGGGCCAGAAGTAACATGCTGCTTTCAGGCCTTGTTTCTCCGCCAGAACCCAGAGCGGAGTGCCGCCCCAGAAGCGTGTATCATAGGCGACCTTGGCATCGCTGAACTGGAAGCGGGCCTGTATCTTGGGGTCCCAGAAGCTGTTCTCCACAATACCGTGATGTGCGGGGTACATGCCGGTCACGATTGTGTAGTGATTGGGAAAGGTCGTGGACGGGAAGGACGGTAACATCGCCTTGGCTGTAACGCCGCGCTTGCCCATTGCGATGAGGTTCCTGGCTTCGTAACGTTCCGCGTAGTCACTGCGGAAGCCATCGAAGGAGATCAGGAGAACGCTGGATTTGCTCTGCGCACCCGCAAAAGAGGGGACCAGCAGCAGTAAGGCGAGGAGTGCGCGTCTTAGCATGGAAGATATTACCCCAAAATGTCGAGTGCGGCTTGCAGTTCACTGCGCGTGTGCATATCTCCGGTCTTGGTGGTGACGGAGATACCCTGCAGATACATGGCGCGGGCCTGATCCAGTTTGCCGGCCTTTTCGCAGGTCTGGCCACCATGAAAGTACGCGGCGGCGTATTCGGGATGCCGGTTGATCAAGTCTTGAAACTGTTCCAGGGCGGCATCGAGCTGGCCATCCTTCACCAGTTCCATGGCGAGTCCGTAGCGGGCAAAGTTGCTGGCGGGGTCCTGCTCAAGCATCTGCCGGAGAATGTCGAGGCGGTTGTTGGGCATGCTCCTGTTACTATACCGTCCGAATGCCCTGCCCGCTGTTTTTGCCGTCACATCCGTTGGGAGAGATCAATCCCGGCGCCTCACCGCTGGGTGATTTGTTCACCGGGGTATGCCAGGGGGATCCGGCCTATGCGATCCCGCGGGAAATGCTTCGGAAGGGCTGCAATTACGGCTATGCGCGGGAGCATTGTGCGCTGGCGAAGCAGGCTGAGGCGGATTCCTTTTGCTTCGTGATCGCCAGAGGAGGAGCGGCATCTGTAACCGTGCGCTGGTCTCAGGAACGGGATCATCATCCGGTTGCGGTGGGAGAAATCGAGGTAGCGCGCGATGCCGGAAATGCCCGTGATGCGATCGAAGCGCAGGCGCAGGCTTATGCCTCCGTCTACTGGCGGCGTCTAAGCTGAGGGTATGGAACCGAAACACGTGCGGGATTCCGCGTCTGAATACTCCGAGCTCGCGCTTCCGAATGATGCGAACACGCTGGGCAATCTTCTGGGCGGGCGGATCATGCATCTAGTGGATATCGCAGGGGCGATCGCCGCGATGAAGCATGCCAGAAATCCGGTGGTGACCGCTTCCATGGACAACATGCAGTTCATTCATCCGGTGAAGATTGGCCAGTGGGTGCGGTTGAAGTCCAGCGTGAACCGGGCGTTCCGGACTTCGATGGAGGTCGGGGTCAAGGTTTGGGTGGAAGACCTGATGACGGGGAAGCAGCAGCACGTGTCGTCGGCGTTTCTGACGTTCGTGGCTCTGGACGTCAACGGGAAGGCGACGCCGGTGCCGCCGATTGTTCCAGAGACAGAGGAAGAGCAGCGGCGGTATGAAGAGGCTGGCGCGAGAAGGGAATACCGGCTGACGTTGCGGGGAAAGACGCAGGCCTAGCGGGATTCTTCGATGTGCTTGAGGCGCGCATCGAAGACTTGTTCCATGCGGAACATCTCGCCACGGAGGAGATCGCGGGTGTCCAGGATCTTGCGGTCTGTTTCGGTAAAGCGCCGTTCCACCTCATCGAACCGCCGGTTGATATCCGAACGGAATTCACTCATGCGAACGTTCATGTCGCTGAGACGCGAGTTATTTACGAGAACGCCGATGACAACGGCGAGCGTGGGAAACGCAGCGGTGGCGACTGCGGTCACGAGTGGGGCGTCGAAAGCCATGCTCTGCGGTCAGGATAGCAGAGTTTAGCGGGATTCTTCGATGTGCTTCAGTCGGGCGTCGAAGACCTGCTCCATGCGGAACAGTTCGCCGCGGAGGAGATCGCGGGTGTCCAGGATTTTGCGGTCTGTTTCGGTAAACCTGCGGTCCGTCTCAGCAAATCTGCGGTCGACTTCATCGAACCGCCGGTTGATATCCGCCCGGAATTCACCTATTCGAACGTTGACATCGCCGAGGCGCGAATTATTGACAAGGATGCCGATGACAACGGCAACGGTGGGAAACGCAGCGGTGCCGACTGCGGTCACAAGTGGGGCGTCGAAAGCCATGCCCTGCCGTCCAGACCGCAGAGCTTAGTCGCTCTCTTCGTCCTTGAACATGTACTTAATATTGCTCTTATACAGCAACAGATTCGGGGCACCTTCGCGGTTGAACTTCAGGCAGGAACGGTCATACCATTCGATGACACCCTTCAGAACTTCTCCATCCTTCAGCGTGATGACCATCGGCGTCTTCGCCTGCATCTGCTTGACGTAATAGAAGTTCTCAGCGTTGGTCTGATCCGGCGGCACGGGGCGCTTCTGCGCTGGACCCGCTGCGGCCTTCTTGGGCTGGTCCGCTTTCTCTTTGAACTCATTGAATGACGGACGGATCAGTTTGCGGTTGGCGGACTCCACAGGTTCCTTTCGGGCGCTCGAAAGCCTGGCTGCAAGGGGAATTCCAGTCGGTTGTGACCAGCCTAAATCAGTCCAGGGCGCTTCCGGAGCTTTTCCCTATTGATATCACACCAATTTCACTATGAGCAAAATTGAGCGGCACTTTGGTACTACTTCTTGTAGACAGTGCCGCCCTTCATCACGAAGCTGACTTTCGTCAAAGCCGAGATGTTTTCGAGCGGGTTGCCGGGGACGGCCACGATGTCCGCCAGGTACCCGGCCTTCAGTGTTCCGATTTGCTTTTCCCAGCCCAGCAGCCGGGCCGCATTTACGGTGCCCGCCTGTACAGATTGCAGGGGCGACAGGCCATACTGCACCATCAGTTCGAATTCACGCGCCTGCGTTCCGTGGGGAAAGGGGCCGACGTCCGAGCCCATCACGACAGGCACACCGGCGGCGATCTGTTTCTTGAACTCTGCGGCGTGGTACGCCATGCTGCGGCGGCGGGAGGCGCTCGCGGCTTCAGAACCGGCGTGATCGGCAAAATACTCTGAGATGGCGAAGGTCGGCACCACGGGAATCCATTTTTCCTTCATCATGCGCATGGTCTCTTCGCTGAGTTGCGTACCGTGATCGATGGACGAAACCCCTGCCTTCACGGCCCAGCCTGTGCCGGGTTCACCGTTGGCGTGGACCGCAACCACTTTCCCCACGCGCCCTGCTTCCTGCACAGCCACGCGCAGTTCCTCTTCGGTGTATTGGTAGGGGGTCTTGAAAACGCCGTTCACCAGACTGTCGCGGCCGGTTTCGTAGATCTTGATGAAATCAGCGCCTTCTTTGAACTGTTGCCGGATGACCTTGACCAATTCCGCAGCACCATCTGCGCGGGTAGCGTTGGAGAGCAGGTGTTCTTCGGGGTTGAAGTTATTTGTGTCTTCGTGGCCTCCGGTAAGGTCCACGGCATTGCCGCTGATCCGGAGGCGGGGCCCCGGGATCATGCCCTTATTGATGGCGTTGCGGACTGCGGTGTCAGCGGATCCGGCACCCTCCGTACCCATATCCCGCTCGGCCGTAAAACCGGCCATGAGGTCCTCTTTCGCGGCAAGCAGGGCGATGATGGTGCGTTGCGGGACGGACTCTTCGACGGTCTGCAAATCCTCGGCGCCGGGGTGCAGAAAGAGGTGGACGTGCGCATCAATCAGGCCGGGGAGCAGCGTGCGGTCCCCCAGATCAATGACCTCTGCTCCCGCCGGGTGGTTGACCTTGGCACCAACTTCCGCAATGTGGTCCCCTTGCACGAGAATTTCGCCAGGTGCGGTGATCTTGCCGGACTCCACGTCCAGAAGACGCGCAGCGTGCAGAACGGTGGCCTTGGGGGCCTGGGCGAGGGCGATGGTACAGAACAGAATTGCAGTGAAGATCAGGCGCATGGATTTACGCCATGTTACCGCAAACTTGCGTCGCGAACTCTGGCTACTTATCGCGGAACAAGCGCGCGAACGCATCCCGTGCGTCATCGGCGGTGCGCGGCGGCGGCGTGTTCAGCGTGGGTGCCTGACGGAGTGCAGGCTGGCCACTCCCGCCGGCGTTCGAAACATCGCGGGCCACGGTGACGCGGGGGCGGAATTGATCGCACGAGTTGGCCTGGTCTTTCACGGCGATGCGCACCAGAATGGGCTTCAGGCACTGGAACCGCGTGGAGGGCTCAAAGTTCGAACATTGCTTGCAGCAGTGCAACGCGACAGAACATTTCGGGCACGTGCCAGTGAAATCCGTTCCAGCAGGCAGCGTCGTGGCGCAACTGTAACAGCGCGAAGCCGTGACGGTTTGCACGAGGCGGGGCAGTCTCGGGCCGGTGATGTCTATGGAGGGCTTGGGACCCTGCGGCTTGGGACGGAACCCGTTGCCGTTATTGCTGTGGTTTGTACCGGAATCGCTGTAGCCGGCTTGTTTGTATTTGCGGTCGGAGTCCATGAAGACTTTCTAACTCCTGAATTTCATCAACTGTTGAGGCGTCGGGGGAACAGACGGGGCGTCCGGACGCTGCTGGAGATTTCAAAAGGGGTTACTGCATCGCGGGGGTGGCTCAGCCAGGGGTTTGCTTGCCGGCCCACACGGGTGTTACACAACATTCTTACCATGCTTTTCTGTCCATGTACAGGGGTGGTGGAATTTGTTTTATCCGCAGGGGTGGTTTCCGGCACTTTGTGAAGCGGTGAGACGGTATGTTTCAGGGTTGTTGAAAATCGTTCCGGCGCGGGCGGGTTATGCTGAGATGTGATTGATTTACTGGCGTTTCCGCTGCTGCTTGCCGCTGTTCCGCGCGCGCCGGTCTACTCCACTGACGTCGCGCCCATCCTCTTGCAGAACTGTGCTGGTTGTCACCACGCGGGTGAAGTTGCGCCGTTTCCTCTCACCACGTATGAAGACGCGAAGAAGCGGGCGAAGTTAATTGCAGAGGTCACACGCACCCGGTATATGCCTCCCTGGCAACCTTCCGGGCCGCCCCATCACTATGCCGGGGAACGCCGTTTGAGTGATGTCCAAATCGCGACACTGGCCAAGTGGGCAGAGGTTGGCGCGCCGGAAGGCAACCCCGCGAAGACGCCCCCGGTACCTGCTTATTCAGACGGCTGGAAGCTTGGTCCACCGGATTTGACCGTTGCCCTGCCGAAACCGTTTACCATCCCCGCGGAGGGTGGCGATGTCTATGAGTGCTTCACCGTTCCCATGAACCTGGCGAAGACGCGCTATCTGCGGGCGTTTGAGTTTCGTCCCTCCAACCGCAAGGCCGTGCACCACGCCATTCTGTTTACTGACCATTCCCGCGTGAAGCTGGACGCATCTTATCCCTGCTTCGGCACCATTGGCACCTTGCCTTCCGCGGGCTTGGGCGGCTGGTCGCCGGGCAATGGACCCACCAGGATGTATGAGGACGCGGAGATCACGGTGGAACAGGGCTCGCGGCTCATCGCACAAGTCCACTATCACCCTTCCGGCAAAGAGGAACAAGACCAGTGGCAGGTGGGCTTGTACTTCACAGACAAAGCGCCGTCGAAACATGTTGCAGATGTCGGGCTGAGTTCCAAGTTGATCGACATACCAGCCGGCGAAGCGCACTATGTGGTGCGGGATCACTTCGTGCTCCCCATTGCTGTTTATGCCGTGGGAGTTATTCCGCACGCGCACTACGTTTGCCGCGGGATGCATGGCTGGGCAACTCTGCCCGATGGTCGGAAGATTGACCTGTTGACCATCAAAGACTGGAACTTCAGCTGGCAGGATCAGTACAGATACAGCAAGCCAATCCTGCTGCCGGAGGATACACGTGTCGAGATGGAGTTCGTATATGACAACTCGGATGCAAACCCCCGGAACCCGCACCGTCCCGCGCAGAGAGTCACCTGGGGCGCGGGCGTGGAAGATGAAATGGCAGGCCTGCATATTCAAGCCATTCCCGTGCACATGGAAGAGCTTTCCGAATTAGGAAAAGCACTCTGGGGGAAAGTGATGCGGTCTGTAGGTGGAAGCTTTTACAGGTTACCCGCGACGCCGCCGCAGTAGTTTGGCACCGGCACCGCGCCATCTGCGGCAAGGCTGGCGAAATGCCCGGCTGGCGCTGCGATGACGATAGTCCGGACCTCTTCCGCCACGGGGTCAAAGAGCGCACCACCGCGCGCCTTGGAGGCGGCTTCACGAAGCGTCCACCGCTGGTGCTGCGCGTCACGGTCCGCGGGTATGTCTTTTTCGCCCAAACGCTGCAGCAGCTTGCCGATATCTGTGTTTCCCCGGAGGCGTTCGATATCTATCCCCACAGGAACATCACGGGACACAGCAATCATGGCGTATTCGTCACAGTGCGAAAGGTTGAACTGCAGGCCATCGGTGAAGGGTTTGCCGTGGTCATTGACGTGGAAGAGAATGTCGAGCGGAGGAATCTCCAAATAAGTGGCAAGAATGGTCCGCAGCGCCGAATGTGCGCGTGTCCAGCGGACGCTGGAGATCTCATGTACAAACCTCGCGGCGCGCTGCTGTTCGGCTTCCGACAACACCACTTCCCGGGGTTCCCGCAGGTCTATGGTCCAGATATCAATCAGCGAGGTGAGCACGGATATCTTCCAGTAATTCCTGCCCTGCCTGTTCCAGATATAAGTGGCCGCCCGGGAACATACGGAGCGAAAAAGCCCCGGTCGTTTCTTTGCTCCAAAGCTCCAGATACTCCTGTGGAACACCGCTATCTTCCGCGCCGCCATAGACGCGCAGAGGTAGCGTCAGAATCTCGCCCGGTTGATAAACATATCTTCGGTAGAGTGCCGTGTCCGCGCGGAAAAGAGGCAGCACCGCTTCCAGAACCTTCTGCGGCCGCCCTGGATTCATTCTTGCCAGACTGGCCAGCAGCTCTTCGTCCGAAGGATCAGGGCTCACCTGTGTTCTTAAGTGCGGTGCCCTTGCGCCGGAAACAAAGAGTTTCTCCGGCAGCGGGCCACCAGCCTTCTGCAGCCGGCGGGTAAATTCAAAAGCCAGTCCAGCGCCCATGCTGTGACCGAAGAAGGCGAAGCGGCCTGTCAACTTCGGTGCCACATGTTCCATCAAGGCATTCAGCATCGCTTCTGGTGTTGCAAGCGGCGTCTCGGATGCGCGGCCTTCCCGCCCCGGATATTGCACCGCTGTTACGCCGGACCACTTACGGAAAACGTTGGGCCCCGTTGCGGCGTAGGGGAAACATATTAACTTGACCGGACCCGGTGCGCCTTCCATTGGCACCAGCCAATCCGCCGCGCGCTTATTGCGGATTTTCAGCGCCAGCATCTTCTTCTGTTCCAGCGTTAGTGCGGCGGTAACAGAGCCCTTCACCGGACGCGGCTTGCGCTTGGGCATTTGCTCGCGCAGGTAGTCTTCGAAGGGTTCGGCGGTGAGATGTCTGGCGTAGTCCAATGCGGCTTTGCGTGAGGCTGACGCGATTTCATTCCAATGGGCTTCATCATGCGTCAGGCTGGCGGTCGCTTCGATCCACGGTGCCATGTTCTGGGGCGGTGTCTCGCCTTTCGGCACCATCTGCTGGTCAAGACTGCCATGAAAGCGGCCGATCTGTTGGACGGGAAGGATATAGGGTACGCCCAGCTTCGCTTCGCCCAGTCCCCCGGTGTCACTGGCAATTACCGGGATTCCCCGCAGCATGGCCTCCTGCACTACGCGCGCCCGGGCTTCTGCCCAGATGGAAGGCACCAGCAGGACGCGTGTACGCTCAAAGACCACGTCGATGTTATCCACGGGTTCCAGAACGGTCACGTTGGGCAGGGCATTCAGTTTGGCAAGATCTTCATCTGTCGTGCCCCAACTTCTAACGCCGGCGAACTTGGTGTCCGGCAATGCCCGGGCGATATCGAGAAACAGATCAATTCCTTTGACCAGACAGGGATTGATCAGCGTCACGAACTCATTACTGTAACGTCCGCGCTGTGGCCAGGGGCCGCCATCCATCAATGAGATAGGGAAGTGGATTGCCGGAATCCCGCTGTGCTCCCGGATATAATCCGCGACATACTGACTTACACCCACCACGCCATCGGCTTCCCGGATGGAGTTGGTCTTTTCTTCACTCGGAAACGCGCAATCCGGACCAAAAGGAAGCGCGACAGTCGCGCGGCCGAAGTAGACCACAAAAGCATTACTTTCCAATGCGGCCCGCAGCAGGATTTGCGCTGTATCATCCGTGGAACATACGATGACGTCGGGCTGGAAGGCTTCGATTTGCCGCGCAAAATAAGCCCGCAGGTTCGGACTCTCCGTGCAGGTATGAACATCCACGCCATGCAGACGGAAACGGACCACCCCGTGCTCGCCGATATACGCGGAGATATCGCGCTTCGCCAGATCGCTGAGTAATTCCCTGTGCGCTTCCGGACCATGCGCCGCGGTGCGTGCCACAACACTAACGGCGTGCCCGCGTTCCGCCAGCGCCTCCATAAGCAGGCGGTTGGACTTATCGCCGCCACCCTGCGCGGGATAGTAAGTCGAGTTATGGGCCAGCAGGAACCGCATGTTATTGACCTGTCTTCTTCAGCTTCCGGAGTAACAGCGCGCGCTTTTCCGGTGTTAGGGCTTCGAGTGAGACTGCGGGTTTCACCGGTACCGCCGCCGCAGGCTGCAGACTTTCGAGCCAGCGCTGCAACTCGCCCGCGTCGAGATGATTGACGAACTGCACGGCTGCTTTGCGGGAATCCCCGGAAACCTTCTGATAAGTATCCTGGTTCTCCAGCAGCGTGCTCAGCCAAAGGTTCCACACAGCGCCGTTTTGCGGCCGCACGACGGGCACTGGCATATGCCGTTCATCGAAGCGGTCTTCATACTTGATAATCGGCGAGACGGGAGCCAGATAACTCACGCCCAGAGTGGATTCCGAAAGCCCCCCATAATCACTTGCGATCACCGGAATGCCCCGCAGCATGGCCTCCATCACGATCAGGCCAAAACCTTCGTACCAAAGGGAAGGCATGAGCAGTATTTGCGTTTCGCGCAACACCTCGTCAATGTCTTTCACGGCATCGCGCAAAGTCACATTGGGGATGGCCCGCAGCAGTGCCTCATCTTCACCCGTGGTTCCCCAGCCGCGCAGGCCCGTGAAGGGAACTGCCGGAAACGCACGCGCCAGATCCGCAAATACACTGATGCCCTTCACGGCGCAGGGGTTGATCATGGTGACCGTACCCTTGCCCCAGTTCTGATAAAACGGCCACGGAGCAGCACCATACATCGGCGGATGAATTACCTTCGACTTCACGCCGACAAACTTCTCCACGTGTGCCGCGACGCTGTGGCTGATGGTGACGATCCCGGCCGCACCGCGCAGGAGCTTGGTGGCCGTCTCATCCTGGTTCCAACTCTCCGTCCCGAAAGGAAAGAACTGCGGCGTATGACCGAGATAAACCACTTTGCCCGGAGCGGAGCGGAAAGCCTCCCGCAACAGGCCATGGCTCAGGTCTTCGGAAGACACCAGCACCCAATCCGGATTCCACGTCTCAATCTGCGCCCGCAACACCAGCGGCCGCGCTGCAGGTGCGTCTACGTTGAAAAAGCGGATACCTTCCGGCGATACGGTTTCCGCACCGCCTTCGAGCGACTGTCCGCGAAGTTCAGCCTCGAAGCGGGCGCGCTCCTCCGGCGTGGTCTTTTCGGCGGCAGCGGCGACCACCCTGCACTCATGCCCGTGCGTGGCCAGATGCCGCAGCCAGACCAGATTGCTGCGCGTCGAGCCACCCCTCGGCGGAACATGTGACGCATTCGAGGCCAGCAGTACCTTCAAGCTACTCACTCTCCAACAAAGCCCGCAATTCTTCTTCGGACAGGTTGTCGATTTCCGCCAGCAGCCGGTCGACCTCTTCCGGATCCGCCTGCGCAAGTTCCACAGCCGCAGCCATGCCCGCCACCGTCAGGCGGCCGGAGTAGATGATGTCGAGCGAAAGGTCCACGCCGGTCTCTTGCCGTATGCGCGAAAGCAACTGCACCGCCAGCAGAGAATGGCCGCCGAGATCGAAGAAATCCTCATCCAGGCCCGGCGTGGGGATGTGCAGCACTTCGGCCCAAATACCGGCGACCGTGCGCTCCAGAGGCGACCCCACAGCCTCGCCCGCCGCCAGATGCGCATTTCGGGCCCGCCGCTCTTCCGCGATGGCGCTCAGAATCTGCCCGGGGCGGCTCAACTCCGCCGCAATGTGACCGTAGTTGACCTTGGACGCAGTGGCTTCGGTGGAGACTTTCGGCGTTTCCGCGATCAATTCCACCTTGGCATCCGGCACATACTGCAGAGCCGCGCAGGCTTCCGCGGATAATCTTGTTCCTACCGCCCCGATAAACTGCCGGGCCGGTTGATTCCTGGGACCCTCCACCACGCCCACCTCGACGGCGCTCTTCCCCGCCGCTACTGCAAGCTGACCGGCGTACGCGAGCATCTGGTGTTCAACACCTCTGCCCAGCGCGCGGCAGCTCAAGAGTATGCTGTCGACGAGCAAAGTGTCCGCGGTCCAGCGCAGAAACATCGCGCCCACCAGACCGTATGACCCAAAGCGGTCCGTCACATCGACCGTCAGGCACTGCACGGGGTCACTGCCCACCAGCGCCGAGACTTCCGCCTCCGTGCGCCGGATCAGCGTCGTATTCATCTGGTTCGTGCGTTGCGTCAACTGCGCCACACGCGCCACCTGACCGGGTGTTACGGGCTGTATATGAACGTCCACATGCAGCTGGGCAATGAAATCACCCAGAGAGCCTGCTGTCTTCTCGACTTTCCCGCGCTCCGCCTGCTGCCGGTAGCTTTCATTGCGCTTGCGGTCTTCTTCGGTCACCCGAAGCTGATCGAAGATCCAGACGTGGTTCAGAAAATGGGGGATCTCGTCGTCATGGTGGGGCAGCGTGAGGCAGGTCACTTCGGGATACCCGGCTTCCACTTCGCCAGTTTCCTTCGGGTTGTCATCCACAAAGACAAAACTGTCCAGGCCCAGGTTCAGTTCCGCAGCCATTGCCGCCAGATGCGGACCCTTCGGTGCCCAGTCAATCCGGTGTGAGAGGAAATCTTCCCACTGCAGAGGCATTTCCGGGTGGACCCGGAAAGTCTCCGCCACATCCTCGTAGTTGTTCTTGCTGGTCAGGGTCAGCAGCATTCCCGCATCCCGGCGCGCCAGCATAAACTGCTGCAGATTGCGGCGGGCGGCATCGATGACCACACCCTCCGGCCCGTCTTCCCCGCAGGTGCCCTTCCACAGAGTGTTGTCGCAATCGAGTGCAATCACCTTGGCAGGACGCACCCGCAGCGCATGCAACATTCTCGCCACGGTGGTGCCCAGGGCCGCGAAGAACAGCGGGGTGTAGGGAACATCCCCCAGGTCTTCGGCGTGGGCGTCGTAGATGTCATTGACGGGATAGCGCTGCAGGATTTCCGCCGAACGGACTACGTAGACGGAATCGCCCGCCAGGGTTGCCGCAGCGGCTTCTTCATCGAGCGCGTGGACCGCGGGGCAAAACACAATCAGCACCGGACCGCGCCCGGCAAGCGCCTTCGCCAGTTCGCCCGTAAATTCCGGACTCAGCTTCGACGCGCGCAGCAGAATCACGTTCGGTGCTGTAGCCGGGTCCAGCACGGACTGAATTACCTGGTTATAAGGGGCAAACCGGATTTCATCATTCCAGCCCAGTTGTCCCCGCCAGAATTCCAGCGCGTCGGCAATCGGATCAGCTGTGAAATCGGCGGCTATCGCGATTCCGTTCGAGGCAGTCATGGTCGTTGAAATAAGGCGTGAAACTACCCTTCGATTCTAGCGAATCCTTTATGTTGAGCCACAAAACAGCAGAGATGCTGATTGGTGGATGTTACGTTGGGAACTTGATGCGTATTTCAGCTGTATTAGCTTTGTGCGGAACCGCACTTTTTGCACAAACGACCGTTCCACAGAAGGAAACGGTGATTGTAACTGGCACGGCCACGCCGATCCCTCTGGCGGAGGCGGACCGGGATGTTTCCAGTTTGTCCCTGCCGGAAGCAGAGCGTCCCCTGCTTTTCAACTGGTTTGATCTGTTGCAGACCGATCCCGCGCTCGATCTGCGCCAGCGCTCCGGCGGGGCGTTTCAGGCGGACCTCTCGATCCGCGGCGCTTCGTTCGGACAGACGTTGATCCTGCTGAACGGCATGCGGATCAGCGATGTGCAGTCCGGCCACTTGAGTTTGGATGCCCCTCTGCCCTTTGAGGCCATTGGCAGTGTTGAGGTTCTCAAGGGTTCGGGGTCCACGCTTTACGGGTCAGATGCGGTGGGTGGTGTGGTGAACCTGCGCACGCGCAAGCCGGAGACTTCGGAACTGCGCCTGCTGGCGGGTGGCGGGAACGACGGCTTCAACCAGCAGCATGCTATCGGGGATTATGTGCGGGGCAATCTGCTGGAGGAAGTGGCCATCGCGCGCGATTTCTCCACCGGTTTTGCCGAAGACCGCGACTATCGCAATCTCGCCATCAGTTCGCTCACCAGCATGACGACGAAACTGGGGTCATCCTCTGCTTTGCTGGCCTATAGTGACCGCCCCTACGGTGCCAACCTGTTCTACGGCAATTACCCCTCCTGGGAACGCGACAAGACCTGGTTCGCCAGCGGTCATCAGGATCTGGGCGAAAACACCGAAGCCAGCTTTGCCTTCCGCCGCCATACGGATCTCTTTGTGTTGTTCCGCTACAGTCCGCAAATCTATACCAACCGGCATGCCGTGGAAAGCTGGCAGGGCGACCTTCGCAGGCATAACAAACTGCCCTTCCACGCCACTCTCAGCTACGGTGTGGAAGGTCTTGCGGAGGCGATTGACTCCACCAATCTGGGCCATCATGACCGCAAGCGCGGTTCCGGGTACGTGATGTATGACATCCGCTCCGCCAAGCGTTTCTCCCTCACTGCCGGAATTCGGGAGGAGTTCTATGGCGCGCATCAGGTGGCGCATTCGCCGACCATCAGCGGCGGTGCCTGGATCAATGCCCGGGTGAAACTGCGCGCGGCCGCGAGCCGTGCCTTCCGCCTGCCCAGCTACACCGATCTTTACTACAGCGATCCGGCCAACCAGGGCAATCCCAATCTGAAGCCGGAATCCGCTACAAGTTATGAGGGCGGCGCGGATCTCTACTGGAACCGCTCCATACATGCGGCAATTACTGTCTTCCAGCGGCGCGATACCAATGGCATTGACTATGTGCGGGCCACGCCGAATGACATCTGGAAAGCAACGAATTTCGACAAGCTGCATTTCACCGGCGTGGAGACTTCCACGATCTTTGAACTGCCCCGCCATGACCGGTTGACCCTCGCGTTTTCCGCGCTGCGCGGCATTGACGCCAACTCCCAGGTAGCGCTCAGCAAATATGCCTTCAACTATCCCGTGCACAGTGGCACAGCGGAGTACCGGGCGAATCTTGGAAGCCAGGTGGTGGCGCGAACCAGACTCGGTGTGATTGACCGTCTGGGCACCTCGCCCTATGCGCTGTGGGATGCTTCCGCGGCCCGCTCTGGCGGATTGCTGCGTCCCTTCGTACAATTGACCAACATCACCAGTACGAATTATCAGGAGATTGCCGGAGTCATCATGCCAAAGCGAAGTTTTGTGATCGGCCTCGAAATAGCGCTGCGGAGTTTGCAGAAGTGAGACGCCTGCTGCTGCCTGTAACCGGATTGCTGGTACTGGGTGCGCTGTTTTCCAATGGAACAGCGCAGACGCGCAAGAAGAAAGCCGTCGTGGCGAAGAAGACCACTCCGCCGGTGGCAGCAGTGAAACCTCCCGCGGGCCCCGCGCCGTTCATGCTCGATCCACTCAACCCCCGCACCTTCCGGTTCCGCGGGCAGACCGTGGTTCTCACGGGCGCTTCAGAACGCTACACCGCCGTACAAAATCCCAACTTTGATTTCCGCAAGTATCTGGATTCTTTGGCGGAAGACCACTTGAACGCCGTCCGGATCATCGATGGAACTTACGTGGAAAGTGGTGAGCCTTATCTTTCGCCCTGGGTCGGCGCGGCCGGGAAGTATGACACTTCCCAGTTCGAGCCGAAGTATTTTGACCGTTTGAAGAGCTTTATCAGTGAAGCCGGGCTGCGCAATATCGTGGTCAATCTCACGCTGTTCAGCACCATGTATGGCACGGGCAAAGGTTATGGTGTCTGGGCGCAAAGCCCTCTGTTTTCGGCAAAGGTGAATTGGGACCGCTTTAACACCCTGGAAGACAGCGCACTTACTGCTGCGCAGGATGCATTGATCCGCAAGACTGCGGCTGAGCTCAACTCCCTCGATAACTTCTATTTCACGGTCTGCAATGACTGTAAGTATTCCGGCGCCACCGCGAAGGACACGGCGGCGTGGGTGGAACATATGACGGCCACTGTGCGCGATGCCGAGTCGAAGTTGCCGAATAAGCATTTGATTGTGGATGCCATGCCACAGTTCCGCGCCACCGGTATCAACGCGGCTCCTTGCAAGGCATTGGAGATACGCAGGGAAGCCTGGGTTTGGATGTTCGCGAACGGTGGTGCCTATACGACGCTTGACCCTTCCTTCACCGCGCAGACTCCTGAGGGTCCGTCCTGCAAAGAAAGCCGCATCCAGTTAGGCGTACTGCAGAATTTCCTGCGCCAGTTCAACCTGATTGCCCTGAAACCCGATGCGGACGCCGTGCGCCAGTGGGCTCTTGGTGCCAGTGATGCCTGGACGCTGAGCGATCCGGGCCGCACCTATGCGGTGTATCTCAGAAATCCCGGCACGGAGACCAGGAAATCGATCCTGCTGATGGATCTTCCAGCGGGTAAGTGGCAGATCGAATGGTGGAATCCGCGGACAGGCGATCAGGATAAGGCAGAACCTGTGGAGCACAAGGGAGGGAGCTTGCGGATTTTGACGCCGGGTTATACAGACGATTTGGCGATGAAGCTGACGTTGCAAGTTCCCCCGCCCGAGCCGAAAGAACCGTCTGCAAAGAAAACAGCAGCTCCGGTGAAGAAGCCTGCCAGATAACATGCTTTCCCTGCCTGTCATCAGGGCTTTGATCGTTAGTCTATGTCTCGGCTCCGTGCTCCTGGCAGAGGCGCAGAGGGAGGACCGCTGGAAGGGCCTCGGCCAGATTGAGCACGGCATAGAGTATGACGACAACGCAGTGTTCAGCGCCCGAAGCTCCTGGTCCGATGTTCAATTTCTAATTCTGGGATCAGTCGAAGCCCTCGAAGTAACAACAAAGCGGGAGGGGACCCGGATGTGGACGCACCCGGTAATTACGGAGAATCGAATATCAGACGGCAAGGAAAGCTTTCTCCGAACCGACATAGCGCGCATCGTGTATGTCCGGCTAAAGCCACTGTCACAGTTTGAACAAACGGCACTCCATGAGGATGTTGGCTGGCTTGCACCGAGACTTTGGCTTCACGGCTTATTCAAAGGTAAGTTGAAAGTCCAGTTATATGACGCTGCTCTGCCGGAAGATAATTCCCGGCTCTCCTGCAAGTGAATCTATCGCGCGGTATGACTACCGAAGTCCGTCCACAAGCATCCTGGACAGATCGGCGATCAGCAAATACGCCGGGTTGTCCACGGTCCAGTCAGCTTTTGGAATCTCTTCGCAGGCAATCGAAATCGCCACCGGGCCATCCTTGCTGAACACGATCCCCACGTCACCGCGGAACTGATTCAGTGCCCCGGGTTTATCGGCCACGTCCACACCCTGGAAGCGGCGCGGCATACCTTCGCGGCCCTGCTGCTTCTTCATGATGTCCAGCATTTCCGCGGAGGCATCCTTGCTCACGATCTCACCCTTGTGAAGCTTCTCCAGAATGCCCACCATCTCGCGCGGAGTGGTCACGCCGATCCCGTACTTCGCCAGTTCGGGGTCACGGCCAGCATCGCTAACCCCGTGCGGGGAATTGTCGCGGCTCAGAATCTTCCGCAGAGAGCGGGTGTTCTTCGCTCCAAGCTGATCCATCACCCTGTTCACATCATTCCCCGGCACGTGATCCAGTACTAGATTCGTCGCCGTGTTGTCGCTCAGCAGGATCATGAAGCGGAGTAGATCCCGCAGGTTGTAAACAGCGCCGTCAGACATCTCCTGCAACACGCCGGAGCCGGGAACCTTGTTCTCTTTCGTGAGGGTGGAGGTATCGGTCCACTTCGCGCGTCCCGCAGCGACAGCGGTATAAACCCCAATCATGATCGGCAGCTTGATGGAACTGGCGGTAATCACCCGGTTGCCGCCGTTGCGGTCAAACTCTGCCCCGGTCTTGAGGTTCTTCGCATGCAGCGTCACGCGTCCCTCAAACTTGGCGATGCGCGCGGTGATGTCGCGTTCGAGCGGGCTCTGCGCGGAAGCGGCAGTAATGACGAACAGGCTCAAACACAGCCTTGGGGCGAATGTACGCAACGTAGGAATACCTCGTTGTTCAGAATAAACTTATCCGATCAACAGGACAATCGCCTGAGCCTCGGCTGACTTGCCTTCGCCGACCGGACCTACCTTCTCCGCGGTCTTGAATTTCACGGACACCTGCGCCAGCGATATCCCCATTGTTGTTGCGAGGGATTCACGCATGGCCAGCCGGTAGTCCTTGAGTTTCGGCGTTTGCAGGATGATTGTGGAATCCACGTTGGCGATCCGGAAACCGGCAGCAGCCGCCAGATCACAGGCATGCCGCAGAAACTGCAGACTGCCGGCACCTTTCCATTTCGGGTCCGTATCCGGGAAGTGCGCACCGATATCGTGATCGGCCAAAGCGCCCAGGATGGCATCCGTCACGGCGTGGCTCAGCACATCTGCGTCAGAATGCCCGTCGAGCCCGAATTCGCACTCGACTGTGACGCCGCCCAAAATCAGCGGCCGGCCTTCCGCAATCCTGTGGTTATCCCACCCCTGCCCAATCCGGAAGCTCATTTGCGGGCCGCGTCCTGCTCAAAGAAGAGCCGCGCCAGGTCCATGTCGCCGGGGCGTGTGATCTTGATGTTGCGGTCGCTGCCCAGCACCACGCTGACTTCCACCTGCTCCAAACGTTCCACCAGGCTGGATTCATCGGTGCCCACGAAGTTATCGCGTTTCGCGGCTTCAAACGCGCGTCCCAGAATCTCTTTGCGGAAGACCTGCGGGGTCTGCGCCAGCACCAGACGCTCGCGGGAAATGGTAGCCCGGACCTTCGCACCGGTCGCCTGCGCGCCACTCACCTGCTTCACCGTATCGACAGGCACAATCCCGACAATCGCAGCGCCCGTGGCAGCCGCCTCGTCAATGACTTTCTTGATGGTTTCGAGTTCAATGAACGGGCGAACCGCATCATGCACCGCCACAATGTCCACTTCCTGCGGCAGCGAAAGAAATGCCTTCTCCACGGATTCCTGCCGTGTGCTGCCGCCTTCCACCACGCGAAGGCCACCCAGCACGTGCCGGCACTCTTTTTCGAGCAACTGCTCCACCCACTCAATGTCTTCCAGGCGCACCGCGACGACAATATCGGTGATCAGCGGCGAGGCCGCGAACTTCCGCACGGTGTGCACCAGGATTGGCGCGCCGTCAAACAACATGAATTGTTTGCGGCTGGTGCCTGTTGTCTCGGCCGAAGCGGCAGGTGTGCCCTTCAGCATGCGTGTTCCCAAGCCCGCCGCGGGCAGTATAACGGCTACTCTCACGTTCAGTTCTCTCCGACGGTCTGTTCCCTGCGCTGCAAGCGTTCCGGCCCCGCACCGATGGGCGGATGCGCCCGCTCGTCGTATTTGCCGAAGATCATCTTGCCCGCCGTGGTCTGCAGGACGCTGGTCACGGAGATATCAATCGTCTTCGAGATCATACGCCTTGCGTTGTCAACCACCACCATAGTACCGTCATCGAGATAAGCCACACCCTGCGTTGCTTCTTTGCCCTCTTTGAGGATGAAGACACGCATCATTTCACCGGGCAGCACCACGGGTTTGAGCGAGTTCGTCAGTTCATTGATATTGAGGACTTCCACCCCGCGCACCTGCGCCACTTTGTTCAGATTGAAGTCATTGGTGACGATCTTGCAGCCGTAGAGCTTCGCCAGTTCGATCAGCTTCATGTCGACTTCGCGTACGCCAGGGAAATCCTCCTGCACCACGCGAACATCCAGGTTGGGGATCTTTTGGATCTTCTGAAGCACGTCGAGTCCGCGCCGGCCGCGGCTGCGCTTCATGCCATCTGCAGAATCTGCCACCATTTGCAATTCGTGCAGTACGAACTGAGGGATGACGAGGACGCCATCGAGAAAGCCGGTCGCGGCGATGTCGGCGATGCGGCCGTCAATGATAACGCTGGTATCGAGGATCTTGTAATAGACCTTGCTGTTGGTATCGGCGCAGACTCCCGCACCCAGATTCAACATTGCGCCCTTCGCCGCACCGGCGCAGCCACCCAGGAAGACGAGCACCAGCATGGTTGCCAGTTGCGCGAGTTTCACGGCGTCGCTGTCCCCCAGGCCCCGCAGAATGGTTCCCGCCAGAGCCGCCGCCGCCAGACCGGCCAACATGCCGAGCGCGATGCCGGCCAGCTTTTGCATACTCAGACGGCTGCAGCGCTTCTCAATCAGGATAAAGATCCCCGCTACTGCGATTCCCACCGCCGCTGCAGTGATCTGGTCCCACCCAAAGGGCCGGAACCACGCTGCACCAGCCGCCAGCAATACTGTAAAAAGTACCCGTACCAGAATGTTGTCGAGCACGTTCTCCCTTCGCCGTCCAAAGCATCCGCGGCTAGCCGAGAATTCTAACAGAAGCGCAAAGGAGTTGGCGCACAAGCTACTCAGGGACGGCGGAAACTAGAAACTGCGCGAATTTTCCGTCCAGCGTGACATAAGTCGAGATGTTGAGTGTTCTTGACGAAGTCTTTACGCGGTACGCACGATAGATCATCCCGCCGCGGCCTTCTTGTGACACCTCATGGAAGTCTTCGGCTTTGCCCAAAGGACCCAGCGATGCCGCGAAGTCAAAGATGGTCTGCGCGCTGAAGTAACTCTCCAGGTCACTGGTGATCAGGCTATGCTCCACCTGCCCGTTTTGCAGGCCGCTGAACAGCTTTTTCGCATTCTCCAGCGTCGGCGTGCCCATGGGGTCGGCCTCGCCCGCATAGAGCAGTTCTTCTATCTTCGCTGCCACCGCGCGATAGCCGCGGCCTTCGCCATTGGTTAGAACGGTGATGGAGGTCTTCTCATCCGGGAACATGGTGTTCTGCGAGAGGAAGCCGGCTGCACCACCTGTATGCGACCAGCGCCGCGTACCCTTGCCGGTTCTTCCGATATCCAGCCCGAGGCCATAACCCGTGGCGCTGCCGCCCTTGAGGCGCACATCCTCCGTCATCGTACGGAGGCTTTCCGGTGCCAGCACTTTGCCTGTCATGAAAGCCATATCCCACTTAGCCAGGTCGCGCGCCGTCATAGCGAGTTCCCCCGCCGCGTACATCCAACCGTTGCCTTCGGGCTTCTGCCAGCGTGCCGGGCCAAGTGCGAACTGTGTATGTCCGTCGGGGTCGTCTTTGCTCCAGGTGTCTCTGGTAATATCGACCGGTGACTTAACGCCGATGGGATCAAAGAGCCTGGTTCGAAGAAAGGCAATCAAAGGCTTGCCGGTCAGTTTCTCGATGATCTGTCCGATGATGACGTAGTTGGTATTGCTGTACTGCCACTTGGTGCCGGGGTCAAAGTCGAGCGGGATCTTCGCCCACTTATCGAGAATCTCTTTGGCAGTAACATCCTTCTGCATGAAGGGTGCCACATAGTCGAGCGGATAGTAATCCTGGTAGCCGGAGGTGTGGGAGAGTAACATCCGCAGAGTAACTTCGCTCGCACGTGTAAGTTGGGGGAAGAAGCGGGAGACTTTATCGTCGAGCGAGAGTTTCTTCTCCTGCACCAGCAGCATGACAGCAGAAGCTGCGATGTGTTTGCTGTTGGAGGCGATCTTATAGCGCATCTCCGTTGTGGCAGCCACGCGTGGAGAAAGTTTGGCGTCGCCATACGCCTTCGCGTAGAGGTCATTGCCGCGCGCCACAGCGATGGAGACGCTGGGCACTTTCGTCTCCGCCATGATCTTTGCCACAGCTTCATCGATGGCCTTCTCAGGAATGGAACTCTGCGCGTAAGAACCCGCGGCGAGGGCGAACAGGAGCAGAAAAGTGCGCATGGGGGGAGGATACCGCATTACATAATTCTGACAGCTTGGCCCGGAATGATCGCGGCAAGCGCCGCAATGACTATTGGAACCAGTGGGATGAGATCGCGCAGTCTGTTGGTGGGTGCCTTCATGATGACAATCGAAATCAACCGGCCATGGAGGTTTTGTTGCTCGGGAATGTTTTGGTCCACAGTCAATAGGGCCCAAAACTGTGCCGCAGGTTCTCGTCAACGCACTCGTCAAGCAGCAGTCGCATCTATCCCGCCAAGAGCAGCACTTTCGCTTCCTCGAGAACCTGGAGGGCCATATTTCGGGTCACCGTTGGAAAGCCAGCGAGAAAGTCCTCGAGCGTCTCTCCTCCCTCCAAATACTCAAAAAGAGTCTGGACCGGTACTCTGGTGCCCGCGAATACGGGTACCCCGTGCATCGTTTCAGGGTCGATGTTGATCACAGACGACATATTTCTACTATGCCTTACTTCTTCTCCACCACAGGATAGGCATTCGGCAGCGCGCCATAACCGTACCACTTCTGCTCCACTGACGTCCCTTTGACCTCTGCAATCCGGAACCCGGAACCATCCGGGCCAATCGGCATCCCTGCCGGACCGGTCGTAATCATCTCCAGATCGCCATCCTTGCCGTAAGAATTCCGGTGATAATGGCCCGCGAAGATGTAGTGCACGCCAGCCGCCTTCAACATGCCTAAAACGCGCTTCCGTGTTTCCATCGGCAGATTGAAATACTGGTCTGCTTCATCCGCCTTTTCGAGGAAGAACGGAATGTGCTGGTAAACGATGATGACCGCCCCTGCTGCCTTCGCTTTTGCCAGTTCCTCACCCAGCCACTTCTCCTGCGCTTTGGCTTCGTTCTGCACGGCACCGGGCGCTTTCATCAGGCTGGAATTCAGCACAATACCCCAAACCGGACCTTCGTGGAAGGAATAGTAATCCTTCCCGTAAGCCTTCCGGTAGGCGGCCAAAGTGGCTGGTGTGGGCTCATTCGCCACATCATGGTTGCCGGCCACGCTGTAGAGGTGCACGGCGGGGTCCAGCTTCTTGTTGATCCGCTGATACTCGGCGATCTGGGCGACATTGCCCTCCTGGTTGGTGAGATCGCCGCAGACCACCACGAACCTGGGCTTCAAGCGGTTGAAGCTGGCCACGGCGAATTCCCAGTTCGCGGTTTCCTGCACAAAGTCTTTGTTCGCCGTGTACATGCCGAACTGCGGGTCAGAGGTCTGGATAAAAAAGAAAGGCTCCGCCGCGAACAACGGCAGAGCCATGAGTACGGAGAGAAGAAGGCGCATCGCCCTCTACTTTACGACGAGATTGACCAGTTTTCCCGGCACTGCGATGACCTTCACGATAGTTTTACCTTCCAGCAACTCGCGAACCTTCTCATCACCCAGCGCCGCTGCTTCCAGTTCCGCTGAGGAAATGCCGGCCGCCACCACCAAACGTGCCCGCACCTTCCCGTTCAACTGCACCACGATTTCGACCTCATTCTCCCGCGCCAGGTCTTCATCGGCTGCCGGCCAGGGTTGCTTCAAGACCGGACCCGTATTCCCGACCTCTTCCCACAACTGCTGCGCGAGATACGGCGCGAACGGAGCCAGCATCATGGTGATGATCTGAATCACCTGTCCCATGGCAGCAGAAGACAGCCCGGCTTCACTCGCGTAGCACTCGTTCACCAGTTCCATCAATGCGGCGATGGAGGTATTGAAGTGCCAGCGGGTATCGAAATCATTGGTGATCTTCTTCAGCGTCTGGTGCAGCTTGCGCAACACCTTCGCATCCGTGCTGCCATCGCCCTTCACTTCGCTCAACGGCAAATTGCGCGTGGCGAAGCGGTAGACGCGGCCCAGGAACCGGTAGATGCCTTCCACGCCGGCATCGGTCCAGTCCATGTCCTTTTCAGGAGGCGCAGCGAACAGCGCAAACAGCCGCGCGGTATCCGCCCCGTAACGCTCGGCCACGGAATCCGCACCCACCACATTCCCCTTGCTCTTGGACATCTTCGCGCCATTGGCGATGACCATGCCCTGCGTGAAGAGCTTCTTCACGGGCTCATCGTTCGGCGTCAGCCCGAGCCCCTTCATCATCTTGGTCCAGAAGCGCGAGTAGATCAGGTGCAAAATGGCGTGTTCCACACCGCCGATGTATTGATCAATCGGGAACCAGTAAGCGATCTTTGCCGGATCAAACGGCGCATTGCTATTCTTCGCATCGCAGTAGCGGTAGAAGTACCAGCTGGAATCGACGAAGGTGTCCATCGTGTCCGTTTCGCGCTCCGCCGGTCCACCACACTTGGGACACGTGGTCTGCACGAATTCCGGCACGGCGGCCAGCGGCGAACGGCCCTGCCCTGTGAGTTCCACCTGGCGCGGCAACAGCACGGGCAGTTGATCATCGGGCACGCCCACCACACCATGCTCTGGACAATGCACTACGGGAATCGGCGTGCCCCAGTAACGCTGGCGGGAAACGCCCCAGTCCTTCAAGCGGTAAGTAATCGCCGCCTTGCCGAAGCCCTGCGCCTCGGCGTAGGCTGTCATGGCTTTCCGCGCATCCTGGCTCTTCATGCCGGAATATTGCGCGGAACTCTCCACAATGCCGTATTCACCGGAGGCCACCGTCATCAGTTCGGCATCCGGCAATTCTCCATCTTCCGGCCGGATTACCGGCACAATGGGGAGCTTGTATTTGCGGCAGAATTCGAAATCGCGTTCATCATGCGCCGGCACCGCCATCACCGCACCCGTCCCGTAACCCATCAGCACAAAGTTGCCGACCCACACCTGCATCTTCTCCCCGCTGAAGGGATTGACCGCGTGCAGACCCGTGAAGAAGCCTTCCTTCTCCACATCGCCCGGACCCTGCTGCGCCCGTGCATCCACCATCTTCTTCGCGGCAGCCTGCGCTTCGGCACCCAGCAGCGTCCGCACAATCTCGTGCTCCGGAGCCAGAATCAGCACCGTCGCGCCATAGATCGTGTCGATGCGTGTGGTGAAGACACGAACCTTGCCGTAGCTCTCCACTTCGAAGTCCACTTCCGCACCCTCACTGCGCCCGATCCAGTTCTTCTGCATGGTGAGCACGCGGTCCGGCCAGTTGCCCTCCAACTGCGAGATGTCGTTGAGCAGTTCATCGGCGAAGGCCGTGGTGCGCAGGAACCACTGTTCCAGAGCGCGCTGTTCCACGGGTGTATCTTCATGGCGCCAGCAGCAGCCATCCACCACCTGCTCATTTGCCAGCACGGTGGCACACTTCGAACACCAGTTGACCAGCGCCTGCTTCCGGTAAGCCAGACCCTGCTCCAGCATGCGCAGGAAGAACCACTGGTTCCAGCGGTAGTAATCGGGCTCGCAGGTGGTGACTTCGCGGTCCCAGTCATAGCTGAACGCGTAGCGGCTGTGCGTCTGCTTCATCTTGGCGATGTTTTGCAGCGTCCATTCGCGCGGGGGGCACTGGTTCTTGATGGCCGCGTTTTCGGCCGGCAGACCAAAGGCGTCCCAGCCCATGGGGTGCAGCACGTTATAGCCGCGCATCCACATATAACGGGCCAGTGCGTCACCGATGGAGTAATTGCGGATATGCCCGATGTGCAGCGCACCGCTGGGGTAGGGAAGCATCTCGAGCACGTAATACTTCGGCTTCGAGGAATTCTCCTCGGCCTTGTAAAGGTCGGACGCAGCCCACTCTTCGCAGCGCTGCAATTCAATCAGATTGTGGTCGTAAATCTTCTCGGGCATAGAGTTGGATGGGCAATTTCAGTGTGACACAGCACGGCAGGAGGGGGAATTTATGTGAGAAGTTTCCGCCCGCGGGCGCACTCAGAACATTGGAACCTACCACTCCGCGGAAACTGACCGGCCTTGCACCGCTGGCCCGGATCGCCTTCAACGGTGGCGACCTGACGCCGGTTGCCACCCACTATCTGGAACGCTGGAAAAGCGACGCAGCCGATGCCGACGCCGTGATGGATCTTTCCACCGTGCTGCAACTGATGGGGGAGCAGGAGCAGGGTCTGGAGCTCCAATCAATCGCGCTTGATCTCCGGCGGCATTATCGCGTTGTTGGCGCAACCGAACCGCCTGCACTCCGCCTGCTCTCCATCCACACCCCCGGTGATCTGACCAGAAACAACACGCTGGAGTTTCTGGTGGAATCCACTGACGTGGAACTGCAGCTTCTCTATGTGACGGAAGACACGCCGCTTCCGGACCCCCTGCCGGACCACGACCTGGCCATCGTTTCTGTCTGTCAAAGCCGCCGGAACCACAGCCTGCTGCAACATCTGGAGGGGTTGATGAAAGACTGGCCGCGCCCGGTGCTTTGCCGGCCCCGTCTGATTGACCGCCTCTCGCGGGACGGTGTTGCCGGACTGCTGCGCGATATTCCCGGCACGGTGGTTCCCGCAACCATCACGCTTGCGCGCCAAACTCTGGAACAGTTGGGGCGGTCTGAAATGGTCATCAGTGAACTGCTTCCCGATGGCGACTTCCCCATCATCATTCGCCCCGTCGATTCCGACAAAGGCTTCGGTCTGGCCAAAATCACCAACGCGGACGAGATTGTGGACTACCTCAAGGGCCGTCCGGAGGCAAGTTTCTACACGGCGCGCTTCGTCGAATACCGGAATGACGATGGGCAGTACCGCAAATACCGCATCGTCTTCATTGGCGGAGAACCTTACGTTTGCCACATGGCCATTTCACCCAGCTGGATTGTGCACTACATGAGCGCGGGCATGTTCGAAAATCCGGAGAAGCGGGCAGAGGAAGCGCGTTTCTTTGAAAGCTTTGAGGAGGATTTCGCCCTGCGCCACCGCCATGCCCTGCGCCTCATCGCGGAACGTCTCGCACTGGAATATGTCGGCATTGATTGCGGCGAGGCACCCGATGGCCGCTTGCTGCTGTTCGAAGCAGACAGCGGAATGACCGTTCATTCCATGGACCCGCCTGAACTCTTTCCTTACAAACGGCCGCAGATGCGGAAGGTGTTTCAGGCCTTTCGGGAAATGCTCCTGCATATGGGCGAACGCCGGCCGTTCGAGAATGCAGCTTGAGTTAGCCGCACAGGCGCTTCAGGGCTTCCACATCCCTCAATTCGTCGCCCTCATTTTCGGCAGGAGTTTCGAGAATGAAGGCCTTTTCGCGCAGGCTTGGATGCTTCAGAATCCGGCTGAACGCTGCTTCTCCGATGTTGCCCTTGCCGATGTTGTCATGCCGGTCGAGGTGTGATCCCAGCTTGCCCTTGGAATCATTCGCATGGATCACCCGCACGTGTTCGAGGCCCAGAACCCGGTCGGCATGTTGAATGGTTTCTTCGAGACCTTCTGGCGTTGTGATGTCGAATCCCGCGCCGAAGAGGTGGCAGGTATCGAGGCAATAGCCGATCGGCAGTGCAGTCTCCCGCGCGGCCAATTCACGCATCATCGCGAGTTCCTCCAGTTTGCCTCCCAACTGTGTTCCGCTGCCGACCGTATTTTCGAGCAAAACGGTGAGTTTGCCTGCGGAAAATCCCGCCGCAGCTTCTGCCAGTCCCAGAACGAACGCGGCGATTCCCTGCTCCACGCTCTGCCCTTTGTAGTTCCCCGGATGCAGCACAAGATATTCCGCGCCAATGGCAGCCGCCCGTTCCAGTTCACCGCGGAACGAGGCAACCGACTTCGCGCGGATCTCCGGATCGAGGGTCGCGAGATTGGCCAGGTAGTTGACGTGGATGACCAGCGGCTGGAGGTCCCAGCGGTCCCGCGCCTCCTGCAGTTTCTTCGCCTCGTCCGGCTTCACGCCCGCCGCGCGCCACATTCTGGGGCTGGCGGAAAAGATCTGAAAGCAGTTGGCCCCCAGTTCCCTGGCACGAATGGCGGCCCCTTCGAGGGAGCCGGAGGTTGAGGTGTGCAGGCCGATGCGCATGAGTACCAGTATGGCGGGAGAGGGATTTACTTCAGTCTTCCGTCAAAGTGGAAGGGTGCCGGACTTCCAAAGTTGATGAGAGGAAAGTCGTGGTGTTGTGGATTGATCAAGTAATTTCTTTCCTGCGGTATCAAAGAAGACGGTACAGAGAGTACCGCAGTGAAACAGTCTAAAATCCATTTCTGTCCCAAGGCTCGCGTGGACTGATTGGGTGCCGCATCATCCCATTGCTCCGGCAAAGGACCGAACTCCTCCACCCGCGCAATGGCAATGGACTCTGGAATGAAAATCTCAACGATTGCCATTCCGGCGGGCAGGCCCGAACTGTTCGCGAGAACCTCCAAAGCGCATAACGACCTGCTTTCACACGTGTATACGACAGCGTAGCCCTTCGGATTCCAGCGACCGCCATAAAGCATAGCGCCGCGACCATCATTAGCCGGGTATATGGCTCGCGAAATCCGGTAAACGGTCATGCCGGGGTCTTACCAGACACCATGTTCCATTTGGCCGAGCACATCATCCACCCGTTGCATGCCTTCAACCGAGGCGAGGAGCGAAATTGGTGTGGCGAAGTCCAGGCTGCGCACGGGAGTTCCCAGCCAGCGCAGAGCGGCATCGGAGTTACCAAAAACACCGGTCGCTCTATCCAGAACGGCTTGGATGTTAACGGACGACTCAACAGTGCGCGGAGTGCCTCCAGCCTTCCTGGGTAGATTTCCCTGCCCGCCAACGATGAACTGCTGCATATCCAGATTGTACGTTGTGGTGGACCCGGCGGGGATTTTCGCGCAACTCTGGCGATTCCCGTCGCTGGTCCCTCTTTGTGGACCCTCGAAGGTTATTTCACCGGCTCAAACACAACCCGCGCCTTCGCATCCACCTTGTTGAACTGCATCGGGAAGCTGGTCCCGTTGTAGTAAGCCTCCCATTGATCCTTGTAGTGGAACGAGAATAAGTGCCCGGATTGGCCAATCGGGATATTCAACAGCGACTGATCCCAATCCCCAACCACCGCATCAAAGCGCTCTGACGGTCCCAGCTTCCTTGTCGTCTGCTTCACACTCGTCGATCCGCCGCTTTGCAGCACTGGACCTATGTTGAAGTACTTACCCACATAGGGAATCTGTGATGCCACCGGGTTGACCACTGTCAGGAACACATACTTGCCGTACTTCCACTTCTTTACGTCCGTCCCCTGCATCCTGCGGCCCTCATCCATGGCATCGGCGAAGGCGCGGAGCAGGGTCTCATCGTAACTTGCGAACCAGCCTGCCGGACGCTCCTTCAATAACCGTTCCAGGACCGCCGGAGATAACTGGAGCAGATACGCATCACCATTACCCGGCGACGCCCGTTCCGCCACCGCCTTGCGGAGATACTGGAATGCAAGGGTCACAATCAGACCCTCGGGCCGTTCGCCATCCATCTGGCCATCCCAGTTGCGCAGCATCGCCACGGCATCCGTGAAATCTTTGTTCGTGGCATGGCGTGCGTCGTATGCGGCCGTCAGTTGCCGGCCAAGGAACTTACTGAAGCCGGAGTAAACATCCCGCTGGATGTTCAGGTTATCCTGCGGCGTCACCTTGTTTCCCAGGGCCTGCAGCCGGTTCCAAATCTGCCGTGAGCGGTAGGGCGACGCAAAATAGCCACTTACACGGTACTTATAATCCGGCGGGAAAGGATTCTGGTTCGCCGTGACGATATAGCCATTCTTCGGATTAAACGCAGAAGGAAGCTCATCGAAGGGGATATAACCTTCCCATTCGTTCTGCCCCGTCGAGCCATCCACCGGAACATCGCCCCAATAAGTGGTGCGGATGGGTAACTGGCCCGTGGCGTGGTAGCCGATGTTGCCGTCAATATCGGCGTAGACAAAGTTCTGTCCGGGTCCGGGGAAGCGCGAGATCGCCTTCGTGAATTCCTGCCAGTTGCGGGCCCGGTTAATCTCCACCATCGGCAGCCCGAAATTCTTCGGTGACGCCGCCGCCCACTTGAGCGTTATCACGCGTCCATTTTCATCGCGCCACACAGGTCCATGGCGTGTAACCCAGTTCACCACCTCAACGGGCGGCTTGCCTTTGATGCGGATCAATTCCCGTTCCGCGCGCGCCTGCTCGATATGTCCGTTGAAGACGTACTGGCCGGTGCGGATGTCCATTTTCTCCAGATAGAGATCCTGCACATCGAAATGCAGATTTGTGCAGCCCCAGGCGATCCGGTCATTGTGGCCAACGATAATTCCCGGCACGCCCGGCAGAGCGACGCCGGACACGTTCAAGCCCGGCGCGGTGATGTGCGTCATGAACCAGACGCCCGGTTCCGCGAACTCCAGGTGCATGTCATTGGAGAGCAATGGCTTTCCGGATGCCGTGTGGCCCGGTGCCACAGCCCAGGCATTCGAGCCGGGCTGCACATCCCCGCCGGGTTGGAATTCCGGACCCATCCGGTAGGGAAACAAATAGTTCACTTTGGCCGGATCGCCTGTCGAAAGCATCGTCGCCTTCCGCAGCTTCTCTTCCCAGGTGGTCGTGAGGTTGCGGTACATATAAAGCCCGATCAGCAACGAATCGACCACACTCCATGGCCTTGGATCGTATCCCAACACCGTGAACTCGAAGCTGTAATTGCCGCGGTGGGAATCGATGAAAGCATTGACCCCGCGCGCATAGGCAGCGAGTTCTGCCTTATCCGCGGGCGGCAGTTCGGCGTACCAAAGTTCAGCGATGCGCCGCGTGCGCAGGCGGCGGGTCTCTTTATCGGACTCCAGTGCCGCCGGGCCAATCACTTCGGCAAGATCGCCCGCCGAAAAGCGGCGCAGCGCATCCATCTGCCACATGCGGTCTTCCGCGGTGACGTAGCCCTGCACGAACAGGGCATCTTCCTGCGAGGCCGCACGGATGTGAGGCACTCCCAGAGAGTCGCGCTCCACGGCAACCGGCCGCGCCACGGCGGACGTGATTGTACCCGTTGTCTGGGGCATGGCCATCCAGAAGAATTTGTAGAACGCACCCAGAGCCACAACCGCGGCAATGGCGATCAAAATATTGACAATTCGCAGGATCCAGCGCACTAATGCGATTGTAGACCCCATTGGTGACTATTCTGGTAGAGCCAGTGGAAACAACGAACTATATCTTCCGGCTGCTTGTGCTCGGGCTGATTCTGATGGTGAACGCGTTTTTCGCGGCATCAGAGGTCGCATTACTCTCCGTGCGCGACTCCCGTCTGCGCCAGTTGGCGGAAGAAGGCGTCTCCGGCGCGAAGATCGCCCTGCAGTTGCTTGCGAACCCGGAGAAGCTGCTTTCCGTAACCCAAATCGGGGTGACGCTGGCCAGCCTGGGCCTGGGCTGGGCTGGCGAAGACACCCTGGACCGGATGTTCCTCACCGTCTTCCACCCCATCCTCACCCCGGCGACCTCCGTCATCCTGCACGGGCTGAGTTTCCTGCTCGCCTTTGTGTTGATGACCTACGCGCACGTCGTCATCGGCGAAGTGGTCCCGAAGAATCTGGCCATCGACAAGGCTGACCGGCTGGCCGTCGTGGTGGCCCCGGTGCTGATGCTCTTTTCCCGGTTCGCCGCCTTGTTCGCCGTGGTGATCGAACGCTCTGCCGGCGCCATTACCCGCAGCCTGGGAGTCAATGCCGGGCATCGCGGTGGAGGCCACTCCGCTGAGGAATTGAAGCTGATCGTGAGTTCCAGCCGCTTTGCCGGCCAACTGCCGGAACTGCAGGGGGATATCATCCACCGCGTGCTCGATCTGGAAGAGGTGCTCGTCCGGGAAATCATGGTCCCCCGGCCGGACGTGGTTTCCGTTCCCGTCAACTCCACACTCGATGAGGTTCTGGCGGCCATGGTGGAAAGCCAGCACTCCCGCCTGCCTGTTTGGGAAACGGCCCCCGAACACATGAACGGTGTCATCTATTTCAAAGATCTGCTGCGCGTGTGGCATGAGCGGCGGGGTGCCATGCGCCAGAACCGGCCCGTGCCGCAATTCCATTTGGAGCGGATTGTCCGCAAACCGTTGTTTGTTCCGGAAACCAAACCTCTGCTGCAGATGCTGGAAGAGTTCCGCGAGAAGCACGCGCACATGGCGCTGGTGGTGGACGAGTTTGGAACGGTCACCGGCCTGGCCACGGTGGAAGATGTGCTGGAGCAGATTGTGGGCCGGATTGAGGATGAATTCGACGAAAAGTTGAAATTGCCCGAAGCCGATTCCGACCTGGTGGAGGTGGAAGGTTCATGCAGCATCCGCGAGTTTGAATCCGACTACGGCATCCAGTTGCCGGAAGATGAGGGCTTCGAAACCGTGGCGGGTTACGTTCTTTATGAATTGGGCCGCATCCCGAAACCTGGTGACAGCGTGGAATATAAAGGCCGCCGCTACACTGTGACCTCCATGGAGCGGAACCGTATTGCGAAGGTTCAGGTAGAGAAACTGCCGGTGCCGGAAGGAGATCCCCCCAATGCTGGGATTTGATGCAAAGGCCGCGCGTGCCACCTGGACCGCCGCGCTGGTGCTTGTCTCGCTGTATCTGATTTATGTGGTCCGCGAAGTGCTGCTGGTGGTGACCATCGCCGTGCTCTTCGCCTACCTCCTCTACCCTCTTGTGGATCTCTTTGACCGCCGTTTGCCCGAGAGGATGCGCGCCGCGGCCCTCGCCATGACGTACCTGGTGGTGTTGGGTTTGATCGGAATCTTCGGCTCTTTCATCGGTTCCGTGGTGGCGGAGCAGGCCACCGCACTCGCCCAGAAAGCTCCTCAATTCGTCAGTCAAATGAAGCAGAGGGCCTCTTCGCCGTCGGGTGAGCCAAAGACTTGGAAAGACCAGGCTCTGGGGACGCTCGAATCCACCATCGAACAGCACTACAGCGACATCGCGGCGGAAGTTCCCAAGTTCGGATTACAGATTCTCTCCGCTTCCGGCAATCTGATTTACGTGATTCTGGTGCCGATTATCAGCTTCTTTATTCTGAAAGACGGCCGCTCCATCCGGGATAAGTTCATTGCGCAGTTTGACGCCGGGCAGGATTCCGTCCGGGATACGCTCAATGACGTCCACACGCTGCTGCTCTCCTATATGCGGGCGCAGTTATTTCTCTGTCTTGCGACCCTGGGCACCTTCGCAATTGTGCTGCACTCCATGGGGGTTCCCTACGCCATTCTGCTGGCAGCGGTGGCGTTTCCGCTGGAGTTCATTCCCCTTGTGGGACCTCTGTGCGCCGCTGCGATTATCGTTTCCGTCAGCATCTTCAGCGGGTATCCGCATGTGTTGTGGGTGGCTTCGTTCCTGGGACTTTACCGGCTGTTTCAGGATTACGTCCTCTCCCCGCACCTCATGAGCGCCGGCGTGGAGTTGCATCCGCTGATGGTGATCGTCGGCGTGATTGCGGGCGGCGAAATCGGCGGCGTTGCGGGAAGTTTTCTCAGCGTGCCCGTGCTGGCCCTGCTCCGTTTGCTGGTCCATGATCTGCGGAAGCGACTGCATTCGAAACCCGCATGAGGAAGCTTGCCGCCACAGTCCTGCTGACAGCGGCCTGCCTGCGGGCGCACGCCATCAGCATCTCCACGGGTGATGCCGTCATCCGGGGCAAGCGCGTCGAGTACATCCTGCGCATGCCGCAATACGAATTAAGAGAAGGCACGCCCGCGATGCTGCTCTTCACCCAGTTGCAACTGCGCAGCAATGGCGAGACCGCCCGTTTGCTGGATGCCGAATGCCACCTCGACCCCGCGAAGAATCAATATCTCTGCGCTGCCGATTACTCGTTCGCCCGCGTGCCCGGCGACTTGGAAGTGCAATGCAGCCTGCAGCAGGTCACAGTTCCGAATCACGTCCACATGTTGAAGGCGGAGCGGGATGGCAAGTATGACCAGGCGATACTCGACAGTTCGTTCCCTCTGGGCGTTCTCACGTTCCGGCCTCCCACCAAACTTGGCATCGCGGTAACGCAAATGAGTGCCGGGGCAATCCGGATGTCCACCAGCGTTGCGCAACTACTGCTGCTCGCCGCGCTGATCCTGTCTTCTGCCGCGCACAAGCGGCGGGCGATTCTCGCAGTAGCGTTCTTCGCCGGGGAATGCGCCGCAGCCGTGCTGATTTCCCAGGGCAACTGGCAACCAGCCCCCCGCTTTGCCGAAGCAGCAGCCGCTTTGGGTCTCGCCTATCTTGCCGTTGAGTTGCTCGCGTGGCCCAATGCCGGGGGCCGCTGGTTGCTTGCCCTCGCGTTCGGGACCTTTTCCGGACTCTACTTCGCCGCCTTCCTCCGCGAAAGCGGTTACCGCCCGGAGTATGTTCTGAGCGGTTCCGTCACGGCAGGCGCTCTCCTGGCTGGCATCTGCGGAGTGCTTCGATCCTGGTTCGACCACGCAGCTTGGTTGGACCGTTACCGCCGAATTACGGCCAGAATTGCAGTCTTCGGGCTTGTTGCCGGGAGTACGGTCTGGTTTCTGGCCCGTCTGGTCAACTAATGAAAAATTTACGCATCGCAACTACTGCACTTTGCTTGCGTTTATACGTATAGTTGATCTAATGCGGGCCGGTGCGTCCAAATGCCCGCGAAAACCGTTTAAGGAAGTGCGATGAAGTACTCAGCTTTGTTGGCCCTGATCGCCGGCACCACCCTTCTGTCGTCCGGCGTGTTTGCTGCCCAGAAGAAGAAGCAGGCGCAGGCCGCGCCTCCCGCTGCCGCGAAAACGGCTCCGGTCAATGCGATTCCGCAGATGACGGATGACCAGAAGATCCTCCATGCCCTGAACCGTCTGACTTTCGGTGCCAAGCCGGGTGACGTGGAAGCTGTTAAGAAGATGGGTCTGGAGAAATGGATCGGCCTGCAACTCCATCCCGACGACATTACCGAGAATCCGATTCTCGAATCCAAGCTGCAACCTCTCGACACGCTGCGTCTGAGCACGGCTGAGATGGTCACCAAGTATCCGAGCCAGCAGATCCTCAAGGCGATCGCTGACGGCCGCCAGCCCTACCCGAGCGACCCCGGCACGCGCGCCATGATTGAAAAGGCCGTGGCCCGTTACCAGCGCAGAACTGATGCGGACGCCGCCGGCAAAGACGCTGATAAGGAAGCCGATTCCAAGATCGTGCACGTCGCGCTGGATCCGTCCCAGAAGGAACTGCTCGAAAAGGGCCGTCCCGGGGAACAGGCCAAGCTGCTCGAATCCATGCCCGATGCGGCCCAGTGGGATTTGCTGGACAGTATGCCCGCCGGTTCCCGCCAGCGCATCTACAATGCTGCGGCTCCGGAACTGCGCCGCAAGATCCAGATGTTCAACGGCCCCCAGCAGGTGGTCAACCAGGACCTGATCGAAGGCAAGATCTTCCACGCTGTTTACGGCAACCGCCAGCTGGAAGAAGTGCTCACGGATTTCTGGTACAACCACTTCAACGTCTATCTCGACAAGGGCGCTGACCGTTACATGGTGACTGCCTATGAGCGCGACGTGATCCGTCCGCGCGTGCTGGGCAAGTTCAAAGACATTCTCCTCGCCACGGCGCAGAGCCCGGCAATGTTGTTCTATCTCGATAACTACGAGTCGGTCGGCCCGCAACCTGGCGGCGGCGCGATGCGCAAAGGCCGCCGTGGTCTGAATGAAAACTATGGCCGCGAGCTGATGGAACTGCACACGCTTGGCGTGGATGGCGGTTACACGCAGCAGGATGTGACGGAAGTGGCCCGCTGCTTCACCGGGTGGACCATTCGTGATCCAAACCGTGGCGGTGGCTTCGAATTCAACGCCCGTGTTCACGATAACGGTGAGAAGCATGTTCTCGGTGTGACCATTCCCGCAGGCGGCGGCATGGATGACGGACTGAAGGTGCTGGACATGCTGGTGCATCATCCTTCCACCGCGAAGTTCATCTCCACCAAGCTGGCTGTGCGTTTTGTTTCTGACAATCCGAGCCCCGCGCTGGTGGCGAAGATGGCTGCCACGTTCACTGAAACCGATGGTGACCTGTGTGCTGTGATGCAGACCATGCTGAAGTCGCCTGAGTTCTGGGCTGCTGCCAACTTCCGTTCCAAGGTGAAGTCGCCGCTGGAAATGCTGGTCAGCTCCATGCGCGCCGTCAACGGCGATGTGGATTTTGCCTTCACCGTGGCCGGTCAGTTGAATCAGCTGGGTGAACCTCTGTACCGCAAGCCGGAGCCGACCGGTTACTCCAATAAGAGTTCAGAGTGGATGAATTCCGCCGCGCTTTTGGCCCGCATGAATTTTGCGGTGGCGCTGGCACAGAACCGTGTCCCCGGCGTCAAAGTGGATGTCGCGCAATTCCGCGCGGAACCGGATGTTGTGGAGCGGAATCTCTTGAGTGTGGAACCCTCCGCACAGGCGCGGCAGGCGATTGATTTGGGAATGAAGGAGCAACTCGCCAACGGCGGTGCCGGTTTCATTATTCCCGGTCAGAACAGCGCCGATAATGACGCTGCCATGGGCAAGATGAAACTGGCCGCGGGCACGGGGAAGAGGGGAAATGCCACCCAAATCACCCCGCGTGGACCGAACCAGCCGGTGGAACCCGGCGCACTGATCGCGGGCTTGACGCTGGGCTCTCCGGATTTCCAGCGCCGCTAACCATTTGACAGGCCGAAGAATTTAGAAGGACAGGTATAAGAACATGACTTTGAACCGCCGAATCTTCCTCCGTAATTCCGCGCTCGCGATGGTGGGTGTAGGCTCCGCGCCGCTCTGGCTGCAGCGCGCTGCCTATGCCGGCGAACAGCAGAATGGCCGCAAGAAAATCCTGGTTGCGATCTTCCAGCGCGGTGCCGCCGACGGCCTCAACATCGTAGTCCCGCACGGTGACAAGGCGTATTACGATCTCCGTCCCACTATCTCCGTCCCGCGCCCCTCGGCAAACATCGACCCGAAGGATTCCGTCATCGATCTCGACGGCCACTTCGGTTTGCACCCCGCTTTGGCGAATCTCAAGCCGATCTTCGACAAGCAGCAGCTGGCCATTGTCCACGCTGCCGGTTCCCCTGACCCCACGCGCTCCCACTTTGACGCGCAGGACTACATGGAATCCGGTACGCCCGGCCTGAAAGCCACCACCGATGGCTGGCTCAACCGTGCACTGCCCCCCGTCGGCGGCGACGCGAAGGTCTCTCCGGTTCGCGCCGTTTCGCTTGGTTCATCGCTGGCCCGAACCATGCGCGGTGCCAACAGCGCCGTTGCGGTGGAGAACCTCAACAACTTCGGCGTGAAAGACTCCGCTGCGGCCAAGGTGCTGGAATCCATGTACACCGGGACGCAAGACCAGATTCTGCAAGGCACCGGACGGGAAACCTTCGATGCCGTGTCGATTCTGCAGAGCCTGAACAAGAAGCCCTACCAGCCCGTGCCCGGCGCAGAGTACCGCGGCCGCTTCGGTGACAGCATGAAGCAGATCGCACAACTGATCAAGGCGGATGTTGGCGTGGAAGTTGCCTTCGCCGACTTGGGCGGCTGGGATATGCACGTGAATGAGGTCGGCCCGAAGGCATCTGTCGGTCAGCTTGCCCAGCGGCTCTCTGAGTTCGGTGATTCGCTTGCCGCGTTCTACAAGGATCTGGGTGACCGCATGGAAGACGTCGTTGTCGTGACGATGTCGGAATTCGGCCGCACGGTGAAGGAAAACGGTACCCGCGGCACAGATCACGGCCACGCCAACGCGATGTTCGTGATGGGCGGAGCGGTCAACGGCGGCAAGGTGCTCGGGAAGTGGCCGGGCCTTGAAAAGCACCAGCTTTACGAGGAACGGGATCTTGCATTGACCACGGACTTCCGCGATGTTCTTGGCGAACTGGTCTACGGCCACCTCAAGAATCCGGCGATTTCCAGCGTGTTCCCGAACTACAAGGGCTCCAAGGATAACTTCCGGGGCGTATTGAAGGCATAACAAATGACTCTGACCACAATTCTTCTCCTGCTGGCTGCGATTCAGATTGCTTGCGGGGCCTGGTGTTTTCTGCGGCCCCGTGAGGCGATGGCGTTTGTTGCGAAGAACTCGCCACAGACCCGCCGCGAACGCGAACAGCAGGAGAAGTTGTGGATCCAGTTCCGCATTCTCGGTGCAATCCTCATCTTCTGCGGCTCTTACCTCGGGATGATGGTGCTGGGCGATCCATCACTGCCGTCGCCTGCAAGATAGCCGCTGGCGAACGGCGAGTCCGTTGCGCGCGATTTGTTCAGGAGTTCCCGCCGTGCAATCCCAGTCTGGCCAAAACCCTGCGCACTTTCTTCGGTGACACGGCCAGCTTTCTCGCCACTCTTGCCACCTTGCGGCCTTCGTGTTCCCAGACTTTGGGGATAATCAGGTCCGCGAAATCCTCCGTTAACTGATTGAAGCTCCGCTCCCCAACCACGCCCTGCGACCAGGCCTGCAGCGTCGAGTCCATTTTGCCGCCCTTCACCACCTTGCCCTTGAGAGTCTGCAGATCTTCCCAGATGTGATCCTGCACTTCGTTCTTCAGTAACTGCGCGGCTTGCTCTGAGATCTCGCGCGCCTGTTCCCCGCTGTTGGGGTTCGTATTGCAGAGAGTGAGGCCATGCCAGATGAGCGCACGGGCCAGCAGGCGGCGGTTTTCGGTTTGGCGCGCATCTTCCACAGCTTGCCGGGAGTATTCCAGCGCCATGTGAGCGACCCATGCCGGATCATCAATCCCTTCCTCGAGCTTGGCGTTGGCAACCAGGCACTGCAGCAGCCGCGCGCGGGCTTTGAGGATGTAATCGTGCTTCTCGTCGCCCAGTGCATAGGCCTGCATGGCCTCGGCTTCCGCGCGCTGCAGGTCGCCGGAATCCAGATGGAGGAACCCGCGGTTGACAAATGCCGTGCCGGAACCGCGGTACTGGTGATGAATGCTGTAGATGGCAGAGGCCCGGTCCAGATGATCAAGGGCGTCCTGGCGCACCCGCTCATATTCCCGCCGAAGCGCGGGGTCGCTCTTGCGCTTCTGCTCAGCATCGGCATCGATCCGCTTGCGCAGTTGCAGGGCGACGAGCCGTTCCACATACCCCATGTTTGCCAGTGAACGGGCCAGGTTGCGGTGATTCGGGTCCCGCTTGGCATACTCCTCAATTGCGCGGGAGAAATGGCGCAGCGAAAGATCGTACCGGCCTTCCCGGCGGTACATGCGGCCGTAGCTCGATTCGATGTTGCCCAGCGTGATGTAATCATCTGTCGCGGACATCACTGCTTCGGCGTCATTCAGCAGCCGGAGTGCTTCGCGCGTCTTCCCCTTCTGGAACAGGAGCCAGCTTTCGGCGACACGCATCGCCCCGGCCATGGGGATCATGCCTGCCTCACAGGCCAGCGCATGACCCTTCGCGACTTCCTCCAGCGCGGCATCGTAGACGCCCTGCTTGCGGTGGCAACGTGACTTCCAGAAGTGCGCCAGGGAAAGCAACTGCGGATCTGGTATTTCCGGTGACAGAGTGATGACCAGGTCGAAGGTCGCCTTGGCCTTCTCGACCTCTTCCTGCGCCACCTGCACGGCGCCTTCCGCCATCAGCACATGCACGTAATCGAGCAGACTGAGTTCTCCGCGCGCGCCGGGCGGGAAAGAAAGCAGTCCGTCCTGGACGATTTCAATGTCTCGCCAGCCCGCATCGACCCATTGCGCCACGTAGCAAAGCAGCGCCGGAGCATCCGGCACGCTGGAACGCAGCTTCCGCTCCGGCGCGGCAAGACCTTCGAGCCGCGCCATGCCGGCGTCGATTCGCCTCTGGCCCAAATCATTTCGGAGGCCACTTAGTAATGCGGATTCAAGAAGCACGGGCATCTAGGGACCTAATGTACCAGAAGATACGTCCGTTGCGGACTACCTGCCCCGCAAATCCCAGCCCTATTGAGTGTCTTCCAAGAATCCGCTTAACTGGAATCCTGATGTCTTCAGCGGCCAAGCCACAGATCGTGATCCTTCTTGGAGCCCCGGGAACGGGCAAGGGGACGCAAAGTGCCTGGCTTTCGAAGGAGTTGGGAGTTCCCTCGCTGTCCACCGGGGAAATGTTGCGTGCCGAAGCGGCGCACAATCCAGAGTTGAAGCGGCTTCTCGCCGCGGGGTCCCTGGTTTCCGACGGTTTGGTGTGCCAGGCCGTTGCCGCCAAGCTGCGCCGTGAGCTTTCCTCGACTGGTGTCATTCTGGATGGCTTCCCCCGCACGGTTGCCCAGGCGGAATTTCTGGATGCTCTCCTCGATGAACTCGGCCTGCCGCGTCCTTTAGTGGTCCATCTGCTTGTGAAGGAAGATGCGCTGTTGACACGGCTGACCTCCCGCAGGCAATGCCCCGCATGCTCCGCGCTTTACAATTTGGAAACGCGTCCATCCCGCGCTGGTGCGTTCTGCGAGTTGGATGGAGAACGCCTGGTGCAGCGGGAAGATGATACCGAGCAGGTGATCCGGCGGCGCTATGAAGATTACCGCCAGGTCGTCAATCCGCTGGTGGATTTCTACCATCGCGGCGATTACTACGTGATCAACGGCGACCGTGATCCCGGCCTGGTATCTTCGGAACTGTTGGAGATCATTGCCGGGCCCTCTGCGCTGGCTGCCTGACCTTAAGCTGCGGCGCTCCTCGCCGTTGGTGCCTCTTCCGGCCGGTAATACTTCCCGTAGTAGCTGTGGTAGTAATAGCTGCCGCTCATATCTTTCGTGACTTCATTGAGCACCAGCCCCAGCACCTTGGCCTGCACGCGCCTCAGGGTTGACAAGACAGCCGCGGCCGCCTTGCGGTTTGTGTGTCCCGCTCGGGTCACAATCACCACGCCATCCACCGCAGCAGCCATCTGCAAAGGCTCTGGAAAGCCGATCAGCGGCGGTGAATCCAGCACCACCAGATCATATTCCTGTTCGGCTTCGCGCAGAATCCGGATGAGTCCGCGCCCCACCAGATCTGCCGCGCGCCGGCTTGACGGACCCGCCGTGAGCACATCCAGCCCCGGCACGTGCGGGCTCGGGCGCACCGCATCCCGCCAGGGCGACCCGTTCGAGAGGACAAGAGAAAGCCCCGCCTCGGGCGAAATCCCCAGGAGCCTGTGGGCGCTGGGCCGCCGCAAATCGCCATCGATCAGCAGCGTCCGCTGATTTTGTTCGGCATGCGCCGCGGCAAGGTGCGCGGCCACCGTGCTCTTTCCCTCTGACGGGGATGCGCTGGTAATCAACACGGAGTTGATCTGGCGGCCTCCCATGCTCAGGAAGATGGAGTTTCGCAAGCTCCGCAATGCTTCGTCGTAGCCAAGTGAGGATTCTCCCTCGGCATCGCCCGGTTTTGGCTGCCCCGGAGCAGGTAAAGCCAGCGACCCGGCATTCCGCCAGCGCCGCACGCTGGGCAGGCTGCCAATGACTTCGGTCCCCAGCGTGTGCGCCACATCTTCGGGGTCCCGCAGGGTGTGGTCCAGCAGGTCCAGACAGATGGCGCAGAGGATGGACAACGCGAAGGAGGCCAGCAGCGCGATGAAGAGACTAATCTTCAACCGCGGAAATACCGGCAGATGGGGAGGCCTCGCCAAATCGGCAATCCGGGCCACGCTGTTTTGGAAATTCGAGTTGATCCCCGCTTCACGGATCTTCCGGACCAGTTCATCGTAGAGTTTCTTGTCGGCTTCCGCTTCACGCTTCAGGGACTGGTAATCGAAAGAGCGCGCATTCAGCCTGTCGAACTCGGTCTTCGTTTCCCCGACGGATTTTTGCAGCAGTGTTTCACGGTCCACCGCTTGCCGGTACTCCACTTCCACGCGGCGTTGAATGGCCTCGCGCGTCTCACTGATCTCTTTCTCGAGTTCGGTCACCTGCATCGCGCCGCGCTTGTATTCCGGATTGTTTTCACCCAGACGGAGCCGGAGTTGCGCGAACTTCTGCCTGGCTTCGGCCAATGATTCCGAGAGCTTCTTCAGGGACTCCCCCTGCGAGGAGGTGTAAGCGGCATCAATACTTCCCGCCTGTATGGCGTTGAAAGCGGCCTCCTTGCGGATGCGGTCCGCCCGGGCCTGGTTGTAATCTGTGTTCAACTGGCGCAGGCTGTCCGTCAGAATACTGGTCTTTTCTTCGGGATTAATTACATTCAGCTCCCGTTCGAAGCTGGCCAGGCGCATGCTGGATTGCTCCATGTTGGCTTTCAACTCCTCCAACTGACCGGTCATGAACAAAGTCATCTCCCGCGAGGACTCAAACCTGGTCCGGTACGTGTGGTTCAGATAGGAACGCGCGATCGCATTGGCGACATCCGCGGCGAGCCGGGGGTTCGCGGAACGGTAACTGACCAACAAGAGGTACGTGCTGGGCGACCGGGTCACCTTCAGATTCGTCAACCGCACCGGGGCAGCCGCAGCTTCGGGGGAATCCGCGGTGACCGCGTAGGCGGGGTCTTTCTCCTTCAGCCGCATCGCATCCACAACCGGCCGCAAGACGGAATCGGATTGAATGAGATCCACCTGCGTGGCCAGGTACTGATCAAGATCCATGGCCGTAGTGGCCTGGGCGTTGGAATCCTGCCCCAGGATGCCTGAGGGCATCTGGCGGTCCACATCGATGGTCGCGGCGGCTTCATAAATCGGTGTTAAGCGCCGGGTCACGACAAAGGTGCCAATCAGACAAACCAGCACGAACAGCAGAATGGGTTTTATCCGGCGCCGGATGACCCACAAATAGTGCTGCAAAGGCAGAACCCGTTCCTCAGGTTCGCCTCCAGAACCCGTCTGCGGGAGGACGGTGAAGTGTTTCAGGTCAGCCATGGTGACCAGTTCGCGGGATTCGATTTGCATGATCAGTGTTTCCAGATAATGAGGCCGGATGCCGTGGAGGCACCAAAGCCGGCGATTCTGTCCAGGGCCCCGAGCGTCAACCGGCGGCCGGAATTGTCAGGGATATAGAGGATGTCCTGCGGTTCGAGCGGAACATCCGGGGTCTTGCGCGCAATCAACCTCGCCAGTTCCACGGCAATCTCTGCGCGGCCCCCCTTGCCATCAGCACGGTATAGATAGGCGGTCTTCGCCGTGAAGGTCAAAACCCCTTCCGCCTGGGCCAGAACTGTCATCACACTGGACCGTCCGGATTCCTGCACTGGATAGACACCCGGCTTTTTAACGTTGCCCCAAACCACGATCTTCCCGGCCTCCGGCACTCTGACCTCATCCCCGCCCGAAAGTGGAGTATTCAGGCTGGGGTCAACACCGCTCAGCAGTTCCTTGACCGGGATGTGCAGCGGCCCCGCGCTGCCCTTTTTGGTGACGATAATCTCGCCGCCGGCTTCCGGAGACAGGCCTTCCGCCCGGGCGATGGCTTCCAGCAGATGAACTCCCCCCAGAGCCTGGAACACCAGCGGCTTTTTCACGGCACCGGTCACGCTGACCGGACGGCTTTGGTATTCGGCGATGGCCACGGACACGGAGGGGTCGATGTAGAGCTTGGCTTGTTGCAGAGACCAGTTGATGCCAGCCTCGATCTGGGCCGGCAGCATGCCTTCCACGTGGAGACTGTCCGCCGTGCCGGGCAAAGGAATAGTGCCATCGGCCCGCACGCGCAGACTGCGTCCCAATTCGGGAGCCTCCGTCGAAGAGATCACAAGCAGGTCGCCGGCACCCACCGGCTGCACCGGCAGGTTGGGCAGAGTCACCGGTGGTTTGTCCTGGTCAGCGGCCAGGAAAAAGGTAAGGAGCGAAAGAAGGAGATACCCCATCACTCCAACAGTGGGAGATACGGGGGAAAATTCTCACACCAAGTTTTCAGTGGGCGCAGGAATCAGCCGGTCCTCTGCATTCCGGTGGACTGCTCCGGCGAGAAGGAACCAGAAAATGGCCAGCACCGGCTCGCGTGTGGGATAGTCCACCAGACTCTGGAGCATGACCGCCACGATTCCCATGCCCCAAATCGAGTAGACTGCGGGCCGGGCGAGACTGACCACGAGGGCGAACAGGAGTAAGGCAAAAGGAATGCCACCTTCAGCGGTCCACTGCGCCCAGTCATTGTGGGCCTGGTTGGCATAAAGAGAGATGTCAAACGTGGCAAAGCCGGGGTAATGATCTTGCCAGGTACCGAAGCCATAGCCCGTCACCGGCTTCTTCTGGATCATCCGGAGTGTTGAAAACAATAGCTTTTGTCGGACGCTATAGGGGCTCTTCTCCTGAAAATGCTCCTCAATACTGTCCGTTCCTGCGACGATGGAGGCGACGGAAACCAGCGCCAGCAGGCCACCGGAGAGCACCAGCAGGTTCCGCCAGGGCAGGATTCTGCGCCGCGCGGTGATGGCCAGTGTCACGATGAGTTCCGCAGCCAGCAACATCACGCCTGCCCGGGAAGAAGCGCCTACGGCAGCACCGAAGAAGATAGCGAAGGCACCTGCGCCAATCCATTCTTCTCCTTCCCGCTCCACCATGCGGTACAGGGCAAAGGGCGCGGCCATCTCCAGCATGGCGGCGAACTGGTTCTTGTACATGAACGTTCCCACCACCGTCATCTCCGCCGGAAACAGGCCGAAGACGCGAACCGGCTTCACGTACAACTGCAGAATCGCGATCAACGCCAGTGCCGCAGTCGCCCAAAACACGGTGTCGAGGAACTTATGGAGTGCCTTCCGGTCGCAGAGAATGGTTGCGCCCAGCAGGAAGGCAATGGAACAGGTGAACCAGGTGGACGTAGCCTGCCGGGTCAGCCATTGGGAACTGGTGGTGCCCGCGAAAATTTGGAGCAGTCCCCAGCCGCCAATCAGGGCGACGGCGCCGAGTGTCTTCGAAAGGTGGAGCTGTCTGCCCAGGCCGATCCAAATGATCGCGGTCACAAGGATTCCAGCCTGAGCGGCCGTGGTGGCGGCAAAGAAGGGCGACCACGGTACCAGCAGGCCCTCAATGAGCGCAGCGGCCAGGATGTAAGGGAAGGTCGAAGAGGAATCCGCAGGCTCCACGGGACCAGTCAGAAGTTTCACCGGACCTCCTCCATCCGCACGCTGCGGATAATGTATTCCCCGCGCAGGCGCATCTCACCTGCGGGCCGGTCATAACGCAGCCGCAACGGCAGAACGTAGACGCCTTCCGGAACGGTGAACGTGCAGGAATCCACACGGCAGGTTTGGACCACGCCGGAGTCTTCGTCGCCCAGCACAGCCCGCAGGCTCTTCGGCGGCACGCCATCGTACATCCATTGCAGTCGGTACGTCTTGTGGGGCTGGACGGCGGCATAGGTCGAGACCGGGATCGCGTGTTCCTTTTCCCCGCCGGTGAATTCCAGTGACAGGGCGTGGCGCGTCAGGCTGGAGTTGATGCCGGGTTCAAACAGCACTCTCCAGCCGAAACCATGTTCGAACGGGGGAGCATTGAAATCCGGATCGGCCAGCAGGCGTCCGGCGGCTGAATTCAGTTTTCCGGCGGCACCGAACGCGGGCAGATAGCCTCTGTCGATCAAGTCATTCCAAAACCTGGCGGCGCTTTCGGCTGGGGATTCGGCTGCGAGTTGATCCAGAAAGCCAAACAGAATGTCACGGTCAGCCGGGTCCGCCAGTTGCAACGCGAGCGGCCAGGCGTCGGCACCCAGCAGGATGGGATTCCGCTTCGTGGTGCCCGGACGTGTGGTGAGAAAGGCCAGATAGGGCAGAATGATTTCACGGCGCGGGGGCAGGACCGCCAGGATGGCCTTCGGGTCTTCCGCGGCCTGCCAGGCGAGCGCGAAGACTGGCGTCGGGTCAAAGCTGCGGCCGTAGGGGTTTCTAGGTTCAATCAGATCGAGGCACCGGCGCAGTTGCGGCCACATCAGTTGCGTGGAGCCGATCCGGAAGTAGAAGTTGGCCAGGGTCCAGGCAGGCTTGAAAGTATGGTCGAGCTTGGCTGCGTGCAGCAGATAATCCTCAGCCGCGGAGTTGTTGCCGTTTTGTTCCGCCAGCAAGCCCAGCGCCATCAACAGGTTAGAGTCACTGGGGCGGCGTTGGTAGCAGCGTTCCAGCTCAGCGCGAAGTTCCGGTGAGGATTCCCCATCCTGCAAACGGCGCAGGGCGAGCTGGGCGGGCCAGATTTCGTTGCGGGGTTCCACCGCGATAGCCCGGGTAATCTTCGCCGTATCGCCGGAACGCGCCAGTGCATCTGCCCACCCGATCCGCAGTGAGCGGATCAGGGCGAACAGGCAGGCCATCAGCAGCAGCGTCCGGGCTGCAATACGCAACCATCCAGGCATCTTGAAGCTTGAGTGTAGCGCCGCAGAGTGCCAAAAGTCAGGGTTTTGCCACGAAAGCAGCCGTATCTTTCGCTGCCTTCGTTTCGACGCCCGGCTTCTCCAGGAAACCCAGATCGCGGAACCACTCCACGAAGCGGTATTGCCAGGTGCCGAACGGGATGCCCTTGCGGTCAGTCAATCCGCCGGCGTGGACCCCGTTGCCATACATGTGCATTTCGACATTCGGGATGCTCTTGTCCAGCATGGCCATGTAATATTCGATGGTCCAGACGGCGTGGACTTTATCTCCGGCACTGGCGCAGGCCAGGAATGCAGGCGGGGCATTCTTCGGCACCGGTGGAGCGGTGCGGCCCTTGGCGAATGGTGAGGGGCCGGGGTAGATGATGCCGGTGAAATCAGGCCGCGACGTGATGCCGGCCAGTGCGTCTCCAGCGCCGCCGTGCTGCTTGTCGAAATCGTCGTAGAGAACGGCGGCGGGGGCGGAAAGCTCTGCGCCAGCGGAAAAGCCCATGATGCCGATCTTGTGGGGATCGAGATTCCATTGCTTCGCATAGGCGCGAACCAGGCGAATCGCCTGCAGTGCGTCATTGACTGCATCGACCTCAGCCACATAACCATCCGCGCGGAGGCGGTTTCGCAGGATCACGGTGTTGACGCCGTAGTTATAGAAGAAGGGAACAAAATCCGCCGCTGCACCGCCAACGTTGAGGGTCCGGTGACCGCCGCCCGCCGCCAGGATGATGACCGCACCGGTGTTGATGCCGCGCTCCACGGGATGAAATTCGATGGAGGGGTTGTGAATGTTGACGATGCTGCTGACCCGCCCCGGCACGGCACCGCTCATGTTGTACTTCTCCGGTTCCTTGACCTTATCGGCCTTGAGGAAAGGAGAACCGGCGGGGTAAAGTGGCACGACCACGCCACCGGGCAGGATGGCCTGCGGTGCGTAAGGGCCGCTGGTGCCTGCCGGACCCACAGCAGGAACCATCTGCGGAGCCGGCAGCGGCGGCAGTTGCGCAAAGAGAGGTGCCACAAAAAGAGCGGCAGTGAAGATTCGGGCGGTGAAGGAAATCATTCAGGGGTAAGGTATCACGAATGGGGAAGCGTGCGGGGTGGTCGTCTGACGCTGCTTTGCTCCGAGGCGCTTGCTTGCGAAGCAGGGAGGTGTGGTACACTACGCGTTTGCTTCGGTCGGTCACTGCTATCTAGGCTTTGATTTCAGGGGTAGTATACCGGAAATCACTTAAGCGATACAGATTTTCTTGCTTGATTTGGCCCCCTCATGGGGTATTCTAAAGGTGGAATGAAGATGAAAGACGGAATTGTATCAACGGATGTTACCTCAAAGGGCTACGGTGGCGGCGGAGGCAACTAGGAGTCGTTACCAAACTTCCCAGTGGAACTTGTATTCTGCCCCTGGCAACGGGTAAGGCACATCGATCTCAAGCTTAGAATCGCCGCCCATTCCCCGGATCAGGTCGTTGATGCGGGTTGTTTCTTGCTCATGTGGTGCATGGGCGTACGTCACCCTCGCCACGGGTCTATTGAATCCTACTTGGTGTGACTTGTCAGCGAATTCGAGAATCAGGCGATAGCTGTAACATGGCCAATCGAAGCTCCTGCTATACCAGTCTTTATCGTCTTGAGGCCGTAGGTGTCTCGCTCCTTCGTTCTTCCCCACAAAGCCTTCCCGTCCAGTCTTGAACTTAACTCTGTATGAGAGCGCAAATGAGTGAAATTCATCTGTTGGATCAGCGCTCGGAAGACTTATTTCGTAGTTAAGCTTCCCGTCAACATCGTTGTCTTTTCTGAAACGGCATTTGATTTTTGAGGCTAGATCTACACCTTGGTTATTGCTGGCCAATTGAATCACCTGATTATCGAACTCGCTGTGCACCTCGAGTGGAAGTTCCGTACGAACCGCCCACAAAGGTTCGAAGCCTCGTTCTTCGACTCCAGAGGGATTATAGATTCCTCCCTCCAATTTCCCGGTTTCAAAAGGGTGCAAGATGAACGCTTCGACTTGCAACGCTATTTCAGCCGACCCATCAGGAGAAATAGTGATTCGCTCGGAAATCCGATGAGTAGAGTGTCGAAATCGCTGGAGCGACATCATGTAATAAGCTCCAAAACTCGGTTTCAAGTTCCGCTTCGGTGTTTGGCCGACAGCTCTCACTATCATCTCCGAAGGTACAGGGAGTCGTAGTTCGATAATGCACCGTCCTAAACTACGGAGAACGGGCCAAAGATAAGGACTCCACTTTTGTATGTAGCGCTCGGAATTCTTCAACGCCAACTGTTTCGCGGGTCCAAGGGAGAGCAACAGGATGGGAACCGTAGTGAACAGCAGCACGAATCCGAGTCTCGCTGTGACTACGTTCGGGTCGGAGAGACTATCTCCCTGGGGCGGACAATTAGCTGGAGTCGTTTTCCTTTCTGTAGTCACTCCAGACATTACCTGGGTAGTCCGAGCCTCGGCGCCTTGACCGAGGATCCGGTTCAAATGAACCTCTGTGTGCCACTCTGCAATCAAGGCGAGCCCTACTGTCAACAAGACGGTAATCCACTCCTTGCCTTCGTAGATCCTTGGTTCCTTGCGTTGCATGTCAAGGAATCGTTCCCGTAGAGATTGATCGAGTTGGCTTGGGTCTTTGTCCCTAAGTTCTGTGTAGGCGACCTCAAATCCGCCAAGCAAGAAAAAGTGGAACAGGCAAAGTGCCCATGCCAGTACGAGGATAAGGGCCATTGGCCAACCGTCGTGCGTCCAAATTGCTTGTGCCCAGGCAAAAACAAGAGCCAGTGTCGGCGGTGTCAACTATTTTGTGTAAACCCATTTCCAGTGTTTGCTAAGGGTTGAGGTTTTGGGCGGTTTGCAAGAAACCGCCCGCCAGTTATTCCGGCACCGGATCGGCGCTCGGGTCGCATCCCTGCGGAGCCCTATCCTCCGTTTCGGTACCTTCAGTTTAGGGCAGCTATTCCGGCCCCAAAGCGCTAACCCGGATATCTCACCAGTAAATTCAAGGGGTGATTTGGCGGCTCGGGAGAGCAGAAGAGTTGGATTGAAAAACTGGTTTTTTGCAAGTGCCGTGTTTGGAGGTGTTTGCAGGCAGGGGTTTTCGCCGGAGTTCCAGA
>CAIXXM010000147.1 GCA_903923395.1 uncultured Acidobacteriia bacterium
AACGGACCGAGAGCGGCAGCGGGCGAACGATCTAGCTGCGGAGCATGTTGCGGGCGATGAAGAAAACGTTGGCCGGGCGCTCCGCCAGACGCCGCATGAAGTAGGGATACCAGGCGTCGCCATAGGGAACGTAGAGGCGTACGCGGAAACCATCAGCGATCAACTGGCGCTGCAGATCGCGCCGGATACCGTATAACATCTGGAACTCGAAACGGTCCCTGGCGATGTTGTGGGCAGCGACGCAGGTCTTCACGCCGGCGATCATCTTCTCGTCATGCGTTGCCATGCCGGGGTAAGTGCCGTGATCGAGCAACTGGGCGGCGAGCTTCAGGTAGTTCTCATCGACCTTGGTCTTCTCTGGAAATGCGACCTCCGGGGATTCGAGGTAGGCACCCTTGCAGAGGCGGATACGGATTCCGGCCGCGGAGAGCTTTTCGATGTCCGCGGCGCTGCGGTAGAGATAGCTCTGGATGACGGTGCCGCATGCGCCGTATTTGGCATGCAGGCGGGTGGTCATGGCGATGGTGCGGTCTGTGTATTCCGAAGACTCCATATCGAAACGGACGAAGCCCCCCAATTGCGCCGCCAGTTCGACGACGGGGGCGACGTTGGCTTCGCAGGCGACCTCCGAGAGATCCAGCCCGAACTGCGTGAGCTTCACGGAGATATTGGGTTCCAGACCGGCGGCCTGCAATGCGATCAGAGTACGCAGGCAATTGTCACGGGATTGAGCGGCTTCTTCCAGTGAAGAAACGTTCTCGCCCAGGTAATCGAGCGTGATGCCGAGGCCGTCCGCATGGATTTTGCGGCAGGCGGCGATGGCATCGTCCAGGGTGTTGCCGGCGACAAAACGTCCGGCGAGCTTGCGGGCAGTGGGGGAAGTTTCCATCCACTTGCGGAGTCCGCGATGGCGGGAGAGATAGATAAATGCGCTGCGGAGAGGCACAAGCCAAGTTTACGACTGTTTCGGGCTAGAGATCCGAGGCATACACCAGGATGCGTGTGGTTTCGCGGAAGCCCATGCGCTGATACATACGGAACCCGAGCGTAGTGGACTGGAGGATGGTGTTTCCAACGGGTCCGGCGGCGAGGATGGAGTGGCGGGTGATGGCTTCGGCATAGCCGCGGCCGCGGTGGGGAGCGAGGGTGGCGACGTTGTAGATGCCGGCGATGCCGTCTTTCACGACGAGGGCGGACGTGGAGACGGGCTTGCCTTCGCGGTAACCGACAAACGAGCGGAATTTGGCGGCCTGCCAAACCTCATTGCGGAATACTTCAGCGAACCAGACGGGAGGAACGCGGAAGCATTCGGCGCCGACGGTACGGAAGTGTTCGAGGCGTTCCGCGGAATCGACTTCGGCGATTTCGAAGTCTCTGGGTTGCGGGCGGCCGGGGGTGAGGGAGTGCAGGGCCATGCCGGGGTGTTCAGAGACGAGGCGGAGACCGGCATCCCAGCAGAGTTTCGAGAGGTGTTTGCGGGTGGGTTTGGCGAGCCAGTCTTCGCAGATCCAGAGGGACCACTGCATTTCGCGGCGGGCGAAGTGGAGGCGGGCCAGTTCGATGCGGACCTGGAGGGTGTTGGTGCTGTCGACCGGCTCACTGAGGAAGGCGGCGTTGAACATCTGGAAGGTGACACCGGCGGAGGCGATGGTCACGCCGGGGTATTCCAGCAGGTCCGTGCGGGGACGGTTTTCCGCGAGAGCGCGGAAGGAATCGCGGAGATTGGTTTCCACGGGGCGGAAGTCCATTTGAGTGGTACCAGCGGTGGACTCAGGCGGTTTCGTGTGCGTCGATGGGGGTGACGGAATCCATGGTGAACCAGAAGAAGGTGCCAATGAAGTAGACACCGGCGGCGACATAGAGGACGGCGTTCCAGTCATTGCCTGCGAGTCCCAGGATGAAAGGTGCGGCGGAGGAGGCGACGGCACCACCGAGGTTGCCCAGCATGTTCATGGTGCCGGAGAGAGTTCCAGCGTTGCGGCCGCCGACATCCATACAGGCACCCCAGGCTCCCGGCATGACGAGGTCATTCGAGAAACTGGCGAAGGCGAGGGCGAGGATCGCGTAAGTCGGGTTGCTGAGGAAGGTGGAGAGAACGATGAGACTGCTGGCGCACACGAAGCCGGTGCAGCCGAGAAGCCGGCGGGTGGCCTTGACGCTGCCTGTGAGTTTGGTGAGTGGTTTGGCGATGAAGCCGGAGAAGAGGCAGCCGATGCCGCCGAGGAAGAGGGGCAGGCCGGCGAGGCTGGCGATCTGTGCGGGATCGAGGTGGCGCGCTTCCTTGAGGTAAGTGGGGAGCCAGGTGATGGAGAAGTACCAACTGTACGAGAGGCAGAAGTATTGGCCGCCGAGCATCCAGACCTGCGGCGAGCGGGCGAACTTGCCCCAGGGTACAGAGCCATGCGCATGGGAGTGGGAGTGGCGCAGGAGTTCGAGTTCAGCCGCGTTCACGTTGGGGTTGTCGGCCGGGTTGTCACGGAACCAGCGGTAGAAAAAGACGGCCCAGACGGAGCCGAGGATACCGAAGAGCGCGAAGGCGGTGGGCCAGGAGACGTACTTGAAGAGTCCGAAGACGAGGATGGGCGTGATGGCACCGCCCCAGCGTGCGAAGAGCCAGACAATGCCCTGGGCGCGGACGCGTTCGTCCTGTGGAAGCCAGACGGAGAAGGCTTTGGCGATGTTGGGGAAGGCTCCGGCCTCTCCGGCTCCGAAGAGGGTTTGGATGATGAGCAGCGAGATCCAGTTGAAGGCTTGTCCGGTGGCCGCGATGAACACCGACCAGGCGACGACGATACGGGTGAGGACGCTGCGGGGTCCAAGTTTGTCTCCCATGAAGCCGCTGGGGATTTCGAAGAGGGCGTAGGCCGTAAGAAAGAACGTGAAGACCAGCCCCATTTGCTGCTTGGTGAGGCCGAGGTCTCTGGTGATTTGCGGTGCGGCCTGTGAGAGGGCGACCCGGTCGATGTAAGTAATGATCGCGAGGATAACGGCGAAGAAAACTACCCAGTAGCGAACCCTGGTGGGACGCTGATCGGCGGGGAATGACATAGTCTTGCATCATATACCCGCGCGGTGGATGGCAGGCTGGCGGCGGTGTCGGGATTAGCTGCTCTGCGTGTTGATGCCGTTGGAAGTCAGGGTGTTCAGGATGATGGAACCGGGGTCAAACGGATTGGAGTTGGAAGCGGTGCTCTGGCCTGTTTGGAAGAGTTGGCTGAACAGCTGATTTGCGGCCTGACCGCTGCCATGACCGCGATGATGGTGCCCACCAAGAGCCGCAGCGAGATCCTGAATGTTCGGCAGTGAGCCGGATTGCGAGGCGCTGCTGAAATCCGAAGCGAGTTGGCTGAGCTGGCTGGCCGCGGAAGTGTTGCCCTGTGCCTGCGCGGTTTGGGAAGCCGCTTGCAGGTTCTGGCCGATCTGCGCGGTGACCTGTTTATACTTCGCGGGATCTGATTGCTGCAGATTCTGCAGCGTGCTGAGGAGTTTGGCGAAGGGCGAGAGCTGACTGCTGTCATTCTGCTGGGCCGAACCCGTGCCAGTGACACCCGTGGAGTTCAAAGCCGACTGGATGACGTTGCTCAGCAGCGGCTGGACAGCGCTGGAGGCGAGCGTGGAGCTGAGATTGATGCTCATACCTACATATCGGCAATTTTTCTGCCAGTTCGAGTTTTATTGAAAACACAGAGGATCAAGGCCCGTGGCGGGCTGCAGAGTGTCTGGATTTTGCCGGTGCCGGCGGGATCTTGCCGATTGGGTTCGTTTTCAGGCGGGGCGGTTTGGGGGCGCAATGGAGTCTGGCGAGACCCGGTTTTTCCTGTTTGGGTTCGGTTTGCGCACGGAGCTGCCGTTCGGTTTGGAGGCGGCGGAGTTCGTTGATGGCCTGGAAGAGAAGTTTGGCGGCGGCGGCGCGTGCGCGGCTGATGCGGCCCATGGAAGGGTTGTCGAATTCTGATTTCTCGGTAACGGTGAAAGCGAGATCGGCTTCGTTTTCCGAACAGCGGCGGAGGCGCCAGGAGGCGGAAACGATCTCGTCTGCCAGGAGGGTTTCGAGGATGCCGGAGGGCGCAAGTTCAGCGAGGAGGGAATCGCGGAATTCGCGGTAGGCGTGGTGGGCTCCGTTGGCGACGAATTCACGCGGGAGGTTTTGGAATTGTTTGAGGAGTTCGTTTTCGCGTTGGGAAAGCATGGGTGCCGGCCGTCTCAGTTCCACTGTAGTGGCGATGGCGGGCTGGAATTGGGCTGTGAGGGTGCAAGTTGTTGATTTTAGGGCGAGAAAAAACTAGGGATTCGTGGACCGATGGCCAGGGGCTGTTGCGGTTAAAGCCTGCACTGGAGAGTTTCAAGTAGTAGGGGGGGTACTGCAAGGAATGGCGGGGACGACGGGGCTCGAACCCGCGACCTCCGACGTGACAGGCCGGCGCTCTAACCAGCTGAGCTACGTCCCCGCTTTTTATCGGAACCCTTTCAGGATAGCACGGGACGGTTACAGTTGGAAACCAGGGGTAAATAAGAAAGCCCGGCGGTGGCTCTCCGAAGAGAGTTGCCGCCGGGCTGTTTGCTTTCGCTTCGTTTTGTTTAGAAGCTGACGCGGACACTCCACTGGCCGGTGCGGGAGAGCACGCCGCCGGAGCGGGTGGTATCCAGCGTGGCGCTGAGCTGGCCGAAGGTGGAGGACGTGGTGGTCAGAGACGGCGTGGTGAAGTTCGCGTTGTTGAAGACGTTGAACATTTCCAGGCGCATTTCCATGGTGATGCGTTCCCAGATGCGGGTCTTCTTGGAGAGGGAAAGATCCTGACCGAAGAAGCGGGGGCCGCTGAGACCGTTGTACTGGATGTTGCCGTACTGACCGGCCTGCGGGTAATCGAAGCAGGGGGTGGTCTGGCCGGCGGTGCAGATGACGGCGGAGGAGGTTCCGTTGGCGTTGACGGTGACGAGGCCGGACTTGGGGTCCAACCAGTAGACACCGTTGCCGGTGCGGAAGGTGCCGACGTACTGCTGGAGCTGCTGCTGGGTCATGTTGCGCAGAACCGGGGTGGCTGCGATGAGCGAACCGGTGGTGGCGCGGCCGGTGGAGATGGTGAGCGGTGCGCCCGTGGTCCAGCGGCTGAAGCCGTTGATGGACCAGCCGCCGATGAAGGCGTCTGCGAGACGGGGAGCATTGCCGAGGAACTTCTTGCCACGGCCGACGGGCAGCGGGTAAAGGAAGTTGGCGGCGATGGAGTGGGTGGTGTCAAAGCCGGCGCGGAACTTATCGAGGCGGCGGTTGAGCACGGAGAGGTAGTTCTGGCCTTCCGTCTGGCTGTTGAGGAACGAGGTATCGGTCAACACCTTGCTGAGCGTGTAAGTGCCCTGGATGGTGAAGCCATTGGCCATGCGGCGATTCATTTCGACTTCGAGGCCGTCGTAATAAGACCAGCCGGAGTTGTCGATCGTGAGAGCGCTGTTGGCCCAGGGGTTGGCCACGAAGTAGTTCAGCGGGAAGCTGTTGGTGATGTTCGTACGATACGTCGGGGAGCGGCGGATAGTGTCGAACATGGTGCCGATGGTGTTCTGCTGCAGGTTGGTGGCGAAGGTGGAGCTTGCGTAACCGGAGGCTGCGGCGATGCCATTGAAGATCTTGTCAAAGATCGGGGTGGCGACCTGACCGGCGAGGCCCTGGTTGGAGAAGTTGTTGCCCTTGCCAGCGGCCTGGGAGATGGCGAGGTTCTTCTGGGCGTTGGTGAATTCCGTGAGGAGACCATTGCTGTTGAGATTGAGCTCGTTCACATTCCAGGTGCGGTACTGCTTCACGGAGTGGTTGCCAACGTAGCGGACTTCGATCGCGGTGCGGTTGAAGAGCTGGCGCTGGATACCGAGGTTCCACTCGATCACATAAGGCGTGGCGAGGCGGGGGTCAATGCCCGTGATGCTCTGCGCATTGCTGTTGGTGAAGTTGAGCTTCTGGGAAGCGGGCAGCAGATCGACCGGGGTAGCGGGGGTCTGCAGGTTGCTGGTGCTGAACACGCCCGTGGGAACCGAGTTCGTGGCCGTGGTGAAGAGGCCGGCGTTGGCGGTGGAGATGGGGGCGAAGTTGGTAAAGCCGTCCTGCGTGAAGAGGGTGCGGACGGAGGCGCGGATGGAAGACTTGCCATCCTTGAACGGATCAATGACGAGTCCGAGGAAGGGGGCGAAGTTGTTCATGTCCTGGTGATAGACGTGGGTACCGTTCTGGCTGCCCTGCAGGGTGAGGGAAACATCCGACGCACCGGTGGTCTGGGTGGTGAAGAAGTTGCCGACGGGAGTGGGACCCCAAACGCCCTGGAGGCCGTTGGCGGGCAGGAGCACAAGACCCGTGCGGTCATCAAACACGCCCTGATATTCCCAGCGGAGACCATACTGCACGGTCATGTTGGAACGCAGCTTGTAAGTGTCCTGCAAATACCAGGCGAAGTTGTTCTGCTTCGGGTGGATGGTACGGGGCACGCCTTTCACGAAGCCGGAGGTGGGCGAAGTGTGGTTGAAACCCTGCTGGATGCTGGAGAGCAGACCGGTAACGGTGTCGAACACGGTCTGTGCGCGGGTGAGGTCGCCGGCAGAGATACCGGGGAGCACAGCGGTGGAGAGACCGTCCGGGTTGGCTGAGTTGTTGCCGAGGGAGGTCAAGGGGATCACGATGTTGTAGAAGTAATTGTTCGCCGTGATCTGGCGGTATTCGCCGCCCATGCGGAGGTTGTGCTGGCCGATGACCATGCCGAAGTTATCCGTGACCTGGAAGACAGGGGTTTCGCGGCCCTGGGGCAGGTTGGTGGAGGTGTAGGTGGGGTTGGTCAGAACGCCAGCGGTGTTGAGCTGTGATCCGCCGGTGTCAGTGAACTGGTTGGTGTAGCGGAAATCGACAGGGCCCCAGATGCGGCCGATGCGGATTTCGTTGGTCTTGTTGGTGCCGAAGACGGACTGCAGAGCACCGGACATCACCTTGCGGGTGCCGCCCTGGCCGCCGGTGGGCGACGTGGGGAACTGGGGTTCGATGGCATTCAGCAGGTCAGGGGTGGAGTCAGAGTCGGTCTGGTTGTAGGCGAAGCTGAGGCTGTGGTTCTGGGTAAGGGAGTGGTCGAGACGCAGGGTGTAGCGGTCATTGACGTTCTTGCCAGCGAGGTTGAAGGCGTAGCAGCGGATGTTGTTGATGTCGCCGTTGGCGCAGCCTGCATCGGTGAGACCGGTGTTGGGCACGTAGGTGTTGTAGAAACCCATGACCTGAGAGTTGATGACAGGCTTCTGGCCGGTGGTGCCGATGGTGCCGATGTTCAGCAGGTTGACGGTGACGGGTGCGCTGGCGCCGGTGGGGGTGTAGGTGAACTGGCCGGTGCGGGCAGCGGAAGAGAGAACGGTACGCGTGCGTCCGCGGGAGAGCGGTTCGCGGTAGGCTTCATAGGCACCGAAGATGAAGGTCTTGTTGCGGCCGTTGTAGACCTTGGGGATCCAGATGGGTCCGCCGCCGTTGCCGCCAAGACGCTGCTGGAGCTGGAAGGGACGGGCGATGCCCTGCTGGTTGTTGAACCAGGTGTTGGCATTGAGTTCGTTGGTGCGCTGGAACCAGAAAGCGGAACCATGAAAGGTGTTGGAGCCGCGCTGGGTGACCATCGAGACCTGGGCGGCGCCGAAGCCGCCGTCCGCACCGACGCCGCCGACGGAGACGGAGAATTCGCCAATGGCGTCAACGTTCGGGCCGGTGGAGGCGTAGAAAGCGGAAGTCTTCACATAGTTATCGGCAACGTTGATGCCGTCCTGCGTAAGGTTGGTGGCATTGCCGCGGAGGCCGTGAACGAAGGCGTCACCCAAGCCGCCGGTGGCGGGTGAGACGATGCCGGCGAAGCTCTTGACGAGATCGAGGGGGTTGCGGGTGGGCAGCGGGATGTTGAGAATCTGTTCGCGGTCGACGGCGTTCTTGAGTTCGACGGTGTCCGTCTGGACGACGGCGACGCCGGCTTCAACGACGATTTGATCACCGGTCTTGGCGATTTCCAGCTTGGCGTTGACGCGGGAGAGCTGGCTGACGAAGACCTGTACGTTGGGGATCTTGACGGTGGCAAAACCGGGCTTTTCCACGGTGATTTCAAAGAAACCGTTGTTGAGGTTGCCGACGGTGAAGAGTCCGCGTTCGTCGGTGACGGCCTTGTGGACCTGGCCGCTGGAGAGATCCTTTACTGTGACGGCAGCAGCGGGAACGCTGGCGTCGGAAGGATCAGTGACTGCACCAGTGATGGTGCCGGTGATGGATTGGGCAAAAGCCGAACCCGCCAGAATCGAAAGTGTGATGAGGAACGCGGCAAGGCTTGGAAGCGAGGCGCGCAGGAGTGTTGAGAATCGGTTTTGAAGCATGAGATGTGTTGAAAACCCCTTCTGAAGTCTTCGGTCAATCCGTGAGCAGACTGTATGACAGCGTACAGACACGGAGTGGGAAATGTATATCAGGTTACGCGATAGGTGTAGTTCTTTCAATATGAATTCGGGGCAGGTTTCGTCTTTCCCTATAGAAAATTTCTTGGTTGTATAAAGAAAATTTTTTTGAATCTTTCAGTCACGTGACTGCGCGTGGTAAATTCGGTGCTGGACCAGTGAGGTCCGCGCGGGTGGAGAGAGTGATGAAACACCGTCCTGAGACCCCCTTCGACAACATTGAGAGTTCGCATGAGTTTGTCGCGTTGCTGGCGGCTGCTGTAGCGGAAGCGATGACGGAGGTGGAGGCGGACATTGCCCTTGCCGGAGCGGATGGGGATGAGCGGCGGAAGGAAGCACTGCAACTTGTGCTGTTCAACCTGGGAAAACTGGAGAACAACATGAAGTCGAGCCGGAGGGTCCTGAACGATTTGAGGACACTGCGGCGGTTGCTTTTGAATGAGCGTGAGATGGAGAAATCCGTGCGCGCGGCTGGGGCTTGAAGTGTGTCTAAAAAGGCACCACTTCGGGGAAGTGTATGTAGGCTGCTTTAGCGGTTTCGTGGATATGGAAATTCCTGCGGGAAGTGTGTGGAATAGGCCATGTTACAAAACGGTTATACACTGTAGATTCAAAGAGTTACAGGGGGGCTTGACAAAATCAATGGCCCAGCCTATGATGAGGTGCTCGTGGTAGTTAAATTCTATTCATTCACACACCGGTAGTCGGGTGGGGGACTCTACGTATGATGACCTTCGCAGTCGGTGAAAAAGTCGTTTATCCCAACCAGGGAGTTGGGACGATTGAGAACATCAGCACGCGTTATTTCGAACAGCGGCCGGAGCGGTTTTATCTGTTGCGGTTGAGCCAGTCGAGCATGACGGTGATGGTGCCCGCTTCGAACGCGGAATCAGTCGGGCTACGGAAGCTTTCGAAGACGGCGGATGTCGCCAAGGTGCTGGGTTATATCTCAGGGCCTTGTGTGGAGCCGCTGGTGGATTGGAAGATCCGCTTCAAGATCAACAGCGACAAAATGTCGTCGGGGAGCTTGTTGCAGGTAGCCGAAGTGTTCAAGCAATTGGCGTGTTTGCAATCTGACAAGCCTCTCTCGTTCCGGGAGAAGAAGATGTTGGACCGGGCACGGACCATGTTGATTCTGGAAGTATCGTTGGCGCGGAACATTTCCGAACTGGAAGCAATTTCGCTGCTGCAGAAGTCTCTGAGTAAAGCGGGATACGCTTTTCCGGAAGCAGCCTAAGACAAGATTTGAGAGCCCGGCAACCCGCTGGGCTTTCCTGTTTTTCAAGGCGTTACCATAGGGTTTGCTGCCCGGCGCTGTTCTGGTATTCCTCACTGCCGTTTGTCTCCTCCTTTTCCAGGTCAAGCCTGCCTGGTTCCCTCCAGCTGTATCTGCCGGGGCGTATGCCTTCGATTTGCAATTCACACGCACACTTTGGATTTTGGGAGTTCTCTTCGCAGCGGCGCAGTTGATGCTGGCGTGGGCGGTGTTGCGGGGTGGAAAGAAGCGCCGTGCGAGTGCTCCCTTTGGCCGTTTTGCCGAACCGGTGGCCGCGGCGGGTGCGTGTCTGCTGTTTCTGGGGTTGGCGGCGGGGGGTGCCAGTGACTGGGGCAAGGTGGCGGAGCGGGCTCCGGGCAAAGAAATCATTGAGGTTTACGCGCACCAGTTCGCCTGGAGTTTCCGCTATGCGGGACCGGATGGCAAGTTCGGGAAGACGGGGCTGCCCTTCATCAACGATGCGGCCGGGAATCCGATTGGGGTGGACCCGAAGGATCCGGCGGGGAAGGATGACCGGACGACGGCGACGCTGCGGATTCCGGCAGGCAGAGATGTTTTGCTGCTGCTGCATTCGCGGGATGTGATTCATGACTTCTTTGTGAGAGAGCTGCGAACCAAGCAGGACATTGTGCCGGGGATGGAGATTCCGTTCGACATCCATGTGGACAAGCCGGGGGAGTATGAGATCGCCTGTGCGGAGTTGTGCGGGCTGGGGCATTCGCAGATGCGGAGTTTGTTGATTGTGATGGAGCCGGAAGCCTACGAACGATGGAAGAGGTCCCGGTGAAGATCTTTACGACATCGCATGTGGGGATTGCGCGGCAGTACTTCTTTCTGTCGCTGGCGGCGGTATTGCTGGGGTCAGTTTTGTCGCTCTACATGCGGTTTCACCTGACGTATCCGCAGAAGGGCGAAATCACGCCGGAGCTATACCTTTCCTGGCTGACGCTGCACGGGACGGTGATGGTGTTCTTTGTGCTGACGCTGGCGCCTTCGGGGGCGTTCGGGAATTTGGTGTTGCCGGGGCAGCTGGGGGCGAAGGAGATGGCGTTCCCGGTGTTGAATGCGTGGTCGTTCTGGGTAACGCTGCTCTCCTTTCTTGTTTTGGTGGCATCGTTTCTGGCGACGGGCGGGGGTCCGCTATCGGGTTGGACGGCGTATCCGCCGTTATCGGTGGTGGGGGCGATTGCGGGTCCGGGGGAGGGATTGGGGCAAACGCTTTGGTTTGTTTCGATTGCGATCTTTTGCGTGGCGCAGTTGCTGGGGGCGATCAACTTCATTGTGACGGTGACGGATTTGCGCGCGCCGGGGATGACGCTGCTGCGGATGCCGCTGACGTGCTGGAGCTGGTTTGTGACGGCCGTGCTGAGTTTGCTTTCGTTCGCGGTGCTGCTGCCGGCGGGGATTTTGATCCTGATGGACCGGCTGGTGGGGACGAGCTTTTTCGTGCCGGGCGGGTTGCTGGTGGGGGATATGGTGATCCAGCATGAGGGCGGGTCACCGTTGTTGTGGCAGCATTTGTTCTGGTTCTTCGGGCATCCAGAGGTCTACATTGCGATTTTGCCGGGGATGGGGCTGGTGAGTCATCTGCTGGCGACGTTTGCGCGGCGGCCGGTGCCGGGGTACCGGGCGATGGTGTGGTCGACGGTGGCGATTGCGGTGCTGGGGATGGTGGTTTGGGGACACCACATGTTCACGAGCGGGTTGAATCCGTATTCGGTGATGGCGTTTTCCGTGTTGACGATGGTGATCGGGGTGCCGAGCACGGTGAAGACCCTGAACTGGATTGGGACGGTTTGGGGGGCGAAGCTGCGGTTGAATGCGCCGATGCTGTATTGCCTGGGATTTGTTTCGATCTTTGTGACGGGCGGGCTATCCGGGCTGGTGCTGGGACAGGCGCAGCTGGATACCTACTTCCACGACACCTATTTTGTGGTGGCGCACTTCCACCTGATTATGGGAGTGGCGGCGCTGTTCGGGATCTTTGCGGCGACACATTACTGGTTTCCGCTGCTGTTTGGGCGGATGATGAACGACACGCTGGGGAAATGGCACTTCTACCTGACGTTTGTGGGGGCGTACGCGATGTTTCTGCCGATGCACTTCGCAGGGTTCGCGGGGAATCCGCGGCGCTATGCGGACTTCACGACGTTCACGTTTCTGGGGCAGGTTTTGACGCTGCAGAAGGGGATCACGCACGCGGCTTTCTTCACGGGTGCCGTTCAGCTTCTGTTTCTGTACAATCTTTTCCACAGTATTTCGCGGGGAGTGAAAGCAAAGCAGAACCCGTGGGAGTCGACGAGCATCGAATGGGCGGGAGAGCCAGCGGTGGCGGAGATCTTTCGTGGTCCGTATGAGCTGGGCCTGTATGGAGAGCGGGATTACCGGATGCAGAATGAAGGCGGGGAGGAATAGTGCCGACAGCAGCCAGTGACGAACTGCTCACGGGGAGTGGCGGGCCGCCGCCGATTGACCCGGAGTTGCCGTTTGGGGGTGGCGGACCGGATGGCGAGGGCAATAATCCGCCGGGTTGGCAGAGGCGGACGTCACTCACGGGCATCGTGGTGCTGATGTGCGTGAGTGTGATGACGTTCGGGTCATTCCTGAGTGCAATGGTGATCCGCCGGGGGCTGGGAGCGACGAACTGGGGTCACACGCCCATGCCGGTGCTGTTGTATTGGAATACGGTGTCCCTGTTGTTGAGCAGTGTGTTTTTGGATACGGCGCGGCGGATTCTTCGCAAGGGGAAACGGCAGGAATTCACGTGGCTGTGGGGCGCGGGGACGTTCTGCGGGATGGCGTTTGTGGCCGGGCAGTTTGTGGCCTGGTATCAACTGGCGCACCAAGGGGTTTATGCGACGACGAACCCTTCCGCGGCATTCTTCTACGTGCTGACTTGGGCGCATGCGGCGCACGTGGTGGGTACGGCGATTCCGATTGTGATGGTGATGGTGTGGGCACTGCAGTTCCGGCTGACACCGAAGCGGAGAACGACGGTGGATGCGGCGGCGATGTTCTGGCACTTCCTGGATGTGATGTGGATTGGCATCCTGCTGCTTTACCGGTATTGGGCATGATCAAAGAATATTTCGGGAACCGGGTGCGGCGGGCAACGCTGCTGGTGTGTGCGGCGCATGCGGCATTTTTCGCGGCGCTGTTTTTGACCTTCTTCTACCAGAAGGGGACGGCGGCGGATTGGCCGGTTCCGTTCCATTTCGGGTCGCTGCTGATGGCGGTGGGGATGTCGATGTTCTCGATCTCCGCCAGCGTGACGGCGGTGATTTCGGATTTCGCGTCCAAGGACAAAGTGAAAGAGCCGGCGGTGCGCTGGATGGCGATTGCGGCGTCCTGCTGGATGGTGTTTCTGTTTCTGGAGATTGTGGAGTGGATCCGCATGGTCTACATGGTGGACCTGGGTTGGGGCACGCAATTCGGGCAGATCTATCTGTTGATCACGGGGCTGCATTTCGTGTGCATTTTCGTCTGTATGATGTGGATGGCGGTGGGTGCCGCGGGCGTGGGGAAGCGGGATCTGGCGGCGATTGGAATCTATTCGCACTTCCTGAATCTGGTGTGGTTCGTGATTGTGATTGTGATCTATTTGGGCAATTCTGATCTCTACGGGCTATGACGACTTACCTGATGGCGCAGTGCGTGATGTGTTACCGGACTGTGTCCGCGCAGCAGGCGGCGATGTCGCGCGTGTTCAACAACGGGATCTTGATTCTGCTGGTGCCGCCGGTGTTCGTGATGTGTGTTGTGGCGTGGCTCGCGTTGCGGAAGCGCGGCGGGCAGTCTTCATGATTCGTTAATGACCGTACATTAGACTTGGGGGAACATGAACCGCAGACATTTCCTCCGCACTGCTTCCGCCGCTGCCCTGATGCCCGGCGTGTTGAGCTCCCAGACGTCAAGAAAGCCGAATATCCTTTTCATCCTGGCCGATGATCTGGGGATCAACGGGCTGCAATGCTACGGCGCTGACAACTACAAGACGCCGAATATCGACAAGCTGGCCAAGGAGGGCATCCGGTATACGAATGCGTATACTGCACCGCTTTGCGGGCCTTCGCGCGCGTTGATCATGACGGGGCGTTATGCGTTCCGGACGGGTGCGACGAACCAAGATGCGACGGGGCGGATGGAGCCTTCGAAGGAGACGTTCATGCCGTCGGTGTTGAAGCAGGCGGGGTATGTGTCGGCGTCGATTGGCAAGTGGGGGCAGTTACCGCTGGGTCCGGCGGAGTTCGGGTTCGATGAGTATTTGAAGTTCAGCGGCAGCGGCGTTTACTGGAACACGCAGGACAAGGGCAAGACGTTCGTGCTGAACGGCAAGACGGTGGCGCTGCGGGATAAGGAATACCTGCCGGATGTGATGCACAACACGGCTGTCGAATTTCTGGAGCGGAATAAGAACAAGCCTTTCTATCTGTACTACTCGCTCTCGCACGTGCATGCGGAGATTTTGCCGACGCCGGACAGCAAGCCGGATAACCGGGATCTGTATGACGACAACGTCCGTTATATGGACAAGCTGGTGGGGAAGATCATTGCGGAGCTGGAGCGTTTGAAGTTGCGCGACAACACGCTGGTGATCTTTGTGGGCGATAACGGGACGGGGCAGGCGTACGCGAAGCAATCGACGATTGGCGGACGGCGGCTTTCGGGTGAGAAGGGTTCCATGCTGGAAGGCGGCGCGAATGTGCCGTTGATTGTGAATTGGCCGGGGAAGACGCCGAAGGGGAAGGTGTCTCACGACCTGATTGATTCCACGGATTTCCTGCCGACGTTTGCGGAACTGGCGGGAGCGAAGCTGCCGGAGGGCCGAAAGCTGGATGGCACGAGCTTCCTGCCGCAGATTTACGGGAAGCCGGGGAAGACGCGGGATCACATCTTCATTCAGCTGGGTCCGAAGTGGTATGTGCGGGATGCGAAGTTCAAGTTTAACGAGTCGGGCGAGCTGTTTGATATGAGCAAGGCTCCGTTTGAGGAACCGCTGGTGCCTGCGGATACGAAGGATGCGGCGGCGATAGCGTCGAGGACGAAGTTGATGGCGGCGCTGGCGGAGTTGAATCCAGCGGGTGGGATTTTGGATGACGGGGATGGGACCGGGCGGCATGCAAACCGGGAAGAGAACCGGGCGAAGAAGAAGGCTAAGAAGAAGCAGTAGTTCAGGCGAGTGCCGGGGTGTTTGCGGTTTGCTACCGGGAAGCCATTTCAATGAAGGCTTCCCGGAAGGCTGGCCAGTCGTGTAGTGTTGCGGGGTCGAGGGTGCTTGATTGAACAGGTTCAGATCACGCCGCGGAGGACGGGTTCCAAAATCTGCAGAGTGTAAGGGGCGATGACCTCGAAGATGAGGGACACGGGCATGCGGGTGTTTCGGAGCACCCAGGTGCCGCCGAGTTTTTCGGGATCGCTTTCGACATCAGGGCAGCTTGCCCAATCCGGGGTCATTGACCTCTTGAGACCTTTACGGGGTTACCCGCAGAGCTTCACGACGAAGTTTTCGATTACGGTGCGGTCGTCGGGGCGGGCACTTCTCAGGTCGCGGTCGGTTTCGAAGATGAGGTGGAGACCGCGTTCGAGTTGGGTTTTGGAGAACTTATTGGCAGTTACCGAGACTTGTTCGGCGCGGCTGCCCCACATGGGGACTCCCTGTTTCTGGAAGTGACCCTGCACCTGCATCGCGGAGCGCAAGTTAGCCTCCTTCGCGACCAGTGCCATGCGGAATTGGGTGGCCAGGAAAGTAAGTGCGAGAGGGAGATATTCGCCTTCGCGGACCAGGGCATCCAGTACTTCCAGGGACTTCGCACGGTTGCGCTGGCCGAGGGCGTTGACCAGAGCGAAGATCGTGCTCTGGCGGGCGTCCGGCACTAAGAGAGACAAGTCTTCGGCGCGGACGGGTTTGCCGTAGAGAGATAACTTCTCGAGCTCGACTTCGATGCGGCCCACGTCAGCAGCAAGAGCTTCGACGAGGGCATCAATGGCAGCTGGTTCCATCTGGACGCGGCGGGCGCGGGCGATGCGGTCCACCTCGGTGCGGGCATCATCCGGCGCGAAACGCTTGAATTCCACGACCTCATCAACCGCACCGTAGAACTTACGGGCACGCTCATTCTTAGCCTTGTCGTCGCCTTCGAAATCATAGCGGGTCGCCTCAATGATCAGAATGACTCCCGGCGTGGGGCTCTTCATGTAGGCTTCGAGTGGCGTGGGGTCGGAACCGCCGGAGGTACCTTCATCAATGCCGGTATCTTCCTCTACTTCGGCCGCAGCGGCGGCGCGGGAGGAGCGGGGCATGGCAGCCTCCGCATTGGTGACATAGATGAGGCGTTCGGTGGCAAAGAGAGACAGCGCCCGGGCATCATCAATGATCGCGGCGAGAGGTGTTTCTGCAGCGTCAATATATTCGGGTTCGAGGCGGGATTCGACGAGGAGAGCCTCTTTGCAGCGGCGGCGGTTATAACTCTCCGAACCAAGGAACAGGCAGACGGAAGGGAACTCTTTTTTCTTCGCCCTGGAGAGAAACTGCAAAGGGGTCATAACTTAGAACTTCTCTAGCACGGCACTTACAATACTGCGGGCGGCATCGCGCGCCAGACGTTGCATGGCGGAGGGGCTTTCATCGAAGTATTGCCTGGGGTCCGTGGAGATTTCATAACGCTCACGGATTTCGAAGTTCGGGCGCTCGAAAAGAACCTTGCCGGACTTATCCACAAACCGGACCTGTAACTGGAGGATTGCCTGCACTCCAGTGCCGCGGCCAGTTACCGGATCAAATACCGTGGGGAAGGAAAAGAAGTTCGCGACGGCACCGGTGAGGACTGCATCCGCACCTTTGGGGTCAGCCACGACACGGTATTTTGTGCGGGAGTTGAGTTCCCGGGTTACTGCTTCGGCAAGATAGTCAGAGAGTTTGTACTGCGTGGTTACATTTCGGAAGGCAGGGATGGCGACAATCCGGATATCTTTGGGGAGCATATCCGCCTTGCCAGCGATTTGGTAACCACAGCCGGAGAGTAGAACCGAGAGGGCAAGAAGGGGAACAAGTAACTTCACAGGATCTCCCTGGCGATCATCGCGGCGTTTTCAGCGGCGAGGCGCAAGTTATCCGCGGCCATCCAGACCCAGAAGGCATCGGGGTTGTTACGGTCGGCACGAACACCGCCGACGGCGATGCCGCTTTGACCGGCGACACCCACGTTATCGGGGGCTTCCACCTCGGCGGTTCGGACGTCAATCAATTCATCGCGAAGGGCGTCTTCGATTTCCTCCACCGTGGCACCATCCTGAAACTCCAGCCAGAGGGAGAAGGTATAGCCGTGGAACACGGGAGCGTGGACCAGGCGGATAGACGGCATGGGGATGCCGCCGCTATTGCTGGCGAGCAGTGTGGCGAGGTGGCGTTCGATGCGCTCTTCCGCTTGTTCCAGACCGATGACGGCTTCCTCACCGTATTGGGCGAGCATGGTGAAGCTGGCCTGGGTGCCAAAGACCTTCTTGGGCAGCTCCTGGAAGTTCATCAGGTTGAGGGTTTGCTGCTGCAGTTCGTCAATGCCTTCGGAACCGCGTTCACTGGCGGGTTCAAAGATGTGGATGACGGAGCTGCGGAGGGGGTAAGACTCCTGCAGGCGGCCGAGGACCATGGCGATGGCGACGGCGGCGGGATGGGCGACGATCTGGGGTCCGGCGAGGGTTCCAGCGGGGTCGGAACCTTCCACGAGGGGGGCACGGACGCGGGCGGAGGGCTCGTCTTCGAGGAAATACGTGAGGTCGATGACGGTGGCCGAATGTTCGAGATCCATCACGGCCTGGGAGGTGGCGGAGGGTCCGGCGAGGATGACGACGGCGGCATCTTCAACGGCGATGGGGTCAAGCTTCTGGACAACGGCGGGGACGTCGCCGATGCCGGTGAGTTTTCCGGGCTCTTCGCCTTCCGCGGCGACGAGGCGGAGATCCTGCCCGAGTGCGGTTTCTCCAAAAACATCGCGGATTTCGCGGCCCAGAAGGGTTTCGCTGCCCACGAGTGCGATGACATCAGCCAACGGGAACCACCTTTTTCTTTCCGAAATAACGGCGGAGGATACCGCCTGCGCGAATCACCACGCCGGAGCCACAGTAGACGACGGCAAGCAGGAGCAGCATGTAGCGCGACCAGTTCCAGAACGCGTAGATGATGCCGCCCATGAGGATCAGCATGATGGGGGAACGCGGGCGGAGCAGATTGAGTTCCTTGAAGCTGGAGTAGCGCCAGGTGGAAACCATCAGGAATGCGAGGGCGGCGAGTAAGACCTGCCAGGCGACGGACCAAAGGTAGCCGGTGATGGGATAAGCCTCAGCGAAGTAAACCACAGAGGCGACCATGCCGGCGGCGGCGGGAATGGCGAGGCCGACGAAGTATTTCCGTTCGGGATTGCCGGGGTTCTTGGGGACGGGGTTCTTCTGGATATTGAAGCGGGCGAGACGGCCGGCGCCGCAGACCAGGAACAGAAAGGCGATGAACTTGCCCCAACGCTGGAGTTGATCGACCACCACGGGGCCGTAGCTCTTGTCGACAAACTCCACGCCCCAGACGTATGCGAGGATGGCGGGGGCGATGCCGAAGCTGATGATGTCCGCCAGGGAATCAAGCTCGCGGCCGAATTCGCTGGTGGTGTTGGTCATGCGGGCGATGCGGCCATCGAGGCCGTCCAGGATGACGGCGATGCCGATGGATTGCGCGGCGATCTGGAAATGTTCACAGGACGCGGCAGGGTTGGTTTGGAAGAGCATGGCACCCTGCAAAGTGCGGAGAACAGAGAGATAGCCGAGAAAAATATTGCCCGCGGTGAAAAGAGTGGGCAGGGCGTAAGCCGCGCGGGGGGGACGCTTTTTCGCCGGCTGGCCGGTGGTTACGTCTGACACAGGGCTGCCTCCTCAATGGGAGCGCGCAGGACCTGCTGGAGTTCAACGACACCGCCGCGGCGGGCGAGGATGCTGGTTCCGGCGGCGATGCGCTGGCCGACGGTGGCTTCGATGCGCCATTCCGGGCCGAGGAAAACGTCCATGCGGGAACCGAATTTGATGAGGCCGAAGCGCTCGCCGGCCTGGACGAAATCGCCGGGCTTTTTCCAGCAGACGATGCGGCGGGCGATGAGTCCGGTGATCTGCGTGAAGACGACTTTGGCACCGTCTTCGGTACGGACGGTGACGCGGTTCTGTTCATTTTCCGCGGAGGCAAGTTCGCGGCTGGCCACCATGAACTTGCCCTTCATATAAGTGACATCTGTGACGACGCCGGAAACCGGGGAGCGGTTGACGTGGACATCGAAGACGTTCAGGAAGATGCTGATGCGGGTGACGCCGCCGGGCTCCGGGACGATGGCGACGACTTTGCCATCCGCCGGGGAGACGGCAACCGGGCCGACGGGGATGAGCCGTTCGGGGTCGCGGAAGAAGTAAGCGCAGAAGGCACCAACGAGGAACAGGGGCAGTCCGGCCCAGGGACCGGCCATGTAACTGACCAGGAGACCTGCGGCGGTGAATGCCAGCGCGTAATAAATGCCGTCACGAACCATGAGATTGCTTTATTTTAGCGTTCCATGGCTGCTTCGCCGAACAATCTCACGTAGAGAGCTCTGGTTTGTTGCTGAATCCTGTGGAGAACGTCCGGCAGAGGGTCATTTTGGAGGGTTTCGGGGACCCAGCGGCGGACGAGTCCGGTGAGCGCGGCGAGCTCCGCGGGGTGGTTGGGGAGGCGTCCGCTGGCCTGGCCGGTGGCGACGCGGAGGCCGTGATCGACGGCGCGGAAGAAGGCGGCGGATTGCTGGAGGAAGCTGGCATCTTCGCGCTCCAGGTGGCCCATTTTTTCGATGATGTCGATGCGTTCGGGCGTGTTGAGCACCTTGAAAAAGATGCCGGCGCTTTTGAGGCGCAGGTACATGAGGGCGAAATCGATGTCGTAATAGCCGCCGGGGGCTGCCTTGAGGGGATTGACGTGGCCGAGTTCATTTTCCAGGCGGGCGCGCATTTTGGCCAGTTCGCTGCGGCTGCGGAAACTTTGACCATAGTGGCGCCAGTCGACTTCCTGCAGGGTATTCAGGAAGGTGTTGGCGGCATCGAGGTCGCCGGCGATGGCGCGGGCTTTCATGTAAGAAATGCCCTCCCAGGCCTGGGCGGATTTTTGGAAGTAGTCTTTGCAGGCGCTTTCGGTTTGGACGAGGGCACCGGCGTGGCCGTTGGGGCGGAGGCGTGTATCGATGGCGAAGATGGTGCCGTCGGCAGTGTAGTCGGTAACGATGTGGATGAGGCGTTCGGCGATGCGGGTCCAGTGTTCGAGGCGGGGGGCTTCGGAATCGGGGATGACGAAGATGAGGTCAGCGTCAGAATCGAGATCGAATTCGCGCATGCCGAGGCGGCCGAGGGCGATGACCATCACGCCGGGCGGGGTATCGCCGGCGGCAATTTGGAGGGCGGCGCGGAGAATGGCGTCGGCCAGGTTGCTGGTGCGTTTGAGGGTCTTGAAGATGGGGACGCCGTGGTGGATGGAATCGGCCTGGATGCGGACCATCTGTTCGCGGAAGAAGCGGCGGAGCTGGGCGGGGTCGAGCGGGGGATCGAAACCGGTGCGGCCCTGGCGCTCTCCGCAGGCTGCCGCGACCTGGTGGAGCAGTGCGGGGTGGCGGGTGAGCTGGTCAGCAAAATATTGGCTGTGGGCGAAGAGGTCGCGGGTGCAGGCGGCGAGTTTGGGCTGGGTTTCGAGCAGGGAGTTAAGCTCCGCAGGCAGATTGGTGAGGAAGTTTTCCGCCGGTGGCTGGGTTGGCGGGGTGGCCTGGGTGGCAGGTTCCGCGCCGGAGCCGAGAAGACGGTCGTGCAGGGCGCGGACTTCAGAGAGGCGGAACTGCACTTCTGCCATGAGATCAGCCGGGGTATCCGGGGGGAGGGTGTGGGTTTGGCGGTCTTCGAGAACCTGCAGACGGTGTTCCAGGTGGCGGAAGAATTCATAGGCCCGGGCGAGCGCGGTGTGTTCGGCGGGGGTGAGCAGGGCTTGGTCGCGCAGACGGGCGAGGGCGTTGAGGGTGCTGCCGTGACGGAGCCAGGGTTCGCGGGTGCCGTGGAGGCGCTGCAGGCACTGGGTGAGGAATTCGATATCGCGAATGCCGCCCCGGGTGAGTTTGATGTCGAGTCCGGCACCTTCGCGGCGACGGCGGAGTTTTTCCTCCATGGCTTCGCGGGCGGACCAGATGGCGTCGAGCTTGCCGGGGGAGTGCTGGTAAATGAGGGGCTGGACGAAATCGAGAAGTTCGCGGGCGGGAGCTTCATCGCCGGCACAGCAGCGTGCTTTGAGGAGCATTTGGAGCTCCCAATCGCGGGCGCGGGTGGAGTAGTAGGTGCGGGCAGAATCGAGGGAGGGGCAGATTTCGCCGGTGCGGCCGTCGGGGCGGAGGCGGAGGTCGACGCGGTAGCAGATGCCTTCGGGCGTGTAGCTGGAGATGAGGTCTGTGAGGCGGTGCGTTGCGTGGCGGAAGACGTCCTGGCGTCCGCGGCAGAGGAAGAGAAGGTCGATATCGGAGGAGTAGTTGAGTTCCGAGCCGCCGAGTTTACCGAGGGCGAGGATGGAGCATTCGCCGCCGGGGCCGAGATCGCGGCGGACTTGTTGCCAGGCGGCGCGGAGGATGGCATCGGCGAGGGCGGAAATTTCGGTGACGATGCCGGTGAGGTCAGTGAGTTGGAGCACGTCGCGGAGGAGGATGCGGAGGAGTTGCTTGCGGCGGAAGGCGGCAAGGAGTTCGGGGGTGAGGGTGAGTCCGACGAGTTCGGCTTCGAAGTGGGTGGTGGAGCGGGGTTGGTCGAGGGCGCCGGGGGTGGAGAGGTCAGTGAGCCAATCGGGATGGCGCTGGATGGCTTCGTGGAGGAAGCGGCTGTGTGCGGCGACGGTGTCGGCGAGAAGGCCGGGGGCGTGGCCGGTCAGGGGGATGGGGGCCAGAAGTGTGGTCATGCGTGAGCGGACAGGGCTCAATTTTTAGTATAGGGGGAAATGGGGTGGGGGATGGTTACGGCAGATTGCCGCATACGAGGAATCGAGATGGCACTGCAAGAAAGAACTGCCCGGCTGGAAGCGCGATTGCCTGTTGGCGTGTATGCACTTCTCAAGCGTGCGGCCGAAATTGAGGGGCGAACACTGACGGATTTTGTGGTGTGCGCCGCGCGTGAGGCAGCGAGCAAGACGGTGCGCGAGGCGGATATTTCCGGCTTTCGCTGGAGGATCAGCGTGTGATTGCGGACAGCATTTTGCATCCACCTGACCCGAACGACGCGCTGGTGAAAGCGGCAAAGCGCTGGCGTGAGCTCGTCGATTCTAACTAAATGAGCTTGTATGAAGTCAGAGCACTGCAACGGACGCATGACCGGGCAGGCTTCCAGTGCGGCGAAGAGGCACTGGACATTTATCTGAAGACGCAAGTATTCCAGGATGTGAAACGAAAGGTTGCCAATTGTTTCGCTGCTGCGGAGCGGGGCGGATTGGCTGTCGCAGGTTATTACACGCTGGCGGCGGCGAACAGTCCGCTGACGGAATTGACGCCGGAAGAACTCAAGCGCCTTCCGCGGTACCCAAGCGTGCCGGCAATTCGAATTGGGAGGCTCGCGGTGGATCTGAGGTTCCAGGGCAAAGGGCCGGGGGAGTGGCTGCTGATGGACGCTGCGAACCGGGCGCTGAAAGCAGAGGCAGCGGCCAGGATAAGTTATGTTGAGGGAGCGGCTGGTCACGCGGGTTGGAAATGCTTCTCGGGGGCGGATGTAGCCTCCTGTCTATAACTTAGAAGCACAGGCAGTTGGGCTGTGGTCGTGGTTTCCACATCTGCGGGTGTGGAATATCGGCAGATGGATCTGCAAACAATTCTGTCGGCGGTGATGGTCTCTTCATTCGACGACTGGCACGCACTCGGAGACGATGCGAAGTTCAAAGACTATGACGGATGTGTGGTTCTCGTGCATGACTTGAGCATCAAGCTGGCATGGGGCAAGGTGTGGCGGGATGACTTTTTTGAGCCTTGGTTCAATCACTTCGCGGACAAGAGTCCGGGCAAGGCGGCGTGGGTAGATATCTTCTACCACGAGATGCTGGTTTACCGGATCCCGTTTGTTTATGTGGATGGCTACCGCTACTGCGTGCCACTGGGCAAATTGAACGAAAAGGGGCAGGTGGAAGTGAGCGTGGATGAGGTCTGGTTCTTCGCCCTGGTGGACCGGTTGAACATGCATGGTGGCGGGTTCAGCAGTTGCTACATGAATGTGATCAAGTGGGCGGGCTTCATTGTGACGGGCGACCACTGGCCGCCGGAGAAGCCACGGATGCGGGCACCGGCGCGGGGAAAGCGGAAGAAGTTGGAGAGGCCGGGAGTTTGAAGCACGTCATCTAAAAAACACATAAAGAATCGGTGCCAGGCACCGATTCTTTACTTATTCCTTATGTTGGTATTCGGCGGTCACGGATTCCTGGAGCGCTACGCAACGTCCGAAAGCAGCACGACCGGCGCTCCCGGGCTGATTTCTCCGGCCTGTACGACTCTTGCATAGAAGCCGCCCGCGGCCCAGACTTCCGCACCTGGGGCGGCCTTTTTTTCCCAGAGATGCTTCCCGATTTCGCGGCCGTAGGGGTAGAGGCTGGCGCAGGGCTGGCGGAGTGTCGTGAGTTCGATGACGGCCGGGCCGATGCGCCAGCGCTGGCCGGAGCGCCAGGTTCTGGGATCGAGTCCGGAGACGGTGAGATTTTCCCCGAGCGAGCCTGCCACAACGGGGAAGCCTTTGGAACGCAACGATTCCAGGACTTCCGCGGCGATCATGAGAACCGCTTTGTCCGGACCGCCGTGATACTTCAAATTGCGCTGGATATCGCCCGGCACACCGAGGTGACTCAACTGCGCGGGTTCACTGACGGGCAGCTTGGGCAGTCCACCCTTCGAGATGTTGATTTGGACCAGTCTGCCTTCTCCCGCTACACTCGTCATGAAAAGCTCCCTTGGATAACATTACCCATTCCCTTACAGGATTGTTCCTTTCGCGCGCAGGATTCCGGCGGGTGACACCGAATGCGACGCCGATTCTGATGCTGGCGGCGAACATTCCGGATTTTGATGTGATCTCGCTGGTGAACGGTCCGCTGGCTTACTTGCGGTGGCACAGGCATTTGACGCATTCTCTGCTGGCGATTCCCGTGATGGCGCTGCTGGCGGTGGTGATTGTGCGGGTTTTGGGCCGGCAACCGGTGAAGTGGCTGCCGGCGTTCGGGATTGCCGTACTGGGGGTGTTGTCCCACATTTTGCTGGATCTCACCAACATCTATGGCGTCCGCCTGCTGCTGCCGTTTTCGGGGGCCTGGTCGCACTGGGATATCACTCCGGTGATTGACCTGATCATCTGGGCGATTCTTTTGCTGGGTTTGGCGGCACCGTTCCTCAACCGGATTTTGAATTCCGAACTGGGGGTGCGGGAGCGCAGTTACGGAGCGGGTTGGGCTGTGTTTTCGCTGCTGCTGCTGATTGGGTATGACTGGGGCCGTCGGGATTTGCGCAACATGGCGGTGGCGCAACTGGAGACCAGGAAATTTCAAGGCCTGGCACCCCGGCGGACGGGCGCGTTTCCGCACCAGAATCCTTTGCAGTGGGATGGGATTGCGGAATTGAGTGTTGGTTACGTCCAGGTGCCGGTAGACATCCGGGACACCGTTTCGAGGGAACCGGGGGATTATCTGTTCAAAGGGGAACGTTCAGCGGCATTGCTGGCGGCGGAGCAGACAGACCCGTTCCAGTATCTGGAGGAGTTTGTGCAGTGGCCCTTGTGGACGCTGATTCCATCGCGTGCGACGGGAAATACCGAAGTGACGCTGCGGGATCTGCGATTTGGAAGTGGTTTTTCCGCCGTGGCTGTGGTGGATAAGAATGGCAGGGTTCTGGACAGCAAGTATGCTCTGGGGAATCCGAAGATCAAATAAGCTCAGCGGACGTCACGGAGTTCCATGATGTCTGAGTAAATGCGGCCGCGGGCGATGACGATGTGGCGGCCATCGGGGGAAAAGGCGGCATCGAAGATCTGGCGGTCCTGAAAGTTGGTGAGCTGGCGGGCGGGCGAGGAATCGAGACGCTGGAGCCAGAGTTCCCAATGGCCGGTGCGGTCATCCTGGTAGACGAAGGCTTTGCCGTCTGGCGCCCAGCTGACGGGATTGATGGAGACAGGAAAGCGGAAGAGGATCTTGTTCTCTTCGCGGCTGCGTATGGTTGAGTCGTTGATTCGCAGCGTTGTACTGGAGGCGGAAATGGCGAGTTTGCCGTCGGGTGAGAGGAGTTCTCCGCGGGCGACGTCGGGCATGGGCCGGGGTGCGCCGCCATCGAGCGAAATCTGCATGCGTTTGGGTGCGGCCGGATAGTCCGTGAAATAGGTGACCAGGCCGCCGGCGACACATTGCGGCAGGCGGTCCGTGGGTCCCTGTGTGATTTGGCGGCGGGCTGTGCCATCGGATGAGCTTTGCCAGATGGAGGCTTTGCCTTCACGGGATTCAGCGTAGATAACGATGGGCCGGTCCGGGCAGGCATCGGCTTCCACCTGGACGGCGCGCTCCAGTTCAGGCGTGAGAAGGCGGGGTTCCTGGCCGGGTTTTATGGCGGCAAGCCGGGGGAAGGAACCGGTGTAATCCGTGGAGATGATGGTGCCATCGGTCATCCAGGTGACGGTGTTGTAGGGGTGGCGGATATCTGTTAGTTGCCGGGGGGCTTCCGCGCCGGTGGCATCCAGGAGCCAGAGCTGGCTTTCCCGTCCGCTGACCGTGGCGACTGCTGTGTCTCCCCGCGCGGAGACGGTGAGTGCGGAATAGGGGTTGAGATCCCGGCTGATACGGCGCGGAATTCCGGAAAGCGGCAAATGCCAGAGCTGGCCAATGCGGTTATCCGGGTCAGCCGCGATGAGGAGGAAGCCTTGTTTCCCGGGCAGACTTTGGATGCCGGAGACGGAGAGTTGAGGCAGACGGAATTCCTGGCGGGGGGTGCCGGAGTCGGGATCGACGGAGAAGATGGTGGTCTCGTAAAAGGTTCCGGCGCGGGCGATGTTGCAGTAAAAAATGCGCTTGCCGGAAGAATCCCAGGTCATGGTTTCGACGGGACGGAGGGCTTCGACGCGGGGGAGTTCGCGGAGGCCGGAGCCATCGGGATTGAGAACCAGGATGGAAGAACTCTTCGTACCGCGGCGAAAAAATGCTACGCGTGTGCCGTCGCGGTTGATGATGATGCCGCCATCGGCATGGTCCGCCAGCTTGACCGGAGTTCCCCCCAGCAATGGCACACGCCAGAGGGCGGGCTTGACCGGGGAGAGCATGGGGTGGAGCGTGTAGTAGATGTTTGCGGAATCCGGCGAGACGGCGACGGAATAGATAGCCGCCTGGGCTGGCGGAAGAACTTCGATATTGCTGGAAGCCTGGCTGATGAGGGATTTTACGCGCAGGCCGCGCCCGTTCTTGGGCAGGATTGTGGTGTAGGCGAGGTAGCGGCCATCCGGAGAGATGACACCGAAACCGGCATCGGCGGGCAGGGAAATCTTGAAGGGTTCCATTTTGCGGAATGGTTCCGGTGAGAACCAGCCGGTGAAGGGAAGTGTAACTGCGGCGGCAAGAATGATTCCGGCGGCAGCGGCGAGGGGCCAGCGGCGGCGTTTTGCATTTTGGGTGACGGCAACCTGACCGGAATCGATGGAGCCCAGGTAGGCTTGCAGCGTGGAGATGACTTCTGGAAAGCCAGTTGGACGGAGCGCCGGGTCTTTCTGCAGGCACTTTGCGATGAGAGCGGTGATGGCGGGCGGGTGGCCGGTGAGGGGAGCGGGTTGCTGGCCAACCAGAGCGGCGAGGATATCGACGGGGGTTTCTCCGCTGAATGCCGGCTGGCGGGAGAGGAGTTCATAGAGGACGGCACCGAAGCTGAAGAGATCCGAGCGGGCATCTGTGGTTTTTCCGCGCGCCTGTTCGGGGGACATGTACTGGACGGTGCCCATGACCATGCCGGGCATGGTGAGGGCGGTGGTGACGGCGTCCTGGTGGGGCAAAACTTCGTGAAGTTTGGCGAGTCCGAAATCGAGAATTTTGACGTAGCCATCGGGCCGGAGCATCAGGTTTTCCGGCTTGATGTCACGGTGGATGATGCCGGCGGCGTGGGCGGCGGCGAGGCCTTCCGCGATTTGCAGGGCGATATCGGCGAAGTCGCGGGGCGGCAGGGGCTCCAGGGAGAGTAATTGCCGGAAGGTGCGGCCTTCCACAAGTTCCGAGGCGATGTAGAAGTTGCCGTCAGACTCCCCGAAATCGTAAATCGTGACGATGTTGGGGTGATTCAGAGCGGAGGCGGCGCGGGCTTCCAGGCGGAAGCGTTTGATGCCGTCCGGGTTGCGGGAGGACTTGTTGTAGAGGAGCTTGAGGGCGGCACGGCGGCCGAGGTTGAGATCTTCCGCGGCGTAGATTTCGCCCATGCCTCCGCGTCCGAGGAGTCCGGTGATGCGGTAATTTCCCAGGGTTTGGCCGAGGAGGTTCCGGGTGGGTTGCCGGGAAAGGGCTGAGGCGGCATCGACGACCAGATCTGAAAGGTCATGGGTTTCCGGCGCGATGTGATGCAGAAGCGACTGGACTTCGTGGAGGATTTCCGGTTCAGTGCAGTGGGCGGAGAGCCAGGAATGGCGTTCGTGGGCGGGCAGGTCAGAGGCTTCGGCGAACAAGCGTTCGACTTGCAGCCAAAAGTCGGCGCTGGCGGACGGGTTGAGCCGCCGCCAGGCCGTATCGCGCGGTTTGGGGCCGGGTGCGATGGGAATAACTCCAGTTGGAGAGTGTACCGAAAACGGGATGTATCCGGCAAACCTGGGTTTAGCTGAGACGTCTGCGGGCGAGGAAGAGTCCGGCACCGGCGGAGAGAGTCAGGAAGATGGTGGACGGTTCGGGGGTGGGGGCTGTAGTGGAAAGGGTAACCGCGGTGGAGTTGTGGTTGTTGGGGCTTCCGGTGATGAGGAATTCATTGGAGATGCCGGTATCCGCCGTGCCACCGGAGTCGGTCAGTTCGGAATTCAGGCGTACGGTCAGGCTCCGGTTGCCGCCATTCTGGGAAAAGACAAATTCCAGATTGCTATTGATGACGCTGACGCTGGAATCACCCACGTTATAGGTGTAGTCGCCGAATGCGGCATCCGTGCTGCTGAGGGTAAAAGCGGAGAGTTGGTTGCTGGAAAGGCTGGCATCATAGTTGAACTGACCGGAAACCGTGCCTCCGTCTTCGAGCGTTGCGTTGTAATACCAGGTCAGGTTGTTCGCTGACGCCGCAGCCTGCATCAGGCAAAGAAGAAACGTGATGGAAGCAGTCCGAGTGACGGTCTTCCAGAAACTGTGTGCAAACATATAAACTCCTTGAATGTAAGTTCCGCGGTTTTGGTTGGACGGCGCACGTCTTACGGACACGGCCGACTCTTGAGCTGTGCCCCCTCCGGACGCGCGCGTCTCCCTGTTTTCAACCGCCTTCAATAGGGAATGCGATGGATCGGCGGAAATCCGATCATGGGAAAAGAAAAAAGTTTGGAGACACCGAATCAATCGGAAGTGACGCAACTGCTGCACCGCTGGGGCAGCGGGGATGAGGCTGCGCTGCAGAGCGTTTTGCCTTTGGTGTACCGGGAATTGCATTCGCTGGCATCGGCTTACATGCGGCGGGAGCGCCCCGGCCACACGCTGCAGCCAACCGCACTCATTCATGAAGCCTATTTGCGGCTGGCCGGTGACCCGCTGGATCTGACCGGGCGGTCTCATTTTGTTGGGATCGCGGCCCGGGCGATGCGGCAGGTGCTGGCCGACCACGCGCGCGGCAAAGGACGGATCAAGCGCGGAGACGGTGCCGTGCAGGTGGCTCTGGAGGATGATCTCGCGATTTCCGATCAGCCGATTCAGGCGCTGTTCGCCATCCACGAAGCGCTGGATGAGTTGGCGCGCATTGATGAGCGGAAGAGCGAAGTGTTGACGCTCCGGTATTTCGGCGGCTGCACTGCGGAGGAGATTGCGGAAATCAAGGGCATCTCCGTGCCGACGGTGATCCGCGATCAGCGTTTCGCCATGGCATGGCTGCGGCGGTACTTCACCGCAGAGGGCGATACGGTTGCGGAGTAGCTGGATATTACAATTCGAGTCATGGCTCGCGGCAGATTCTTGAGGCTTTATATCGGCAACATGGCGTCCGGCAAGACGCGGCATCTGCTGACGGAAATTGACACCTTGCGGAAGTACGGCAATAAGAAGATTGCAGTCTTCAAGCCGCGGACGGACACCCGCAGCGGCATGAACACCATCAAGAGCCGCAAGGGGGATGAAGACACGGCGGAGGAGATCAGTCCGAATCTGCCCCAGGAATTGTGGCCGGTACTGCGCGACAAGGAAGCAGATGCGGGCTGTAAGTTCGAAATCATCGCTTTTGATGAAGTGCAGTTCTTCCCGCGGGACTCAGGATTCTTTCAGTTAGTGAAAAATCTTCTGGACGAAGGCTATGACGTGATCGCATCCGGTCTGGCTTTTGATTTCCGCGGGGAACCGTTTGGGTCGACGCCGGATCTGGCGATGCTGGCTGAAGACCGTTGTATGTGGATGACCTCCTATTGCACGAAGTGCGGTTCACGTGCACCTTATCCACAAAGAATCATCAACGGGGTTCCTGCGCACTATAACAGTCCGCAGGTGCTGGTGGGCGGCGATGAGACTTATGAACCCCGCTGCGATGAGCATTTCGTGCTGCCGGGACGCATACTGCCGGGCCGCGAAGCCGGTGTGCAGCAGGGCCGGATCTTCACCGAGTAAAAAAGTTCAGGAATTGCTGTCCCCCTTTGCCTGTTTTGTGCGCTTGTATCAGCAGCGGAGAGCAGGCGACGATGACAGCGCGGACAGTATTGCCGGTTTCGTTTCTTTTTGTTGGTCAAAACACCCTTGGTGCGGTTATACTCCCAAGACGGAGAAGTATGACGCCCAACGACGGCAAGACCCAGGGTGATGTTACGGTGCTGCTGCAGCGCTTCGCGCTGGGTGACCGGGCTGCTCACAATGATCTGCTGCCCAAGGTCTATCTGGAGCTTCACAAGATCGCCAGCGCGCGGCTCCGCAATGAGCGCAACGGCCACGCACTGCAACCAACAGAACTGGTGAACGAGGCCTATCTCAAACTGGAAAGCCAGAAAGATGTTTGCTTCGCGAACCGCGGTGAGTTCTTCGCGCTTTCCTCCATGGTGATGAGGCACTTGCTGACGGATTATGCCAGAAGCAGGGCAGCGAAGAAGCGCAGTTCGAATGGCATGGTTTCGCTGGATGAAGCGATTGTATTTTCCGATGAGAATCTCGCTCTAACTCTGGAGATCGATGAGTTACTGGACGGCCTGGCGAAGACGAATGCAAGGTGGGCGCAGGTAGTCGAGATGCGCTTTTTCGGCGGCTTAACAGAAGACGAAATCGCGGAGAGTATAGGCATGTCAGGCAAGAGCGTGCAGCGCGCCTGGCTGAAGGCGCGCGCCTGGTTCCTGAAGCAAATGAGCAAGACCAACTAAGCAGCCCGGAAAGCCGATGGTGCCGATTCCCATGGAGGAAGAACGTTCGGAGCGGATTTGGGAGTTATTCGACCTTCTTCTGGATCAAAAGCCGCTGGAGGAGGTACTGGCTTTGGAGCCGGATGGTTCGATTCGCCGCGAAGTGCAGGAACTTTGGAAGTTCCACATGCAGGCCGAGTCGAAGGGGTTTCTTGAAGGTGCGGTGCAGTTCGAAGTGCGGCCCGTCTTTGAGGCAGGCCAGGTTGTTCTGAACCGCTTCGAGATTCTGCGGAGCCTGGGTGCCGGTGGCATGGGTGAAGTCTACCTGGCTCATGACCGGCTGACGCAGGATCACGTTGCGCTGAAGACTGTGGCGAGATTGCTGGCGTCATCGAACACGCTTCGCGCGCAGATCATTTCCGAAGTGAAGAATGCGCAGAGGGTGGCACATCAGAATGTGTGCCGGATCCATGCGTTGTTTGAGGATGGTCCGACGGTTTTCTTCACGATGGAATATGTGGAGGGGCGGTTGCTGTCTGATGTGCTGGTGGAATCCGGCGGCCGGAAGCTGGGCAGACCGGTGGCGCTCCAATTGGCTGAGGGTTTGCATGCGGCGCACCGGATGGGGGTGATTCATGGAGATTTCAAGCCAGGCAACGTAATGTTGACGGAGGGTCCGGAGCCGCGGGCTGTGATTATGGACTTCGGTTTGGCGCGGGCGTTGGAAAACGCTGCCTCTCCGCAGGATCAAGGGTTATCGGTGCGGGCCGGCACGGTGGATTATATGGCTCCGGAGTTGCAGGGCCGGGTGGCACCGAGTGTTTTGTCAGATATCTATGCCTTCGGGAAAGTGGCGCGGCAGTTGATGCCGGGTTACCGGATCTGGGAGGACTGCGCGGCTGAGGATCCAAAGCAGAGACCGCAGGATTTAGAGCGGGTGATTGGGTGGCTGGGGCGCGGGCACACGCGGCGGTATTTGCTGGGTGCCTTGGGTGTGGCCGGTACTGGGGCTTTGAGTTACTATTTGCTCGGCAAGCCTGCTGCCCAGGAACCACCTATCCTGCAGCGGGGAGCGAGGCTCCTGGTGAACGGATTTGTGAGTGCAGGAGATTCCCGGACTGCTCGAAAGGTTCGCGCCAGTGTTCTGACGGGGTTGCAACAATCCCCTTTGTTCCGGGCGATTGGCGACGAAGATCTGCCGCCTGCGGTGAAGCGGGAGGGTACAGCGGTTCCAGTGAATGAGAATACTCTGTTGAGCCTGGCCGAAAAATTGCGTGTTGGCTATTGGGTAAATTCGCAATTCCACGAGGATGGCGGCCGGTATTCCCTGCTGATGGAGTTACACAGAGCTGGAACAGAAGCGCCTTTGGCAAAGATTGCACTGCGCGATCTTTCCAGTACGGGCAAGGCTGCGGAGGCTGCGGCGTATTGGCTGCGGCACAATTTGGCAGGGGAATCCGAGGCCTCGTTGAATGCCAATCCGCCCGGGGTGATGTCGTTCACCACAAAGGTTCCAGAAGCGCTGGATAAGTATTACGACGGCATGGCTCATTTCGCGGTCAAGGAGATGGATGAGGCCTTGTTGAAGTTCGAAGAAGCTTTGCGGTTGGACCCGAACTTCGCTCAAGCGCACATGATGCGGTCATCTGTGTTGAAGCCAAAGGGTCGCCTGGAGGAAGCTTTCCAGGAAGCACAGCTTGCCGCGGATAACTCCCACGGACTGCCTGAACGGGAACGCACGCGGATTGAAGCATTCTATTTTCATAACTGCGAAGATCATGCGCGGATGGTTGCGACCGCGATGCGAAACCGGGAGTATTTTCTGGATGAGCCCCGTTTTGACCGGATTCTTGCTGTGTATCTTCGTTTATCCGGCAGGGCAGAAGAGGCAGTCGGCTACAACCGCCATGCGTTGACGTTGAGCAACGATGAGCTTCTCACGACCGAACTGATTTACAGCCTGGTGGAGAGCGGGCAGTATGAGACTGCTTTGAATGAGTATCAGAATCTGGTGAGCAAAGGTATCCGTTATGCCTACAGCCATCGTCTAGGCGGTTTTGCCTACTTGGGACTGGGCCGGTATCGGGAAGCCCGCGCATGTTTTGAGAAAAACGATGAAATGCCAGACAAACTGCTCGACACCGCCAGCGCCAGATTCATGCTTGGTGAGACAGAGGCGGTCATTACATCACTCCGAATGTTGACCGGCAGTTTGCAAGGGCCGGACGGTTCCGTGAACACTGGCGACCGGGGATTGTTGGAAGCTGCACTGTGCGGAGCGCACTTTCTGACCGACAGGCTGGACACGGCGCGGAATCACCTGACAGGAATGATAGATATCGGGGCGTTTCCTCCGTGTCTACCCATCCTCAGCAGAGCTATGTTTTGGGCCGCGAGACTGCGGGATTCTCAGACTGCTGAAAAAATTTCCCGGGTTGTGAACTCAATTTCGGATAAGTGGCCAAGCAGCTTTTCCCAAGCCTGCGCACTTTATTGCAAAGCGGTGATGGCCTTGTTGAGCGGTTCGGCCGCGCAGGCTGAGGGTATGTTACTTCAGGCCGCCGGATTAGAGTTCAATCTTTGGACGTTTTTCGAACTGGCTGAGTTTTATTCCACAGCCGGGAAATATGACATCGCCCTGGACTACTGGGAGCGCGTGGCAAAGATGGAAGGGTATGTGCTTGCCCGGGCATTTGCTGCAGAGCTTATTCTGTATTGGGGACGCCGGTCCATAGCAGCGAATGCGGCAGGCCATTATGATGCGGCCACTTATTCGAAGAAGATTCTTGAGCTGTGGGGTAAGAAGAATCCATCCCTGCAAATCGTGAAGGTAGCCGCGGCCATTCAAGCGCGGAGCAACAATTTCGTGCACTGAAGGAAAGAGGAGATCAACGATGAATGATATCTGGTATGTGACGGGTAAGGCTGTTCTGGACAAATCTTTGGATCCGGCGGGAACTGCTGGCAAGGGGTTCTATACACCCGTGGTCCGGACAACCTCGGATCAAAATCCTACTACCGGGGTAGCTTTGCCTGCCCCAATGGTGCACAATACAGGGCAGATTGACGAGGATGCGTTTCCGGTGGTCCGCAAGGCATTGCCTGATTTTCCGGAATTTGCCAAACCAGTCAGCATCGGAGCCCTGGCCCGCGTGATTCAGTACTATCAGGATCCAGCCGTTGGTGCGCAATTGAAGACACTGCGGGATGCCATAAACGCTGTCCAACAACCGGGAGATCCATTGAGTGACCGCTTTCCGGTGCTGTTGGGTGCATGCATTATCGATGCGAGCCTCCGGAATCAGATGGCACAGAATCCGCTGCCGGAAATTACAAAGGACTTTCAAACCACGTCTGCGGATCACCACTTCATGCAGTTATTGGCAGCAGATAAAGCTGTCAGCGATGCGGCTGATGATTTCGCTGATTCCAACTGGAATGGTGGTTGCGAGGCGGTTACTTCAGTCTGGGCTGGAAACAGTGTGTTCGCACTCAGGTAAAATTGCGGCAGCAGCAGCATTGGCTGCCGCCTTGGCTTTGACCTCATGCCAATCTCCTGTATCCTACCGCTGGATCCCATCCGGTTTCGGCGGTAGAGAGATTGGTGCTGAAGGATCGTCTGCGTACCCGGGTGCCAAGGTCGGGGAACTGGAGGCGCTATATGAGACGGTCCAACCCGGGCGAAGCCTGTTGATCAGCAAGGCCGAATGGCTTACTGATGATTCCAAGCCCGCTTATACGCTGGAGTGGTTGCTCAAGAAGGCGGTCGGGGAAAAGAACGCTGAAGAGTTTTTTCAAGACTGGCTGAAGGATGCCAGGCAGAAAGACCTTGCTCTCAAGAAAAGACTCGCTGAGAACCAGGAGTTGTGGACAGCTCCCTTTATCACATTGGCTGTGGTAAACCGTTTGGATAATTCGACCTGGAATGGGCGCGTCTGGAGCGGCGGCGAAGTTCGCTTTGTTCTAAGCTACATCAATCCAAAAGAGAAGACTGCCCCTTTCCATCCTTCTATCATTCTGGAGTTCGCTCTTCGTCCCATGGACTGGAAAGCATTCAAGGCGGCGAATGCGGAATGGCTCGATCTTTCTAAGCTTGATGGAGAAGCATATAAGCAACGCTTGCGAGTCCTAATAGAGAAGAATCTGAACCACTCTTACGGTCTCCGGCTTCGAACGAATGCGGAAGCTGCGGGCACTTGGAGGCTCTCGGAATGGAATCTGGCGGCGGACAGCTTTGTTTCCGGTCCGCTGGAAGATCAGGTGGACGGGCGGTTTGTAACAGCTGCGGCCGGTTCGTTTGAGCACGCGAAGTATTTGAGTTTCTGGTGGGATTTGGAGGCTGGCAAGACGACCGGCAGTAGGGGTCCGCAAGGAGCGCTGTTTCCCGGCCGTTTGTTGTCGCGGGGTAATTTCGAATATGGGCGGATATTTCCGGGTACACAGCCCCAGGGTAAGTTCAGCCCGGAGGTGATCAATGCCGTGGCGCTCCGCCAATGCAGCGGATGCCATTCGAATGTGTCGGGTACGAGGTTCCAGCATATTCGGGTTCAGTTGCTGCCTGAGAAGCGGACTGTACTTTCGGGTTTTTTGACTGGCTGCCCGGAAAAGGATGTTACACCTGAGTGTCTTGCGTTGGCCAAGGGCGAAGATATTCCCCCTGCGGCGAGGCGCCCTCTCTTGAAGATACTCAACCATGAAGCTGGTATGGTGATATCCAACGGGGGCAATCCCCCTCGGTACTTTAATGATCTTGCGAGAAGGGCTGGTTTTATGGCTCTGGTAAGTCAGGCGCCGCAGGAGTTCAGTGCAGATTGGGAGAAGTTGATTAGCAGCTTCGCCACGGACTTCGCTCACTGACGCGAGGTCCGTTCCTTATCCAGCAGCACACGCTTCCGGTCCAATCCCCACTTATAACCGCCTAAGTGGCCGGTACCGCGCAGCACGCGGTGGCAGGGGATGACCAGGGCGGCTACGTTTCTGGCGCAGGCGCTTGCCACAGCCCGGATTGCTTTGGGTTTGCCCATGCCCTCAGCCACCTCCTTATAACTGCGGATCTCGCCGTAGGGTATGGATTGCAGATACCGCCAGACGGCCATCTGAAACGCGGTGGCGCGGATGTCCAGGGGTAAAGCCAGCTTGGGCTGCCTGCCTTGCAGATGCTCTTCGAGAGCCAGGATCCAATCGCGAAAAGGCTGGGGCCAGGGTTGTGGCATGGGAGTCAGCAGACCATTCGGATATTCGCGGCGCAGTTGCGCTTCAAGAACAGCGGCATCATCTCCGAACTGCACGAAGCAGAGGCCACGGTCTGTCGCCGCGATCATGAGGAGTCCCAGAGCCGTTTCCACCGCGACGAAGCTAACAGGAATGTTCTTGCCTCCCGCGCGGTATTCGGCAGGCGTCATACCGAGGCGGGTGTCGATCTTCTCATAGACGCGGCTCGAGGAGTTATAACCTGCCGCGAAAAGACTGGTGAGGATATCTTCGCCCGCGCGCAGTTCCTGCTTGAGGGTCCGCAGCCGGCAGGCTTCCGCGTATTGTTTCGGAGTAACTCCCAACGCCGCTTTGAAACGGCGCTGGAAGTGGTAAGGACTCAAGTGGGCTAACTTGGCCAAATGATCCAGGGAGAGGTCGCCCTCCAGGTTTGCCTCGATGTATTCCGCAATCTGTTGCATGCTTTGACGATAGAGCCGCGAAGGGACCGCACGCTATCCGTTAGTTGCTAAGTTTTCCGGAGGAAGTCGAAGTCGCAGCCCTGATCGGCCTGGTTGACGTGGTTCAAGAACATCTTGCCGTAGCCGCGGTCGTAATGAACGGGCGGGGCGGGGCGGGCGGCGAGGCGGCGCTGTATTTCTTCATCGGAAACGGCCAGAGTGATCGAGCGGTTGGCCGTATCGAGAATAATTTCGTCGCCGGTTTCCACGGCAGCAAGTGGTCCGCCGGCTGCGGATTCGGGGGCGACATGCAGCACGACTGTGCCGAAGCTGGTGCCGCTCATGCGGGCGTCACTAATACGGACCATGTCATTGATGCCCTGTTCGAGCAGCACTTTTGGCATGGGGATTTGTCCCCATTCGGGGAAGCCGGGGGCACCTTTGGGCCCACAACTTTTCATGACCAGGATGGTGTCTTTCGTCACGGCAAGATCGGGGCGGTCTATCTCCGCGCGCATCTGCTGATAAGTTTCGAAAACGTACGCAGTGCCGCGGTGTTGGAGTAAGTGGGGTGAGGCCGCGGTGGGTTTGATGACCGCACCGTTGGGAGCGAGATTACCGCGCAAGATTGCGGTGCCGCCCTCCATGGAGAGCGGTTGATCATAGGGCCGGATAACATCACGGTTGTAGCATTCCGCGCTGGCGACGTTCTCTGCGACAGTGTGGCCGTTGGCCGTGATGGCTTCGCCGTGCAGCAGTGGCAGAACCTCTTTCATCACCGCGGGGATGCCACCGGCGGCGAAGAGATCTTCCATCAGATATTCGCCGGAGGGTTTGACGTTCACCACGCAGGGTGTCTTGCGCGAGATTAGATCAAAGTCATCGAGCTTCAGATCAATGCCCAGGCGTCCGGCTACTGCCAATAGGTGGACGACTGCATTCGTGGAACCGCCAATCGCCATATCGACAGTGATTGCGTTTTCAAAGGCCTGCCGCGTGAGGATATCGGAGGGTCGCAGGTTTTGCTTGACCATCTCGACGATACGCTGGCCGGAGAGTTCGGCGATGGTGGTGCGGCGCGAATCCGGCGCGGGTATTGCGGCGCAGTTGGGCAGGGTCATGCCGAGGGCTTCCACCACCGATGCCATGGTGCTGGCGGTACCCATGACGGTGCAGTGGCCGGCGGAACGGGCGAGTCCACCTTCGATTTCGCACCATTCGCCATCCGTGATTTTGCCGGTGCGGTAGAGGTCAAAGAGCTTGCGGCCATCTGTGCCGGCGCCGAGTTTGCGGTCTTTCCACTGGCCGTGGAGCATGGGTCCGCCGGTGACCATGATGGCGGGAAGGTTGGCGCTCGCCGCGCCCATGAGTTGCGCAGGCGTGGTCTTGTCACAACCGCAGAGCAGCAGAACGCCGTCGAGCGGGTTCGCGGTGATCATTTCCTCTACGTCCATGGACATCAAGTTGCGGTAGAGCATGGAGGTGGGTTTGAGGAACATCTCGCCGAGGGAGATGGTGGGGAATTCGAGCGGGAAGCCGCCTGCGCGCCAAACGCCACGTTTTACGGCTTCCGCCAGGGTGCGGAGGTGGGCGTTGCAGTTATTCAGCTCGCTCCAGGAATTGCAGATGCCGATGACGGGGCGGCCATCGAAAACATCACGCGTGTAGCCTTCGGAACGGAGCCAGGCCTTGCGGGAAAAAGCGTAGTAATCGCCGCCGGTCCACCATTGCTGGCTGCGGAGTTTGCCGGGTGTATTGGAATCCATGTATGCCCTTAGGGTACTAAGCTCTCTAAGTATTCGCCGGTAAGACGAACCCCGGGCGGTGGCGAATGCTCGTTTGTGATGAGGCCGCCGCGGTCTTTGCCGGCTGCCTCTAGTGGAGTGCTTCACACAGAATGATGATTATTCCGATGTCGATGAATACACCGCCTGTTTCGGGAAGTTGTCTTAGCCTGGGCACGCGCGCCAGAATGGCGCGCGAACATCAAGCGATAGATTCAGATGGACCCAGGAACGTGAGCGTAAATTTGTGAATCAGATTCCTGGCGTAGCAGGGCGGCTCGAATGCTATGGTCCTAGCAATCGTAATAGAGCTGGAACTCATACGGGTGCGGACGTAAACGGACCGCGTCTGCTTCATGACGGCGCTTGTAATCGATGAAGGTCTCCACCAGTTCTTCGGTGAAGACATCTCCCTTGAGCAGGAAGTTATGGTCTTCTTCGAGGCAGTTCAGTGCTTCCTCAAGCGAGGCTGGCATGGAAGGGACGGATTTCATCTCCTCCGGAGAAAGATCATAGATATCTTTGTCCATCGGTTCGCCTGGTTCGATGCGGTTGAGAATGCCGTCGAGCCCGGCCATTAACATCGCGGCGAAGGCGAGATAGGGGTTGGCGGAGGGATCCGGGGGACGGAACTCCACGCGCTTCGCCTTCGGACTGGAGGAATACATGGGTATGCGGCACGCCGCAGAGCGGTTGCGGCGGGAGTAGGCCAGGTTGACCGGTGCTTCATATCCCGGCACCAGACGTTTGTAACTGTTGGTGGTGGGGGCGATGATAGCGGAGAGCGCGCGGGCGTGCTTGAGCAGGCCACCAATGTAATGGAGCGCCATCTGGCTCAATCCTGCATAACCGTCGCCGGCAAAGAGTGGCTTGCCGTCACGCCAGATGGATTGGTGGGTATGCATGCCGCTGCCGTTGTCTCCGAAGATGGGCTTGGGCATGAAGGTGACGGTCTTGCCATACTGATTGGCCACATTGCGGACCACGTACTTGTAGATCATCATGTTGTCCGCGGAGCGCAACAGCGTGTTGTAGCGCTGGTCAATCTCACATTGCCCGGCAGTGGCGACTTCGTGATGGTGACATTCAATATGGAGCCCGCAGCGTTCCATGGTGGTGACCATTTCCGCGCGCAGGTCCTGGTAGTGATCGGTTGGCGGAACGGGGAAATAACCCTCTTTGAAGCGGGGACGGTAGCCGAGGTTATCTTTTTCGCGGCCGGAATTCCAGCGGCCTTCTTCGGAGTCGATGAAGTAAAAGCCGGAGTGGGCGTTTTGATCAAACCGTATGTTGTCGAAGACGAAGAATTCCGCTTCGGCACCGAAGAACGCGGTATCTCCCAGGCCGGTGGTCTTCATGTACATCTCGGCTTTGCGGGCAATCCAGCGGGGATCGCGCTCGTAGTTCTGCTTGGTGATGGGGTCGCGGACGTCACCGAACATGACCAGCGTGGGGGTTTCGAGGAAGGGATCCATGAAGGCGACGGCGGGGTCGGGAACCAGCAGCATATCGCTTTCATTGATGGCAGCCCAGCCGCGGATGCTGGAGCCGTCAATACCGAAGCCTTCTGTAAACGAAGCTTCGGTGAGTTCAGTGATGGGATAAGAAATGTGATGCTGCAGGCCAGGGATATCGGAGAAGCGGAGATCCAGCTGACGGGCGCCGCTTTCTTTGGCGAATTCGAGAACTTGTACGGGGGTCATGATCGCACCCTCAGTTTACTCCCGTTTGCATCTTTTGAAGTGCTGTTGCCGTCTACTGGGTCATGGCTAAGAAGAAGAACATCACAGCGGCTGAGAACAGCACACAAGCCTTTGGCACGGTACGGAAGACGATGTCCATCGCGTTGGGCGAGAAGACGCGGTTGAAGAGCGCGGAGAATCTCAATCAGCTTCTGGCCGATACGATGAGCCTGCGGGACCTTTATAAGAAGCATCACTGGCAGGTATCCGGGCCGGCGTTTTATCAGCTACACCTCCTGTTCGACAAGCACTACGAAGAGCAGAGTGACATGGTGGACGGGATTGCGGAGCGCGTGCAGATGTTGGGCGGCGTGACCGTGGCAACCGCGCACGACGTTGTCGAGCTAACGAAGATTCCGCGCGCCCCGAAGCACCGGGAGGCAGTGGAAACGCAGATTGCCCGCCTGCTGGAGGCGCACGAAATCATCATCGGCGAAGCCCGCGAATTTGCTTCGCAGGCTGCCGGGGACGGGGACGACGGAACCAATGATTTCCTGGTTGGCTCCATCATTCGCCCGAATGAGATGCAGGCTTGGTTTGTCGGGGAACACGTCGAGAAGGGCTGATTCGGGCTCCGTCCGGGAGCTTTCGAATATCAGTTTTTCCGCAGGTATGTATTTTTTAACCCGTAATGAACGAATAATCGGGTAGTGGCATACAGCCGTAACATTTCGGGACTGGTCCAGTGGCGTTCCCTGCTGGTGGTGGCGGCGCTGGGGATACTCTGCGCTTTGGGGGCCCGGATGTACCTGGTGCGGCGGCACTTGACGGAACGGGCTTACAAGATTGGCTGGGAAAGCGCCTATCCGGAGCAGTTCGCGAAGCCGGATGGTACGCCGACCGGTGTTGTGGTGGAGTTGGTCCAGGAAGCGGCGCGGCGGCGCGGCATCCGGCTCATTTGGGAAGAGCACCGGGAAAGCTCAGAAGCGGCGATCCTTTCTCATGCTGTGGACCTTTGGCCCCTGATTACCATCACGGAAGAACGAAAGGCACGGCTGCACTTCAGCAGACCGTATCTGCATTCGTACCTTGCATTCTGGGTCTTGCCGGGGAGCGGATTTACCACGGCTGATTCTCTGCGGGGAAAGAAAGTGGCATCCCGCCCTGCTCCTATCAATGTGACGTTGCTGAAGCGTTTCGCTCCAGGTTCCGTGGGGATAGTGAAGCAGACTCCGGCGGAGGCGATCACGAGCGTTTGTTCCGGGGAAACCGCTGCAGCCTTGTTGGAGCAGGATGACCTGATCCATTCTCTGATCCGCGGGGCGGGTGCCTGCGGGGAGCGCGGCTTGGCGATGATTCAGCTGCCCAATGCCACGATTGATTTGGCGATTGGGTCAAGCAAGGCGGCAAGCGAAGTTGCGGATGCGCTGCGCGATGAAATCGACGTGCTCTTCGGTGAGGGCGAAGTGGACCGTCTGTTCCAGCGATGGGGATATATTTCCGGGCGTAACTCGGCTTCTCTGGAAGTCTTGCTGGAGGCAACTCGCAGGGAACGGGTGAGCATGATTACGACCGGACTGCTGCTTATCTTCCTCGCTTTAGCCGTTTTTCAAACCCGGCGCTACGGCATTGAGAGCCGGAAGGCTCGCGCGGCGGAGGAACTGCAGAGGAAAAGTAATTCCGAATTGCTGGAGACGCAGAGAATCGCCGGTTTGGGTGTTTGGTCATGCGATTTTGCGTCCGGGCACGTGCATTGGTCCGATGAGCTTTTTCGGATGGCGGGGCTGGATTCGAGCAAGCGAAGCTTGAGTTATGAGGACCGGGTCAAAGTCTTCTCGCAGGAAAGTGCTGAGCGTCTGCATGCCGCGGTAACGCAGGCTTCGGAAGTAGGGACGCCGTATCAGCTGGATCTGGAAATGCTTCGGTCTGACGGGGCGACCTCCTGGGTGACGGTGCGCGGTGAGCCGATTCATGCGCCGGACGGCAGGATTATCGGGCTGCGCGGAACAGCGTTGGATATCACGGCCCGGCGGCGAAGTTTGGAGGCTTTGGCGTCGACTGAGAGGCGTTTACAGCTCGCACTCGAATCTGCGGCGCTGGGAACTTACGAGTGGGTTGTAGATACGGGGCAGCTGATTTGGAACCCACAAGCCGAACGGATTTTCGGTTATCATCCGGGGACTTTCCGGGGTTCTTACGAGAACTTTCTGCAGACGGTGGATGCGGAAGACCGCGCTGCTGTTGTACAGGCTATCAGTGATGCGCAGCGCGGACACGCTGCGTTCGTGATGGAGTGCCGCATTGTTCTTCCCGACGGCAAGAACCGTTGGGTTCTGAGCCGCGGTGCATTTTTGCAGGGCGAACGCGGGGAGTCTGTTCGGATGTATGGCGTGGTTCTGGACATTACGGCGCAGAAGAATCTGGAAAAGCAACTACAGCAGGCGCAGAAGCTGGAATCGGTGGGTCGTTTGGCCGGGGGTCTCGCGCATGATTTCAACAACATGCTGACGGTGATTATGGGGTACGCGGAACAGGCAAGAGAAGCGGTAGCTGTGGACCCTGGCCTTTCCAGGAAGATGAACGAAATTTTGAAGGCTGCCGGGCGGTCACGGGATTTGACGCAGAAGTTGCTGGGCTTTTCCCGGCAGCAGGTGATTGAGCCCGTACCTTTGGATCTCAATGTTCTGCTGGGTGACCTGCAGGAGCCTTTGGCCCGGTTGATTGGTGAGGATATTGTTCTTGTGTTTCATCCCTCCCGCCGGTTGTGGCCGGTGGTTATTGACCCTTCGCAGGTGAACCAAATTCTGTTGAACCTGCTGGTGAATGCGCGGGATGCGATGCCGGCTGGCGGAGAGATCACGGTGCAAACCAGTAATGTGATGCTTTCGGATCAGGATTGCGAAGAATATCCGGGGGCGGTACCGGGATCCTATGTCATGTTGAGCGTGGCGGACACGGGGGTGGGTATGAGTCCTGATACTGTGGCCCACATCTTTGAGCCGTTTTTCACCACGAAGGGTGCTGAGCAGGGTACCGGGCTGGGGTTGGCGACGGTCTACGGGATTGTTTCCCAGAACCGGGGCTTCATACAGGTGAAGAGTGTACCCGGCCAGGGAAGCAAATTCCAGATTCTGCTGCCCAGAATTCACTCCGAGCCCGGGCAACTGGCGCAGGATTACCAGCGGGAGAGACGGGCGGAAGGCACCGGGACGATTCTGCTGGTGGAAGACAATGACCTGGTTCGTGACTTATTGGCCGCGTCGCTGGAGGAGCTGGGTTACACGGTGTTGAATGCGGACAGTCCGGAGAAGGCGATCAGTTTCGCGGAACGGCAAGGCACCTGGATCGACGGGATGCTGAGTGACGTTGTGATGCCGCGGATGAATGGGTTGCAGCTGCGGGAGAAGATTCTCGCGATGCATCCGGAGACACGGATACTGTTCATGTCCGGCTACACATCCAACATTGTCACGGCGGACAAGGTGGGTACCGGGCTGCACTTTATACAGAAGCCTTTTACTGTGGATGAGTTGGGGAAGCGGTTGAGTGAGGTGATGTCAGAACCAGCACCGCAGGGTCATCCCACGGTGCTGATTCCCTAACAGGCTTACACGTCGAGGTTCTTGACGTCCAGAGCGTTTTCTTCGATGAATTTGCGGCGGCTTTCCACGTCTTCGCCCATGAGGGTGGTGAAGATCATGTCGCTGGCGACCACATCTTCGAGGCGGACCTTGAGCAGCGTCCGCTTGTCTGGATTCATGGTGGTATCCGCCAACTGTTCGGCGTTCATTTCACCCAGACCTTTGTAGCGCTGCACGGAGGCGTCACGTTTGCCTTCGTTCTTGACGTGATCGAGAAGTTCTTTCCAGTTCGCAAGCGTATCGCGGTGTTCATTCTTCAACACCACGAAGGGCGGCTGGTTGAGTTCATAGATCTGTTTGGCGGTGGCGCGGTAGCGGCGATACTCGGCCGAGTGGGAGAGGTCGAGATCAATGTGGCGCGGCGCGTTGGTGGAATCGTGGAAGGTCACGCGGTGCACCGAGTGCTCTTCCTCGAAGCTGATTGTGTTCTCCACGTTTGCCGCGCGCAGCTTTTCTGAAAGCTTCTGGAGATTTTCGACGTCCGTGAAGTCGGCTTTGGTGTCGATTTTCAGGGTGGAATCCGCCAGGACTTCCACGACTCGGGAATCCCGGACGCGGCGTTCCAGCTTGTACGCGATTTGTTCGAAATCATCGAGGCCCACCAGGAAGGCGCGGAGGTCGCCACCTTCGACAGTTCCCTTGATGGTGCCGTTGACGCCGTACTGCACGGAGATGTTTTCCGTGGCGCGGCGCATGATTTCACGGGTGAATTCCGCGTCGTTCTTGATGTACTTTTCGCTCTTGCCGCGCTTGATGCGGTACAAAGGCGGCTGGGCGATGTAGATGTGTTCCTTCTCGATCAGCTCCTTCATGTGGCGGAAGAAGAAGGTCAGGAGCAGAGTACGGATGTGGGAGCCGTCGACGTCTGCGTCCGTCATGATGATGATCTTGTGGTAGCGGAGCTTGGCGGCGTCGAAATCATCCTTGCCGATGCCGGTGCCCATGGCGGTGATGAGAGCACGGATTTCGTCGTGACCCAGCATGCGGTCATAGCGGGCTTTTTCGACGTTGAGGATCTTACCTTTGAGGGGCAGAATCGCCTGGAAGCGGCGGTCGCGGCCCTGTTTGGCGGTGCCACCGGCCGATTCACCTTCGACGATGAAGAGTTCGCACTTGGCGGGGTCGCGTTCCTGGCAGTCAGCGAGCTTGCCGGGCAGGCCGCCGGAATCGAGAACTCCCTTGCGACGGGTGAGGTCGCGGGCTTTGCGGGCGGCTTCGCGGGCGCGGGCAGCGTCGATCGCCTTGCTGACGATCTTCTTCATGACGTTGGGGTTCTTTTCAAAGAACTCGCCCAATTTATCGTTCATGATGGACTGCACCTGGCCGGCGATATCGCTGTTTAGTTTGCCCTTGGTCTGGCCTTCGAACTGCGGTTGCGGAACCTTGACGCTGATGACGGCGGTGAGACCTTCGCGGACGTCTTCGCCGGAGAGGTTTTCCTTGACGTCCTTGAAGAGACCGGCGGATTGGCCAAACGCATTGATGGTGCGGGTCAGTGCGGTTCGGAAGCCGCTGAGGTGGGTGCCGCCATCGACGGTGTTGATGTTATTGGCGAAGCTGAAGAGAGTTTCGCCGTAGGTATCGTTATACTGCAGAGCGATTTCGATGACGACGGTGCCGTTCGGCCCTTCCTTTTCGCCTTCGATATAGATGGGGTTCTCATGCAGCACCGCTTTGCCGCGGTTGAGGTGCTTGATGAACTCGGCGATGCCGCCGTTGTAGAGGAATTCGGTTTTCTTTTCCGGATCCTCGCGTTCATCGGTCAGGGTAATCTTGAGGCCCTTGTTGAGGAAGGCGAGCTGGCGGAGACGGTTGGCCAGAGTGTCATAGCTGAACACGGTGGCTTCCATGATGGTGGGGTCCGGCTTGAAGGTGATCTTGGTGCCGGTTTTTTTGCCAGCTTTGCCGGTGGAAACGAGGGGTCCGAGGGGAATGCCCTTTTCGTAATCCTGCTCCCAGGTCAGGGAATTTTTTTCGCCCTTGGGCGCGCGCCAAACTTCGAGGTGAAGTTTCTCTGACAATGCGTTGACGCAGCTGACACCGACGCCATGGAGGCCGCCGGAAACTTTGTAGCTGTTGGAATCGAACTTGCCGCCCGCGTGAAGTTTGGTTAGAACCACCTGCGCCGCGGAGACGCCTTCTTCGGCGTGAATGTCCACGGGGATGCCGCGGCCGTTGTCCATGACGCTGACGGAATCATCGATGTGGATGACCACTTCCACTTCACTTGCATAACCGGCAAGTGCTTCGTCCACGGAGTTGTCAACGACTTCGTAAACGAGATGGTGCAGGCCGGCTTCACGTGTGGAGCCGATGTACATTGCAGGCCTTTTGCGGACAGCCTCTAAGCCTTCCAGGACTTTGATCGAAGAGGAATCATAGACCGCTGGAGACTGTTGCTCTTCATTTGCCATAGATAATCTGAAAACTCTTTCTTCCACCCGTTGCAACGGGCTGCTGCTTGCGGTGCTTTACTTGCGTTTTGAGGGTGCGGGTCAGATGCGCATGGGCATCACGACATAGCGGTACTGTCCGGTCACTTCACCAGCGGGCTGCAGTTCGCCTGCGCTCTTCTGATCTTTGAGTGCGAACTGGATCTGATCCTGCGGAACAGCGCGAAGGAAGTCGAGAAGGTATTGCGCGTTGAAACCGATTTCGAGCTCCGGGCCTTCGTACTGGCTCGGTACGCTCTCTTCGCTTTCTCCTGTTTCGAGAGAAGAGGAGAAGATTTTGACCTCGCCGGTTGCGAACTGGACGCGGATGGCGCGGGAGCGTTCATCGGCAAATTGCGCAACGCGTTCGATTGCGGATTTCACTTCGTCCTTCGAAAGAGTGGCGATGTTGGTGTTTTCCTGCGGGAGCACCCGTTCATAGTCCGGGAAGTTGCCGGTCAGCTTGCGGGTGATCAGCATGCGGGGACCGAATTCGAAGAACAGATGATTGTCATCGCCGGCGAACTTGACGACCGATTCATCCGTGGAGCCATCAGAGAGCTTGGTGATTTCGCCCATTGCTTTGCGGGGGACCAGGGCGCGATAGGCCACGTTGCTAGGGGCGGTTGTTTCTGCGTCCTGCTGCGTGTAGGCGAGGCGGTGGCCATCGGTGGCAACCATGGTCAGACCACGGTCGCCGATGAGCAGAAGCGCTCCGTTCAGGGTAAAGCGGCTTTCTTCCATGGAGATGGCGAACATGGTCCGGGAGATCATTGCCGCCAGGGTCTTCGCGGGAAGAGTTTGAGCGTCTTCCGGCATGGCGGGGAGTTCCGGAAAGCTTTCCCGGCTCATCCCGGCGATGCGGGTTCGGGAACGGCCACAGGTGAGGCTCGCCCAGTTATTCTCAGCGAACTTTACGGTGATTTCGGCGTCCGGCAGAAGACGGACGTAATCGAGAAGTTTCTTGGCCGGGATGGTACCCGAGCCTTCTTTGCGGACCTTGGCCGGGCAGGAGGTGCGCAGACCCAGTTCGAGATCCGTTGCTGTGATGTACAGCCGGTCGCCACGAGCCTCAAGCAAGAGGTTCGAGAGAATCGGGATCGTGGTCTTCTTCTCGACCACACCCTGCGACAGGCTCAGTTCCCGGACCAGGTCCGCTTTGTTGACGCTGAATTCCATTGTTCTGCCTCTTGCTCCCTGGTTTGACTTGAAGCCACTGGAACGGCTCCACCGCCTATCCGTGTTCTACGTAAAAGATAAGTACGTAAATCCAACCGTATTGATAGGTGCTGTCAATATGTGGAGAACTCTCTAAATTATACAAAAATTTGGGTGTTGCTGTCATTGAACCCTGTTGAGAGGTTCGCTGTTTGGTGCGGAAGACTGGACCCTGTAACGCGTTTTACACAGATTTCCTTAGGCCCGGTTGAGGTGCAGCGGTGGAAAAGTATGTAAGTTCATTGCAATGAGTCGGTTAGGTTGTTGATGATCTTGTTGAGTTCCGGATCAGAAGCCCGCTGGGCGGCGATCTTCTGGATGGAATGGATGACCGTAGTGTGGTGTTTTCCACCAAAGGCGCGCCCGATCTCAGGCAGCGACGCGGTTGTGAGTTCTTTCACGAGAAACATGGCGACCTGGCGGGGCTCAACGATCTCTTTCCGGTTGCTCTTTTCCTTGAGCTGCGACGCCTTGATGTTGAAGCGTTCTGCAACAGCCTTCTGGATCGTGTCGATCGAAATCTTGCGTTCCTGGCGGTCCAGCAGGTGCTTCAGGACCTGCTCTGCCATCGGTTTGGTGATCTGGGTATTGGTGAGAGCCGAATAGGCCGTCAGCTTGACGAGGGCGCCTTCCAATTCCCGGACGCTGGTCTTGGTTTTCTGGGCGATGAAGGTGCAGACATCCAGGGGCAGGTGTACGCCTTCCAGTTCGGCCTTCTTCTGCAGGATTGCCATCTTGGTTTCGAGATCCGGTGGCTGGATATCGGCCATGAGGCCCCATTCGAAGCGGGAACGGAGGCGGTCCACCAAGCCTGTGATTTCTTTCGGCGGCAAATCACTTGAGATGACGATTTGCTTCTGCGCGTCATGCAGTTCATTGAACGTATGGAAGAACTCTTCCTGGGTACGTTCCTTGGTGCCGAGGGATTGGATGTCATCGATCAGCAGGACATCGGCGGAGCGGTAGCGGGCGCGCAGTTGTGACATCCGCTCATGCTTGATGCCGGTGACGACTTCGTTGGTAAACCGCTCGCTGGTGGTGTAGATGATGCGCAGTTTTCCCCTGGCGACCAAAGCGCGGCCAATCGCGTGCATCAGGTGGGTTTTTCCCATGCCGGTACCGCCATAGAGGAACAGCGGGTTGTAGCTGCGGGATGGATTGAGGGCCACCGATTGAGCGGCAGCATGCGCGAACTGGTTGCAGGCTCCGACGACGAAAGAGTCGAAGGTAAAACGGGGGTTCAGGGACATGGGTGACTCGAAGTCACCTTCGTCGCTGGCCGGGGAGTTCATGCGGGAACCCGGCAATGTGTTGGTTTGGGCGGAGGTCGAGAATTCGACGCGGTCCACACCGAGACCCAACGAGCGGCTCAAGCGGTTGATCTCGTCAGAGTATTCGGCGCGCAACCATGCAGCGGCAGTATCGTCGGGGACATGGACCCGAAGGAGTTTGCCTTCAATCCCGGCAAAGGTTGTGCGGGAGACCCAGTTTTCGAAGCTTCCCGAACTCAGTTTGTTCTTGAGCTCTTCTTTGATTAGATCCCACGGATTTCGACCTTCTAAACTCACAAAGACAATACTTCTCCCCGGGAAGCCACAAGGGCTTCCGAATTTGAGGCGATGAGCCCCGCTCGACTTATTCGGATGATGCAGGCTGAAGAGGCTGGCGGTACCGGCCCGTTTCTGCTGCGGACAGAACGAAGTCTAACACAGTTTGCCAGCGAAAGAACCCATGGAAAGAGGACATGTTGGATCTCAAAACATGAGGTAAAGACTATGTTTTTTGGGGTGCGAAGGTGGACAAGAGTTGGTTTTTGAGGAAGCTTGGTACGATAGAGTTTGACAGCGAAGGCCTGTTCACGAGAGAATAAAGTTTCCGCTCAACGCGGGAGTAACTCAGCTGGTAGAGTGCAACCTTGCCAAGGTTGATGTCGCGGGTTCGAATCCCGTCTCCCGCTCCATTTCTTCTCATCTACGCGACATCCGTCGCAATTCTTGCTTCTCTTCAATTCCACGGTCGGGTTTCGCTTTTATGATTCTGGTGGAACATGCAAACGCCATCGTCCGTGATGCCTTTGGCGAGTTCGGGGAGCACATCCACGTTCTGACCAGCTTTCAACGCGAAGGTCTGGTGATCATCGATCTGGCATTGCGCGCGAATCCAAACTGTAAGATCGTGACGATCGATACCGGTCGTCTGCCTGTGGCGACCCTGAAGATGATGGAATTGGTGGAAAGCCATTTTGGGATTCCCGTAGACAGGATTCAACCGGATGCCGCTGAAGTGGAGGCCATGACCAGTCTGCACGGCATGGACTTGTTCCGGGAGAGTGTCGCCAACCGCATGCTGTGTTGTGAGGTGCGCAAGGTCCGGCCGCTGAAGAGACTGGAATCGGGCGCAAAAGCGGTTTTCGTTGGTTTGAGGCGGGGCCAGGCGCAATCGAGGGCAGAGGTACCGGTGTTCGAGCGTGGTGCCGGCTTGGTTCGGGTGAGTCCTCTGGCGGAATGGTCGGCGGAGGATGTGCTGCAGTACACGAAGGATCGGGGTCTCCCGGAGCATCCTCTTTACGCTGCGAATTATCGGACCATTGGATGCGAACCCTGTACGCGCGCTGTGCTTGCTGGCGAGCATGAGCGGGCGGGCCGTTGGTGGTGGGAAGACGAGGCAGACAAGGAATGCGGTTTGCACTTTTCCGCGGATGGCCGCGCCATGCGAAAAGTGGATTTTCTGCTCAGTGAACTTTTGAATCAGGTGACTGCAAAGTGAGTTTCGAACACGTGGGTTTCACTCTCTGGCTGACGGGTATGTCCGGAGCCGGCAAGAGCACAATCTCAGAACGCTTGATGGAACGTTTCCGGCAAAACCACGCCAAGGTGGAGTTGCTGGACGGCGACGTTGTGCGAACGAATCTTTCACAGGGTTTGGGTTTCAGCCGCGAGGACCGTGACACTAATGTCCGGCGTATTGGGTTTGTGTGCGATCTGTTGTCGAGGAATGGAGTGATCGCCGTGGTTGCGGCGATATCGCCCTATCGATCTACAAGGGACGAAGTGAGGTCCAAGATTGAACGTTTCGCTGAGGTATTCGTGGAATGTCCAGTGGAAGTCTTGGCGCAGCGGGATGTGAAGGGCTGGTACAAGAAGGCTGCTGCGGGAGAGGTTGCGAACTTCACCGGCATTTCGGACCCTTATGAGCCACCAGAGCGCCCCGATATCCACGTGAGGACAGACCGTGAAACGCTGGATGAGAGCGTCGAGAAGGTTTGGAGGTACTTGGTGGACAGGGGCTGGATCTCTGCGGAGTTGGCGTCATGATTGATCTGCATAGTCATACCTATTTTTCGGATGGGACTTTCTCTCCTGCTGAACTGCTCGCGGAGGCTGCTGCTGCTGGTCTGACGGCGTTGGCGATTACGGACCATGACACGATGCAGGGCTACGAAGTCGCAGTGGGTGGGGAGATTCCTCCTGGGTTGGAGGTAATTTGCGGCGTGGAGCTTTCAACGAAGTTTCACGGTGTGACGGTCCATTTGCTGGGATATTTTCCTGTGGAGCCCCCTGCGCCGGAGTTTCAGTCGTGGCTGTCGGGTTTGCTGGAAACGAGAAGAGACCGGAACCGCCGGCTGGTTGAGCGGTTGCAGGGCTTGGGAATTGAGATCACTTTGTCTGAAGTGGAAGCGAAAGGCCGGAGTTTGACGGGGCGCCCGCATTTCGCGAGAGTGCTGATGGAAAAGGGTTATGTCAAAGATTTGCAGCAGGCTTTTGACGAATACCTGGATGAATCGGCAAAGGCGTTTGTGTTCAGGGAGGAAGTCCCGATCGCTGAAGCTATCGAACGGGTGATTCTGGCAGGTGGTGTACCGTCTCTGGCGCATCCTGTGCGGGTAGCAAAGAACAACTGGTCCACACTGGCGGAGTGGATCGGCGAACTCGCCAGGATGGGACTGCGCGCTGTGGAGGTTTACCACAGCGACCACAGTCCGGAAGATGTCTGCTATTACAAGGAACTGGCAATCCGTTACGGGTTGGGAGTGACGGGCGGTTCTGACTTCCATGGTGCGAACAAGCCCAAGATTTCTCTTGGCCGTGGCGTGAATGGAAATGTTCAAGTGCCTGATCAGGTGCTCCTGGACCTGCGGGCCTTGGTCCGCTAAGAGCGTGAGATGGTGGGCACGAGCAGATTCGAACTGCTGGCCTGCCGCTTAGGAGGCGGCCGCTCTATCCATCTGAGCTACGCGCCCATCTCTCCCATATTGTAGCGTCGGAGTCCGCGATATCCGATATCTTTTCTGTAGTGCATGCCCTGGAAATTGATTTTTTTGACCGCTTGATACGCAGTATCCAAGGCTGCCGCAAGGGTGGCACCGGAGGCGGTAACGCCTAAGACGCGACCACCAGCGGTGAGCAACGTTCCGGCAGAGTCGAGTTTCGTTCCTGCTTGAAACACAGTGGCGTTCTCAACTGTTTCAATGCCCTGGATGGGCAGGCCTGTGGGGTAGTCCCCAGGGTAACCATCAGAGGCGAGTACGACGCAGGCGGCAGGTGCGGGGTCCCAGGTGAGTTGCGAGGGGTGGAGGCTCGCGGTGGCGGCGGCTTTGAGAGCCAGTGCGAAGTCCGAGTTGAGGCGTGTCAGGATCGGCTGGGTTTCCGGGTCACCCATGCGAACGTTAAATTCGAGTACTTTGGGGCCCTGGGGAGTCATCATGAGTCCAGCGTAGAGGAACCCCGTAAAACCGGTGGCGTGGATGACCGGATCAATGATGGTGTTCATGATGAGGGTTCTCTGCTCCGGCGTGAGCAGGTTTGAATCGGAATAAGCGCCCATACCGCCGGTGTTTGGTCCCTGATCGCCGTCAAATACCCGTTTGTGATCCTGGGAGGGTTCAAAGGGCACTGCGGTTTTGCCGTCGGACAGTACGATGAAGCTCACCTCTTCGCCCTGGAGGAATTCTTCGATCACCATGGGCATGGGGAGTTGCGCGAGGGCTGCGTCAGCTTCTTTTCGATCCTGGGCGATGACTACTCCCTTCCCTGCCGCCAGGCCGTCAGTCTTCAATACCAGAGGATATTCAAACGTGTCGAGGACAGTTACAGCTTCCTCATGGGAGCTAGCCGTGGCGAAGGCTGCCGTAGGGATTCCGAGTTTCTGCATGAAGCGCTTCGAGTAAAGCTTGCTTCCCTCGAGTTGCGCGCATTCCGCGGTCGGCCCAACAATGAGCAAACCGTCTGCGCGGAAGCGGTCGACGATGCCGGCGACGAGAGGCGCTTCGGGTCCAACGACAGTGAGGTCAATGTTGTGTTCCCTGGCTATCGCGAAATAGTCAGTGGAGTTGATGCAAGTGGCGAGTTCTGCAATGCCGGGGTTGCCGGGTGCTGCATAGATCTCAGTGACTGACGGGGAGTGGGACAGTTTCCAGACGAGTGCGTGTTCGCGCCCGCCGCTGCCGATAACTAGAACTTTCACGGTTTGTTGGCTCGGTACAATCGTAGCAATGGAACAGGCTTACGACATCGTAGTGATTGGCGGGGGGCATGCAGGATGTGAGGCGGCCTGCGCGGCGGCGCGAATGGGGGTTCGGGTCGCGTTGGTGACGATGAATGTCGATCTTATCGCCCAGATGTCATGTAATCCGGCGATCGGGGGTATCGCGAAGGGTCATTTGGTTCGGGAAATCGACGCTTTGGGTGGGGTGATGGGTCAGGTCGCCGACGCTGCGGGGATTCAGTTCCGGTTGCTGAATACCAGCCGGGGTCCGGCGGTTTGGTCGCCCCGTGCGCAGTGTGATAAGAAGCAATACCGCTTCGAGATGAAGCGACTCTTGGAGCGGGAGCCGAACATTCTTATCAAGCAGGCCGAAGTTGGGGCGCTGGAGATTGTGGATGGCCGTGTTTGCGGGGTGAGGTTCGTCGATGGCCGGAAGGTCTCATGTCAGGCGGTGATCATTACAACCGGCACTTTCCTAAATGGTTTGGCCCATATTGGTGAAGAAAAGATTGAGTGTGGGCGGAATGGTGAGCAGGCTTCCCGTATTCTGGCTGACCAGATCCGGGGTTTGCATCTGGCCGGGCTTCGGTTGAAGACTGGTACCCCGCCGCGCTTGGATGGCAGAACGATCGAGTGGATTCGTTTTGAGCCGCAATTCGGTGATCCTGAGCCGGTGCCATTTTCTTTCTTGACGCGGAAGATTGATCGTCCCCAGATTCATTGTTATCTCGCCCGGACGACGGCTGAGACAAAGAGGATTATTCAAGAGAGTGTTGCCAGGTCTCCTCTTTACAGTGGGCAAATTGAGGGGTTGGGTCCGCGGTATTGTCCTTCAATCGAGGATAAGTTTGTGAAGTTTCCTGACAAGGAAGCTCATCAACTGTTTCTCGAGCCGGAGGGTTTAGATACCAACGAGGTGTACGTCAACGGGATGTCCACGAGTATGCCTCTGGATGTTCAGCTTGCGGTGATCGCTTCCATCCCTGGTTTGGAGAATGCGGAGATGATCCGTCCGGGATACGCCATTGAATACGATGCCGTGGATCCAAGGGAACTGGATCACAGGCTTGAGGTCAAGAAGCTACCCGGTTTGTTCCTTGCTGGGCAGATCAACGGGACGTCTGGTTATGAAGAAGCGGCGGGTCAGGGTCTGATGGCTGGCATCAATGCCGCTTGTTCCGTGAAGGGTCTTCCTCCTTTGGTGATTCCGCGGGAGAAGGGTTACCTCGGCATCATGATTGATGATTTGATCACCAAGGGCGCGGATGAGCCGTACCGGATGTTTACTTCCCGGGCGGAGTACCGTTTGCAGTTGCGGATTGACAATGCGGATGAGCGGTTGACTCCGTATGGCGAACTCGTTGGCTTGGCGAGTGCTGAGCGCCTCGAATTGTTTCGCAAGAAGACTTGGCAGGTGGAACGTCTGGTAGCTGCGTTGGAAGCTGGGCCGAAGGCGAGTTGGTTGAGGCGTCCAGAGTCGAGATTGCGGGATCTGACGGATTGGACAAGTTCTTTGTTGGGTGAACCGGGTTTGCCCGAGGCACTCATGACTGCGGAAACCGTTGTGAAGTACTGGGGATACATCAAACAGCAGGAGCGGCAGGTGGAACGTCTTTCGGGTGTTGGGTCGCGTGTGATTCCTGCGAATATGCGGTTTGAGGGTCTTCCGGGTGTTTCGAATGAGGTTGCTGAGAAGTTGACGCGGGTGCGGCCAACGACATTGGCGCAGGCAGCGCGGATTCCCGGGGTGACTCCCGCAGCGATAGCGTTGTTGGATGTTTACCTGACTGTTGGGGAACGGTCGGGTGTTTCACGTGAAACGGGCTTGTAGGTTGTTGTTGAATAGTTTCATGTGAAACAATTTCGTAAGTTGGAGGGCTTGGTGGTTGTTTCACGTGAAACACTTCGGAGGGTGCGATAAGTGGACGTGGCCCTGAAGTGTGAAGTGGTGGGCGTAGCGGCGTGTGGCGCGCAACTGCAGAACGTTGTTGCAGTACCTCAACCGCACCGGGTCCAATCGCAGGGTGGTTGCACTCTAAGCCTTGTTTTTGATTGTACGTTGAGACCTACGACACTGATTTTGGTGAGTATGCTTGTTTCACGTGAAACACTAGACCGCCCGCAAGTTTTCGAGGCCCCACATCACCGGCCCTCAAAGTTTCACGTGAAACACCCCGCCCAGCAATACCCCACACCACTGCCCCGCCCCCTGTGCTAGATTGACCGTTTGAGCCGCACAATCGCAATCACCAACCAAAAAGGCGGAGTGGGTAAAACAACCACCGCCATAAACCTCGCTGCAGCCTTGGCAGCGAACGATATCAGCGTTCTGCTTGTGGATTCCGACTCCCAGGGAAACTCCACAAGCGGTTTGGGCATACAAAAAGACGCCGATCTCCGAACCATCTACAACATTCTGGTGGATGACATGGAAATCGCCGATTGCGTCCACACCACCGAAGTCGATGGCCTCGATATTCTTCCGGCGGACAAGAATCTTATTGGCGTCAACCTGGAACTCGTCGGCATCGAAAACCGCGAATCGATTCTCAAGAGGAAGCTCCTCGCGGTCGCGGACAAATACCAATACATCCTGATCGATTGCCCGCCGGCACTCGATTTGCTCACGTTGAACGCCCTCATGGCCGCCGATGCCATCCTGGTCCCCATTCAATGTGAGTTCTTTGCACTGGAAGGCGTATCAGAATTGATGGATACGGTTGACCGGGTGCGCGAATCCTTCGGCCATCCCTTGCAGATCGAAGGCATTCTCCTCACCATGTACGACGAGCGGACTACACTCACCCGCCAGGTTGCCGCCGACCTCCGTGAATTCTTCGGTCAAGACGTTTTCAAGACAGTCATCCCCAGAAATATCCGCCTCGCCGAAGCTCCCAGCCACGGCCAGCCCATCTTGATGTACGACCCGGGCTCGAAGGGCTCGGAAGCCTACATCCAGCTCGCAAAGGAGGTCCTGGCCAATGACCAAAAACGATCCGCGTAAGGCGTTGGGCAAGGGTCTGAATTCCCTGCTGCCGCCCAGAACTTCCCCCCAGCCCACACCGGCTGCCGCTGCACCCGCCCTGGCACTTCGTGAAGGCTCTGTCACCTTTCTCCCCATCACGCAGCTCTTTCCGAATCCCAACCAACCGCGCAGGGAGTTTGATCCCACAGCTATGTTCGAGTTGACGCAATCGGTGGAGCGTGACGGCATCATTCAGCCGATCATCGCCCGCAAGACGGCGGCCGCGGAGTATCAAATCATCGCCGGCGAGCGGAGATGGCGGGCGGCCAAAGCAGCAGGTCTCGAAGAAGTACCCGTTATCGTACGCACGGTAACAGACCAAAAGGTCATTGAACTCGCCATCATCGAGAACATTCAGCGGGAAGATCTCAACCCCATCGAACTCGCGCTGGCCTTCCAGAATATGGCCGAGCAGCTTTCCCTAACGCATGAACAGATCGGTGAGAAGACGGGGAAAGATCGCGCCACGGTAGCCAATACGATCCGGTTGCTGCAACTGCCGAAGGACATCCAGGACCTTGTGGCGGCCAAGAAACTCTCACCCGGCCACGCGCGAGCGCTTCTGAAACTGCAGGATGAGAAGCTTCAACGGGAAGTCGCGGAGCAGAGCCTCCGTGAAGGTTGGTCGGTACGCCAGATCGAAGAATTCACCCGCCCCTCGAAGCTTCCAGTTTCTGTAGAGACCCGCAAGCCGGAGCCTCCCGTGATCGATCCGAACGTCAAAGCGGCGATCTCGGAGTTGGAGCGAGCACTGGGGACACGGGTGCGCATCACGGAAAAGGGCAAGCACCGCGGGCAAATCGAAATCGAATACTACTCGGATGAGGATTTGGACCGCATCTACAACCAGATCGTAGCCGTCTAGGTGAGAAACTCCAGAATTCCGGCCAGTTCCTGCCGGATGTACTGCAGAGGGTTTTGCGCAGGGGGCGGTTCCGCGGTCCTGTGGGAGATTTTGCTCACCACATCCGCCTTATTCTTTTCCTGCAGGGCTTTCCGGGCACCCTCGATGGTGAATTTCTTCTCGTAGAGCAGATATTTGATCTCTGCGAGAAGTTCCACATCCTTGCGCCGGAACATGCGCTGGCCGCTCGAAGACTTTTTGGGGGATAGCGCGGGGAACTCAGACTCCCAGTAACGCAATACGTGCGCTTCCAACTCCAACAACTGGCTCACTTCGCCAATCCGGAAGAAAAGCTTATTGGGAATTGAGAGGCGCGGGGCGGGACCTGCAACCGGACCTGAGTGATCATCCAACACGGGCGTTCGTCAACCGAATGGTAGCATTCGGAAATTCATAAAACAAAGCGGGCCGCAGCTTTGCACTCCGGCCCGCGGATCCACTAGAACCGGTAAGCCGGCGGTTTCACACCTTTGAGGCGCAAATAAACCTCCACCTGGCCCCGGTGATGAGCGTCATGGGACAACGCCGACCAGAACAATTCACGGACCGCCAGTTCGTTGTTGCCGCGCTTGACCACCCGCTCCAGGCTTTCTTCTGCCGTTGCTGCCTTCACGCAGGAATCAAAAGCATCTGAGATGTACTGCGTGACCGCAGCCTTGTCAGTGGCCGCAGGTGCTGCCGGTGGCTTGGTGCCCGAAACAGCAGAGCAGTAAGAATACGTCGATTGACCGATGTGCAGCATGATCTCACCGAACGTGCGATCCGGTGGTTGAACCTTATCTTCCGCCTGAAAATTGAAAAACTCGGCGGGCATCGCATTCGCCACATCGACTGAAAACGCCTTCGACGCATTCAGGTGTTTGATCAAATCCGCCTTCGGATCAGCCGCTGACAACGCGGCCGCTCCGGCAAGCAATACAAATAACGTTCTTTTCATGGAACCTCCGGGTATAATGGTGCGACAAAACAGTCACTAAGGGCAATCACTCCGTGGGATCAAATATTCGTCCGAATCCGGGTCGTGGCGCGGCTGGTCCGCAAACAGGCCGACCGACAGACCGCAACTTTGAGTTGAAGGCGCAAGTCCACAGAAAGCTTTTGACCGTCCTGAACCTGGAGCGGGTCTCATCCCTGCCCAAGGACAGGCTCCGTGCCGAGATTGGCCGGGTCGTCGAACGCCTGCTCGAAGACGAGCGCGTTCCCATGACGGCGCAGGAACAAAACCGCATCGTCGAAGAGGTTCTCGATGAAGTGCTCGGTCTCGGCCCGCTCGAACCGCTTCTCAAAGAACCCAGCATTTCGGATATTCTGGTCAACCGTCACGACAAGGTTTTCATCGAACGCGGCGGCAAACTCACTGAAGTGCCGGTGCGATTCCGGGATGACGCCCATCTCCTGCACATCATCGAAAAGATTGTTTCCCAGGTTGGCCGCCGCATCGACGAAGCGCAACCAATCGTCGACGCCCGTTTGCAGGACGGTTCCCGCGTCAACGCAATCATTCCACCGCTGGCGCTCGATGGTTGTTGCCTCAGCATCCGCCGCTTCGGCCGTCACGTCATCACACAGGAAGAAATGGTGCAGTACAAAACCATCATGCCTGCGATGTTGAAGTTCCTCGCCGCCTGCGTGCAGGCAAAATGTACTGTTCTCATCTCTGGCGGTACCGGTTCCGGTAAGACCACCACATTGAATGCACTCTCACGGTTCATCCCGGAAGATGAGCGGATCGTCACTATCGAAGATACTGCCGAACTGCAACTGCAACAGCGCCACGTCGTGAAGTTCGAAACCCGCCCGCCTAACCTCAACAAGGAAGGTGGCATCAATCAGCGTGTTCTGCTCCGCACTGCGCTCCGTATGCGCCCTGACCGCATCATCGTCGGTGAGTGCCGCGGCGCCGAAGCGTTGGACATGTTGCAGGCAATGAACACCGGTGTGGAAGGCTCCATGAGTACAGTCCACGCCAATACTCCGCGCGACGCCTTCTCCCGTCTCGAAACCATGGTCATGATGGCCGACCTCGAAATTCCCACCCGCGTCATTCTGCAGCAGCTCGCATCCGCCATCAAGCTCGTCGTCCAGGTATCCCGTCTGCAAGACGGTTCACGTAAGATCATGAGCATTGCCGAAGTGATCGGCGCCCATGAAGATCACGTGGAAATTCAGGAACTCTTTGTTTTTGAACGGCTTGGCGTTACGGACACCGGCAAAGTACAGGGCCGGTTCAAGAGCACCGGCGTCCGCCCCAAGGTTATGGATCGCCTCCGCGTTAGTGGAATTTCACTGCCGGATTCGGTCTTCCAAGAAGTCGTCGAAGTGAATATGTAAAGTTCTTCAACTCGAGCCCCTCCATGACCAGAAGAGACTTGGCCAAGATTGCCACGATTGCAGCAGCCAGCCCGATGGGTGCCCAGAATGCGAAGACCGTCAACAGGGGCGCGTTGGACGGGTTTGAAAAGAAGGTCAGCATAAGCGACTTCGACTCCTTGGTGTTAACTTTGCGTGACTATCAATCGGCAAAGCTGGCACTGACCTTTAGGGCACAGTCGAAAAAAGACGCAGAAATTTGGCAGGCGAAGCTGCGGGCGAAAGTAACGGAACTGGTCGGAGGCTTCGATTACCCCCGTGTGCCTCTGTCGCCGCAAGTTCTGGAAACGCGTGATTTTCCAACCTACACCAGGTCGAAGATCGTTTTTTCTTCCCGTCCCGGCTCGATGGTCTTGATTTACCTGCTGACCCCGAAGTCCAAGGGACCACACCCCGTCACCATCTGCATCCCGGGACACGGCCGCGGAGCGGACGATGTGGTCGGTATCGCCGAAGACGGTTCAGACAGGACCCAGCGCGTCGGCTATGAGTATGACTTCGGCATACAGTGCGTGGAAAATGGCATGGCCGCCATTGCAATTGAGCCTCTGGGCTTCGGTTGCCGCCGGGATGAGAAAAGCCGCGCTCACGGTCCCACCACAAGTTCCTGCCAGCCTGCCGCAGGCGCTGCCCTGCTGTTGGGTCAAACCATGATCGGCTGGCGCGTCTGGGACATCATGAAGACCGTTGACTGGATTGCCACACAGCCAGCGCTGGATGCCAAGCGCATCGGTGTGATGGGAATCTCCGGCGGCGGAACCTGCTCTCTCTTCTCGGCTGCCCTGGATACACGCATCAAAGCCTCCATGGTTTCCTGCTACCTGAACACTTTCCGGGACAGCATCATGTCCATGTCGCACTGCATCGACAACTATGTTCCCGGGATTCTCAACTGGGCCGAAATGTATGACGTCGCCGGACTCATCGCACCGCGCCCCCTGTTCGCCGAATCCGGCTTGAAGGACACTATCTTCCCAATCCAGTCCGCCAACGCCAGCTTCGAGAAGGTGAAACACATCTACGGGGTCTTCGGGGCGCAGGACAAACTTGGCCGCGAGGTCTTCGACGGCCCGCATGAGTTCCACGGCGCTCTCGGTATCCCCTTCATGGCAAAGGCGCTCAGCGCTTAGCCCCCTGCCACTTCACGATGCCCACGCCGGTAAAGATCACCAGCATCGCGAGGAATTCCCTGTGTCCGAATGGTTCCCGGTAAACCAGCCAGCCGAGCCAAACAGCCACCACGCAGTTCACATACGGGTAGATGGACACAATCGATACCGGCAGGTACTTCATAGCCACCACATAAGCGCTGTACGCCACCAGAGAACCGAAAACCACCAGATAGGCCAGCGCTGCCGTCGCCCGAACCGTCCAGACCACGGGCGCATGCGGCACCAGGAAGAACACGGGAGTATAGAGCACCGCAGCCGCCAGTTGCTGTATTGCAGCGATCACCAGCGGGTTAGCCTTCGCGGGCTGTTTCCGCTGATAGATGGAACCTGCGGTCCAGCCAATAATTCCTATTTGCAGCAGCACGAAGCCGGACCACATGGAAGAATCCACGGAGGCTCCGCCCGGCAGCAACAAGAGGACGGTCCCGGCGAAACCCACGCACATGCCCGCGATCGTCGGCCCATGCAACCGTTCCCCGCCCCACAGGGATTCCACTCCTACCAGCCAAAACGGCAAGGTTGTAATGAACAGGCTGGCGATTCCGCTCGGTACCGTCTGTTCCGCGAAGGCCAGCAACCCGGTCCCCAGCCCGAGCACCACCGCACCGGTTCCAGCAGCCGTGTACAACTCTCTGCCCCTGGGAATGTGTGCCCCGCGCCAAATGGCAATTGCAAGCAAAGTGGAACCGGAGAGCCAGTACCGTAAGGAAATCAAGAGGGCTGGCGGCAAACCCTCCAGCGCAACCCGTATTCCAAGGTACGTTGTTCCCCAGAAGAAACACACGGCCGCGAGTGCGCCATATGCCACCCAGGCGTCTTTCCGTGGCATCTTCGAAGGCATTTCTCAGGGTAACAACGGGTTCTGTGCCAACATAAAGACTTGATCGTCACACTGACCATCAATCCTGCGGTGGACCGCACGATTTCTGTCGACCGGCTCGCTTTCGACGACCGGGCCTATATCCTTTCGAGCAACGATTCGCCCGGAGGGCGCGGCATCAACGCATCCCGCGTCATCCATTCCTTTGGCGGCGATACCCTGGCCATCGTTCCCGCCGGCGGAGAACGCGGGGAGCGCTTCGAGTCTTACCTGCATGACTCCGGCTTTCGCATCGTCACGGTTCCCATCCGGAATGACATGCGCCTCAACTTCACAATCATTGACCGCCACGGCCTTACCGTGAAACTCAATGAACTCGGCCCGCGGCTGGAACGCGATGAGCTAGCCAGTGTGGAAGGCACAGTGGAAGCGCACCTGGAAAAGGCCTCCTGGCTGATGCTCTGCGGCAGTCTGCCTCCGGGCGTGCCCTGCGACTTCTATGCGCAATTGATCACACGCGCAAAGAAGAGGGGCGTCAAGACCCTTCTGGATACCGACGGCGAAGCGCTCTCGCAGGGTATTGAGGCCGGGCCCACCCTGGCCAGCCCAAACCAGCAGGAAGCCGAACGTCTGTTGAATACGGTTCTGCTCACCCGCTCCCACTCCCTGGCCGCGGTGGAACGCATCCAGGCGATGGGTGCGGAATCCGTGGTGCTTTCCCTGGGCAGCCGTGGCGCGGTCGGTATACAGGGCAGAAAAACGTGGGAATTCATTCCTCCCCGCGTGGAGGCCATTTCTCCCATCGGCGCAGGCGATGCTTTGGCGGCCGCGATCGCCTGGTCTCTCGAATCCGGTGCCACTTTGGAGGACGCAGCCCGGATGGGCGTCGCGGCAGGCACCGCATCCGCCAAATTGCCAGGCATGGACTTTGCCTCGCTCGCGCAAACGCGCCAAGTCTACAGTGATATTGAGGTTCGCCGGGCAGAACTGTGACCCCCACTCCCCAGGAGAAGAAAACCGGCGCAGCCCCGGGTCTTCTCAAATCCGCCGGCGTCGTCTCGGCATCCATTGCCATCAGCCGCATCACCGGACTTCTACGCGAGAGCGTACTCGGCGGCCTCTTTGGTGCCGGTTCTGTCTTTGACGCTTACGTCCTCGGCTACCGTATCCCCATGTTGAGCCGGGAATTGTTCGCCGATGGAGCTCTATCCCACGCCTTTGTTCCGGAATTTACCAAAACCCAGACCACCCAGGGCCATGAAGCCGCGCGGGAACTTTCCAACATCATGGGCACCATGGTCCTGCTGATTGTTGGAGTCTTCTGCCTTGCCGGTATCTTCGCCGCACCGCTGTTTGTCGATATCTTCGCACCGGGTTTCCAGGCAATACCTGGCAAGCGCGGCCTTGCCATCAACCTGGTCCGCGTCATGTTCCCCTTCCTGCTCTTCGTATCACTTTCGGCACAGGTGCAGGGGATATTAAATGCCAATCACCGCTTTGGAATTCCCGCGGTCTCATCTGCCATCTTTAACTTGTCTTCCATAGCAACCGGCTTGATCCTGGGACACTTTACTTCTCTCGGCACGGTTTATGGCATGGCGGCCGGAGTCTTTCTGGGTGGTGTGGTCCAGTTACTCTTTCTACTCCCCGGAATGTGGCAGCTGGGTTATGCCTGGCGCCCCGCCTGGAATCTAAGTCACCCGGGAGTCAAACGCATCCTGGTTTTGATGGGACCTGCCATTCTGGGTAATGCCTCTTCTCAAATCAACTCACTGGTAAATACTAACTTCGCCGCAGGTTTAATGGATTCCTCCGGCCATGTAATGAATGGCCCTGTAAGCTGGCTGAGTTATGCTTTCCGCTTCCTGCAACTGCCCATGGGAGTATTTGCCGTGGCAATCGCCTCAGCCACACTCCCGCGCATCTCGCGCAGCGCAGCCGCGGCGAACTGGCCTGAATTCAGGGAATCGCTCTCGCGCTCCCTTGTCCTGATTTGCCTTCTGACCATCCCGTCCGCCGCCGGCCTGATTACTCTTGGCGGGAGTATGATCGGTTTGGTTTTCGAACATGGAAAGTTTCTTCCCTCGGATACGCACCAAACAGCTCTCGCGCTAAGTTGCTACGCTCTCGGACTAAGTGGCGCCGCAACCGTCAAAGTTATGTCGCCAGCCTTCTACGCGCTGGGTGACGCAAAGACGCCCATGTTAGTAAGTCTCAGCTCCGTGGTGGTAAATGCGATGATCGCCTGGGGATTGATCCACTTCGCGGGCATGGGTCACATTGCTCTGGCATTGTCCGTCGCCGCAGTGTCTACCTTCACTTCCATTCTCCTGATCCTTCTCATACGCCCGCGGATCGGAGGCATTCGGGGCGGCTTTCTTCTGGATAGCTTCTTCCGGATCGCTCTCGCCTCAACAGCAACCGGCATCACTGCCTGGCTCATACGCCTGTTCAGTCACTCCTTCCTCCACGGACGCACAGCTTACGTGGTGGATCTTGTTCTCGGTGTCCCGGCCGGTGTCGCAGTCTTCTACGGTCTCGCGACGGTTCTCCATGTGCCGGAACTCGCGGAAGCCCGGGCCGCAATCCTGCGCAAACGAAAGGCAAAATCCGCCTGAAAATGCCCTCACCAACACACTGTGCGAAACAACCCCCGCCCTGCGTCTGTTAAACTCCGATCAACATGATTCCTGACCTCAGAATGGCGATCAAGCTCCAAACACTGGACGACACCGCCATGGTTCTAAGCAAAGAGGTCGCGGCACTGCCCAAACATATTGCCGAAATCGAGAAGAAGCTGGACTCCCACCAGAAGCGCCTCGACCTCGACCGTGCCGCCCTCGCAGCCAATCAGAGAGACCGCAAGAAGGCTGAAGGCGATATCCAGATGCAGGAGCAGAAAGTCTCCAAGCTGAAGTCGCAGATGCTGGACGCGAAAACCAATGAGCAGTACCGCGCCTTCCAACATGAGATCGAATTCTGTGAGAACGAGATCAAGCGCTTCGAAGAGCAGATCCTGGAATTGATGGGCCGCTCTGAAGCGTTGGATTCTGCTGTCAAAGTGGCTGAAAAAGCCCTCGCGGAAGAGAAGAAAGAAGTGGATGGGGAAAAGGCCAGAGCCCGCGATCTCACCGCGAAGGATCAGGCCAAGCTCGCCGCTCTGCAAGCGGACCGCGCCGGCGTTGCAAAGCTAATCTCGCGGTCTTTGCTCTCAGAGTACGAACGCATTCGCAAGGGCCGCGCCAACGTAGCGGTTGCAGAAGTGATCAACGGCCGCTGCAGCAAGTGCAACATGTCCGTGCGTCTCCAGTTCCTGCAGGAGCTGCGGGCCGGCAACGCGATCATGAAGTGCGAAAGCTGTGCCCGCATTCTCTACATCAATGAGCCGGAAGATTTTTCAGATATCGCCCCGGCCCAGGCCTGAAACCGGCATTACATCATTCGAGCCATCGGCTTGCGCGGCTTCGCGCTTTCCGGCTCCAGAATAACCTTCGAACGGAAGGGCAGATTCAGTTTCCCGGAATCCTCCACCGGAGCTTCCTGAGCGGGAACCTGAGCCTGTGGCTGGTTCTGGATCCTTGCCATGAGCCTTTCCATGGTGTTGACCAGGCGTTCCACATTGCGCCCGGTTTCGGCGTTGGAAGTGGCAACGGATTCCAGCGTCACCAATTGCTCCGCCAGCGTCTGCTCCACTTCATTGATCCGGCCGGAGACTTTCGCATCCATCGAAGTGGCGAAGGCGGCCATGGCTTCATCCTGCCGTGCAGCCAACTCTTCGCGCAGATTTTCCCGGAATGCTTCCATCTTTCCTTCGACACCGCTTTCCACCAGCGCACGAAGTTCTGCCTCACGCTCCACCGCGGCTTTTTCTGCCAGATCCACACGCAGAGCCACAGTATCCACAGCCGTGCTGATCTCTACCGGGGCCGACTCTGCCTTCTGTTCCAGCACCGCCAGACGCGCCAGCAGGCGTTCCAACTCTTCTTTGCGTTCCGCAGCACGGTTGTCAGGCCCCGCCGGAGCCGTTCGTGGACGGTTCGCCAGCGCGAAGATGGACCCAAGTCCGAACGCGGCCCCAGTGGCGGTCGCTACCGCAATCGTACGAAGGATCTTATTTGCCATAGTTATCGCCTGTTGAAGACTGAGCTTGCAGTATAGGAATTCCACCAGCGCCAATCAACCCGGCTGCTCCCATAGGTACTAGCCGCGAAAGCGCACCCAAGCCAGCCCTTCCAGCCGGCTGCCATGCCCGTGAAGAATCTCAAGCAGAATCTCCAGCGCTTCCACCACCCGTGGACCAGGCCGGTTGAACCAGGAATTGCCATCCGCAAGGAAGACCTCACCCAGTTGCCCGAATTCAGCCCGCTCTGTGAGCCAGTGCATCTCACCAAGTGTTCGCACCAAGTCAAAACCGCAGGGAGCAATGATGGTCACATCCGGCTTTGATGCGACCAGTTCTTCCCAGGTCATCCAGGGCGAATGCTCACCTGTCCGTCCGAACAGATTCACGCCGCCAGCCATCGAAACCAATTCAGGGGTCCAATTCCCCGCTGCCATCAGAGGTTCAATCCACTCCACCACGGCCACACGGATCCCTGACTGCGGACGTCGAAGCGCTTCCATCTTCCCGCGCAGCCGGGTCACCGCGCTCTCCGCGTCCAAACCCAACGCGGAACCCACGCGCCGGAAGTCATCCCAAATATCCGCCAGGCAATTCGGATTCAACGGAACAATCTGAGGCGCGCTCTTCAGGCGTGTCGCGATCGAGCGTTCCACATCCTTCAGGCTAACGGCACAAACCTCGCACTGCACCTGCGTCAGGATGTGTGTGGGCTGCAACTCCTCCAGCACGGCATCGAACACCTCATAGATGGACAAGGCATTCCGTGCCGAGGACTTGACCTGCTGGTCAATGGCTCTGCTGTCGGCGTGGATATCGATCAGTGGCTTGGTGCAACAGGGCAGGTGCAGCACTTCCGGCGGGAAATCGCACTCGTGCGAACGCCCCGCCAGCAACGGGATCCCATCAAGGGCGTGAAGAATTTCCGTCGCACTCGAAAGCAGTGAGACGACCCGCGCGCTGTTACGCGGCGTGCTCATCGGCGACGCGCAGCCTGGATGTTGCCACACCACGGCTCAACAGAGAGAACAGGCCGAAAATCGCGCCGGAGTACACCAGGTCACCCAGCAGCGTCCGTCCCCAGAACGGCAGTGCTGCCGCGTAGCAAGCTGTCAGGCCGGCGAGATCCGCACTGTAGAAGTGGCTTCCCCGCGCTGCCGCTATGGCCCAAATGCCGAAGTTCGTAATGAGGAAGAATTGCAGGCTGCACAGGAACGCCGTGGCTCCCACGCGGACTGCGGTCACTTCCTGCAGCAAACGGCGCCCCAGAAACACGTTGATCAAAAAGCAAGCATAGATGACCGGGGAGAGCTTGGTGTAACCGCCCACAAACGGGTCCGTCGCAACCATGACTGCCAGCGGAATCAAATAAGCCCAGATACCGCGAACTTTCGCTCCTGCAAAGAGTGCGGAACCACCCAGCGGCGTCACATTCGGAGCATGCGGAATCAGCCGCCCCAAAGCGCTCAGTGCAGTCAGTCCTATAGCGTACATGTTCGAGTTACGGTTCTTCATTTGATTCTCCTAGTGCTTCGCCTGACTGGAGGCAGCCTGATTGGGCTCCCACAGTATCTCCGTTTCCCCAAGCCGATGGGTTGCCCATCTGCTCCAGACAAACAGCGCATCACTGAGCCGGTTTACATATATTAGAGCATTCTGAACCGTTGCGTCATGGCGCTGCAGTGCTGTAAGTATCCGTTCCACGCGCCGGCAAACGGTCCGGCAGACATGCAACTCCGCATTCAAGCGGTTCCCGCCCGGCAGCACGAAAGACCGCAGCGCGGGCAAGCCCTCATTCATCGCATCAATTTCACGTTCCAACTGCGCAATCTCCGCTTCGGTCACCCGCGGTTGCTTCGGATGAACATCCTCCGGCAGCGTGGCGAGAATCGAGCCCAAATTAAACAGTTCATGCTGCACCCGCAGCAGGATCAGCGCAAGTTCCGGCAGGGCTTCCGCGGAAACCCTGGCCATGCCGACAAAACTGTTCAGCTCATCCACGGTGCCGTAGCCTTCGATCCGCAGATCATCTTTCGGCACACGCTGGCCCCCCACCAGACTGGTCTCACCCTGGTCACCGCGCTTGGTATAGACGCGATTGATCGCCAGCCGTGGACTGTTGAATGTCTCCTCCATCTACTTGCTCCTCCCCAGATCCCACTTCACTCCAACCACTGCGCTCAGCAGCGGCGCAGGATAGCCATAGATCTCCTCGTAGCGTTGATTCAACGCATTGCGCAGGTTTACATAAGCCGTCAGATTGGAACGCAAGTGATAATTCACATTCAATCCGATGTTCTGATAACCGGGGTTGACGTAGAATCCGCCGGAAGCACCATAACTGGGCTCAACATCCAAAGTTTGGCCGCGGAAGTAGCCGGTAAGATTTACGTCGAAGCGGCCCTTGTGCGCCGTGATCACCATGGATCCGGATTGCCTGGGACGCCGCGCCAGCAACTGACCCGGTGTGTAATAACTCTGCGCCAGCCCCGTTCCATTCAAACCAAGTACCTGCGCCTGCAGCCACGTATAACTTCCCGTGGCGGAGAGCCACCGAGCGGGGCGAACGCGGACACTCGTCTCCACACCCTCCGTGCGGGCATTATTCAAATTGTCGGTGGAGTATTGAGACAGCTTCGCCAGAGAGCCGCCCAGGGAAACAATCAAATCCTTGTACCGGTTATGGAACCAGGTCGCATCGAGTGCGATCTTATCTCCAGCCAGACGCTGCTCCACACCGAATTCATAACTGAGTGAATGTTCGGGCTTCAGCGCGGGGTTATTCGTGAACGCAAGATCGGAACCACCCGGCGGACGGATACCTGTTCCAAAGGACGTATGTAATCTCGTCTCCGGCTTGACGAAGTAAACAGCAGAAATCTTCGGGCTCGTCTGCGAGTAAGTTGCTGCTGGAAAGTCGGGTCTGGGCGGATAACCGTTCTTATAACCCGGCACAAACGGGTTCTCAAAGATCTCCCCGCGCACCCCTGCGTTCACGAATAACTTATTCCGGAACTCGAACCGGTTCTCCCAGTAAAGCCCCTGATTGCTACGCCGCAGCAGAACTGACCCCAGGTTGGAAGTGATATAGGTGTTGCGGTCTTCCTCACGCTCATAGACAAAGCCACCGGCCATAATCCAGTGACGCGACACGCTGAAAGTCTCCCTGGCCTCGCCGGTCAAACGCAGGTCCTTATTGAAGCTCGTCCCATAAGCGCTCTTGTAAGGGCTATTGTTCAGATAGAATCCGGCGAAGATATCCTGGCGGAAGCGGTCCGTGATATCCGCCTGATAATGCGCACCATAAGTCGAGCTGTAATTCCGGCTCCGGCTCACCAGATCTATCCCGCTGAAGTAATGCCGCGGATTGGAACCGTAAGGCCCCGGCTCCCCGACTTCATTCCAGTCATAATCTCCAAACGCAAACAGCCGCTGTTTATTCCAGTGACGGTCAACAGCAAGATAGAGCCCTTGATTTGTATAGTCACTGTTCCGCACGGCGCCACCGTTGGAGTAATGCGATGCAGCCGCAGAGATGCCCCAGCCTGCCAATGTTCCAGACCCATTTAATGCATAACGCTGACTGGTGTGCGTCCCACCTTCCGCGATAACATCGAGCGCCAAACCCTCTGACGGATTTCTGGTAACAAAATTCACCGCGCTTGAGATCGCATAAGATCCATAGACTGCGGATTGCGGTCCCCTCGCCACATCAATCTCCTGCAGAGAATCACTGGTGAGATGCGCAAAGTCAAATAATCCGCCGTAATAGAAGCTGCTCACTGGTATCCCGTTCAACTGCACCAGATTGTATTTGGATTCCCCGCCTCTGGCGAACAGAGACATCACTGTTCCTGCTCCGCCGCTCTGTGCGATCACAAGTCCGGGAACCTCGCGTAATAACTCAGAAGCCACGGCTTCATTCCGTTCGCGGATCTCTCCAGATGTAATTACCGTCACGCTGCCCCCCTGCAAACCCGCGGGTGCATCAATAGCAGACCCCGTTACATGGATCGAATCTGCCACCGGTGCCAGGGCCAGCTCAATGGATACTTCCGTGCCAGGCACTGTTTTTGTGGCGAAGCCGGGGGCGGCAACTCTGAGGTCCACTCCATCCGGAGCCTGCATGGCAAATTTGCCCGCGGCATCGGTGACCTGCTCGGCCACCACGCCCACACGATTGATGGCGGCAACCTGCGCTCCGGCAACCGGTTTTCTGGAAGGATCGAGCACCACACCATGCAACTCGGCGGCGCGCAAAGAGAAAGAAATAGACAGCGCACACGCAATGAGCGTGGCGGAAACGTTTCGGAAATGCATAGCAACAGCAGCCCTTCGCTGCCGGCCCTTCTGCCAGACGGTTTTGTCCCCTGGCGGTGCGCAAAACTGCGCCCGCGCGGAGTCACAAAGGCCGGTCTCCTGACTTGCGCGTCAACGGTAGCCGTCGCCTTCCCATCCGAAACCCGGACAGTGGCATTTGACGGAACCTCAGCGCTTACAGTGGCGGGGGCCGTGCTGGATTTCCACCAGCTTCCCAACTACTTCCCTTGTGCCCGTAAAGCAATCTCAGGATAACAGACCAGATTTTTGTGTCACTGGAAAACACACCCGCAGATCTTCAATCCCACAGACAGGACACGAATCGCGGAATACCGCTACTCTGGTAGTGTGGTGCCGTTCCGCACGTCCTGTCTCCTGCTCGCGACTATCCTTGTGTCTTCGTGCAATGTTGCGAAAGATGCCGGTCCGCCGCCACTTGGAGAGGCTTTTGCGGGTCCCGCCAAGCTCATCCTTCATACCGACATAGACCCCAAGTCTCCTGCGGCAGCCACTGTTCCCCACGGTGAAAAGCTGGAAATCCTGCAACAGAAGCGCCGCTGGTACAAAGTCCGGGCAGCCAATGGCTCTTCCGGTTGGACGGATGACCGGCAGCTCCTCGATAAAGCGCAAATGGCCCGACTGCAAAGCCTCGCCAAAGAGGCGGTCGGCTTGCAGTCACAAGGGATTGCCACGGCGTTTGACACTCTGAATATCCACACAGAACCCAACCGCTTTTCGCCCAGCTTCGTGCAGGTGAAGGAAGGCGAGAAGATGGAGATCCTCTCGCACAAAGTGATGAAGAGGGAACCGCCCCCGAAGCGTCAACTGGTGCCACCGCCGCCGAAGAAACCCAAAGGGTCCAAAAAGAAGAAGAAATCCAAGATCGACGTGCCGGAGCTTCCCCCGCCTGCTCCCCCGTCGCTACCTTCGAACTGGCTGGCACTCTCCCGGGAGCGGGGAGTGCCTGTTGCCGACATCGCCGACGAGCAAACGCCGCAGGACGATTGGATGCTGGTCCGCGTACCCTCCGGCCAAACCGGCTGGGCGCTCACCGGCCGCCTCTTCATGGCCATACCCGATGACGTGGCCCAATACGCGGAAGGTCACCGCATCATGTCCTACTTCTCGCTCGGCAAGACCACAGAAGGGGGCCAGACGAAAGACATTTGGCTTTGGACCACCGCAGTTCGCCTGGCGCAGGATCATGACTTTGACAGCTACCGCGTCTTCAGTTGGAGCGCGCGCCACCACCGCTACGAGACTGCTTTCATTCAGCGCAGAGTCAAAGGCTATATGCCTGTTCTGGTCAAGCCGGACTCGTTCTCCGTTTGCATCGAACTTGCCGATGGCCGGCGCGTTCGCAAACTTTACAGTTTGAATGGAACCAGTGTCCGTCCCGCAGGCGAACAGCCGTGCAAACTTTCCGGGGAAGATCACCAGGAGATCCCGCAGCAACTGGTCGATGCCAACGCGGCGAAGCCAGCCCCAAGATCTCCCCAGGGTTGGCTCGGCAAAGCGCAGGACCGTATCAAGACCCTCTTCCAACGGAAAAAACAGACTGGAATCTGATACCTTCAGAGCGAAGACTTCATCCAACGGACTAACATGGGCAAATTTTTACTTGGGCTGGCTGTAGGCGTAGTGATTGCGGTTTTGATTGGCATCATCGGAGCCGTCACCATTTCCTCCTTGAAATCCAAACCGGCGACCATCGCGGATGGTTCCACGCTGGTCATCAAGCTGCAAGGTGAAGTGCCGGAACGCGCCCCCATGGAGTTGGATCTTCCGTTCTTCCCCGGCCGCCCCTCGTTGACCGTCCAGAATGTCTGGGCGCAACTCCGTCGTGCCGCGTCAGATCCCCGGATTAAGGCCGTTGTGTTCGAACCGGAAGGCACGCAAATCGGCTGGGCGAAGATGCAGGAAATCCGCGCGGATCTTGAGAAGTTCAAAGCTTCCGGCAAACCGCTTTACGCCTATCTGAAGACCCCCGGGGCCAAGGAGTACTACATGGCGACGGCCTGCCAGAAGATTTACATGTCCCCTGTGGACACCCTCTATCTCAAGGGCATCCGCTTTGAAATGATGTACTTCAAGAACACCTTCGACAAACTCGGTGTCCAGATGGAGGTGGAGCACGCGGGCAAGTATAAGGATTACGGCGACCAGTGGACCCGCTCGAACATGAGCGCCGAAACCAAAGAAGTGATGACCTCCGTGATTGATGACCTCTACGGTGATCTCACCGGAACCATCGCCAAAGGCCGCGGCAAGACGACTGAAGCAGTCAAGGATCTTATCGACGAGGGGCCCTTCCTCGCGAAAGAAGCCAAAGCCAAGGGTCTGGTGGATGGCCTGCTTTATGAGGACGAAGCCTTTGACGCACTCAAGAAAGTGCTGAAACAGGACGAACTGAAAAAGACATCAGAGAAGGATTACGCCAGGGTCAGTGATTCCGGTGCCGGTCTTGGCACGGGACAAAAGGTTGCCTTCGTCGTCGGCGATGGTGCCATTTCCCGCGGCGACAGTGAATCCGAGAGCACCGATGGCATCGAGTCAGAGTCCTTCAATAAGATGCTGGCGAAAGTAGCGGCAGACAGCAGCATCAAGGGCGTCATCGTCCGTATCGACTCCCCGGGCGGCGAAGTGACGGCTTCCGATGAAATCTGGAAACAGATGAACGAACTCAGCAAGAAGAAGCCCGTTGTGATTTCCATGTCCGATGCCGCAGCTTCCGGTGGCTATTACATGGCGATGTCCGGCGACCCCATTGTTGCCTACGCCGGGACCATCACCGGGTCTATCGGCGTTGTCTTCGGCAAGCCTGTGCTCAAGGGGCTTTATGACAAACTCGGCATTACCAAGGACAGTTTGAGCCGTGGCAAGTACGCCGGGATCGATTCCGATTACCAGCCTCTTGGCGATGCTGGCCGGAAAAAGCTGAAGGCTGGGATTGATTCGGATTACGAAGACTTCGTGGGCAAAGTCGCCGCGAGCCGCAAGAAGCCATTCAGCGAAATCGAACCTCTGGCGCAAGGCCGGGTGTGGCTGGGTGATCAAGCCAGGGAACGTGGTTTGGTGGATGAGATCGGCGGCATTGACCGCGCGATTGAAGTTCTCAAGAAGAAGGCGAAGATGCCCGTGACAGATAAGGTCAGTCTCACTGTCTACCCGCCCCGCAAGAGCCTGCTTGAAACATTGCTGAAATCTTCGTCGGATAACACAGCGGAAGCAGTGCTTTCAAAGGCCGGTGCAGGCCCGTTGAGCCGGATCTGGCAGGATTCCAGATTGCGCGTTTTTTTGAAGGGCGGCATGCTCCGGATGATGCCCTACCGCATTGAAATTCAATAACTTACGACCGAAGCCTCTGCATATATTGCGCCATTGCCGCCAAGTGCGTCATAGTGGATTAGACGTCTGTAAAGACATGTAGAGCGCCACGCAAATATTTGCCGCAGTTCCGAGCCGCTTGACGTGTCCATCACGGACTCTCTCTATGCAAGACAGCACTCGAACAGGCAACGGCAATGGCGGAAAACCTCCTCTACTTCACGGAACTTCTAGGCCTGCCCGTTTTCGATTTGAAGCATCGTCAAATCGGAAGGGTTCGTGATGCCGCGCTTGTCCCTCTAATCCACGCTGCCCGCCTCGACCGCTTTCTGGTTGGCGCAGGCGCTTCCTGGCTCTCCGTCCGCTACGATCAGATCTCATCCATTTCGCTAGACGGTATCCAGTTGAGCGATGAAAAGCTCTTCCCTTATCATTCCGACGAGTACATGCTGCGGATCCAGCGTGACCTGCTCGACCAGCAGATCATCGATGTGAACGGCCGCAAAGTCGTCCGGGTCAATGATGTTACGTTCGACACGAAGCGGAATGGACGCGATACTCTGCATATCCTCGAAGTGGATATCGGGGTCCGCAGCATCCTGCGCCGGTTGTTCCAGGGGGTCCTTCCCAAAGCCACAATTCGACGGTTGCAGGCCCCGGTTGCTCCCAATTCGATCCGCTGGGAATTCTGCAATATCGTGGAAGCCGACCCGCTCCGCCGTTTGCGGCTGAACATTTCCAACGAGAAACTCGAGCGGTTGCATCCCGCTGATCTTGCTGACATCGTGCAGGATCTGGGCCCCGCCGAGCGCGAAGCTATCTTCGAGACCATCGACAGTGAAGTCGCGGCCGAAGCTCTCTCAGAGATCGATCCCAAAATGCAGGCCAGCATTCTGGAAGCTCTGGAACCCGAAGTTGCCGCGGACATTATCGAGGAAATGTCGCCCGACGATGCTGCTCATGCGCTGAGCGAACTCGGAGATGAAACTACGGCAGACATCCTGGAGGAGATGGACCAGGAACCGGTCGCTGATGTCAAAGAACTACTGGAATATGACGAGAAGACAGCGGGCGGCATGATGAATACCGAAGCGATCGTGATGCCGGAAGACCGAACTCTGCAATCGGCCATGGTGCTGCTTCGCCAACACGAAGACTTGCTCGAAAATACCCATGTCATTTTCCTTTCCGACATTACGGGACGCATCACCGCAGCAGTTCCTCTCGCACGCCTCTTCCTGGCAGATGGCTCCACACGTTTGCGTGATCTGGCCAACGAGCGACTGATTTCAACAACAGTGGATGAAAAAACCGACCGCGTGACCGAACTCTTCGACAAATACAATCTGCTGGCGATGCCTGTCGTCCACCGCGACGGCCGTCTTGCCGGCGTGATCACAGCTGACGATGTCATCACAGCTTTGAGGCAGCGCTGATGTCCGGACTCATGTCGCGCTGGAAGCGCCACCTCCTCGTCTTTCTGGCCGTTCTTGGACCAGGTTTTATTACCGCCGTCGTCGATAACGATTCCGGCGGCATCTTCACTTACTCGCAGGCTGGCGCACGCTGGGGTTATCTTCCCCTTTGGACTCTGCTCCCCATCACTGTTGCTCTCATCGTCACCCAGGAGATGTGCTCCCGGATGGGTGCTGTCACAGGCAAAGGACTTTCCGATCTCATCCGTGAAGAGTTCGGACTCCGGATGACCTTCATCATCATGGCGCTTCTGGTATTGGCGAACCTGACGAATGTCATCGCGGAATTTGCCGGGGTCGCAACTTCGCTTGAACTCTTCAATGTCAGCAAATACATCTCTGTTCCGGTTGCCGCAGTCCTGGTGTGGTTTCTCGCAGTCAAAGGAAACTACGCGAATGTAGAGAAGGTCTTTCTCTTCGCCTGCGTGATCTACGTCACGTACGTCGTCTCCGGTTTCCTCGTCAAGCCCGACTGGAAGGAGGCGATGTTCTCCAGTGTCCATCCGAAATTGATCCTCGACAGCGAATACATCACGATGCTCATCGCCATGGTCGGGACTACCATTGCTCCCTGGATGCAGTTTTACCTGCAGGCCGCGGTTGTCGAAAAAGGCATCACGATCAAGGAATACGCCGAGTCCCGGCTCGAGGTGATCGTCGGCTGTATCATGACCTCGGTCATTGCCTTTTTCATCATTGTTTCCTGCGCTGGTGCCTACCGCGGACATCCGACGGATATCGTGGATGCCGGTCAGGCGGCGCAGGCTTTGAAGCCGTTTGGCCAATACACGTTCATCCTCTTCAGCGCCGGACTTCTCAATGCCTCCGTCTTCGCTGCCTGTATTCTGCCCCTTTCCACTGCGTACTCCGTCTGTGAAGGTCTCGGCTTTGAGTCCGGAGTCAACAAGCGCTGGCGTGAGGCGCCGATTTTCTACTGGCTCTACACCCTGCTGATCGTCGGCGGAGCCGGCATCGTAATCTGGCCCAAGTTCCCCCTGGTAAAGATGATTCTGCTGTCCCAGGTGCTCAACGGGATGTTGTTGCCCTTCATTCTGATCTTCATGCTCATACTCATCAACAAGAAGCATCTGATGAAGGAGTGGAAGAACCCCGCCGCCTACAACGCGGTGGCTTGGCTCACCGTGGTGATCGTAACCGGGATGACGCTGGCCCTGACGGGAATCACCATCCGGGAAGTATTGGAGAAAAAATGATCGACGAACAGGAATTCCGTACACACGCCGCAAACGCAATGAGCCAGTTGCAGCGTGCTCTGGAGAAAGCCGCCGATACCTACGGCTTCGATGTGGACAGCAAGGAAGGCGCGCTCGCCATCGAATTCGAAGATCCGCCCGCAAAATTCGTTATCAGTCCGAACGCACCGGTCCGTCAAATCTGGGTATCCGCACTCGTCCGCAGCTTCAAGTTGGACTGGAGTGGTGACGCGAACACCTTCGTTCTCCCGGACGGAAAGACACTGACAGCCCTCATCGCCGAAGTTGCCGGAACGCAACTCGGTGAGACTGTCGTCTTCTAGTTGACCCGCTCGGACACGAGCATGGGCATCATCACCACCGAGGGCTGATTGGCCCGCTGCAGGCTGTGTTGCAAATTTGCCAGCTGCATCGAAAAGGAAACGGGATCCGAAGACATCGTGTCGACACGCTTCGGGAACTCCTCATCTTTTATTGCCCGCGACTCCCGTATCGCCGCCGCAACGAAACAAACACTGTCCTGCACAGGTGCAGAATTCCCCTCCGAAGAGAACAGCCGTCTAAGTATCATGCCCATCAATCCCAAGTAAGCCGCGAAAGTTGCTTGCACTGCCTTCATAGCTGTATATCGGATGACGAAGCGGAAAACTTTAGTATCGAACCCAACAAAATTTGGGATCCGTAAAGCAGCTCACCGAACGCTTTTGTACCCGGAGTGGACTACAGGGCCTGTGTGTGGTGGGGGAAGAAGGGAGGTTGGTGAACGCGGTAGGAATCGAACCTACAACCTATTGATTAAGAGTCAATTGCTCTGCCAATTGAGCTACGCGTCCAGACCTGTACCAATATATCAAACCCGTGTATCTGTTGACACTTCGCCTGAATCAATTTTCGGACTGCTTCTGACGACGCAGCCGCAAACCGTCCAATCCTGTCTCATACTTTACGGCAGATCCGGTGAGAGTTATTGTTCACCGCGGGCCAACCTCAAACACAGGATGACTATTGACAGTTTGGCCGCCCACTCCCGGGACACTACTGACGAAAAGAGCAAGGCCTGGAAGAATATTTCTGAACATCTCCATTGCAGCTTACAATTGTTGTGAGAATATCTGCCCCCGAATGCTACGTCTTAGACAGGCTGCCATGGTCGGGAGTAAACAGCGCAAAGCCGCTTTGTTGTTCGGGTTGTCGGACGTTTGCGTCACCGCAATCTCCTTCGCCCTCGCGTATCGCGCCCGGCTGCTCCTGCCACTCGAAAACGACTTCTTCCTGACGCTGCAATCGCAGGTTCTCCTGCTTGGCTTCTGCGCGGGGGCCTGTGTCACAGTCGGCTACTGGCTGAATATCTACGGCAACGTGGATTCCCCCCGCATCCGCGTCATCCTTCGGGATGCCACCAAACAGGTCGGCTATGCTGCGCTTGGCGTTCTGGTGCTGGAATACGTCCTCCACCTCGACCTCAGCCGGCCCTTTCTAGGCATGTTCGCCGCCACCAACTGGGGACTCCTCATTGGCCTCCGCATCGCAGCCCGTCATCTTATTCCCGCCGTCCGCCGGGAGTTCGGTGCTCCACGCTACGTCCTCGTCGTCGGCACAGGACCCCGCGCCCGCCGCTGGGCGCAAACCCTCGAAGAATATTCCGAACAAGGCCTCCAAATCATGGGTTTCGCTTCCACGCCATCGGACGACGCCGCACACCGCAACTTGCAATTCGCGAACACTTACCCTGTCTTCGCGACCGCCGAAATCCCGGCCCTCCTCAAAAAGCACGTGATTGATGAAGTCCACTTCGCAGTCGAAGCACGCGAAATTGCCGAACTGGAAGAGGTCTTCCTCTGGTGTGACCTCGAAGGCGTCTGTACCCGCATCAATGTCGACTTCTTCCCGCACGTCACACTGGAAAGCCTTGGCAGCACCCCTCTTCTTACATTCGCCACCGCCCCGGATGATGAAGTTCTGCTACTTGTGAAGCGACTCACCGATATCGCGCTTGCATCTTTGGCGCTGATTGTCCTAAGCCCGCTCATGGTGTTGACGGCTCTCCTTATCCGCCTCACCTCCCCTGGCCCTGCGATCTTTCGTCAAACCCGCTGCGGCCTGAATGGTCGGCGCTTTACTTTCTACAAGTTCCGCTCCATGGTTGTGGACGCGGAAGACCGATTGCACGAGGTCGCGCACCTCAACCCGAAGCGAATCGTCATAAAAATCCCTAATGATCCGCGCCTCACACCCCTCGGAAAGTGGCTGCGGAAATTCTCGATTGACGAACTCCCGCAACTGATCAATGTCATCAAGGGCGATATGGCCCTCGTCGGACCCCGTCCGGCAATCCCCAGTGAAGTCGAAAAGTACAAGCGCTGGCAGCGCCGCCGCCTCCGCATGCGCCCCGGCCTGACTTGTCTTTGGGCGCTCAATGGCCGTGACAAAGTCGATTTCGAGTCCTGGATGAAGCTCGATATCCAGTACATAGACACCTGGTCCCTCGCTCTCGACTTGCGGATTATCGTGAAGACCATACCCCAAGTGCTTCTGGGGCGCGGCGCGAGCTGAATCCGCGATATTCTATTACCGGGCCAACCAGCCCAACCAAATCTATGAATCTTCTGCCCACCCAGGAAGACGTCCTCGGCATTCTTCGCGAAACCGGTGCCATGCGCGACGGCCATTTTGAATACCCGGACGGTCTTCACTCCAATGAATATCTGCAAGTGCCACTGGCCATGCGGCACTATGACCAGGCCAAACTGCTCAGCGTCGGACTCAGCCGCAAACTCCGTTCGAACCCGGAAATCCGCGCGATGATCGGGGAACTCTCCATCGTCGCCCCGGCAACCGCCGGACTTCCCGTCGCTTATGGAATCTGCGAAGCACTGCGTGCCAAGCAGGTCTATTGGGCGGAACAGGAACTTCCGAACCAACCCGGCCAGCGATTCCGGCAATTCATGGAACCAGTCAAAGGGGAGAATGTCATTCTCGTCGATGACATACTTCGTACCGGAACCAAGCTCACCGCACTTAAGGAACTGCTCGAATCCTATGGCGCCAAAGTCGTCGCCGTGGCTGTTCTGGTCTATCAACCACTCCCCACAGCCAAGACTTTCGGTAACACTCCGGTGTATTACCTTGCGCAACTGGAACCCAGCTACTATCGCGATGCTTCATCCTGTGACCTGTGTGGTTCTGGTACTCCTGTGACCAAAGTCCTTGTTTAGGTGCAAGAATCCCAACTTTTGACTGTGTAAATTGGGTTGCGATACGGTTAACAGATAGATATAAAAGGAGATAGACGCCTCGTGACACAATTGCTCAACCCCGGTGCAATATGGTACTTCCCCCTTATATTGCAAGGGATCGCGCACTTCGGGCTAAGATTTTCCACAGCCCTTTCCACATCCTCCGTTGAAAACTGTGGAGAGATCGCGTGAAGCTCACTCTAGTGGATTGGTTGATTATCGCCGGATATTTTCTCTTCAATATTTTGATCGGCTTCTACTACAAGAGCCGGGCTGGTCAAAACATCAGTGAGTTCTTCCTTTCCGGGCGCAATGTGCCCTGGTGGCTCGCAGGTACCTCCATGGTCGCCACCACCTTCGCCGCCGATACTCCGCTGGTTGTCACCGGCCTGGTGGCGAAGAACGGGATCGCCGGCAACTGGCTTTGGTGGAACATGGTCGCGAGCGGCATGCTCACGGTCTTCCTCTTCGCCCGGCTGTGGCGCAGGTCCGGAGTCACGACCGACATCGAACTCGCCGAACTGCGGTATTCCGGGCGACCGGCGGCCGTGCTCCGGGGCTTCCGCTCTGTGTATCTGGGCGTCATGATGAACTGCATCATTCTCGGCTGGGTCAATCTGGCCATGGTCAAAATCCTCGTCCTCGTCCTCGGTGTCACCAAGGCCGAGGCCCTGTGGATTGTTATCGGCATGATCGCGCTCACCAGCTTTATCTCCACCCTCTCCGGTCTCTGGGGTGTCCTCGTCACCGACATGTTCCAGTTCTTCGTCAAAATGAGCATGGTGATCGTCCTCGCCGTCGCCGCAGTCCGCGCCGTGGGCGGCGTCGACCACATGAAGGAGCAACTCGGTGGCACCGGAAGTCCCTTCCTCAGCTTTGTGCCGGACCTCCACTCCGTCTGGATGCCCGCAGTAACGTTCTTCGTCTACATCGCAGTCAACTGGTGGGCCACCTGGTATCCCGGCGCGGAACCGGGCGGCGGCGGCTACGTGGCGCAGCGTATGTTCTCAGCCAAAGATGAACGCCACTCCCTTCTTGCCACTCTCTGGTTCAACGTGGCGCACTATGCCCTGCGCCCTTGGCCGTGGGTCATCGTCGGAATGGCCAGCGTCATCCTCTACCCGCATCTCGCCGACCCCGAAACCGGCTACATCAAGGTCATGATCGACTACCTGCCCGCCTACCTGCGCGGCCTCATGGTCGCCGCCTTCGCCGCAGCCTTCATGTCCACAATTGGCACACAACTGAACTGGGGTGCCAGCTACCTCGTCAATGACTTCTATGCCCGCTTCCTCAAGCCCGGCAAACCGGACACGCACTACGTGATGGCCTCACAGGTCGCCACGGTGCTGCTCACCATCATCTCCGCCATCGTGACCAACTACATGGACTCCATCGGCGGCGCCTGGAAGTACCTCATCGCTACAGGTGCCGGTACTGGCCTGGTCTACATCCTCCGCTGGTATTGGTGGCGCATCAACGCCTGGAGCGAAGTCTCCGCCATGCTCGTTGCTGCTGTCACCTCCTTCTCTCTACAGCGCTTCTTCGGCTTTGACAGCGATAACCCGGAACAGTTCGCCCACATGATCCTGATCACCGTTGCCATCACGACCGTCGCCTGGTTGGCCACCACCTACCTCACAGCGCCGGAGTCCGATGCAACTCTGCTGAGATTCTATCGGCAGGTTCGTCCCTCCACTTTAGGGTGGACGCGAATTCGTTCCCTCGCTCCCGAAGTCGCCGTCTCCAGTGATCTCGGCTGGAATTTGCTCGATTGGCTGGCCGGTTGCGCACTGATCTATGGGTCATTGTTCGGCATCGGCAAAGTCATCCTGCACGAATACGAACTTGCCGCCGTCTTCCTGGGCGCGGCGATCGCAGCCGGCGCTTTCATCTATTGGGATCTATCCCGCCGCGGCTGGGATACTGTGCTGGAGTAAAGAAGTATGTTCCGTCTCACTCTGTTGTTCACGCTCTTCGGCGCGGCTCTCTTCGCACAAAGCGAAAAGCTCGCGCCGTATTACCCGACCCCAAACACCATCGTGGAACGCATGCTGGAGCTCGGCGGCTTGAAGGCGGGTGAAAAGGTGGTCGATCTGGGCTCGGGCGACGGCCGCATCGTCATTCTCGCAGCGCAGAAATTCCACGCCCTGGCCACCGGCATTGAAATCGACGCCGATCTCTGCAAGAAGAGCGAGGAAAAAATCCGCCAGTTGGGTCTGCAGAAGACCGCGAAGATCATCAAGGGAGACATACTCCAACAGAATTACTCTTCGGCCGACCTTGTCACCGTCTATCTCCTCATCGATTCCAATATCAAAGTCCGCCCGATTCTGGAGCGCGATCTGAAGAAAGGTACGCGCGTTGTGGCACATGACTTCGAGATCCGCGGCTGGACTCCCACCAAGGTTGAAACCATTCCCGATGATGGCGAAGGCCGCAGTCACATGCTCTATCTCTACATACGCTAATGCGCGCTGCAGTTATCAGTTTGGCCCTCTTGCTTGGCGGCTGTGGCCACTATGCCGACTTTACCCTTCCGGTCCTAACCGGCGGTAAGACGACTTTGCAGGTTACCATCCGGCCCGGGCCTGTGCTAACTCCCGGAATTTGGGATAACTCAGATGTCCTCAATCCTTCTGTCGTCGAACGGAACGGACACCTCTATAACTTCTACTCCGCGTTTGACGGTAAGACGTGGCATACAGGTCTCGCCGAATCCAATGACGGTATTACTTGGACGAAGCACCCCAAGCCTGTCTTGTCTCCCGACGGCAACACTTGGGAATCCACTTACATTGCCGCGAATGGTTCGGCACTCGTGGTTGGCAATGAGTTCTGGTATTGGTATCAAACCGGACAACATGATGCACCCCAGATCGCACTGGCACGATCCAAAGATGGAGTGACCTGGACTAAGGAATCTAAACCCGTCCTGCCGCACGGTCCCCGCGGCAGCTTCGATGAATCCGCAACCGCAGATCCTTATGTGATCCGCCTGGATGGAACTTTCTATCTCTACTATCTCGGTCAAAACCGGGCCCGCCAACAACGGCTCGGTTTGGCGCGGTCCAGCGACGGACTTATCTGGGAAAAACTGCGGAGCAACCCTGTTCTTGATCTTCCCGCACCGGACTCCAAAGCTTTTGATGTGAATGGCCTCGGGGAACCAGCCGTCTTTATATGGCAAAACTCCTACTGGATGCTTTGGACTGGCCGCGACGAACAGGAGCACAGGGCTCTTCGCTTCGCATCTTCCCGGGATGGCGTGCACTGGACGCCGCGCGGGGAAGTGATCCGCGGCACAGAGCCATGGAATTCCACGGTCTTGTGTGACCCCACCATTCTCATTCGCAATGGTGTGCCGACCATGTGGTTCGGCGGCGGCAATAAACCTTCGCCTGATGAGCGCTTGAACGGCAGTATCGGTATGGCAACAATCCAATGAAGATCGGCATCACATGTTATCCCACTTATGGCGGCAGTGGCATTGTCGCGACGGAGTTAGGACTCGAACTCGCCGCGCGCGGGCATGAGATCCATTTCATTACTTATGCGAACCCCATCCGGCTCGACCCCGGAACGCACCGCATCCATTACCACGAAGTAGAAGTCTCCAATTATCCGTTGTTCCAGTATCCGCCTTATTGTCTGGCGCTGGCGTCGAGAATGGCAGAGGTGGCTGAGGTGTATCAGCTCGACCTGCTGCATGTACACTATGCGATTCCCCATTCTGTCTCGGCATTACTGGCGCGGGATATGTTATCCGCCAAGCGGCGCGTTCCGTTCGTAACTACGCTGCATGGGACCGATATTACTCTCGTCGGCATGGACCGTTCTTACTACGGGATCACGCAGTACAGTATCGAGAAGTCAGACGGGGTAACCAGTATCTCCGAAGACCTGCGCCGGCAGACGCTGGACGTCTTCAAGATACAGAATGAGATCCGCGTCATTCATAACTTCGTGAACTGCGACGTCTATGCGCCGGATATCGACAGGCACGGGATTGAAGACTATGCGCCGAACGGGGAGAAGCTGGTCATCCACTTATCCAATTTCCGGCCGGTGAAGCGCGTGCTCGATTGTATCCGAGTCTTTGCCGATGTTCGCAAGGATGTGAATGCGAGGTTGCTGATGGTTGGTGATGGTCCGGACCGTGGACCGGCGGAGCACTTAGCCCACCAGTTAGGCATCAAGGAACACGTGGACTTTCTTGGCAAGCAGAACAATGTGGAGCGGCTAATCCGGCTGGCGCATGTGATTCATATGCCGAGTGAGATGGAGTCCTTTGGGCTGGCGGCGCTGGAGGGCATGGCTTGTGGTGTGCCGCCTGTGGGAACCAGAGTCGGCGGCGTGCCGGAGTGTATTACGGATCAGGTGGATGGCTTTCTGGAAGCGGTGGGAGATATTCGGGGCCAGTCGGAACGCATCAAGAGTCTGTTGACCGATGAGAGTCTCCACCTGCGAATGTCCACGGCAGCGAGAAAGACGGCGACGACGCGTTTCTGCACGACCAAAATCATCCAGCAATATGAGAGATATTATGAGGAAGTGATCGCGCGAAAGTGAGGTAGGCCATGTTCCGTGTGCAAGCGCCCTGTCAGGAAGCCTGGGAAGAGATGACTCCCCGACAAGGCGGAAGGCGGGACGAACTGGGGCGTGCTGTTTCTGACGGGGAAGTGCGGATTGATGGACCGGCTCGGATACATACAAATTTGAACGCCCGGGGCAGGGCTTCGGTGCGGGTGCCAGCGGGTAAGTACCAGGTTGAAGTTGAATCGCTGCTCACCCAGCAACATTCGAGTCATGTGGAGGTCACCGCCGGGAGTGAGCAACCAATGCAGCTCAACCTTACTTTGGCGCTGGTGCAGCGTTCGGTGATGGGACTTATGGCTCCCCCGCCGCCGTCGAAACCGGAGTAAACTATCAGTATGTTCGGTCGCTGGCAGTTTCCGAAGGTCACGATCCCCGAGCCGTGCCAGCAGGAGTGGGACGGCATGGAGGCGCGGGCAAATACCCGTTTTTGTAACTCCTGCCAGAAGTATGTTCATGACTTCGCTTCGATGACGCACCAGGAGGCATTGCGGGTCATTGATGAGTCGGAGGGAAAGCTTTGCGGCAGGATCGTCCGGAATGCGGCGGGGGAGATACAATTTCGCCCGGAACCGGAAAGCAAGTTATTGCAGCGAATCGTACAGATCTCTGCGCTTGGTGCGGGCTTACTCGGGTCCAAGGCGATGGCGCAGGATTCGTCCTGTAAGTTAGAGATTCGCGCGACGGATCAGAGTGGCAAGGGAATCCACAAAGCCTCCATCACACTCGGGCAGTCTGACAAGGTTCTGGTCGAAGGTAAGACGTCCCCTGAAGGGAGTTTCGCGGCGCAGTTACCTGCAGGCACTTACCAACTTGGCGTGGAGGCGCTGGGGTATGAGTATTTCACTCACGATCCATTGCAGTTGCAGTGTGACCCGGCGGTGAAGCAGGAGTTTCAAGCTGGTCTTACTCTGGCGGGTGTTGGTCAAACGGTTTCTGTAGAAGTGATGATCGAGCAAGACGTGGTCATGGGCGAACTGCAGGCAATGATTATCAAGGAAAATCCGTTACGTCACTCTTTGCGTGCCCTGCGACGCACCGTAAGAAGGATTTTCCAGCGGGCCTAGACGCTTCACCCCGTAAAGCAAATTGGCTTACATCGCTCTTAGTGCTATCTTCACCGAATGACTCTCCAGAATGAATCATTATGCAATATATGCCCGAAGTGCGGCACAGCGTCTTTGGTTGAAGCGACATTCTGTAGTTCTTGCAGAAACCACATATTCACGACCGGGGCCACGGTGAAGATATGCCCCGCAGGACATTTGCTGTTTTGGGAGGAAGCCACCTGCCCTATATGTTCGAGACCTGCTGATGTTGGCAACGGACTGTGCCCGTCTGGCCATCTTGTCTCAGGCGACGGAGACTGTCCGTTTTGCCGCAAGAAAAGTCCCGAGGCTACCCTTGCGTGGGCGACTCCGGCTAGCAAGCTTTTGTTTTGATTCGCAGTACCTTCATTTCAAGGTCTCGCCTCGGGCAAACTTCGCTTACTTCTTCGCCAGACCGTCCATCTTCGCCTGCGCCCGCTGCACTTGTTCGAGTGCAATTGCCGGGTCGCATTCGCCGCCGTGCATTTCATCCATGGCCTTCAACGCAGCTTCCATTTCCTTCTGGGTAGCCACCTGATCCAGGTCCGCGGGATGAACGCCTTCGTCAGCGAGGACCCGCACGCGGCCGGGTTGGATTTCTACAAATCCACCCAGCAGCACGAGTACTTTCTCGGTCGCGCCGGTCCGGTAGGTCATGATACCGCCGGGTTTGAGCGCGGAGAGAAGAGGCGCATGGCCCGGGAGGACGCCGATGTAACCATCGAGCGCCGGGACCTGCACCTCATCCACAACTTCATCCACCAGCGACCGTTCCGGGTCGACGACTTGTAAGTGCAACGTTTCGGCCATTTTGACTTAGCCTTTGAGCGACTTCGCCTTTTCGATCGCGTCTTCAATCGTACCGACGAGATAGAAAGCCTGTTCCGGAAGGTCGTCATGCTTGCCATCGACGATTTCCTGGAAGCCGCGGATGGTGTCCGCCAGTTTCACGTACTTGCCGGGGAACCCGGTGAACTGTTCGGCCACGTGGAACGGCTGCGAGAGGAAGCGCTGGATCTTACGGGCACGGGCCACGACCAGCTTGTCTTCTTCACTCAGTTCGTCCACACCGAGGATGGCGATGATGTCCTGCAGATCCTTGTAACGCTGCAGAATCCCCTTCACCTGCTGGGCGGTGTTGTAGTGCTCTTCGCCCACGATGAGCGGATCGAGAATGCGCGACGTCGAAGCGAGCGGATCGACGGCCGGGTAGATACCCATTTCGGCGATGGGACGCGAAAGGTTCGTGGTCGCATCGAGGTGAGCGAACGCGGTGGCGGGAGCGGGATCGGTGTAATCGTCGGCGGGCACGTAGATAGCCTGCACCGAGGTGATAGAACCGTTCTTGGTGGACGTAATGCGTTCCTGCAGTTCGCCCATTTCGGTGGCGAGGTTGGGCTGGTAACCCACCGCGGAAGGCATGCGGCCCAGCAGCGCCGATACTTCGGAACCGGCCTGGGTAAAGCGGAAGATGTTATCCACGAAGAGCAGCACGTCCTGGCCTTCTTCGTCGCGGAAGTATTCGGCCACGGTCAGACCGGTCAGGCCGACGCGCAAACGGGCTCCGGGCGGCTCGGTCATCTGGCCATAGACCAGTGCGACTTTGCTCTTGTTGTAATCGGAGGGGTCCACAATGCCGGCTTCCTGCATTTCGACCCAGAGATCGTTGCCTTCACGCGTGCGTTCACCAACGCCCGCGAACACCGACACACCACCGTGCTTCATGGCGATGTTGTTGATGAGTTCCTGAATGATAACCGTCTTGCCGACTCCGGCGCCGCCGAAGAGGCCGATTTTGCCGCCGCGGAGGTACGGTTCCAGAAGATCGATGACCTTGATGCCGGTCTCGAACATTTCCAAACGCGTGGACTGGTCTTCAAAGGAAGGAGCTTGGCGGTGGATCGGACGGAATACGGTCGCATCCACAGGACCCATCTTGTCCACCGGCTGACCGAGCACGTTTAAAACGCGTCCCAGGGTCTGCTTGCCGACAGGAATGGTGATGGGGGCACCGAGGCTGATCGCCTTCATGCCGCGGACGAGGCCTTCGGTAGCCTGCATCGCGATGGTGCGGACGCGGCCTTCACCGATGTGCTGTTCCACTTCGCAAATAATGTCGATGGGGTCGGGAACGTTAAAGCCCTCGCTGACAATGCGGATCGCGGTATAGACTTCGGGGATCTGACCTTCGGGGAACTGGCAGTCCACGGCAGGTCCGGAGACCTGAATTACGTGTCCGACTGTTTGAGTTTCTGTTGCCATGTAATTTCCTTTGCCGGCGTATTATTCCGCGGCCGCCGCGCCGCTCACGACTTCGATAATTTCCTTGGTGATCGCTGCCTGCCGGATACGGTTCATATTCAGCGTGAGCGTGTCGATAACCTTTTTCGCGTTGGTGGTTGCCGCGTCCATGGCAGTCATACGGGCTGCATGGTAGGCTGCGGCGGTTTCGAGCAGCGCGCGAAGCACGGCCACTTCCACGTAACGGGGCATCAGCCGGTCCAGCATTTCGAGGGGCGGCTGTTCATAGATGTATTCCGCGGTACCGGCATCGGCCGTGCTGGCGGAGTTCACGGGCAGCAGCTGCATGGTGTTGACCTTTTGGCTGAGCATGCCCTTGAAATCATTGTTGAGGAGGTAGACCGCATCCGTTTCGCCGCTCTTGTAGCGGTCGATTACCACGTTCGCGATGCTTTGGGCATCGGTGATGGTGGGACGATTCACCAGATTGATGTGTTCGGCAAGGATGTTCGCCTGCCGGCGCCGGAAGAAGTCGCGCCCCTTGCGGCCCACCAGGATGAGTGATATTTCCGCACCCTTGTGTTCCGCCAGGAACTGCGCGGAAGCCTTCAACAGGTTGGAGTTGAAGGCTCCAGCCAGGCCGGTATCACTGGTGAAGAAGATGAGATCGACGCGCTTGGGTTCACGCAACTGCAGCCAGGGATTATCCGCGCCATCACCGCCAGCCGTGGCCGTGGTGAGGCTGGCCAGCATTTCGCGCAACTGCGCTGCATACGGACGCGCTGCAATGACGCGTTCCTGTGCGCGGCGCAGCTTCGCGGCCGAGACCATCTTCATGGCCTTGGTGATCTGCTGCGTATTCTTGACCGAGCGGATTCGCCGGCGTATGTCCAGGAGACTAGGCATCGGGTTTTACGCCTTGACGGCCGCTTTGCGTTCCTTGACGAAGCGTTCTTTGAGTTCGTTGATGGCCGCGGTCAGATCTTTAGTGATCTGGTCGTCGAGAGCCTTCTTCTCACGAATGGCGGAGAGGATCTGCGGCTTCTGATTTTCCAGGAACCGGTAGAGTTCGGCTTCGAACGGACGGCAGGCTTCCACATCGAGGTCATCGAGCAGACCCTTGGTGGCAGCGAAGATGATGGCCACCTGCTTTTCCACCGGAATCGGCTGGTATTGGGGCTGCTTCAGTATTTCAACCAGGCGCTTACCGCGGTTGAGCTGGGCCTGCGAAGCCTTGTCGAGATCCGAACCGAACTGCGCAAAAGCAGCAAGATTGCGGTACTGGGCAAGATCCAAACGCAGAGGACCGGCAACCTGTCGCATGGCCTTGATCTGGGCCGAACCACCGACGCGGCTCACGGAGAGACCGACGTTCACAGCGGGCCGGATGTTCGAGTTGAAGAGATCGGCTTCGAGGTAGATCTGACCGTCAGTGATCGAAATCACGTTGGTCGGAATATACGCGGAAACGTCGCCTGCCTGGGTTTCGATGAAGGGCAGCGCGGTCAAAGAGCCGCCGCCGTTCTCATCGTTCAACTTGGCGGCTCGCTCCAGAAGACGGCTGTGGAGGTAGAACACGTCACCGGGGTAAGCTTCGCGGCCCGGCGGACGGCGCAACAGCAGAGAGATTTCGCGGTACGCTGCGGCGTGCTTCGAAAGATCGTCGTACACGCAGAGGGCATGGCGGCCCGAATCGCGGAAGTATTCGCCAATCGCGCAACCGGAGTAGGGCGCGAGGTACTGCATGGGGGCCGGGTCAGACGCGCTCGCGGAAACGACGATGGTGTATTCCATGGCGCCGTATTCTTCCAGAGTCTTGACCACCTGCGCCACCGTCGACCGTTTCTGGCCGATAGCGACGTAGATACAAATGATGTTCTGGCCCTTTTGGTTGATGATGGTGTCGAGCGCGATGGCGGTTTTGCCGGTCTGGCGGTCGCCGATGATCAATTCGCGCTGGCCGCGACCGATCGGAATCATGCCGTCGATGGCCTTGATACCGGTCTGCAGGGGTTCCTTGACGCTCTTCCGGTCAATGACGCCCGGGGCGATGCGTTCAATGGGGTTCGTTTTGTCGGTGAGGATGGGACCCTTGCCGTCAATGGGGTTGCCGAGGGCATCCACCACGCGGCCGACCATCGCTTCGCCGACGGGGACGGACATAATTTTGCCCGTGCGCTTGACGCCGTTGCCTTCGCTGATGTGGCCGTACTCACCCAGGAGCACCGCGCCGACCTGGTCTTCATCCAGGTTCATGGCGATACCGGAGACGCCGTCGCCGAACTCAATGAGTTCGCCGGCCATCACCTTGTCGAGGCCATGGATGCGCGCGATACCGTCGCCGACCGAAATGACCGTGCCGACTTCGCTGACGTCGATAGCGCTTTCGTAGTTCTCAATCTCCGACCGGAGAATGCTTGTGATCTCGTCTGCTCGAATCTGAGCCATAAAATTCCGTTCTTTACTCTACTAGCCGACCCTGTTTTCCGAAAAGGTGTTCAGAGCCAGGCGGGAACGCAGCACATCGAGTTGACCCCGGACGCTGCCGTCATAAACTTTGGAACCAAGCTGCGCCGTGGCGCCGCCGATGAGTTCCGGTTGAATGGTGAATACTGCTTTGACCTTGCTGCCGGAGAGCCGTTCGAGTTCCGCAGCCAGAGCGGCCTTCTCGGCCTCTGTCAATTCCATGGCGGATTTGACTTCCGCATGGGCGAAACCGAGGCGGGAATCGAGAGCCTTCTCAAACACCGCGATGATCTGGCCGAGTGAGGCGATGCGGCGGTGCCTGGTGAGAACCAGCAGGAAATTGCGGATGGGGGTTTCGAGAGCCAGCATGTCGGCCAGCTTCTTCACGATATTTTGCTTCTTGGCGGCCGAAACAGCGGGTGTGGCGAGCACTTCGCGCAGTGCTTTGTCAGACTGCACTACTTCATCAAAGCTGCGGAGCCCCGCGACTGCCCTTTCAGGAGTGGTGCCCTTGGGTCCGAGAACCACATCCACGAGGGCGTTGCCGAAACGTCCGGCGATTGCAGAGGAAACCATGCGGGTTAGTTCCGGGCTTCAGCGGGTTCAGACCCGGAAGCCACTTTCTTCACAAAATTGTTGATCAGGGCGGCCTGTACCGTGGGCGTCATGCCAGCCTTCACTTTGGCTTCTGCCAGTTCGAGCGCTTTCACCGCAGCGTAGCTCCGAACTTCCAACGCGGACTGCTTGGCGGCGGAATCGAGGTCGACCTGCGCTTGGCGGGCGATACGTTCCAACTCAACGGCGGTTTCGCGCTGCAGACGGGTGGCTTCGCGCTCGCGGGCCTCTTTGGCTTCGTTTTGCAGTTTGACGATTTCGGTGCCAAGGTTGGCGAGGCGGGCATCCACAGCGCGGGCTTCGGCTTCAGCAGCGGCTTTCGCCTGCTCACCGGCTGCCAGGCCTGCAGTGATTTCTTCAGACCGCTTCTGGAGAAGCGGCGCAATCTGTTTGGAGGAGAGATAGCCGAGCGCACCGGCCAGGATGGCGAAGTTCGCCCACTTCCAGAGGATGCTTACCTCTTTAATGGGGCTTTCCTTTTTGCCTTCTTCCTTGGGCTCTTCAGCGGCAAAGGAGGGCGCGGCGAGGAGGGCAACTGCCAGAACGAGGGCAGCGGAGAAACGTTTCATCACTTTTAGACGACCCTCCGGTTCAGGATAGAGTCGGCGATCTGGGTGGCCAGGGCGTCGCTCTGGGCGTCGAGGGAGAGTTTCGCGGCGGCGGCTTCGGCGGCCAAGGCGGCTTTTGCGGCGGCAACGCGGGCATCGGACTCGGCGCGGGCGGCCTTCACCTGCTCAGCCTGCTCATTGTGGAGGTTGCGGAGGAAGTCTTCCTGCTCCTTATAGATCTCAACGCGGGCGCTGTTCAATTTGGCTTCGTACTGCGAAACCTTGTCACCGGCAGATTTGGAGCTCTCTTCGGCGGCCTTGCGGGCACCGTCCGTGAGGGCATAGCGCTCAGAGAGAACCTTGTCGAGCGGCTTGAACAGGACAAATTTGAGATAGACAGACAGAACGATGACAAGAAACGCGGTGGGCAGTGCGTTCACAAGAATCCCGCTGAGCTGTTGAAGAAGTTGATCCATGTAAAGAGAGGGAAAGGAGTTGGGAGAAACTGCACACCCAGAAACCAGCGTATCATACGTGGAAAAATGGGGTCAAACGAGTCACTGTTTTGTGATAAAGAATGGTCCGTAACGGACGGCTGGGGAAGAGCGTCTAAGGCGGGCTAAAGGTTGGGGTGGAACGGGAGCAGGTCGAAGCGGTGCTGCAATTCGTGGCACGCAGCACCGAAGCCCTTGCACTCGTCCGGAAGAGGGGCGCGCACGTCAGATTAGTGGATTATCGCTTGATGTTCGTGCGCCATTCTGGCGCGCGGGTCCAGGCAAAGACAACTTCCCGAAACAGGCGGTGTATTCATCCACTTCCATGGCCAGCACAGCCATTGCCCAACACGCGGCTAGCAGTCGCGTATCCAACGTCACAACTGATCGTGACCGTTCATTCCAGACACCGGAAGCCCTTCGAAACCCAACACGCGCTCACAGCGAAGGGCCGACGCGCAACGCAATCAACTGACCTGCTATCGCCTCACACTTCCTTTCTATCGCACACTTCGCGGCAGGTGACTGCTCCAAAGTGAGTGGAGGAAGTCCGGAGGGTATATCGAAATAAGGTACTCATGAGGAAGGTTGAGAGTGGCGCGCATGTAAAGAACGTAGCACTATTGCCCGGAGAACCTGACATCACGACGCGCAGTCTCGCGAAATCCCCACTTGACAACCACACACTCATATTTCATAATCAAGACAAGCTAAGGCTCGGCTGACAACCGGGCTGTGGGAGTCACACGTTATCAACCCTCCTGCCAAGCTCAATTTCCAGTCGTCCGAGTGCGGCTCCTCCGGGCCGAAAGGGTGAGGTTCTAAAAAGTTATGGGCAAGATTATCGGTATCGACCTCGGTACCACCAACTCAGTTGTTGCAGTGATGGAAGGTGGCCAGCCCACCGTGATCGCCAATCAGGAAGGCAACCGTACGACGCCTTCGGTGGTGGGTTTCACGAAGTCGGGCGAGCGCCTTGTGGGTCAGGTCGCGAAGCGTCAGGCCATTACGAACCCCGAAAACACGATTTTCTCGATTAAGCGCTTCATGGGCCGCCGCGCGGAAGAAGTTTCCGAAGAGCAGAAGATGGTTCCTTATAAGGTCATCCGCGGCGACAACGGCGATGTCCGTGTGGATGTGCAGGGAACCAAGCAGTCACCGCCCGAAATCTCGGCGATGATTTTGACCAAGCTGAAGGAAGCCGCTGAAGCTTACCTCGGCCAAAAGGTGACCGAAGCTGTCATCACCGTTCCCGCATATTTCAACGACGCGCAGCGCCAGGCCACCAAAGACGCCGGCCGGATTGCCGGTCTCGACGTCAAGCGCATCATCAATGAGCCGACGGCGGCCGCGCTCGCTTACGGCCTCGACAAAAAGACCAACGAAACCATCGCGGTGTTCGACTTCGGCGGCGGTACGTTTGACGTTTCCGTGCTCGAAGTGGGTGACGGCGTGGTCGAAGTGAAGTCCACCAACGGCGACACGCACCTGGGCGGTGACAACATTGACCAGCGCATCATGGACTGGATCATGTCTGAGTTCAAGAAAGAACAGGGGATTGATCTTTCGCGTGACCAGATGGCGCTGCAGCGTTTGAAGGAAGCTGCCGAAAAGGCCAAGATGGAGCTTTCCACGCTGCTCGAAACCGAAATCAACCTGCCGTTCGTCACGGCTGATGCCACTGGTCCGAAGCACTTGATGATGAAGCTGACCCGTTCGCGCTTCGAATCCATGTGCGAGGACATCTTCCAGCGCTCGGTTGGTCCCTGCAAGCAGGCGATGGCCGATGCCGGTGTCACGCCGGACAAGATTCACGAAGTGGTGCTCGTCGGCGGTTCCACCCGCATCCCCCGCATTCAACAGATTGTGAAGGATCTCTTCAACAGGGAACCGAACAAGAGCGTGAATCCAGATGAAGTGGTGGCTCTGGGTGCTGCTGTGCAGGGCGGCGTGTTGGGCGGCGATGTGAAAGACGTTCTGCTGCTCGACGTGACCCCGCTGTCCCTGGGTATCGAAACCCTGGGCGGCGTCTTCACCAAGCTGATTGACCGCAACACCACCATCCCGACCCGCAAGAGCGAAGTCTTCTCGACGGCTGCGGACAACCAGACCTCGGTCGAAATCAAGGTGTTCCAGGGCGAACGCGCCATGGCGAAGGACAACCGTTCGCTGGGTGTGTTCCAGTTGGGCAGCCTGATGCCCGCGCCGCGCGGCGTCCCGCAGATCGAAGTCACCTTCGATATCGACGCCAACGGTATTCTGAACGTCTCGGCGAAGGATCGCGCGACGAACCTCGAGCAGAAGATCACCATCACTTCCTCCTCTGGCCTGTCGAAGGAAGAAGTGGACAAGATGGCGCGCGAAGCGGAGATGAATTCCGCCGATGACCGCCGCGCGAAGGACCATATTGAAGCCCGCAACAAGGCGGATTCCATGGTCTACAACGTGGAAAAGACCTTGAAGGAGCACCGCGACAAGATCGGTGACGACGATGCGAAGAACATCGAAGCGGCGATTGAAGACGTCAAGAAGACCATGAACGATGGCGATCCTGACAAGCTCAATGCCGCAACGGACCGCCTGACGCAGGCGAGCCACAAACTGGCGGAGGCGATGTACAAAGCGTCGTCCCAGCCGGGTGCCGGTGGCCCGCAGGGTGCGGCTCCGGGCGGCCCGGAAACTCCCCACCACGACAAGCCGAAGGATGACGGCGTGGTGGACGCGGAGTTCGTTGACGTCGACCCGAAGAAGTAAGCAATCCCGCGGCGGGCCAGACAGGTAGTATTGTCTGGCCCGCTCATTTTGTAAGTTTGTATTATTCCCATGCCGACGACGCCAAAACACGATTACTACAAAACGCTGGGTGTGGACCGGGGTGCTTCGGACGAAGAGCTTCGCAAGGCTTACCGGAAGCTCGCCCGCAAGTACCACCCGGATCTGAATCCCGGCGACAAATCGGCGGAAGACCGTTTCAAGAACGTGCAGGAAGCGTATGACGTTCTGAGTGATTCCAACAAGCGGTCGATGTACGACCAAGTGGGCTATTACTCGGATCACGGCTTCCCGGGCGCGGGCGGCGGCGGGCCGAAGACCGGTCCGAACATGGACTTCAGCGGCTTTGATTTCTCTGAGTTCTTCCGGCAGGGTGGCGGTCATGCGGATCCAGAGACCGGATACTCGGCGCGTTCCAGCGGTGCGGGTTCTGAGGGCCGCGGGACTTTCAAAGACATCTTCAGCCAGTTCTTCAAGAACGGCGGGGAAGAGGCGACGGAAACCGGTGGTCCGGAGAAGGGTTCGGATCTCGAGTACGTCCTAAACATCGATTTTTGGCAGGCCATCAAAGGCACGCAGGCGAAGATCAACGTTACCCGGTACAACGAATGCGGAACTTGCCGCGGCACTGGTGGCAAAGATGCCAGCTCCGTTGCGTGCGGGCAGTGTAATGGCACAGGCCAAGTGACTCAGATGGCCGGGAACATGAAGTTCAACCTGACCTGTCCGAAGTGCAATGGCCGGGGGCGGCTGAAAAACTCCTGCGCGACCTGTGCGGGCGAAGGGCGGATTGCGGAGACGGAGTCCGTCGAAATCCGGATTCCCTCGGGTGCACAGGATGGCAGCCGGTTGCGTGTGGCCGGCAAAGGTAACGCAGGCCGAATGGGTGGACCCTCCGGCGACCTCTACATCACTACGCGCGTCCAGGAACACAAGGTTTTCCGGCGCGAAGGCGATAACATCCACATGAAAGTTCCCATCAACGTTTGGGAGGCTGGCCTGGGCGCCAAGATTGAAGTTCCCACGATTGACGGGAAGACCCTCTTGAAAATTCCGCCCGGAACGCAGAATAATCAAAAGTTCCGGTTGCGGGAACGCGGTGTTTTCAATCCGCGCAAAGACACCCGGGGTGACCAGATCGTGCAGGTTGTGTTGAAGGCTCCCATGGTGCAGGATGAAAGGACCAAGGAACTGCTGCGCGAACTGGCGACGCTGCATCCGGAAGACGTGCGGGAAGAACTGTGGAAAGAGGTCTAGAAAGCAATGCGAGCGAAGTCCAAGGCCGCGTACATGATCTCCTCGGTCGCTGAGCAGTATGGTGTCCACCCCCAGACACTGCGGCTCTATGAGCGGGAAGGCTTGCTCAAGCCCAGCCGCAGTGACGGCAACACGCGGTTGTATACCGATGAGGATCTGGAGCGCCTGGAAGTCATCCTGCATTTGACGCGGGATCTGGGTGTGAATCTGGCCGGCGTGGAGATTATTCTCAACATGCGCCAAAAGATGGAAGCGATGCAGGGCCAGATTGAAGAGTTCGTGCAGACGCTGAACCGGGAGCTGGCGAACCGCCCGAGGGTGGAACGCACGGAAGACCGCAACTCACTGGTGCCTGTGATTACCTTCGTGCCGGCAAAACGGCGCAGTTCGTAGGCTGACGCTGTGAAATTGCCGTCCTGGATCGCTCTCGGCTGTCTGGTGACTTTCGCCAGTGCTGCGGAGGAACCTTTGTGGAACTTGCCATCCGATCTTGCGGGCAAGACCGAAAAGGCGTCCTTCCGGCGCGGCTATGCGGTTGGCACCTGGATCAATCCCTTCTACCTGCGCGGCGATTTTGACGGCGATGGCAAGCCCGACTATGCGCTGTTGGTGGAAAGCCAACCGGATCACAAGAAGGGCCTTGTCATCTGGCTTTCTGCCCTGCCGAACTCCAAAGGCATTTTTATCGGGGCGGGCACCAAATTTCAAGAGACAGATGACTGGACCTTCTTTGATGCCTGGCAGGTGCACACCAGTAAAGTGGTTCGGCAGGGCGCATCAGAGGAAAAGCCACCTCACCCCCGGGGCGAGTCCATTCTGATTGAGAAATCAGAATCTGCCAGCGGCTTGCTCTACTGGGATGGCAGAAGAATCCGCTGGTACCAGCAGGCCGACTGACCTGCGTGCCCCTCTGCACGAAAACATAAGCGGCATTGCCCCGCCCTGCATCCATTCCTATTTACACTGGAGTGACATGGCTTTCCGCGGCGTTGACTATCTTCTCTTCGATTCCCAGCTTTCTGAACAGGAACTTCTGGTCCGGCAATCCGCCCGGCGCTTTATTGAGGAACAGGCCATGCCTGTGATCCGGGAGTGCTGGCGCGACGGGCGCTTTCCCACGCAGCTGATCCGCGAATTCGGCGAGATGGGCTTCCTCGGTGCGAACCTGGAGGGCTACGGCTGTGCCGGCATGAGCAACGTGGAATATGGCCTGGTGATGCAGGAAATCGAGCGTTGCGATTCCGGTCTGCGCAGTTTCGTCTCGGTGCAGGGTGCGCTGGTGATGTACCCGCTCTACACCTACGGTTCGGAAGAACAGAAAAACCGCTGGCTGCCGAAGCTGCAGACCGGCGAGGCCATCGGTTGTTTCGGCCTCACCGAGCCGGATTTCGGCTCCAACCCCGGCGGCATGAAGACCCGTGCGGTCCGGGATGGCAATGAGTGGATTCTCAATGGCGAAAAAGCCTGGATTACCAATGGCGGCGTTGCGGATCTGGCAATCGTCTGGGCGCATACCGACGATGGAGTCCGCGGCTTCCTGGTGGAGCGCGGTACGCCGGGCTACTCCGTGACGGACATTCATGGCAAGGTTTCGATGCGGGCCTCGGTCACGTCCAGCCTCGCCTTCAATGATTGCCGGATTCCGCTCGAAAACATGCTGCCGGGCGTGAAAGGTCTCAAGGGTCCGCTGAGTTGTCTGTCACAGGCGCGGCACGGCATCGGCTGGGGCGTGATCGGTGCCGCGATGGATTGCTACGAGACGGCCCGCAGCTATACGCTGGCGAGGGTTCAGTTCGACAACCGCCCGATTGCATCTCACCAGTTGGTGCAGGAAAAGCTGGCGTGGATGATCACGGAGATTACAAAAGCCCAGCTGTTGGCGCTGCACTGCGGCCGCTTGAAAGACAAGGGCAAGCTGGAACCTGCCCATATTTCCATGCTGAAACGCAACAATGTGGCCATGGCGCTGGAGTGCGCGCGCCTCAGCCGCGACCTTCTCGGTGCGAACGGGATCATGGACGAGTATCCTATAATGCGACACTTGTGCAATCTCGAAACCGTAAAAACCTATGAAGGAACCGACCACATCCATGCCCTCGTCATCGGAGAACGCGTCACCGGAATCCCGGCCTACCGGTAGCGCGAACGCGGTTCCCGCCGTTCTCTTTGCCGCTACCATTCTCATCAGCGCATTTCTGCTCTTCCAAGTCCAGCCGCTGATCGCCAAATTGATCCTGCCCTGGTTCGGCGGCTCAGCCGCTGTTTGGACCAGTTGCATGCTCTTCTTCCAGCTCGCCCTTTTGGGCGGCTACGGCTATGCCCACTGGCTGAACGGTCGCAAGGGCATGAGCCAGACGTGGATCCACCTCGGTCTGCTGGCGCTGAGTTTACTCACTCTCCCGATTCTGCCGTCAGCGTGGTGGAAACCTGTAGGCGGTGAAGACCCGCTCTTGCGGATCCTCGGTCTGCTGGCCGCCACCGTTGGCCTGCCCTATTTCCTGCTATCCTCCACGAGTCCACTGCTCCAATCCTGGTATGCGCGCAGCCGCGGGGGTGTCATGCCTTACCGCTTCTTCGCCCTTTCCAATGCGGGTTCCATGCTGGGGCTGCTCACTTACCCCGTCCTGGTGGAACCTTATCTGACCAGTTACCAGCAGGCGTGGATGTGGTCCGGCACTTACATCGCCTTTGTCGCGGTCTGCATTACTGTCGCGTTCCGTTCGCGGCACGGGGTCGCCGCTCAGCGCGCCGCGGAGGCTGCCTCCACCCCACCCACCTGGATGGACCGCATCATCTGGATGAGCCTCGCCGCCGCTGCCTCGGCACTGCTGCTTTCGGTCACCAACCACATCACGCAGAACATCGCCGCGATTCCCTTCCTCTGGGTGTTGCCGCTCAGCCTCTATCTGCTGAGTTTCATCCTCTGCTTTGACAGCGACCGCTGGTATAGCCGCTGGCTCTTCACGCGCATGGCCGCGGGTGCCATCCCTGCCCTCGCGTATGCCATTTCCGATGAGAGCAATATCTCCAACCTCAAGCTCGCCGTGGCTACTTTCTGCGGACTGCTCTTCGTCCTCTTCATGGTTTGCCACGGCGAAGTGGCGCGCCGCCGTCCGGCCCCTGCATTTCTGACGGAGTTCTACCTGATGGTGTCCGTTGGTGGAGCGATCGGCGGTTTACTGATTGCTGTGGGTGCTCCCTACTTCTTCAACGCCCTCTATGATCTGCCTGTGGTGATCTCGCTCACCGGCATCCTTCTGGTCCTGCTGCTGATCCGCGATAAAGATGGCATCGAAGACTGGAAGATCCTGGTCCCTGTCTCCGTGATCATTGCGCTTGGCACCACGGCGTTTCTTATCCGGGACACCTACAACTCCTTCGGCGATACCAAAGCCCTGGCGCGCAATTTCTATGGCGCTCTCAAGGTGACAGACCATTCGACGGATGGCGGCTATGGGCCCGCGCGCCGTTTGACGCATGGCACCATTGATCACGGCGAGCAGTTCCTGTGGCCGCAGAACCAGCGCCGCGCCACCACGTATTACTCCCAGAAGTCCGGCGTTGGCCTTGCCATCAAAGCTCTGCAATTGGAAGGGCCGATGCATGTGGGTGTGATTGGCCTGGGTGCAGGCACTTTGAGCACTTATGCACGGCCCATCGACAAGTACCGCATCTATGACATCAATCCGCTGGTGGTCGATATTGCCAATAAGTACTTCACCTTCCTGAAGAACTGCATGGCACCGAAGACCATCGTGCTGGGCGATGCCCGCTTGCAACTGGAGAAGGAACCGCCGCAGGGCTTCGATGTCCTCGCTGTGGACGCTTTCTCTGGTGACGCGATTCCCGTCCACTTGCTCACGCATGAGGCCTTCCAGCTCTACTGGAAGCATCTCAAGCCGAACGGCATTCTCGCTGTCCACGTCTCCAACAAGTACCTGGAGTTGGGACCCGTGGTGAAGCAACTGGCCCAGTTGGATCACAAGCAGGCAACGCTGGTTAGCAACAGCGATATCGATGCCGAGGAAGTTTCCACCGCGGACTGGGTGCTCATCACGAACAAACCCGGTTTCCATGATCTGCCCGAAGTGAAAGCCGGTGCGGAGAAGGTGGAAGTGCGGCCCGGTCTACGGCCGTGGACCGACGATTACAGCAACCTGTACCAGATCCTGATGCACTGAGGAACCGCCGCACAACGGGCTCGCCGTCCGCGTTAAAACGGCGGCCTGTGCGGCTGATTAACGGAGGCGTTCGATCTCTGCGTTGAACTCGCAGCCGATCAACGCCACGGCGGCGATCACATACATCCAGATCAGCAGCGCGATGCTTGACCCGACGCTGCCGTAAAGGACGTTGTAGTTCGTGATGTTCCTGACGTACCAGGCGAAGCCGCTGGTGGCAGCCAGCCAAAGTCCGGTGGCCAGCAGCGCTCCGGGGAAAACTCCTCCCCAGCGCTGCTTCCGGTACGGTCCGTAGTAGTAGAGGATCGACGTCATCGAAACGATGGCGGTGAGAGCTACCGCGTAGCGCAACAGCCGGGAAAAGGCCTTCCACGACTCGGAAAGCGGCGTGAGGATGGGATCAATCCGCAGGATCACCAGCACTTCGCTCTCGATGGTTCCTCCGAACAGCACGAGCGAGGAGGCGATCACAAGTGGTCCTGTCGCTAGAAATACGAGCATCAACCCCACCGCATTGTGTGCCACGATGGATCTGCTTTGGGGAACCCTGTAGGCGGCGTTGAAGCCGTCCATCAGGCTTTTGAAGACACTGGAGGCCGCCCAGATGGAGAGGATAACTGCGACCACCAGCAGCGCAGCCGGCCGGGCACCTTTGTGCTGAAACTGATCCAGAACAATCTGCTCCGTGCCCGGTGGCAGCACTTGCGCGAGAAACTCGGCCAGTGCCCGCTGCACGTAATCCGCCCGCACTTGAAGAAAGACGGTGGCTGCTGTGGTGAGAACAGGAAAGAAGGAAAGCAGGGCGGAGTAGGCAGCACCTTTCGCGACCGTAAACAGCCCGTCGTCGAAGCAGGAAATGGTGGTTTTCTTAAGTAAGTAAGGCAGGTTCGCGAGGATCCGCTTCCAATCTGGCGTTTCACTCACCATGGGGACAATGTTCCCACACCTGCCCGCAGGCTAGTGGTCTGATTCACAACTTCAGTGGATGATTCAGGCCGGAAATGGGGTACCCTGGAATACTTTCCTGCGTCCATCTGTATCTATCGCTCGATGTTCGTGCGCCATTCTGGCGCGCGTGCCCAAGGCAGAGACAACTTCCCGAAACAGGCGGTGTACCATTCTGTGTGAAGCACTCCACTAGTGCTTCTTGCGCGCTTCGATGATCACGGGAAGGATGGAGAGCAGGATGATTCCAATCACCACCTTCTCGAAGTTATGGCGGACAATTTCAATCTGGCCGAGCTTGTAACCGAGCGTGGTCATGAACGCGATCCACAGCACGCCGCCGAAGAGGCTGAAGGAAAGAAAGCGCGCGTAGGGCATTTCCGCAACGCCCGAAATGAAGGGTGTACAGGTCCGGATGATGGGAATGAACCGCGCATAGACCACGGCGCGAACACCGTACTTCTCATAGAAGGCCTTGGTGCGCTTCAAGTGATCCGGGTGGAAGAACTTGCTTTCCGGGCGGCTGAAGATGCGGGGACCAGCTTGCTTGCCGAGAAAGTAGCCGACGTTATCGCCCAGGATCGCGGCGATCATGAGCAGGCCGGCGAGAGCATAGACATTCACGCCCGAGGCGCCGCTGGCCACGCCGATGCTGAACAGAAGAGAGTCGCCGGGCAGGAAGAAACCAACCAGCAACCCGGTTTCCGCGAAGACGATCCCGCAGAGCGCCAGCGTTCCCAGAGGATTTACCAGCAGAGTCCGAACAAGCTCCAGGAGCTTGTTCGGGTCTTTAATCGCCAGCAGGAAGTCAATGATTGGTTGCATTCGGTTTACCGGGACTTGTAGGAACTGAGCAACTGTTCCTTCACGTCTTTATGGACCTTGAGCGAGCCTGACTTTTCCAGACGCTCCATGAGACCGGTTTCGAAGAAGGTGCCGCGTTCCTGGCTCTTCTTCTGCTTGAGATCATCACGGATGGCCTGGCTTTGCGCCATCAGACCGGAGAGATCCGGCTCCGTCTTCGAGATCACCTTGACCACGAAGCGACTGCCCTGCGCTGCAAAGGGTCCGGCAACGCTACCAACCGGTTTGGAAAACGCTTCTTCAATGATGGCCGCGGTGCCGAGGCCTTCGATGGCGCCGTTGCGGTCCACTTCAGCGGAGGTCTTCACCTCATAGCCGCCAGCTTTGGCAGCCTTCGCGAGGTCGCCGCCGGCAGCCTGCACATCTTTGAAAAGTTGATTGGCCTTGTCGATCACCAGCGAGTTCACCTTGTCCTGCTGCACCTTGCTCTTGACCTGACCCTTGACCTCTTCGAGCGTGGCGGGATGCGCCGCGGTGTAATCGGTGGCGGAGGCGATGACAACCTTGCCATCCTTCAGCACCACAGGGCCCGCCGTAACTTCGCCTTTGCGGAGACCGCTGGTGGCGTCGTCAAATTCCTTTTCGGAACCAACCTGCGGAATCGGGTCACCGGCCTGCACGTTGGCCGCGATGACCGGAACGGTGCCAACAGCGGCGGCTGCCTTTTCCGGATGCAGAGGATCTTTGCGGAGTTCAGACAGAGCCTTGTCGGCCGCCTGTTGCATCAGGCTGTTGCCAGCGCGCTTCCGCATATCTTCGGCGATTTGGGCCTTCACTTCTTCATAAGGCTTCAAGTGTGCTTCTTCGCGCGCCAGAACCTGCAGAATGTGGTAGCCATACATGGTCTTCACCAGACCGCTGACTTCGTTCACCTTGAGCGAGAAAGCGCTCTTTTCGAACTCCGGAACCGTCTGACCCTTCACGATCCAATCGAGATCGCCGCCCTTGACCGCTGAGCCCGGATCTTCTGAATTCTTGGCGGCCACCGTGGCAAAATCCGCGCCGCCCTTGATCTGCTTCAACAGATCTTCGGCCTTCGCCTTGATCTTGGCGTCATTGTTGGCATCAGACTTCAGCAGGATGTGGCGGGCGTGGACGCGTTCTCCCACGCGGTACTTTTCCTGATCCGCGGTGTACTGCTTGCGCATGTCTTCTTCGGAGATGTTGATGGAGGCCGCGAGCTTCGCAGGCTCAAGCACGATCACCGCCAGCGTGCGCTTCTCGGGAATGGCGTACTGGGAGCGGCTCCGGTTGAAGAAAGCCTGCATTTCGGCTTCCGTCGGTTCCGCGAGCGCCTGGAATTTGGAGGGAGGCACGATGGCATATTCCACCTTGATCTTCTCCGTGCGGCGGCGGTATTCGTTCTCCACTTCACGCGGCGAAACAATCACGCCCTGGCTGACGATCTGGCGGAGCTTGTTCACGGCCAGTTGCTTGGCCATATCCGCTTTCATCATGGCCAGCGTCGCGCCTTCCTGCGCCAACATCGCGTTCAGCATGCCGACATCGACCTTGCCGTCTTTCACGAACTGCGGCGGAACCTGGTCCATGATTGCGTTGTCGACTTCCTCATCGGAAACCTGGATGCCGAGCTTGGCCGCTTCCTGCGCCATGGCACGTTCCGTCACCAACTGATCCAAAACCTGGGGGGCATAAATGCCGAGCAACTCGGCGGGCATCTGGCGGTTGCGGGTGAGGTTGTTGATCGCCTTGCGGGCTTCCTGGACAGTGATCTTGTCCTTGCCGACTTCCGCGTATACCTGCGCCGATCCGGCGGCCGCGCCCTGTCCCGAACTCGGGATCAGGTACGTGATCATCGACAGAGCCACTAGGCCCAACAAACCGCCAAGCATAATACGCACAGCCTTATCACGGCTGCGAAACAGATCGAACATTGTAAGGGAGGTCTCCTGCCTGCTGGAACAAAACCTCTATTGTAGCGCGGATAACCACCTTCCGTGGAAATCGTGGCAAGTCAGCGAATATTCAAGGGTTTGCAATCGTATCGAGACATTGGCTTTCTAGCCTGAGAAGGATGTCCCGAAAAATTCCAGTACTCTTACTGCTGCTTGCTCCCGCACTGTTCGCGCAATTCGATTCCGCGACGGTGCTGGGCACTATTAAAGACCCGCAGGGCCACGTTGTCGCCAACAGCAAGGTGACGCTCTCGAATATCGCCACCGGGGTGCAGCAAACTGCCAACACCGATACCGCCGGCGATTACCAGTTCTTCAACGTCCGCATCGGCGAATACACCCTGAAGGCCGAATCCGCGGGGTTCAAGACCGCCACGGCCAAGAGCTTCAAGGTGACGGTCAACGCCCGTCAGCGCGTCGATCTCAATCTCGAAGTGGGCCAGGTCAGTGAAAGCGTGGAAGTCAGCGGTGCCGCCGCCGTTCTCGAAACCGATTCGAGCGACCGCGGCCAGGTGATCGCCACCCGCCAGATTCTCGATCTTCCTCTCAACGGCCGCTCGTACGCGGATCTTGCCCTGCTCGCCCCCGGCGTGCGGAAGTCCGTCCTCGAAACCGGCGATATCAGCAGCAACCGCGACGCATCCTATAACGTCAACGGCCAGCGCAGCGCGTTCAACAACTTCATCATTGACGGCCTGGACAACAATGCCTACGGAACATCCAACCAGGGCTTCTCCAATCAGGTGGTGCAACTCAGTCCAGACGCCGTGCAGGAATACCGCGTGGCGACCGACAACTACAGCGCCGAATACGGCCGTGCCTCCGGCGCGGTGGTCAACGTCAGCGTGCGGAGCGGCAGCAACAGCTTCCACGGAGCGGCGTGGGAATTCCTGCGCAACACGCAACTCAATGCCATTGGTTTCTTCCAGCCGACAGGCGGCGTGAAGCCCGTTTACCAGCAGAACCAGTTCGGTGCCACCAATGGCGGCCGCATCATCAAAGACAAGCTCTTCTACTTCGTGGATTATGAGGGCCAGCGCCGCGTCGTCCGCACCCTGCAGTTCGCAACCGTGCCCACCGCTGCTTACAAGGCCGGCAACTTTGGTACCCCGGTGAAGAATCCCTACACCGGGTTGATCTACAACAACGGGGTCGTCCCGGCCTCGGACATGAGCAGCTTCGCGAAGGCCGTTCTCGCCGCGCTGCCTGACCCGAATCTGCCCTGTGCCTCACTCATCTGCTCGAACAACTACGAATCCCTGCCCCGCGGTTCCGTGGATGAAAACAAGGGCGACTGGAAGATCGACTACGTTCCGAACTCCAAGCTCAGCGTCTTCTCCCGCTACAGCCACCGTGTGGCCGATCTCTATGTTCCCGGCAATATTCCCGGACCCGCCGGCGGCAACAACAACGGCAATGTTCACCAATTCAACCAGCAGATTGCAGCCGGTGCGACGTATACCTTCAGCTCCACTTCCGTACTGGAAGCCCGTCTCGGCTTCAGCTGGTTTGATGGCGGCAAGTTCCCCATCGGCGTGGGTCTTCCCAGCCTGTTGACGTCGAACGGCATCACGGGCCTGCCGACGGATCCGCTCATCGCGGGTGCTCTCAACAGCCAGTCCGTCACGGGTTACTCCCAGTTCGGCCGCCAGGGTTCGAATCCGCAATTCCAGAACCCGTTCGTGGTGAACCCGAAGATCCAGTGGTCGAAGTTCCTGGGCCGCCACACCCTGAAGACCGGGTACGAGTTCCAGAACATTACCACCACCATTGACGATTTCAATCCGGTCTACGGCAGCGACACCTATAACAGCCGCTTCAGCAACCCCGGCAACGCCAGCGCCACCACTGCGCAGAATCTCGCCTACGCGCTCTCAGACTTTATGTATGGCGCGCGAGATTCCTACAATATCAACAACTTCGCGATCATTGACCTTCGCCAGTACATGCACTTTGCTTATCTGCAGGACGATTTCAAGGTCAACCAGCGCCTTACTCTGAACCTCGGCATCCGCTATGAGTTCGCGACGCCGCAGTGGGTGGCGGACAACCGTCTGGCGAATTTCGACCCCGCCACCAACAGCCTGATCCAGGCGAAAAATGGCAGCTTGTATGACCGCGCGCTGGTCAACCCGCGCACCAATGACTGGGCTCCGCGCTTCGGTTTCGCCTATCGCGTGATGAACAAGACCGTGGTGCGCGGTGGTTACGGCATCAGCTGGATTCACTTCAACCGCGCCGGCGGGGAAAACCTGCTTGCTTACAACGGCCCAGCGATCATCAGCGCCGCGATCAGCCAAAGCCTCTCCAGCTTGCCGCTCTGCACCAGTTCTGACCAGGCTGCCGGGGTTTGCTTCCGCCCCACGCAGCTGGGTTATCCGGCCAACTTTGCCGTTCCCGCCAACTTCAACCCGTTGAATGCCCAGGCCCGCTACATTCCCAAGGACAACCCCGATGGTTATGTGCAGAGCTGGCACCTGAACATCCAGCGTGAAATCACCCCGTCGCTAGTGATTGATGCGGCTTATGTGGGCAACAAGGGCGTTCACCTGATGGTGCTCGGCGACTGGAATCAGGCCGCGGTGCAGCAGGCGGGTCAGACGTTGTCCCTGCAGGCCCGCCGCCCCATCACGAACTTCGCAGGTATCGAAGTGGCCTTTGGTGATGGTTACAGCACGTATCACGCCTTGCAGTTCAAGGTGGAAAAGCGCTTCTCGAAGGGCTTCTATCTGTTGAATTCGTTCACGTGGTCGAAGGGAATCGACAATGCCTCGGGTCACCTCGAAGCCACGGGCGGAGACAACTCCCGCGTCAACATCCGCAATCTGGCGGGGGATAAGGGCGTCTCCGGTTATGATCAGCCGTTCAACAATACGACGTCTCTGGTCTATGACCTGCCGGTGGGTAAGGGACGCCAGTTCCTGGGGAACGCGAACCGTCTGGTGGATGGCATCGTCGGCGGCTGGCAGTTCACGGCGATCAATACCGCTGTGAGCGGGTTACCCGTAAACCTCAACTACAGCCCGGCTTCGAACTACACCACCAGCAGCTTGATCACGTTCCGTCCCAGCATTTCCGGCGATCCTTACACTCCGAATGGCGGACCGACGAACTACCTGAACCCGGCCACCGTCTATATTCCAACGACAGCTACAACCCCCAGCCCCTACGGCAACGCAGGCCGCAACACGGTTCGCGGACCCGGCCTGCTGCAGCCCGACCTGGCCATGCACAAGAGCTTCCGCCTGTGGAGCGAAACCTCCAAGCTGGAATTCCGTGCGGAAGCCTTCAACGCAATCAACCGGACCAACTTCACGACGCCGGATGGCAACCGCAGCAACGCGACCTACGGGACGATCACCAGCACCTTCCCGGCGCGCCAGTTGCAATTCGCGCTGAAGCTGTATTACTGAAAAAAACAGGCCCTGGGGCGGATGGATAGTACGTCCGCCCCAAGGGTCCAAACAAGCACGCACGTCAAAATGACGTGCGAACAGGCTGCACAGCCCGGGTGGCTCGAACGCAAATCGTTCGTGCGCGATTCTGACGTGCGAACAAGGCTGCACCGTCTGGGTCGTTGGAATGCCAGAGTTTTCCGGGGTACAGCCCGGGTGGTTCGAACGGTATGTTCGTGCGCCATTCTGGCGCGCGTTTTCGGGGGTACAGAGGCACGCACGTCAAAATGACGTGCGAACAGGCTGCACAGTCCGGGGTGGCTCGAACGCAAATCGTTCGAGCGCGATTCTGACGTGCGAACAAGCTACACAGACCGGGTCGTTGGAATGCCAGAGTTTTCCGGGGTACAGCCCGGGTGGCTCGAACGGTATGTTCGTGCGCCATTCTGGCGCGCGTTTTCGGGGGTACAGAGGCACGCACGTCAAAATGACGTGCGAACA
>CAIXXM010000148.1 GCA_903923395.1 uncultured Acidobacteriia bacterium
CGCGGCATGGAGCGGGATGGATTGATTTACCGCGAGATCTACAGCGTGCTGCCGCCGAGAGTGGAGTATGGACTGACTGCGATGGGGCTGAGCCTGATTGAGCCGCTGGGCGAGTTATGCCACTGGGCGAAGGCGCACATGGAAGAACGCGACGCAGCGCGGGAACGGTTTGATGCGGCCACTGCCAGGCAGGAGCGGACTTCCGGCCCAGCTGCCCTCAAGGCGCAAGGCTGAAAAACATCGCTTTATCCCTACCCGATAACACAAGCTGGTCACCGGTGGGGCCGCTTTCCATGCCCAGCACATGAGCGAACTGCGCCGGGCTGCTCAGCCATGGTTCATGCTCCTGCCTGGTCCGCTGCAGGACAGGGTTCCATGCATTCGTCGTGCGATTGAGACTGCTGATTTCCCAGGTATAGACAGGCGATTGGCCGCTGGCAGTGACCGTGCGCCGCTCCGAGCTGATGAAAAGCGTGCCAGTCCTGGTTAGGGTCATCCCATAGCCGCCGGAATCATCTGCAGGGGGCGCGAGTGCGATGTCAGTCAGGATACGGCCATCCGCGGCCAACTCAATGTAACTGCTGCCCCGCGGTGAATACCAGCCAATCCGATCACTTGCCGCCATCAGCCGGCTCATCATGTCAGTGGGTACAAGCGGATCAGCGAAACGCCCTTGCGGCACGAAGGCCCCCAACTGCTTTCCCGTGCGGTCAAAGTGCCGGAAGATACCGGCATTTGCCGCTGTCCGTGGTTCCGAGCCCGCGGTCCAGAGAGTGCCATCGGCAGCGAAGACAATCCGCCGTGGACGGTATGCCGGATCCCGGATAATTAGCGGCTCACCGCCATTTACCGGAATTTGCGCGATAAAGTAAGCACCCCTGCCGTCCTTGTCCATGGCCGAACCGGTAAGAGCAACGGCAGTTCCGTCGGCAGAGCGATCCCAGTCATACACATAAGTCGCCGTGGCACCCGGGATGGAAAAGGGAATGCTGTAAGTGCGCTTGGGTTCCGCGATCCAGACCAGTGGCGAAGTTGAGTCGTGAAACTGCACGACCATGAGAGCGCCGTGCGTCCATTTCGGAATCCGGGATGCGGCCCAAGATGAGGGTAGGTCGAGGTCGCCGGACCATGTCAGCGTAGAGGCACCCAAAACGGCACCGCATAGTGCCAGAGGGACGAAGACAGACCAGTTCCTCATTCTTTCCGGCCTCCTTACAAGCCGTCACAGCTGCCAGCCCGAGGATAACCAATGCATTTCCACCCGTCAATCGGCGGGTTGCTTTGACTGTGTTACTTCTTACCCTTGATCAGTTGCCGCAGTAATAGACTAAGTACGGAATTCACCAGCTTGTTCCGCTTTGAAGAAGCAGACGCACCACCATCACATTTGCGCAGGGATTACCTGGATGGTCTGGTAGAGCCGCAGGAATTCTTCCTGGAGCAACTCGTGGCGGGCGGCAGAACATGGCACTGCGATGACCTTGCCTATGTGGTCACGAATGAGCATCAGGTGGTGGAGCTTTTCGCCGCGCCAAGCTGCCTCGGACACCTCGAAACCCTCTTCGCGGCTGCCTTGGAAGCTTCAGGTGCAACCTCGGTACTCTGCAAGTCATTCGATACCCAGCTCTTGTTCGCAGCCCTTTCCCGGCCAGCGGAAGTGACGTCGCCGGGCCTGCTTTTCCGTCGCATTGCAGACCCTGCATTTCGTCCGCTGCCCAACTTCGAAATGCAGAATTGCGCCGCTGGCGACATGGCGGAAATCTTGCACCTGGATGACGGCTTCTTCGATGGCATCGAGGAACTCGAGAGTTACGCAGATGCTGCCGGGCTGTCCGTGTTGCGTGTGGCAGGAGAGATCGCAGGCTGCGGAATTGCTAAAGCCGTCATTCCATCGCGGAATGCGATCGACATCGGCATGTGGGTCGCGCCCGCGTTCCGGCGGCAGGGCTTCGGCAGCTATCTCGCGGCTTACATGAAAAATCAGTGCCTGCAGCGGGGACTCCGGCCAATCTGCGGATGCGGCTCGGAAAACGCCGGTTCCTACCGTGCATTGAACGCAGCGGGGTTTGTCTCAGAACACAGACTGCTTCGTATCGAGCCCCGCACCAGTGAAGCTACCGTGGACGATCAAGCCAGCCACCCCTCACATTCCTCCACCCCGGCCTGAATTGCCTCCAGCCGGTACAATTCTCCCGCTTCGGCCCACAGCAAACGGGCTGCGGACTGATCGCCCACTTGCCCCTGGTACAAAGCCATGCTGCGGATCGCATTCGCCAACTGCAGCCGTGGCGTTGCCGGGTCAGCGTGGTAGAGTTGCAGCGCTTCCGAAAAGCAGGGTCCAGCAAGAGGCGTGTCTCCGTTCTCGAAATACACATCGCCCAGATGCCGGAGCGTGTGCGCGAGAAGTTGGGGCTCGCCGCAATCCCGCAGTATCGCCACAGCCTCCTCATAGCAGCGGCGGGCAGCGTCCCGATCCCTGCGGCGCGCGGACTCCCCCAACTGCCGCAGTTCCTTCGCACGTTCCAACATGGCGGGTTCCAACATGCTGCCAGCGTACCAGTCCTGATAAACTCCGGCGAGATATGAAAATCGGCGTCAACGCATTCATCTGGACCGCGCAATTCGGCCCCGCGGACTTCCACATACTGCCCGCCATCAAGGCTGCCGGCTTTGACGGTATTGAGCTGCCCGTCTTCCACGCGAAAGATCTTGCGGCGGCAGCCATCCGGCGGGAGTTGGAAAGCCAGGGTCTGGAGTGCACGGTTTGCACGGTGATGGTGGATGGGCTTTCCTTCACCTCAGACGACGCGGCAATCCGGGAACGGGCCGTCACGCTTGTCCGGGAGAACATTGAAGCCGTAGCCGAGACAGGATCGAAGCTGCTGGTGGGTCCGTTGTATTCGCCGGTCGGCTATCTGCCGGGGCGGCGGAGAACGCCGGAGGAATGGGCGCGCGCGGTGGATTGCCTGTCTCAACTGGGAGACACACTGTCTGCCACCGGTGTACACTTGGCCATCGAGCCGCTGAACCGCTTCGAAACCTACTTCCTCAATACCGCCGCCGATGCCGTCAAACTCTGTGACGAGGTGAATCACCCCAACGTCGGCATCTTGTTTGACACCTTCCACGCCAACATTGAGGAGAAGAATATCGCGGATGGCTACCGGCTCTGCGGCAAGTACCTCAAGCACGTGCACACCTGCGAGAATGACCGCGGCACACCGGGCACGGGCCATGTGGAATGGCACGAGGTCTTCCAGGCCTTGCGCGACGTACACTACGACGGCTGGCTTACGATTGAGAGCTTCGGCTTTGCGCTGGGCAACATCTCCGCCGCAGCTTCGATCTGGCGTGACATTGAGAAGACGCCGGAAGCCATTGCCTTCGACGGCATCCAGTTCTTACAGCAGTTCGCGAAGGTCTGAGACCCAGTAATCCGGTTCCAGGCGCGCCAGTGCATCCAAATCGCCGTAGCCATAACGCACCGCGCAGACCTTCACACCGGCGCGCCGGGCGGCTTCGATATCGGCGGTGGAATCCCCAATCATGAGGCAATCTTCCGGCTTCGCACCCAGTCCGGCGAGGCTGCGGAGAATCACGTCCGGTTCCGGCTTGGCGGGGAAACCGTCAGTGCCCTGCACGTGATCAAAGTAGGGCAGCAGACCGAACTTTTCCAGCACGATGCGGGTGGTCGGGGTGCCCTTGGTGGTGGCCGTGGATTTTAGGCCACCGAGAGCCGATACAGCTTCCAGTGCGCCAGGGTAACGGACGGTGGATTCATGCTCGCGGGCCCAGTAAGTGGTGCGGTAATCGGCAATCATTTCGTCGTACTGCGCGCGTGTGTAGTGCGGCAGTTGTTCCATGAAGATGGCGTCGAGATGGAAACCGATGAACTTGCGAACGTACTCAAAGGAGAGAGGTTCGGGCAGGTGTTTGGACATCACCTGCTGGACTGCCGCGCAAATATCAGGCGCGGAGTCCAGCAAGGTGCCGTCAACGTCAAAAACGTAGACAGGAAAACGGGGGATACTCACGCAGGCTGGGGTTGTTCGCCTTCGTTGAGACCGGGGAGCCGGCGCGGATTGTTGCCATCAGGACGCAGAACCGTTTGGCTCTGTTCCACCTGATCGCGGCGGACCGAATTGCCCTGGCGGGGAGGAAGATCGCCGCCGTCAACGAGCGTTTTGCACTCGTTTCCGTCGAGGATTTCCCGCTCCAGAAGAGCTTCCGCCATGCGGATCATCGCGGCGTTGTGCTGCTCGATGATGTTGCGGGCCCGTGTGTAGGCGTTCGAAACGATGCGCTTCACTTCGGCATCAATCCGGATCGCAGTCTCTTCGGAGTAATCGCGGTGCTGCGAAATTTCGCGGCCCAGGAAGATCTGCTCTTCCTTCTTGCCGAAGCTCAAAGGACCGAGTTCACTCATGCCCCACTCGCAGACCATTTTGCGCGCCATTTCCGTGGCACGTTCAATGTCATTGCCTGCGCCGGTGGTCATCTGGTTGAGATAGATCTCTTCCGCGATGCGTCCGCCCATCAGGATCGCGAGTTGGTCTTCACAGTAGACCTTGCTGTAGTTGTGCTTGTCGTCGGTCGGCAACTGCATCGTGACGCCGAGCGCCATGCCGCGGGGAATGATGGACACCTTGTGCAGCGGGTCGGCGTTGGGGACCACGAGTGCCACCATCGCGTGACCGGCTTCGTGATAAGCCGTAGTGCGCTTTTCGTCATTGCTAAGAATCATCGACTTGCGTTCCGCACCCATCAGGATTTTGTCCTTGGCGAGTTCGAAATCGATCATCATCACGACTTTGCGGTTCTGACGTGCCGCATTGAGCGCCGCTTCATTCACCAGATTGGCGAGTTCCGCACCGGCCAGACCCGGCGTACCACGGCCAAGAACCTGCAGGTCGACGTCATCACCCAGCGGCACCTTCTTGGTATGAACCTTGAGGATTGCCTCGCGGCCATTCACATCCGGGCGCCCAACAACCACCCGGCGGTCAAAACGTCCGGGACGGAGAAGAGCGGGATCGAGTACGTCCGGACGGTTGGTCGCCGCGACGAGGATCACGCCTTCGTTCGATTCAAAACCATCCATTTCCACGAGCAACTGGTTGAGAGTCTGCTCGCGTTCATCATGTCCGCCGCCGAGGCCTGCACCACGGTGACGGCCAACGGCGTCAATTTCGTCGATGAAGATGATGCAAGGGGCGTTCTTCTTGCCCTGTTCGAACAGGTCACGGACGCGACTGGCGCCCACACCGACGAACATTTCCACGAAGTCTGAACCGGAGATCGAGAAGAAGGGAACGTTGGCTTCGCCGGCAATCGCACGGGCCAGCAATGTCTTGCCGGTTCCGGGGGAACCAATCAACAAAACGCCTTTGGGAATGCGGCCACCGAGCTTCTGGAACTTCTGCGGTTCACGCAGGAACTCAATGATTTCCTGCAGTTCTTCCTTGGCTTCTTCCACACCGGCAACGTCTTTGAACGTGACCTTGCGCTGCTGTGTGGAATGGAGGCGGGCACGGCTCTTGCCGAAGCTAAGTGCCTTGTTTCCGCCGGACTGCATCTGGCGCATCATGAAGAGCCAGAAGCCGACGAGCAGCAGGAACGGGGATGCCTGCACGATGTAGCCCACCCAGCCGCCGGAGTTGGCGTCTTCCAGCTTGGTGGCCACTTTCTTATCGTTCAGAATGTCGAACAGCTTGGGGTAGTTCGCGGGCACAACGGTGTGGTAAGCTTCGCGGCCATTGGCAAATTCGCCCTTGGCCTCATTGCCGTTGATGGTGACCGAGCGGATGGTACCCGCTTCCACTTCCGTCAGGAATTCGCTGAAGCTGAGCGGTTTGTCCAGCTTGTGCTGGCCATTCTTCACCACCGCCCAGAGCAGCACGGCGACACAAATCAGCACTGCCCAGAATATGAATGTTTTTACGTTTGAGTTCACAATACCTCCGCGTCCGGTTCCGTGATGTCCCTCTGCAGGGCCGACACGCCGGATGCGCGCTTCAGTTCGATAGACGCCGCGAATCCGCGTTTTGATTCTGTAACTTGAAAATGCTCAGTGACAAGAGCAGTACGGGTGGAAGCTTCGGTGGCCGCGAAATCTGCCGAGACACCGAACTGTCGGGCCCAAACCAGATGATCACCCATGGCGATCACAGGCCAGTCCCGGCGTTCCCAGAGCGGGATGCGCTGCTGCTGGAACAAGGTCTTGACCTTTTCGGGCGAGGCTGTGCCGGGCAAACGAAGCTGGTCGCCGGGGCGCCAGTTCCGCAGGGTCAGCGGGCCGTTACAGAGGTCTAAGTCCAACGCACTCACTCGTTTATTATATACGCCCGGAGAAGGGAAGAGTTCCAGTTCAATGACGATGCCCCGGTCTTCGATGGTTGTGCGTCCGCCAACGGCGAGCGGTGTTTGAAAATTCCTCGGTTCGGCGGCGTTTGTGGTTCGTTTTGCAAAACGAACCCATTCGAAGGAGCGGATCGCATCCAACCCCGGCACCTGCACCCTGGCCGAGCCATCACCCGGAGCAAACAGAGCGCGCAGTGCTTCGATGTGCGGGAAATCGAGCCCTCTAAGATCTCCCCGGACCACCGATGCCGCCAACCGCAGGAGCCGCCGCTGTACCGCGAGAGGTTCGCGGTGGAAAGCAGGAACGTGCAGCACCAGGGCGTCCCCGCCGGGCTGAAAAATCTCTCCCGCGCGGTGCCGGATCTCCTGCTCCCAGAAATCCTCTTCTGCTTGTGCGCGCTCTGCGGTCGCGGCAAGGATCGGTGCGAGCGAATCTCCGCCCAATGCCGGGATAACGTCCAGCCGGAGCCGGTTCCGGGCGAACGATAGATCCAGATTGGAGGAATCCTCCCGCCAGGGCAGGCCCCGGGAATGCAACCAGGCGCGGATTTCTTCGCGGCGGAGATCGAGCAGCGGGCGGATAATCCTCCCGGAAGTCCAGGGACGGATGCCGCTCAATCCAGCCGTACCTGAACCGCGCAGAAAGCGGTATAAGACCGTCTCCGCCTGGTCATCCAGCGTGTGGCCGGTTGCCGTGGCATCGATGCCGCTCACACTGGCGAAGAAGACGTACCGTGCGCGCCGGGCTTCCTGCTCCAGATTGCCGGGATCCACGGGCGCTGACTCCAGATAGAAGGGCAGACCAAGGTCCCGTGCGAGTTGTTCCACGAACGCGGTATCCTCATCGGATTCCCGTCCACGGAGGCGGTGATTGACATGCAGAACGGCGGCGGCAAGCCCGGATTCATGCAGTGCGTGAAGGAGAAAGACAGAATCCGCGCCACCGGAAACAGCCACACCAATGCGTCTCCCGAAGCGGAGAAGATCATGCCGTTCCATGCACGCGTTGACCTTGTCAATCACAGTTTCCAGTGTAGGTGGCTCTGTTTTCCGGTGTTAAACTCAGGGGAGAGCTATGGCTGTCGCCGCCTTTCCGTTCCCGACTCTGCTCCGCGAGGGCGACCAACTTTCCGCGGATGAGTTCCTGCGCCGCTGGGATGCCATGCCGGCACTGAAGCGTGCGGAGTTAATCGACGGGATTGTTTTCATGGCATCACCAGTAAGCTACCCACACGGCAAACATCAACTTTCCTTCGGCAATTGGCTGTGGTGCTTCGCCGAAGCAACACCCTGCACGGACGCCGCGGCCGAAAGCACCTGGGTCATGGCACCGAGGAATGTCCCTCAGCCTGATCTCACGCTCCGGATTTTGCCGGAACGCGGGGGGCAATCCGGCATGTACGGACCATACGGTGCTGGCGCGCCCGAACTGATCGTTGAAATCAGCGGCTCCAGCACCTCACGCGACCTCGGTGTAAAACTCGAACTCTACCGCCGCACCGGGGTCAAAGAATATATCTCCGTGCTGCTTGAATTCGAACGGATCATCTGGCGCCAATTGATCGATGGAAGCTACGAAGAGATTACTCCCGACGCCGACGGCCTGCTGCGCTCGAGAACTTTCCCCGGTCTCTGGCTGGACCCGGCAGCAGCCCTTGACCCGGCGCAATCTCTGCGCACAGCACTGGAGCAGGGCCTGCGTTCTCCAGAACACGCGGCGTTCGTCCATTACTTGAGCAAGTAATAGATATCCGTCCGCAACTTATTCTCATCCTCATCCCAGTGGCTGTAGATCTCCCAATTGGGTCCAGCGAGCGTGTGACCATGGTCTTTGGCCAATTTATGGATGGCACGATGCACGGGCGGGATACCGCGGTAAGGACCCGTATAAGATGTGACCGCCGCCAGGCCTTCCGGCGTGGCGGAGCAAAACACCGAATCATGGTCCTCAAAAGGCTTGGGAACCAGAACACCGGCCTCAATCATGGGGCCATCAGGCATCGGGTAATAGATAGCCACCTGCAAGCCTTCCCCATGATGCCCGGCCAGATTCATGAGGCCGATGAGTACGGGTGGAATGTTATCCCACTTTGCCTGCCCTCTGGCCACAGCAGCGGACTGTGCCCGCACTTCCATGACTGCGATCTCAGTAGTCATCAGCGCTTCTTCCTCAACAGGTGATCCACGGCGGTTTCCAGTTGGACATCTTTGCCGGTATAGCTTTCACCCGCCGGGCGCAGCACAAAGGTATCCACCTGACGGGGATAACCTTCCATATCCTGACCATCAGCCGTGGTGATGCGGCTGCCAGGCATGCGCAGGTTGGAGCCATCGATCATCTGCGCCGCGCCGGTGAAGATAATCCAACCAGCGGTTGGCTCGCCCACCACCTCACCGAGCTTCAAGGAGCGGTAGCCCTCGGTGAAGTCTTCCGCATCAGAGAGCGAGTGCTGATTGGTGACCAGGATGGTCGGCAATTCGAGCGAACGCTGGCCGAGCATCGTCCGGGCCGGTGCATTATTCATGCCCCGCTGCCGCATATTGAGATAGCCGCGGCGCGAAAGAATATCGATGGCATAGACATTCACAAAGCCGCCGTTATTGTTGCGGACGTCCACCACCACACCTTCTTTACTGCGGTTCTCCGCATCCAGGTCAAGAGCGAGCTGGGTCAGGGCTTCGGCTGACATATCCGCCATATGGACATAACCCAACTTACCCCCGCTGATCTTATTCACATAGGCGCGGCGGTCTTCCACCCATTGTTTGTAGCGAAGATTCTTGATGGTATTCAGCGCAGCGGGGCGGACAGAAGCTTCTTTTCCGCTTACTGTGAGCATCACCTTGCGGTTGACCTTATAGCGGAGCAGGTCATCGAAGTTATCGGAAGAGCTGATGGCCTTGCCATCCACAGCAGTAATCACATCCCCCACCTTGAGCCCTGCGATCGCCGCCGGACTGAGACCGAGCACCTCAGCAATCTGCAGCTTGCCCGAAGCATCATAGACCGGGCGGTCAAACTCAATGCCCAACCTGCCGGTAACAGGCTGCTCCCGTTCCCCCTGCCCAGCGGAGATACCGGAGTGGGACGCATTCAATTCACCGATCATCAGACTGATGACACGGCGCATCTCATCCGGCGTTCTGGTGCCTTGAATCACCGGCTCATAGGCAGCGCGCATCGCCTTCCAATCCACACCGTGGAAGTTGGGGTCAAAGAAGCCTTCATTCAGTGCTTCCCAGGCCTGATGAAACACCTGCACTTTCTCCTGCGCGAAATCAACTTCCAGTTCCGCCGTGACCGCAATGGGCCGCCCGACGCGGGTCTCCAGCGGCAGCGCGGTAGGTTTGCCGCCATCCAGGAAGTACACCTCTTTCCCATCAGCGGACCACTGCGCTCTGGTCTTGGGCCCCGGCGTGGAGGTCAACTGGCGGGCCACAGCCGCTTCCGACGCCATATCATCGAGCGAATAAGTATAGAGATTCGTCTGGTTCGCCACCGTGGCACTCATCAGCAGTAACTTGCCATCCGGACTTACAGCCAGATCATTGACATCCAGCCCGGTATTCAACAAGCTCAACCGGCGGCGAATCCCATCGAAAACGATCTTGACTTCCTTTGGCGGCTCAGGCTTCGCGGCCTCTCTCGGACCACCTTCCCGCACCGGAGTATCTTTGAACAGATTCGTGAAGTTATCTTCCCGGAAGCGCGGCGTCTTCGGCAGAAGATCAATACGCGCCACATTGGAAGTTTCCGTCCGCTGGCCCGTGATGAAGAGCAGGAAGGTTCCATCTCCACCCCAGGCGATATTGCCGGAATTGGTATTGGAAAGGAAGCTGATCTGTTGCGGCGCGCCACCATCGCGTTTCACCACATAGACATTGCTGAGCGACTGCTTATCCGGCATCACGAATGCCAGCCACTGGCTGTCCGGCGACCACGCATAGGGTGCACGGAAGCCACCCCGGAACATACCGCCAACCAGAACCTTGTCTGCATTCGTGACCGGGTCCAGCAGATGGATTTCTTTGTTCGCATGGATATACACCAGCTTCTTTCCGTCTGGCGACCAGAGCGGACGGGTATCCGGCTCAGTGCCTTTCGTCAACTGGCGTTCTTTGTTGGTCTTGAAATCGTACTCATAGACGTGATCGAAACCTTCACGGTCGGAAACATAGACCAGCTTGTTGTTATCTGGAGACCACTGGGCTTCCCGTTCATTGGCTGGGGTCTGGGAGACGCGGAACGCATTGCCGCCCTCCCGCGCGCCGGCGGCGAAAACCTCACCATGTGCCGTGACAGCGATCTTTTTGTTGTCTTTTGAAAGGTTCAAATCCGTGAAGCCTGAGGTCAATGTCAGACGTGAGGATGACGGTCCAGCCGGTGTGCCGCGCAGTTCAATCGCTATCTTCCTGGTAACACCGGTTGCCAGATCCAACTGCCAGATATCGAAGTCACGTTCGAAGAGAATCGTCTTGCCGTCATACGAGATACTGGGCCAGAGCAAACGGCCCGCGGTGAACTTGGTCACTTGTTTCTTGCCGGCCTTCGTATATTCCCAGATATTCTCCGCGCCGCTCTTATCGGACATGTAATAGAGCTTCGATCCGTCAGCGCTCCACATCGGCCACATCTCTTTTGCGCCACCTTCGCTGATGCGTTCATACTTGCCGCCGCGCAGTATGTAGATCTCGCTCTCATCCAGGTGGCTGTGGCCTTTGCGCCACCACTGGGCATAAGCGATGCCGCGGCAGGTCAGGGCGAGGTCCGTCCCGTTCGGCGCCGGTGCGGAAAAGTATTCGCTGAAGTAGCGGTCCGCACTGACGGGCATGGGCGTTCCTCCGGTTGCGGAGATCCGGAACACATCATTCATGGACGAGATATCATGCGCGCCAGTGGTGAAGTAAAGGTACTTGCCGTCGCGTGACCAGCCATCGAGCTGATCCATCGAGTCATCTGAAGTGATCTGCTGCAGATCGCCGGTGGCCAGCGTGAGGACATAGATATCGCCGTTGCCCGTCCGAGTGGACGTAAACGCCAGCTTCTTGCCATCCGGGGACCACTGCGGTCTCGATTCCGTCGCCGGGTTCGTGACCAGCAGGCGCGCTTCCCCACCGGCAGCCGGTACCGTCCAGATGTCACCACCGGAGACGAATGCAATCTCCTTGCGGTCCGGGGAGAGAGCGGGATCAGTGAAGTAAGGCCGCGCGGCAAAGGCGGAAAGTGACGCTACCAGAAGTGTGAGGGCGACGCGAACGTGCATATAGCGTTCGATTATCGCGCATGCTATTTGGGTTTGCTGAACTTCAGCCAGTTGTCATAGGAATGCTTGTCCGGCCCCGTGTAGAGGATCGTGTCAAAAAAATCGGCCCGGCCCAGCATGCGCGGATCGCCCTCGCCCCGCAGCAGTTCCTCCATTTTTTCGCGCATCTGGCGTTTGATGGCCGCGTACTCCAGGTTGTCGGCCAGATTCTCCATGCAGTCAGGGTCTTTCTCCACCAGATAGAGTTCCTCGGGCGGACGCTTTCCAAATGACAACTGATAGAGCCGGTCGAAGCGGGTGAGCATATCCGTCTTCGTGGGGCCGTCATCCACATTCGTGTAGCCGGTCTCAGGATTTCCCGCCGGCCAGCGGTCCGGCTCATAGTTCCGCACGTAGAGAAACTTCCGGTCCCGCATGGCCCGCACAGGGTATCCGGCGTTATTCGGCCGGCCGATATCGTGACGTTCTTTTCCAATCAGGGCAGTGTTCCGGGACTCATCAATCGTGCCGTTTCTGCCGGACCGCAACACATCGAGAAAACTCTTGCCTGTCATGCTGCCGGCGGGCGGCAACCCTGCGGCCTCCAGGAAAGTGGGCGCGATGTCGCGTGTACTGATGAAGTCATCCACCGGCCGGCCGGACCCGAAATTCCTGCCCCAGCGAACAGCCAGGGGAATGTGGAACCCGGCTTCATAGATCTGGCCTTTTACGCGCGGGAAAGGCATGCCATGGTCAGAAGTCATGACGACGATGGTGTTATCCAATTCGCCCAATTCTTCGAGCTTCCGCAGCGCCTTCCCGACCTGGGTATCGAACCACTCCACTTCGAGACCGTAATCTGCCATGTCGCTGCGGGTGACGCGGTTATCGGGCAGGTATTTGGGCACGTCGATCTCAGCCAGTTTCTTTCCCGCCCGCACACCGGAACCGGGCTCGTAGGGACGGTGCGGTTCATGGCCGCCCATCCAGAAACAGAAGGGCTTGTCAGCGGGCTTCGCGGCGAGGAACGTCTCAAAATTCTTCGCGTAATCGATGGGTGAGATGCTATCGGTGGGCGGCTTGAGCTTGGCCTGCTGGTATTCCCTGCCCGCCGGATTGTGGGCGAAACCGGTGGATTTGAAATCACCGGGACCCCAGCCCTTGCCGGTGAGTCCCACGTGATACCCAGCCTGTTCGAGCAAGGCCGGATACACCGCGAATTCACTGGGGAAAATGCTGTAGTGATTGACGGCCTCCTTCAACTGCCAGGAGTTGCGGCCCGTGAGAATGGTGGCGCGGCAGGGGCTGCATTTGGGGTTGGAGGTGAAGGCTCTGGTGAAGAGAACGCCCTCGCGCGCCACCCGGTCAAACGTCGGGGTCTGGATCCACTTGCACCCATAAGCGCCGGCATGACCATGGCTCCAGTCATCGTGAATGGTGAAGAGGATATTGGGGCGTTTGGGCTTCTGCGCAAGAGCGGCGGCCGAAGCCGTGGCAGCCGCAAGAAACGTCCGTCGCGTGGTGGCAGACATGCCGGATACTATATCCCGCAGCGCTTACTTTGTCGCGGGGAGTTCGTAATCGAAGTCATAAAAGTGCTTGCCGTCATTTTCGATACGGATCTTCATGGCGCCCTTGATACCAGTCAGTTCGCCCGTGCCGGAATCGGGAACCACGGAGATTGTGAGAGCTTGCGCGCCACGGTCCATGGTGCCGAAGTGCTGCAGGGCAAAGGTGCCTGTGCGGCCCTGCAGTTTCCCTCTGACCATCTCCATGGCAACGTAACCGGCCGAGCCCTGGGTTGCTGTCATGATGGTGAGCATTTGCCCCTTGGCGGCAGCTTCCAGATCACCGTGGAATTGCTTGTCGAGGAACCTTCGTTCAGGATCTTTGGAAGCGGTATCCTGGCTCAGTTTCACATCGAAGGTTCCGCTGGCGTGATGGCTTGTCGGAGCTTGCAGGAAGAAGAGTGCGGCAGTAACAAACCAGAGTGCGGTCATGCCAGATTATCTTACGGCCGGGTTGAGGGCGCTACGACATTTCGTATTCGCAGCGGTATTCTGTCCCTATGCCCAGCCTGATCACCTGCCTGAAGTACCAGAATGCACCCGCCGCCATCGATTTCCTCAAGGCAGCGTTTGGCTTCACCGCCAAGGCCGTCTATCCGGATCCGGAAAATCCCAAAATGATTCATCATGCCGAACTGGTGCTGGGTTCTTCGATGATCATGATTGGTTCTCTGCACACGCCCGCGGAAAGAGGGAACACGATAACTCTTTACGCCGTGATTGACGACGCGGACGCACATTGCGCGCAGGCGAAGTTACACGGCACACACGTGTTGCGGGAACCGCATGACAACGAAGGTTACCCTGGCCGGTCCTATGAAGCCGAGGATACGGAGGGTCACACTTGGATGTTCGGCACTTATGATCCCTGGGCGTGAGATGGAGCCCATTTACTTTCCCAATGCGGCAGCTTTCCGCGACTGGCTGACTCTGCATGGCACGACAGAGAAAGAACTCTCCGTTGGCTTCCACAAACGCGACACCGGTGTCCCGAGCATGACGTGGCCTGAGTCCGTGGATGAAGCACTGTGCTTTGGCTGGATCGACGGCGTGCGGCACAAGGTGGATCAAGAGCGGTATAAGATCCGCTTCACGCCCCGGCGCCCCACGTCGAACTGGAGTGCAGTGAACATCGAACGGATGCGCGTGTTGACAGAAGAGGGCCGCATGACCGAGGCCGGATTGCGTGCCTTCGGACATCGCAAGGAGCACCGTTCGCGGATTTACACTTATGAACAAGCTGAGCGGCCTGCTTACACAGAAGCAGAGATGAGCCGGTTCCGTTCAAACTCTGCAGCCTATGCTTTCTTTGAAAAGCAGCCGAAGAGTTACCGGACGAACGGAGCAAAGTGGCTGGCGGGCGCGAAGCTTCCTGCCACCAGGGAAAAGCGGCTTCTCAAGCTGATAGAAGCCTGCGCGGCGGGGAAAAGGTTGTGGTAGCGACCTTCTAATCATGCGGCGGAAGCCAGACGCCCACAGCCCACTTCGTCTCCGCCAGCGCACCTTTCGGCCAGACCCGGTGCAGTGACCGGCGGCCAGTGCCGAGGTTGGAAATACTGCCAACGGCATCTCTTCTGCATTGCTCAGCTTCCGCCGGAGTCACAGGAATCAGGACCGTCTCCTGCGGGTCTTCACCATCGGCCCAATCGATGATTTCACCGAAGACAGAGAGGAACTGCTGGGCGCAATGGGGGCACTCCCGCAGTCCGATGATTAAGTGCGACTCATCGACCAGTTGTTCGGCTGGCCGCAGTGAAGCGCGGTATCCCCACGCCGCGGCAGCGTCCGCTGGCCAGCATTGCGGGCAACCGAAGGATTCCAAGTCAGCCATGGTGGTTATACCGTGAAGCGCACCTCAATATCCACCGGAATGGCAGTCAGTTTCGCAAGGGAAGCCGCTACTTCCGGCCGCAACACCGCCATGGTGTCCAGTAATTCCCGCGCGCGGCCGGCGTCACCCGTGGCTTCGGTAACAAGAACTTCACGGGCCAGGCTGCTCACAGCATCACGGAATTTACCGGCCTCAATATCCCAGCCCTGCGGCGTCAGAACAATGGCGCCCCGGTCCCAAAGCCAGTTGAACTGCAGCGCCATCCCCTGGCCATGGGCTTCATTGAGTCCAAAGCGCAGGGTGCGGAATGACGACGCCAGATAAGTGCAATACAGTTCCTCTTCGTTCTGCGCAAGATAGCCACGGTCATTAAAGAGTTGGATCATGAAGAGACCCAGAATATCTGCCTTGGCCTCTTCCACCGCACTGTAGAGATCCTTTAACTCCTGGCGGGGCGTGGTCGCGCGGCCTTCGACAGAGATCTGGTGAGGACCAATCCCGTGGCTCATCTCATGCGCCAGAATATGCGTGAAGAAGGAATCAAACCGGATCTTCCGGGCTGCGCGTTCGGTCAACAACACTGAAGCGATGGGAGCCAGCACGGACGCAAACTTCGCCTCCTGCACGTTCTTCATCATGACCCTCTTACTGCCCTTTTCCGTAATCACGCGTTCATCGTTCGGCAGATTGAACGCCGCCGCCATGACGCCCTGGTGCCCGTCTCCGGCAGAGAAGACGAGATTCATCACGGAAATAGGAGACTGTGCCGCCACCTTCGGATTGCGGTACGGCGCATCGAGCGGGAGGTTGTCTTCCACCTCCTGCATGTGATCACCGAAGAAGCGGACCTTCGCGGATTCCCCCTCATCACGAATGCCGATGTAAGCCTCAAATGCCGCCTTGTAACCGAAGAGTTCATCGAGGTACGTTTCGTACGGGCCGAACGTGATGTCGAGTGTGGCATCCACATCCATCCAGGCCACGTCACTGGCGTAGTAATCATTGCTTTCGAAGGCATCTGCCCGGGCGGTCAGGAACTTCCACAGCGATTCGTTCTCAGTGAGTGCGGCGGCTTCGCGGAGCAGCAGCGCGCAGCGGGCCAAGGGTTCGGCATAAGCGTCGGAATAGGGCACACATTGCAACCCGGATGCGGTGCGGCGGATCACCGTGAAGAAACCCTCCGCGGCGGTGCGCTCCTGTGGTGCCAGAGTTTCCACCCAGGTCTGGAACTCCTCCTGCGTCAGATCTTCTGGATAATACGCAGCCCCGGCAGGCTTGCGGGCAGGGACACCATCCAGAAACGCGGCATGGTTATCGAGCGTCGACCATGGACCTTGATTGAGCCGGAAGTAACGCAACTGTTCCGGCGTACCTTCCCGCTCCAGCCGGTCACGCAGCGCTGCGTTGCCCGCCCAAACCTGGTGGAGGAAGATCTCATCGAGCACGCGCGCCGCTTCCACCAGCTTGTGCAGAGCGTGCACCTCAAGGGCGGGAAGGCTCGAAGTATCCACATGCAGTTCCACGGGCGCATAGCGGTTTTGCAGGTCTTGCAATTGTTCAGTCACGTTGATTTTTCTCAATCCCATCAACAAGTTAGCACTTTCACTCACAACGGAGGTGATTTACTGCAAACCAGAAAGGCTCTGCCATGCCCGCTACGAAACAATACTCGCAACTGAATCATCTGGAAGCCCTGGGGCTTGCCAACGCCGGCATTGTCCACGACGTCAACAACCAACTCATGATGGTGATCAACCATCTGGAGGACGGGAACATGACCGCGGCCCGCTATTCCGCGCGGAACTGTGCCAGCTTCACGGAAAGTCTGCTCGATTTTGCCAAAGGACGCCAGACGCCGCCGCTCCGCGCTTTGGACCTGACCGCCGTTGTCGCGGTCAACGCTGTCAGCCTCAACGTTCCTGCTGACGTCACTCTCTGTCTTGAAATGGGCTCGACGCCAGCCGCAATCCTGGGGGATTTCACAGGCATCACGCGCATCCTGCACAACCTGGTCTCGAATGCAGTGAAAGCCGTGCGCAACAACGGTCGCAAAAGCCGCCTGGTCACCGTGTCCGCCGTGGGCTGCGAACTGCTGGTCACGGACAACGGGCGGGGAATGTCAGACGAAGAGGTGGAGCACTTTCAAGCGGGTCAACCGGTTGGGGACGGCATCGGCTTGCGGATCGTGATGGACCAGGTCGACAAGCACGGCGCGGAAATGTTTGTGAAATCCCATCCAAGGCTGGGCACGGCGTTCCGAATCAAGTTTCAAGAGGCCTGAGAAGCGCACAGGCCGCCGCAGGCGAGTCCGTTGTGCGCATTTCGTTCAGAAGTGCGCTATCCTCATGGGGCGAGATGGACACCGCTTCCCTGCCCGCCCCCCCTCCTGAACAGAAATCCGCCGTGCGGAAATCAGCCGTTGCCTTCATCTTTGTGACGGTGGCGCTGGACATGCTGGCCGTCGGCATGATTGCGCCGGTGCTGCCCGGACTGGTGAATCAGTTCCTGGGCGGCAACACCTCACAGGCCGCGGAAATGTATGGGCTCTTCGGCACAGCCTGGGGCATCATGCAGTTCTTCGTTTCTCCGATTCTGGGGTCACTCTCCGACCGCTTCGGACGCCGCCCGGTCATCCTGCTCTCCAATCTTGGCCTCGGCCTGGACTATTTTGTGATGGCACTGGCACCCACACTGCCCTGGCTGTTTGTGGGCCGTGTGATCTCAGGGGCCACATCGGCTTCCATTCCCACCGCTTTCGCTTACATCGCAGACGTTACACCGCCGGAAAAGCGCGCCGGTTCGTTCGGCTTGATCTCTGCCGCCTTCGGACTTGGCTTCATCGTGGGTCCGGCATTCGGCGGCCTGCTGGGGCATTACAACCCCCGGCTGCCTTTCTGGATCGCGGGTGCGCTGAGTTTGCTCAACGCCTGCTACGGGCTCTTTGTCCTCCCGGAATCTCTGCCGCTCGACCGCCGGGCACCGTTTTCTTGGAAGCGGGCGAACCCGGTGGGCTCTTTGAAGCTGCTCAGCACCTCAAAAGAACTGCTGATTCTCGCGGTCACACTGTTCCTCGGCTATCTCGCGCAGCAGGTGTTGCCCAGCATCTGGGTGCTCTACAGTCAGTACCGTTTCCAGTGGGATGACCGCATGGTCGGCATTTCGCTGGCAGCTGTGGGACTGGGTTCCGCTATCGTTGGCGCAGCACTCACCAAGCCAATCACGAAAAGGCTGGGCGACCGTATCTCTCTGTATGTCGGGCTGGTCTTCGGGACTCTCGGGTTCCTCTGTTACGGCCTGGCTGAAGTACCCTGGCTCTTCTGGGCCGGCATCCCGGTCATGGGGCTTTGGAGTCTGGCGGGACCAGTCGCACAGGGCCTGATGACGCGCCGAGTCGCGCCGAACGCGCAAGGGCAGTTGCAGGGTGCCATCACAGGACTGCGGAGCATTACCGGACTGGTGGGGCCCGCGCTGTTTACCTTCAGTTTCTCCGCAGCCATCAAGCCGGAGAACACCGTGCATATCCCCGGAATGCCGTTCTTCCTTTCCGCTGGGCTGCTGTTCATCTCCCTGCTGTTGGCGACGCGCGTTCAATACGAACAGAAATAGCCCGGGCGCTACAATGGGCGCTAATCATGCGCCTTCTTTGCTTCCTTCTCTTTGCCGCTATCGCCTGCGCGCAGGACTTTGCGATTGTCAACGCCACCATCGTGGATGGCACGGGTACTCCCGCGCGCGCCGGTGTTGTGGTTGTGCACAATGACCGCATCGCAGCTGTGTTGCCCGCCGGGTCCAAAGCGCCTGCCAGTGCAAGAGTCATCGATGCAACCGGCAAGACGTTGATCCCGGGAATCTTTGATCTCCACACGCACCTGCCCTATTCCGCCGCCACCGCGGAATCCGTGGACTGGCCCAAGAACCTCAAGGCCTACCTTTACTGCGGCGTCACCACCGTGAATGACTTCGGCGTTTACCCGGAAATGATCACTTCCATGCGGCAATTGATTGCTTCCGGTGAGGTGATTGCCCCCCGCATCAATTACGCCATCCGCCTTTCCACACCCGGTGGACACGGCACGGAAGCAGGCCGCGGTGATTTCTTTACCCTGGAAGCCCTGACACCGCGCCAGGGCCGCGCGGCGATTCAGCGCGCACTGCCTTATCATCCCGACGTCATCAAAGTTTTCACCGATGGCTGGCGCTACGGCACTGCGCCGGATATGACATCCATGGATGAGGCCACGCTTGCGGCAATCGTGGATGAAGCACACAAGAACAAGCTCAAAGTCCTGACGCACACCGTGACCCTGCAGGGCAGTAAGATCGCAGCCCGCGCCGGTGTGGATATCCAGGCACACGGAGTTGGCGACAAGCCTGCCGATGATGAATTGATCGCGCTGATGAAGAAGAGCGGCATGCGCTATGCCCCCACCATGGCGGTCTACGAACCGCGGGGGCGTGATCTGCTGGACGGCGTGCTCGAAGCAGTGCTTGGCGCACCGGCGATGTCTCTGGTCCGGCCGCCGTTCACGCCGGCAGGCAGCGCACCAACGAATATTCCAGAGGCACGGCGGAAGCGCTGGGAAGTCCTGAAAGCGAATACCCTCAAACTCTACAAGGCAGGTATTCCCGTTGGTCTTGGCACCGACGCTGGAGTTACAGGAACTTACCACGGCTGGGGAACGTTGCGCGAATTGAAGCTGATGGTGGAAGCCGGACTTACTCCACTCGAAGCACTTACTGTAGGCACCGGCGGCAGCGCGGCAGCACTCGGACTTACAGACCGCGGCACCATCGCCCCCGGCAAGCTCGCGGATCTCGTGCTGGTCAGCGGCGCTCCGCACCAGAACATTCAGGACATCGATAAGATCTCATCGGTTTTCCTCGGCGGCAAGGAACTGGACCGGGCCCGCTTCGTGAAGGAGATTGCCACGCCTGGAGTCACACCGCTGAAGTCAGTGAAAGTTCCTGCGTTGATTAGTGATTTTGAGCGGGAAGACGGCCGGACGAACATCGATACCCTTGTGATCAATGGTTCTGATACGGGCCTGGACCATGCAGAACTGGTTCTCGCACGCGTGCTGCGCGAGGCCGGCAACCACGCCATGAGCCTGCTGGCCCGCATGAGTGAGAAAGATAACCCCTCCGCACGCATGGATCTTCCTTTGACCAAGGGCGGCGTGATCCCTGTGGATGCCAGAGGCTACCAGGGCGTGGAGTTTGAAGCACGCGGTGAGGGACAATACCGCTTTGCGATTCCCACGCGTAACATCCGCACGCTGGATGTTTTCGCCGCACCGTTTACAGCGGGGCCAAGCTGGACGAAGGTCCGGATTCCGTTCCGTGACCTGCACCAGCGCACGGGAAAAGTGGCCTGGACCGGAGATGACCTGTTGATATTGCGCTGGGAAGCAGCAAGGCCGGCGGGACAGACGGCTTTCCTCGAAATCGACAACGTGAAATTCTACTAAGTTATGCTGCTGCGATTGGCCACCGGGGCGGAGATACCCGCGCTCGAAGCATTGATCAGAGAGTCAGTCCGGGCATTACAGACGGGCGATTACACACACCGCCAGATCGAAGGCGCGCTGGGAACGGTCTTCGGGATTGACCGGCAGATGGTTTCCGACGGCACTTACTTTGTGGTGGAGTGCGAAGGAGAGATTGCAGCGTGCGGTGGCTGGAGCGCGCGGCGGACACCTTTTGGCGGTGACCATTCGCCGGAGAAGGATGATTCCTTCCTTGATCCCGCCGTGGATAATGCGAGAGTCCGGGCCTTTTTCGTCCGCCCCGGCTTCGCGCGCAGAGGAATCGGAACGAAGTTATTCGAAGCCTGCCGCGATGCCGCCAAAGTAAGAGGCTTCAAGAAACTGCAGCTAACTGCAACTCTGACCGGAGTGCCTTTGTATGAGGTGTTGGGATTTACCGCGGAATCGAGATTTTCACTGCCACTGCCAAACGGGGACGAACTGCCTGTGGTCTTGATGACGAAAGAAGTGTAGGGGCAGACCCGAAAGTCTGCCCCCGGTTTCTACTTAGTAAATCAGCTTCAGTCCAAACTGCACCTGACGCGACGGGAAGGTGGTCCGGATGGTGCCGAACGCAGCGCTCGTCGAAGTCGCCGTGGGCGGCCCAAAGTTGGTGTGATTAGTGAGGTTGAAGATTTCACTGCGGAACTGGAGCTTCACCTTTTCCATGATGGAGAAGGTCTTATTCGCAGCGAAATCCGATTGCGCCAGACCGGGAGTGCGGAAGGCGTTGCGGCTCAGGCTGCCGAAGGGTGCATTCGCCGGCGGTGTGCTGAAGGTATAACCCGCGAAGTAAGTGTTGATCATCTGAGCCTTCGACTGGTCCACCGGCGCACCCGTCACATTGGGACGCAGCACCGCAAGACCACGGTAATCCGCGATGGAACCGGTAACATCATTCGCGGCACCGGGGCCGTAGTTGACGTTGACCGGGTTACCGGTCTTCGCCGTCGTGATGGAGTTGACTTCCCAGCCTCCAATAACTGCTTCCAGTGCCGGGCTCAAGTTGTTCGCGAACTTGCGCCCCTTGCCGAACGGCAGTTGATACACCACGCTCGTGACGTTATTGAACTTGACGTCAAAGCTGGAGGGCCCGCGTTCCGCCGCCAGATTGTGGATGTTCTGCACATTGGCAACGGTATAACCGGGATACACTTCCAGAGCCTGCTCGGAATCACCGAGCGCTTTCGACCAGGTGAAGGCATTCACGAAGTAGAGCCCGTTCGAGATCCGGTGTTCCAAACGTGCGGAGAAGCCGTTGTAGTTATTCGAACCGGCGGGGTCCACCCAGGTGATGGGTCCATAAGCCTGGTCAGGACGGCGGGCCTGCACGCCGAGCGTACCGCCGACGGCGTTGGGGTTGGCCTGGTTATAGTCACCAATGATCGGCAGGTGGGTACTGTGGTTGCCGTTATAAGCCAGTTCCACCATCCAGTTCTTGGTGATCTCACGCTGCAGAGAAAAGAGCCAGCTTTGCACCATGGGCCACTTGGTGTTGGGGTCCACGTAATCGATGTTGGAGGTGATCGGGTTGAAGTTAGCGGGGTTTGCAATGCCGGTGGTGAAGGCATTCTGCGTGGTGAGGAAGCCCGCGGGAACCGGACCACCTGGAGTGAAGGACTGATTGATCACGCCGAAGATCGCCTGGGGGGCATTGATATTTTCCAGCGCCGAGCCCACGCGGTTGAAGAAGGAGTAACTGATGCCATAACCGGCACGGATTACCGTCTTCGAATCAATGCTGTAGGCGGCGCCGATCCGGGGTCCGAAGTCCTTGTAATCGGGATGAACCAGAGCACGGTCATAGAGGCTGCCGCCCTTGGCCTTGATCAAGGTGTTGGTTGCTGGATCGAAGTTCGTCCAGTTATTGTTCGCTTCCCAGATCGGAGTGGCGAATTCATAGCGCAAACCGATATTGACGGTCAGCTTGGAGTTCACGCGGTAATCATCCTGCGCATAGAGCGAGTGCACATATTGGCGCTGCTTCGTCACGAAGTAATTCCCGAGCCCGATGCTGCTGGGGAGGCCGAACATGAAGTCAGCCAGGTTGTAAGTGGTGGAATCGCTGGCCACCGTGCAACCCGCTGCCTGTCCAAGCTGGGCGCAGGTCGGTTTGCTGAAGCCGCCGGCATAAGTATTGGAGCCGTAGAGAGGGTTGATATCCAACACTTCAGTCCAGATATCAGTGAATTCATAGCCGAACTTCAGTGAGTGACGTCCGCGGATCAGCGCGTAGTTGAACTTCGGGTTGATCGTGGTGGGGTCCTGATACTGCGGATTCGTGGACTGACGTCCAAATGCATTGAAGCCGCTTATGGACTGGGTGTTCAAGCCGCCAGTGATGTTGGAAGCCGTGGGCAGGCCGGTGATGCCATAGAGATCTTGCAGGCTGGGTCCACCAAGATACGGCGGGTTCTTGCCGGCTTGAATCAGGTTGATACCAAGACGTGCTTCAAAGAAAGAGGTAGGGGTGACCGTCCAGGTATAACCGGCAGCGCCCTGCTGCTGGAGAGCGTGGATATAGCCGTTGTTCGCACCACCGGAGGGACCGGAGATATCGGGCGCCTGATAAGTGACGTCCTTATGCTGGCTGAAGCGGATGAAACTGGTCATCTTGCTGTTGATCAGGTAATCGACCTTTGCATCATACTTATCGGCGTAGTCTTTGATCAGCAGGAAGGCGGCAAGGTCATTCGAGCGGCCGGAACCGGTTGGAACCGGCAATTGGCTCAGGACCTTGGCAGCAAACGGATTCAGCTGCGAAACAGGAATCTGCGTCCCCGCGGGATACACAATGCCGGTCAGCGGATTGACGACGGTGGTGGGCAGCACACCGCTGCGGTCCGTCAATGTGGGAATCGAGTCAAAGTTCAAAAAGTGCTGTAACTGGCGGTAACCTTCATAATCGCCAAAGAAGAAGAGCTTGTTCTTGACGATGGGACCGCCGATGGTGCCGCCGAACTGGTTGCGCTGCAGCGTGGGCTTCTGGAAAGGCACGCTGGAGGGGAAAACCCAACCGGCCGCGTTGAGACTGGTGTTGCGCAGAAACTCATATGCAGTGCCGTGGATCTGATTGCCGCCGCTCTTGAGCGCAGCGTTGATAACACCGCCGCCAACGCGTCCATATTCCGCGCTGAAGTTACTGGTAATTACCTTGAACTCCGCAATCGCATCCGGCGATGGCTGCGCCACCTGATTCGAGAAGCCCTGGTTCGAAGGCGAGTAGGCATTGTTATCAATGCCGTCCATCAGAAAGTTATTATAAGTGCTGCGCATGCCGTTCACATTGAACGCACCTTCACGCGGTGTCGCATTGGCAGCGAAGGCAGCGGCGATCGGCGACTTCACAATATTGGTTGTCAACAGCGCGAGATCAGAGTAATTCCGTCCATTCAAGGGCAGTTCGGCCACTTGCTGGGAGTTGATCACCTGCCCGTGTTCGCTCGAATCGGTCTCCAGCGCGGCTGCAGCGTCGGTCACGTTCACGGTTTCAGAAACCTGGCCAACCTTCATGGCAAAATCGACACGCTGGCGGGCGTTGACGTCCACGCGGATATCAGCAGCGCTGGCTTTCGCGAAGCCAGTGGCTTCTGCAGTGACGGTGTATTTGCCGACCTTCACGTTGGGAAACGTATAGTTACCCGAGGAATCCGCGGTCGTCTTAACGGTAATGCCTGTATCCTGGCTGGTCAGCGTCATGGCCGCCTTGGCAACACCGCCGCCGGATGCATCGCGCACGGTGCCGAGAACGTCACCACTTTCAAATTGCGCGAAGGCTGGAAGTGCGGAAAGGCACAAAAATGCGAATAATACTAGTCTTCTCAATGTTTACCCCTCATCGAAGGCTAACAGCGGGAAAATACCTCTTGATTTCATTTCTGTGAGAATTGAGTTACATGCTTTTTTTAGGGATCGATTTGGGCTGGGTGAACGGTGCCAGTGGAGTAGCATCACTGCGTTTCGCGGGGGAAAGACTGGTGCTTGAAGATCTTCGCCTCGCGCCCACACATGATGATGTAGCGGCGTGGGTCGAAGCGCAGGCCGGGGAAGGCCCCGCAATTCTGGGCATCGATGCGCCGACGGTCATCCCGAACGCAACAGGCCAGCGGCAGGGCGAGCGAGAATTGAATGCGGTTTTCCGCAAACATCTGCTGAACTGCCATCCCGCGAACCTTGGCCGCCCGTTCGCCGCCCTCACCACAGGGCTGGCAAAGCGCTTCGAAGCACGCGGCTTCCAGCATGCCGACAACATTGCACCGCGCAAACCAGGGCGCTACCAGATTGAAGTCTTCCCGCATGCCGCTATCGTCCGGCTCTTTGGACTGAAACACCGGATTCCGTATAAGAAGGGTTCGGTGGTCGAAAGGGTCAGCGAACTGAAGCGGTTGCGGGAGTTGATGTTCACATTGCGGGATGCGAATCCGCCACTCGATCTGCCCTCTCTGCCGGAAGTACCCCCGGGCGGCCAGGCGCGCAAGGATGTGGAGGACCAGTTGGACGCGATCCTCTGCGCCTACACAAGTGCCCACTACTGGTCTTGGGGGAAGGAAAAGAATCAGGTGTTTGGGACGGCGAAAACTGGATTTCTGGTAGTCCCCGGGACAGGGAAACCGTAAAGCTATACTAGCGGATTACCGGGGGAGGACGAACCGTGGCCGAGTGGCAATACGCGCAACAACATCCGAATGATCAGCTGTGTCAGCTGCACCATTTTTCCATGAAGAAGAAGACCGCGTCAGGTGATGTAGAGTTCGTCATCACGGTGAAGGAATATATTCATCCGCCGGACCCCGCGATGCGCTTCTATGCCACCGCCGACAAGCAGACGAACCAGACGGTTGCCCCGTATACTCCATGTGGCTGGGGCTCCACGCTGCTCGTCGCATTGTCGGAATGTGTCAAGGCTGTGCACAAGTTTCCGTACCAGCCCGTCTAAATCCACTTACTTCTTCGGCACCGAAATGGTGATGTTCCGGTAGCGGATCACACCATGATGATCTCCCTGCAGGAAGAACGGGCCGGGCTCGGCTTCATTGCTGTCGAGCGCACCACCGGTGGGTCCGGGGATTTCCACGTTGTTGTGGTACATCTTGCCGTCACGGATCACGGTCACATGGCGACCGACAAAGGTGATGTCGAAGGACGTCCACTTACCCAAGCCGAGTTCCGCACCAGCGGGCGGCGGGTAGTGGCTGTAGATCGCACCCATTTCGTGGTCCGGCTGTGAACCGCCTTCGGTGCCGATCTGCACTTCATAACGGCCACGAAGATAGACGCCGCTGTTGCCGCCTTCCGGGCAATTCACTTCGATGTGCAGCTTGAAATCCTGGAACTTCTCCGTGGTCTTGATGTTGGCCGCGCCGGGATTCTTGACACCGGGCACTTCCGGGTTGTCATTGACCAGTTCGCCATCTTTGGCGATCCACTTGTTGTTGTTCACGTTACCGATGGGTTCCCAGCCGGTCAGGTCTTTGCCGTTGAAGAGGGCACGCGGCGCAGTCCATTGCTTGGGCATGGGCCGGTCGAGCTTCGGGGCTCGCACGGCAACAATGGAGGGTCCCGCGGCATCGCCACGCTTTTCGAGGCCGGTCAGCTTGCCGGCGGCTGCACTGGAGAATTCCCAGGTCGTCGTCGGGTTCAGCTTGGCAACCAGTTTGCCGGACTCCACAGCGACACTCACAATGGGCTTCCATGCGCCGCCGCGGGGCTGGAAGCGGCCCTCCAGCTTGCCGTCTTTCTGGATCAGTTCCATCCACTGCGGATAAGGGTTGCCTGTCGCGGGAGTCACGGTGAGATCCCAGCGGCCAAGGAAAGTCTTGGGGTCCTGCGCGCATGCCAGACCGGCAAACAGCAGGGCGAGAGATAGTTTTTTCATCGCTACTACTGTATTACGCGTTCAGTGCAGACTCTTGATGAGAGTGCTGGCCCCGTTCCAGAGGATCTGCACGCCGATACAAAGCAGGATGAACGACGACAGGCGCATGATGACGCTCATCGCCGTCACACCGGCGGCGCGGGCAATGCTCTCGGCATAACGGTAGCAAAGGTAGATCGAAAGACCAATCAGAAAGGGCCCGGCAAGTTCCGCCACGAGAAACGGCCAGCCGACATGTGGGTCGGCCGGACGGTTGGCACCCACCGTGATCGCAACGGAGATGGAGCCGGGGCCGACCGTCAGCGGCAGAGTCAGCGGGTAGAATGCGCGCTTGGAAAGATGTTCGTCGGATTCCGTGGCCGTAGCCGGCTCCGCCTCATCGTCATCTTCCTGTTTGAGCAAAGTCCAGCCGGTGGAGATGACGACCAACCCGCCGCCCACCTGCACGACCGGCAGGGAGATGCCGAAGAAACCCAGAATATAGGTACCAATGAAAGCCGAAGCGACGAGCAGCACGAAGCCATTGATGGCAATGGAACGCGACAGGCGGGCACGGGCGGCGCTGCCGGAGCCGCGTGTGAGCGAAAGGAAAATGGGCGCATTCCCCAGCGGATTGACGATGGGCAACAGCGCACCGAGGATCAGAAGGGTATTCGTGATGACTTCGACCAGTTCGTCATGCATGGACGTATTCAGCATAGCGGGATCACAGGTAAGAGGTACACTCCTCCCACGCATAAAACTCCCATAAAGAATTGGTGCCAGGCACCGATTCTTTATGGTTTGCTGACGCGAAAAGGGGATGACCGGGCTTGGCAACTGTGGTACTCTATGAATTGCGTGCATTGCGGTTTACCGCCTGCACCACCCCCGGCGCGAGCCGATGGTTCCATCTGGACGAAAGGTTCTCCTAGAAATGGCAAGAGTTTGTGAAGTTTGCGGCAAGGGTCCGCAGTTTGGGCATAAGGTCAGCCACGCCCACAATGTGACGAATCGTCGCTGGAACGTGAATCTCCAGAGCGTTCGCGCGCTGGTCAATGGTGCGGCGAAGCGTGTTCGTGCGTGCACGTCCTGCATCCGCAGCAACAAGATCGCCAAAGCGGTCTAGCCCCAGAAGTTTTCCCATCATCCTAAAAGCCCTGCTTCTGGCAGGGCTTTTTCTATTTCACCAAAGCTTCCAGCCGGATTTCTTTTTCGCCGCCGCGGGTTCCTCATACTCAATCTCAGCCCCGGTCAGCGTGGCTCTTGGATTCTCCACAAATAACTTCTCAGCCACAGGCTTGCCCCACTCCTTCGCGACGAAGGCATAGGGGCCGCGCAGATCCGGCGGGCGGTGTTCCGTGTCATGCGCATCACTCGCCACAAAATGGACCATGTTCTTGTCCAGCAAGTCACGCGCTCCGGCTTCCGCAGTCCTGCCGAAACGGCCCAGAAAGCTTTGCCCCGTCACTTGCATCAGGCAACCCATGCGAATCCATTCCACAAGGGAATCCATCATCCCCAGCAGCAGTTTGTTGCGCTCGGGATGCGTGACCACAGGTGTCATGCCGTAAGCCAACAGTTCCTGCAGCAATTGCGTTGCTGTCTTGGGAATCTGCTGATCAGCAAATTCCACCATTAAATAGCGAAGTCCATTGATCGTGTAGCGCGACGGGTCCTGGTAGCTGGAACGCAGATTATCGATGTGAAGATGAAAATCGCAACCCCGGTGGATCTTGATGCGGTCACCCACCTGCTCCTGCAATTCGACGATCCGGGCGGCAATCACTTCCGGCTGGAAGCGGTATTTCAGATCTGAATGCGGCGTGGCCACAATGTCTGTTGTGCCGCAATCGGCAGCCATGCGCACCATGGCCAGGCTCTGCTCCAGCGACTTCGCGCCGTCATCGATGCCGTACAGAATGTGGCTGTGGATGTCTACCATCCGGGTGCCCTCAAAGCTCCGGGTAGAAATCGAAGAAGGCATCGAGCGAGCGGTTCAACTGCCCCTTCAACTCTTCTTCGTTTTCGCCCTCGATCACGTGCATGGTGACACGGGCGGTCTTGCCGCTCTTCAGTGTCACGGTTGCATCCTCGAAGGCTTCGAGATCGTCCACGGGGAGCATGCGAACCCCATACACCAGTGCAAGTTTCGCCATCAGATGAACATCTCTTCGTCTGAAGTGACACGGTCAGCATTGGCAACTCTGGCGCGGGTCAACGTCGAGATCGCGGCCTTGACGCCGGCAAACATCGCCGTGGCTTCCTTCAACGGACGTATGGCGGCAAGTCTTACGGTCTCGCCGGCGTGCTGCACTTTATCGAGCGTCGAATCAACGGCATCATCCACTTGCGCGACGCGATCCCGTGCCCGTTCCGCAACATCGCGGCCGACATCCGCGTAGACGTAAGCCTGGTCTTTCGCCACAGCCGCAATTTCGCGGGCTTGGAGCGTGATGTCCTGCGCGTTCTCCGCAATGAGTTTGGCACTGGCAGCGATTTCCACACCGCGGTCCGCGATGAGCGAAACCTTTTGCTCATTGGCCTCGGTGATCCGTTGCACGGACGCCAGGATGGGCTCGACACGGTCCATCGCGCTATCGACCCGTTGCTTCATTTTCGATGTGGTCCGGGCCAGCCCAACGGCTGCCACGGTCATCACGGCAATACACAGTACCGCGACGCCGACCCCTGCAGTGATTACAACTCGAAATAGCTCTTCGGACATTCGGACTCCGGGGTTTCCCCGTTTGGACTCAACTCAAAAACGAAACGACAAAAACTAAACGGCTTGTGTAGGATCCACTGGGGCAGCCTTCTCGCCCATATACGCCTGGCGCCCGGCTTCCACAGCTTCGGCAAGGTTTTCACGGATCACTTCGGCCTGGCGCGAGACAACGTCACGGCCCTTCTCCACCAGTTCACTGGCGGAATCGCGCAAACCAGCTGTCTGCTTGCGCAGATAATCGGCACCCTCATCGGCCTTGGACTTCAACAGTTCGCGAGTCTCTTCCCCAGACTTCGGCGCGAAGATCATGCCCAGCCCAACCCCAATGCCAAGGCCCAGAACAAAACTTGCCCATCCGTCACGATTCATCCGATTGCTCCCTCTTTATTACAGCGTAGATGTCACTCACAGTATACTTCTCGCAGAGTGCAGACGAAACGGAAACCGAAGAAACTGGCCGAAGAAGAGTTGTTTTCGTACGCTGTGAAACTACTGGGCGTGCGCGGGTATTCGAGCGGCGAAATGCGCTCGAAGCTGCGGGCCAAGGCCGCTGACCCTGCTGATCCAGAGAAGATTATCGACCGGCTCAAAGACATCAAGTACCTTGACGATGAACAATTCGCCCAGAGCTACGCCACCGCTCGGCGGGACAACGAAGGCTTCGGCAAGTTCCGCGTGTTGATGGATCTCAAGAAACGCCGGGTTGGCGGCGAACTCGCGAACGAAGCGGTGGGGCAAGCCTACGCGGAAGTGAACGAAGCCGAACTCGTGGACCAGTACATTGAGCGCCGCATGCCGGTCATCGCCGCGGGAGGCGTCACCGACCAGAGCAAACTGGCGATGGCCTACCGCCGACTGCGCCGCGCCGGTTTTTCGCCCCGCCATATCTTCCCCGCCCTGAAAAAGTACGCCGCACACCCCGAAGAATTGGAAGAACCCTTGGTGGATGACTCCGCGGATGAAAGCTCCGAAGAGGGTCTGGGCTGAAGCTGGTCTACAGAATCTACACACGAAGGAGGTGGCTACACGTGTCTCTACCGTTGCTTGAACAAATCCGACCCGCCGAAACCGGGGTTCTCTCGCTGCCGGGAAGCGGGGAATGACGTGGTCCTTGGAAGCTGACGGGCAGTGCCGCTTCCATTTCGACATGACCAAGTGCATCGGCTGCAAGTGCCGCCAGGTGGCCTGTGCTGAATAAAATCGCAACCCGGTGGAGATTAGTTAGCTGGCGGCGTGTGGGTGAGATTGAAGCCGGGTAGTACCTCTACACTGAACGCTTCCACCTCTCCATGGGCTGCAACCACAGTGGTCATATTCGGCAGCTTCCTGCGGCCTGTAGGGGGCACAATTGCCGACCGGATTGGAGGTTACCGGCTGCTGCTCGTGTTACCTGGAGGAGCCGCGATCTGGCTGGGCGGGATCACCACCATGCCGACGGCTTATGTGGCCCTGGCACTCTTCGCCCTGACATTGGCTATGGATCAAACAGGCGGCCTCTATGCAGGTTTCGCGATTCTGACCGGCGTAGTCGCGGTTGGCCTGGCGGCCTTGTTCTATCTGGGCAGAGTCTGGCGCGAACAGTGGGATTGAAGATACCGCTGCACGCGCCGGACTGAGCACGAGGCTGGAACCGGCCTCACAGGAAAGCTGAGGCGAAGAGAGTTAGACGATTACCGCGGTGTTGGAAAGTTCACCGATCTGATCCACGGTAATCGTCACCACGTCTCCGGCACGCAAAGCTGCCTCTTCCGTAACAATAATGCCCGTACCTGTCAGCATAACCGTCCCGGAAGGAACCGGGTTGGAGTGCGTAAGATAGCTGATCAGTTCTTCGAACTTACGGTGTAACTTGCCCGTCGAAACGGAGCCGGAAAAGGTGGTTTCTTCCCCCCGCTTGATGGTGCAGGTCATGTTCAGCGCATAGGGGTCTTCCACCGAATCTGCCGTGACAATCACTGGTCCCAGCGAACAGCATGCTGTGTAGACCTTTGACTGCGGAAGATACAACGCGTTCTCGCGTTCGATATCCCAGGCAGAGACGTCATTGGCGATGGTGTAGCCAACGATCTTGCCCTTCGGCCCCAGGACCAGAGCCAACTCCGGTTCCGGCGCAGTGAACTTCGAATCGGACCGGATGCCAATATTCTGGCCCGGCCCAACACAGACGCGCGCGGTGCCCTTGAAGAAGATCTCCGGCCGCGGCTCCTTGTACACGTAGGCATACATGCCTTCGCGGGTGCCATGTTCCGCGTCGCGGAAAGCGGCGCTCATCTCATAAGAGCAGCCGCAGGCCCAGACTTCCGCCGGGGAAATCGGGATCAGCGGCTGCGCGGGCGCCTTCATCTTGATGGCGAGGTTCGCGGCAAGCTTCGACAGCGGCACGTTTTCCGTACCTGCGCGGTTGATCAGATCGCACATCGTATGCGTCGGGATGGGCCGCGCGGCGCCGTCCTCAAAAATGGCGGCAACAGTGGCGCCGTCGAAACGGATTTGTCCTAAGAGCATGTCAGTTGGTTAGTATTTCACGTAAACGGTCTTGAAGTCGCTATAGAAATCGAAGGCGGCAGGTCCCTGCTCCTTCGGACCGAAGCTGGAATCCTTGGTGCCGCCGAACGGCAACTGGTATTCCACGCCCGCGCTGGGCAGATTCACCGTCAGAAGACCGGCTTCCGAACGGTAGATGTACTCAAACATGCGCGAGATGTTGGAGGTCTGCACGGAGGAGGACAAGCCGAAGGGCGTGTCATTGGCGATCTTCATTGCGTCATCGAAATCCTTGGCGCGCATGATGGCCAGCACGGGTCCGAAGATTTCTTCCTTTGCGATGGTGTGTTCCGGGGTCACATCCGCGAACACGGTGGGCTCCACGAAGTAGCCGTTGTCGTAGCCCTCACCGGTGAGGCGGTTGCCGCCGCAGAGCGGTTCTCCACATTCCTTGCGGCCGATCTCAATGTACTTGAGCACGGTTTCCATCTGGCCCTTATCCACACAGGGGCCGATGTCGATGCCGGGCTGCATGCCGTCGCCAACCTTCAGCTTCTTCGTGCGGGCCACCACGGCCTCCACGAACTTGTCATAGATCGCATCTTCCACGATGGCGCGGCTGGTGGCCGTGCACTTCTGGCCGGTGGAGAACATGGACGCATTCACCACGTTTTCGACGGCGGAATTGAAGTCGGCATCGGCCAGAACGATGGTGGGGTTCTTGCCGCCCATTTCGAGCTGGATGCGCAGGCGGCGCTTGCTGGCTTCGGTGTGAATCCAGTTGCCAACATCATTGGAACCAGTGAACGAAATTGCCTTCACAGGGGCCGCTTCCACCATGGCCTTGCCGAGTTCCGCACCGGAACCCGCCACGAAGTTAATCACTCCCTTGGGGATGCCGGCCTGATGCAGAGCTTCCACAATGCGCCAGGCGCAGAGCGGCGAGACCGAGGCAGGCTTCACCAGAACGGTGTTGCCGCAAATCAGAGCCGGTGCGATCTTCCACGCAGGAATCGCAATCGGGAAATTCCACGGGGTGATCAGACCCACTACACCAATCGGCTTGCGGAAGGCGAAAACATGCACGCGGTCCCGTTCAGAAGGCACCATCACGCCATCCATCCGGGAACCTTCACCCGCGAAGTAGCGGAAAATATTGATCGCGCGGCGGACTTCCCCCTTCGCTTCCGGCAGTGTCTTGCCTTCTTCGCGGGTCATCTCTGCGCCAAGCTGATCGAAGTTCTTTTCGAGAATGTCCGCGGCTTTGAACAGAATCGCGCCACGTGCGGGTGCGGGCATCCCGGCCCAGCCCGGCAGAGCAGCGGCAGCAGCGTCAGCGGCAGCAGCCATATCCGCGGCAGTGCCTTTTGCGAAGAGACCAACCACTTCTGCGGTGTTCGCCGGATTGCGGTCTTCAAACGTGCCTGTACCGGCGACCCATTCGCCGTTGATGTAGTTATTGAACTGTGGAATGCTCATGTGTTCGAAAAATCCTTATTTCGCGGCTGGCGCGGGGTCCTGAAAACTGATCTTGGGAGCCTTCTCAGCCCCCGCTTCGGTCTTGAAATACGCATCTTCCCGGACGAAGCCGGACATAGACGCAACGATGTTGGCAGGGAACTGCGAGATATCGACGTTGTATTCCTGCACCGCCTTGTTATAGCGGCGCCGGGACTGCAGGATGCGGTTTTCCGTGCCGGAGAGTTCGAACTGCAACTGGCGGAAGTTCGCGTCGGCTTTCAGATTCGGGTAGCTTTCCACCACCACGAGGAGGCGGCCCAGGGCACCGGTCAAACCGTTATTGGCCTCAATCTTTTCCTGCGGCGTCTTCGCACCAGCCATGCCGGCGCGCGCATTGGCGATGTCTTTGAAGACGGTGGTCTCTTCTTTCGCGTAGCCCTTTACCGTCTCCACCAGATTCGGAATCAAATCGGAACGGCGTTGCAGATCAGTCTCGACCTGGCTCCACTCCGCCTTGATATTTTCGCGTTCCGCCGCCAGTTTGTTCCGCTGGCCCACGAACTGGCACCCGCACAACAGCAGGGCAAGTACGACCACGAGAGCGATAATCATTCCCGGTTTCATAAAATCGGTTTCTCCTCAATACTGAATCTTCTAGCTTATTCGGTCGATGCCGTCGACCGCGTCGATGACCGTTCCGATCGCCTGCAACACAACTGGCAGCAGCACGATTGGATCAGCCTTCCTGGTATCGTCTTTGGAACTTTGGCCTTCCCGCAGGGTGAGCAGGAGTTCGAAGGGTTTCGGATCAATGCCGAACCTCTCCGCCGCTTTCTGGATGACTTCGCGCTTCCTCGGCCCGATCTCCACACCATGCAGGATGAGGGCATGGCGGAACAGGACACAGAAGGTGGAAATGGAATCCGCCAGCAAACGGCGCAGCAGCGTGGCATCCGCCAGCACACCGGAGGCCTTCTGCCGCAAACGCAGGAGTTTCGAGCGGAGTTCCCGCTCCACCTGTGCACGGTAGAAAGTACGGTCCACCTCAAGCGAAGACACCACATCGCGGCCGTGCAGAAGTTTGTGGTGTTCGCGGATATCGTGGAACTCAATGGCGAAACAATCCGTGGAGGTTTGCACCTCATGTTCGGTCAGCAGCAACGGCGAAGGGTTGCCCTTCTGCTGCCACCAATGGAACACAGGGCTGGTTGCGGCCAGGTGCGCGGGGGTGATCTCCGCAAGAACACAGAGGATGTTGAGATCGGAATAGTTGCCGTGGTGATCCCCCGTGGCACCGGAGCCATACAGCACGGCGGAAACCAGGTTGGAACCCAGAGCTTTGGTCAGTTTCGCGACCAGTTCGTCGAGTACGGACTGCATTAGAGCGCCCTCATTCTTCCGGGTATCTCCCGATGAAACCGTGCACAACGGACTCGCCGTCCGGGTTGAAGCCAGCGGGTTCCTTGAGCCGATTCGTGCCACGGACGGCTGCCTGTGCGCTTACCAGTCACTGGATGCGCCGCCACCGCCGGAATCACCACCGCCGAAGCCACCGAAACCACCCGAATCCCCGCCGCCGGAGTCATAGCCGCCGAAGCCGCCGCCGCCGCCCCCATATCCTCCATAACGTCGTCCGCCGCCTAAAAGTTCACCCAGCAGGAGTCCGGTCCAGAAGCCGCCGCCGCCGCCACCGCCATATCCGCCGCCGCGTGAGCCCCGGCTGATGAGAGCGATGAGAATAAAAACCAGCAAGAGGATGAAGCCCCAGGGAATGCGTTTGCCCTGCGAGCGGCGCGTTTCCTGCACCCAATGCGGCTTCACCTGCCCCAGGCTGACGTTGTTGGCTTTGGCGATGGCAGAACCCAGTTGTTCGGCGGCAGCCAGAAAGGCCTGTCCATATTGGTTCGCGCGAAGGGCGGGGCGCATTTCTTCGAGCATCAAGCCCGCCATGCTGTCCGGCACGGCTTCACCAAGCCCGAAACCGACTTCGAGACGCGTCTTGCGGTCCTGTATGGCGAGGAGGAAGAGTGCGCCGTTGTCCTGTTTCTTTTTGCCGACGCCCCAGCCGCGGAATAAATCATTCGCGACGTCTTCAATGGGCTCGCCCTCGAGCGAAGTCATTGTGACGAGGGCGATCTGCGCTCCCGTCTTCTCTTCGACCAGCGTGCAGTAGGCTTCGAGCGAGGCTTTGCTCTGCGGGTCAATGACGTGCGCGAGGTCGCTCACGTAGCCGGTGGGCTTGGGCAGAGACTTCCAGTCGTAAGCCTGCGCGGTGACGGCGACGAGTGCAGCGAGAATCAGGCAGCGTGCTGTTTGAGCCATTCTTTTTCCCACTCTTGAATGACTGCATCGTACTCGGCAATTTCTGCATTCGCGACGGGCAGGTACTGACTCTCCGGATCTTCGCCGTTGCTGATGACCTGTTGCAGTTTCATCACGGCGAGGCGGGAGCACCACGGGTCAGTGATCTTGCGTCCGGTACGGGAGGCGTAGTCGCGCAGTTCCGGGTGGCTCAACACGACGGTCTTGCGCACGGTTTCGCCTTCGCTGGAGAGCAGGTAACAAACGTCCACGGAATCGCTGTGGCGGATCGAGATGCCGGTCTGCAGATATTTGAACTGCGCCGTCCAGGTTTTGCCAAAGGGATCGGTGACCTGGAACTCACGGAAGTTTTCCATCAGCTTCAGTTTAACTGGAAAGGAGACGCGGCGCTCCATGTCTTGACAGGGCACGATTATTGCTGTAGCAATAAAGCATATGCGGTTCAGTTTTGACCCCGCAAAAAACGAGAAGAACATTGCAGTACGCGGCCTGTCGTTCGAACTAGCCGCGGAGTTGGAATGGACAAATGCGCTGGTTACGGAGGATACCCGCCGCGATTACGGGGAACTTCGCTTGCGTGTTCTGGCTCTTTTGAATGGCCGCCTTTACGCCGTTGTTGTAACTCCGCGCCATGGTGAACTCAGAGTGATCAGCTTCAGGAAAGCGAACCGGAAAGAGGAAAGACTGTATGAGCAATACTCCGAAGATCAGGCCAACACTCCTTGACGCAGAAAACCCGGAGTGGACGCAAGAGGACATGAGGAAAGCCCGCCCAGCAGCCGAAGTGCTGCCGGGGTTGATCGGTGCGACGGCAACTGAAGCGCTGTTGCGTCGTGGAAGAGGACGGCCGCCAAAGGCGATCCGAAAGGTGAATCAAACGATTCGGCTCGACCCGGATGTGCTTGCTGCATACCAGAACGAGGGTCGTGGCTGGCAGACGTTGATCAATTCGGTGCTGCGGGAACATATGCCCCGCCGCCAGTAGAGGGCACCAGCCTGCCGCGCGGCGCTCCGCCTTACATCACCGGGTAGATCCCTTTCAGCGCCGGGTACAGCGATTGGAACACCTGATGCCCCTTCGCATAAACATCCACATTACCCAGCTCCGGTTCTCTCCTGGCTGCTTCGTGAACCAATGCGCCGCAGGCTTCGGGAACACTTGAGAACACTCCCGTGCCGACCATTGCCAAAATCGCGGCACCGAGCGCGGAACCTTCCTGCGATGCCAGCGTCACGATGGGCTTGTTGAAGGCATCGGCGAGAATCTGTCCCCAGAACGGGCTCTTCGCACCTCCGCCAGATGCCCGGACGGAAGCGACTTCGCAGCCGAGAGACGCCACGATATCGAGACAATCCTTCTGGCTGTAGGTCACGCCTTCAATGAGGGAACGGATCAAATCGGCACGCTTGTGCTTTGCCGTGAGACCAATCCAGCCGCCGCGCGCGAGAGCGTCGAGGTGAGGCGTGCGTTCGCCCATCAAATACGGCAACCAGTAAAGACCCTGCGAACCAGCGGGCGCTTGCGCGGCCTCGGCCATCAGGACGTCGTAGTCCACGCCCGGCGCGAATTGATTGCGGAACCATTGCAGGCTGAGTCCGGCACCCTGCGTGACGCCCATCACATGCCACTTGCCGGTGACCGCGTGACAAAACGTGTGCACGCGCCCGGCGGGGTCATAGGCCACCTGTTCCATGTGCGCGAAGACCACACCGGAAGTGCCGAGCGTGCAGGAGACGATTCCCGGAGCGACAATGCCGTTGCCGACGGCGCTCGCGGCTTGGTCCCCGCCGCCGCCAACCACGGGAATGCCGGCGGTTAGACCGGTTGCCGCGGCAGCTTGCGCGCTGACACGCCCTGAAATTTCGCTCGATTCAAAACAGGCTGGCAGGAAGCTGCGGTCCACGCCGACGGCATCGGCGAACTCATACGACCAGCGGCGGTTCACCACATCGAAAAGTGCGGTGCCGGAAGCATCCGAGACTTCCGTTGCGAATTCGCCGGTGAGTGCGAAGCGAACGTAGTCTTTGGGGAGCAGAACCTTGCGGATACGTTCATAGATCCGGGGCTCGTGGTCGCGAACCCAGAGCAGTTTGGGCAGGGTGAAGCCGGTGAGAACGGGGTTGGCAATGTAATCAAGCACCTGCGCCTTGCCGACCTTCGAATTGATCCAATCAACCTGCGGCTGGCTGCGCTGGTCACACCAAATCAACGAAGGGCGCAGTACTTGATTGGCCTCATCCAGAACCACCAGGCCATGCATTTGGCCGGAGAGTCCGATGCCTTGGATCTGCGCGCCGTCAACGCCGGATTTCGCAAGCACGCCGCGCACGGCTTCGAACGAGGCATCGCGCCAGTTTTCCGGCCGTTGCTCCGCCCAGAGCGGCTGCAGCATGGTGATCTCTTCATGCGCCACGGTGCAGGCGTGCAGAACCTCACCCTTTTCATTGACCAGCAGCGCGCGGCTGCCTCCCGTACCGATATCGAGACCGATCCACATACAGTTAGACGTTATCATCAGGGTGCATGGCAGAGTACAGCATTGGACTTGACCTGGGTGGCACAAACCTCCGCGCGGCGGCGATTACGCGAAGCGGAGAAATGCTTGGCATACGGAAGGGCAAGACAGCCTTTGCCGAAGGGCGCGACGCCATTGTGGGCGACATGGTGGAAGCGATCCGGGAATTGCGGGATGAGCACGGCGCGGCAGACCTTTCCGGCATCGGCGTTGTGGTGCCGGGCTTCATCGAGCTGAAGAATGGCGTGATCCGCAGTTCGAATAACCTGACTTCCCTGGAGAACTTTCCGCTGCGGGACGCCCTCAGCCAGCAACTGGGCGCGCCAGTGATTCTCGAAAATGATGCCAATGCGGCTGCGCTGGGGGAAAAGTGGATTGGCGCCGGGCGCACGGTGGATGACCTGATCCTGATCACTCTCGGCACAGGGATTGGCGGCGGCATTATTGCGGGCGGCAAGATTCTCACCGGGTATATGGGGATGGCCGGCGAAGTGGGCCACATCTCCATCGATCCCATGGGCAACCCATGTGGCTGCGGCAACCGCGGCTGTGTGGAGAAGCATGCCTCGGCAACCGCGGTTTCCGCCATGGCGAGGTTGATGCTGGGCCAGGCGTATACATCGAAAGAAGTCTATGACATGGCGATGGGCGGCAATGAACGGGCCAAGGTGATCTTCGAGGTGATGGGAGAATCCCTGGGCCGCTTGCTCGCGATGCTGATCAATGCCTTCAACTTCCCGCTGTACCTGCTCAGTGGCGGGCCGCTCGACGCGTGGGATTTGTTCGCGCCGGCGATGCTGGCGGAAGTCCACAAGCGCAGTGTGACGGCGCGGTTGACCGATACAAAGATCGCGAAGGCGGAACTGGGAAATCAGGCCGGCTTGTTTGGCGCGGCCTATTTGCCCTGGGTGAAGTAAGGCAGCGCCCTGAGTAGCAGCCTGCCCCGCGGGCTTACTCGTGTCCCGCGGCGGCTTCGGCTTCTTTCAGGTCCAGATAGCGCTGGCGGCAATCGGCGATTGCTTTGCGGGCTTCGCGTGGTCCGCCCCAGCCTTCCATGGTGGTGACTTTGTTCTCAAGTTCCTTGTAGATCGAGAAGAAGTGCTCGATTTCGCGCCGCACGTGCGGGAAGATCTGGTCCATGGTGTGGATCTGGTCGTAGCGCGGATTCCGGGTGGGAACCGCCAGCACCTTTTGATCCTTTTCAATACCGTCCACCATGTTCAGCACGCCCACTGGCCGGACTTCAATGAGGACGCCGGGAAAGCTGGGCTGTTGCACCAGAACGAGCACATCGAGAGGGTCATTGTCCTCCGCAAGTGTGCCGGGAATAAAGCCGTAGTCGCCGGGGTAATGGAGCGGGGAATAGAGCGCGCGATCCAGGCGAAACACTCCGAGCTTGCCATCGTATTCGTACTTATTGGCGGAATGCTGGGGGATCTCGACGATCATCCGAACGATTTCGGGCGAGTCTGGACCGGGGTCCATGTCATACAGGCGCGTAGTCACGACTTCAACGTAACACGATGGGCGTTTCGGAATCAGTACTTTGCCCGTACTCAACGCTCCACAGGGTCAAGCCCTTCGCTGGGGCTGTCGGACCCGCCTTGCGGTTGCAATTCGGCCGCAAAAGTGCTTTCAGATCGGCCTCATCAAAATTCCCTTTTCCGACGTGAAGCAGGGTGCCAACCAGGTTGCGGACCATGTGCTTCAGGAAGCCACTGCCGCGGACGCGGTAGATGAGGCGGCCATCGGGATTGATCTCCAAATTCGAAGAGAAGATGCGCCGGACTTTGGATTTGCCTTCGTGATCCTTCACGTCCTTGGCCGCGAAAGCGGTGAAGTCATGCTCCCCCTCAAAGATGCGGGCGGCTGCCACCATGGCCTGGCGGTCAATGGGATAGGGATGCCAATGCACGTAACGCCAATCCGCCGGAGGGCAGATCTCATCGGTATGAATGGTGTACTGGTAGGTCTTCGCGGTGGCGTCGAAGCGGGGGTGGAAATCCGGGTGCGTTTCCACCACATCATAGACGCGGATAGCGGGGGGCAGCAGTCGGTTAATCGCCCGGCGGAGATTATCGACCGGAATGCGGTTCTCCAAAGTGAAGGCCGCGACCTGGGCACGGGCATGCACGCCGGCGTCCGTGCGACCGGAGCCGGCGACATGGGTCGGCTTCTTATCGATGCCGAAAACAATCTCTTCGAGAACGCCTTGGATGGTGGTCAGTCCGGGTTGTAACTGCCAGCCATGAAAGTCCGTGCCGTCGTAAGCGACGGTGATCCTGATTCTGCGCGCCAATATCGGATTATAGTGTCCGCAGGTATTCGTAGCTCTTCTTCAAACTGGCCAGGGCATCACCGGGAGTCTGGTCCTGTTCGACGAAGTAGTGTTTGACGCCGGCTGCTTTGGCTGCGGCGAGGATCGCCTTGAAATCGAGGGTTCCGCTGCCGACTTCCTGGAACGCCGTGCGTTTCACACCTTCGTTGTACTGGACCGGGGTGTCTTTGGCTTTGTCCTTGAGGTGGAGCAGCGGCACCCGGCCTTTCCACTCGCCGAGGAGCTTGACGGGATCATTGCCGGCGACGCTGACCCAGAAGACATCCATTTCAAACATCACGAGTTTCTTATCGAGCCGTTCGAGGAAGATGTCGATGGGGCGTTCACCCGGTTTGCCGCCAAATTCGAAGGCGTGGTTGTGGTATGCGAAGCCGAGACCGGCCTTTTTGGCGACTTCGGCGGCATGGTTCATCTTGTCGCAAAGGGCTTTATAGCTGTCCGCACTGCCGCGCTGGTCCGGCGGCAGGTAGGGCATGATGTACCACTGGACGCCCGCTTCTTTGAGTCCGGCCATGGAGGATTCCAGGGTGAGACCTTCCGGGGCTTTCTGGTTGCCCCAGTTGCCGGTGATGAGACCCTGCTCGGCGTGGCAGGCGACTGGTTTGAGTCCGTATTGCTTGAACTGGGCAGAGAACTTGAGGGTATCGGCGCGGCCGCCTTCGACCTCTTTGTAGCCCATGCCGGCGATTTCTTTGAGAACGCGGTCCGGGTCTTTGGGGAGGTCGCCGCGGACGGTGTAAAGTTCAGCGCCGACGGGCTGGGTAAACTTCGCCTGGGCGAGTGCGGTAAAACCAGCGGCACCTGCCGCCAACATCCATTCTCTGCGTGAAAGGGCCATAGCGCTTAACAGTCTATTACGGTGGGCTATTACGGTGGGCGATGCCTGGCGGCGGTGCACTGACCCCAAACGCGTTAAACTGGTATTTACCCCTCTTATGGTTGATGCAATTCTCGCCAAAGTCTTTGGCACAAAGAACGAGCGCGAGATCAAGGCAATGCGTCCTGTCATTGCCGCGATTAATGATCTCGAACCCTCGCTTCAGCAGCTCTCTGATACGGAGCTTGCCGCCAAGACCGTGGAATTCCGCGAGCGGCTTTCGCGCGGCGCCACCCTCGACGACCTCCTGATTGAAGCCTTCGCCGTGGTGCGGGAAGCGAGCCGCCGTGTACTTCGGATGCGCCACTTCGAAAGCCAGTTGATTGGCGGGATGGTACTGCACAAGGGCCGGATCGCCGAAATGAAGACCGGCGAAGGCAAGACGCTGGTGGCCACCGCGCCTACCTATCTAAATGCGCTCGAAGGCAAGGGCGTCCACGTGGTGACCGTCAATGATTACCTGGCCACGCGCGATTCCGAGTGGATGGGCCGCGTGCACAAGTTCCTCGGTTTGACGGTGGGTGTGATTGTGCATGACCTGGATGACCACGAGCGCCAGGAAGCCTACGCTTGCGACGTCACCTACGGCACGAACAACGAATTCGGGTTCGATTATCTGCGCGACAACATGAAGTTCAATCTTCAGAATTGCGTGCAGCGGCCCCACAACTTCGCCATCGTCGACGAAGTGGACTCGATTCTCATCGATGAAGCCCGGACTCCGCTGATCATCTCCGGCCCCTCCGAAGAATCGACCGATAAGTACTTCAAGGCGAACAAGATCATTCCGCGGCTGGTGCGCGGTGAAGTGATCAAGGGCAAAGACGGCGAACGGGACATCACCACCGGCGATTACACCGTGGACGAAAAGCACCGCAGCGTCGCACTCACTGAAGAGGGCGTGCTGCATTGCGAACGGCTGCTCGGCATCGGCAACATGTATGAGCCGCATAACGTGGAGTGGAATCACCACATTCAACAGGCGCTCAAGGCCCACGTGATCTTCCTGAAGGACAAGGACTACGTTGTCAAAGACGGCAAGGTCATCATCGTCGACGAGCACACGGGACGGTTGATGGACGGGCGGCGCTGGAGCGATGGCCTGCATCAGGCCGTGGAATCGAAGGAAGGCGTCAAGATCGAGCGCGAGACGCAGACGCTGGCGACGATTTCATTCCAGAACTACTTCCGGCTCTATAAGAAGCTCTCCGGCATGACGGGCACCGCGGAAACGGAAGCGGCGGAATTCCAGAAGATTTACAACCTGGATGTGACCGTGATTCCGACCAACAGGCCCATGATCCGGATCGAGAACCCGGACGTGGTCTACCGTACCGAAGAAGAGAAGTTCCGCAACGCAGCCAAAGAGATCAAAGAATTCCAGCAGCGCGGACAGCCCGTGCTGGTGGGTACGATTTCGGTTGAAAAGTCAGAAAAGCTGTCGAACATGCTCAAGAAACAGGGCATACGGCACGAAGTTCTGAACGCGAAAAACCACGAGCGGGAAGCATTCATTGTGGCGCAGGCGGGCCGCAAGGGTTCGGTCACGGTTTCGACCAACATGGCCGGCCGCGGCACCGATATTCTGCTGGGGGGCAACCCGGAATTCATGGCGGCCGAAGCCATGCGCAAACAGGGGAAAGACCCGGAACGCCCCGAATTCAAGGCCGATTGGGAAGCCACGCTGGCCCAGTTCCGCGAGAGTTGCAAGCTGGAGCACGATGAAGTGACGGCTCTTGGTGGTCTGCACATTGTTGGCACGGAGCGGCATGATTCGCGGCGTATCGACAACCAGTTGCGTGGCCGCGCGGGCCGCCAGGGCGACCCCGGCAGTTCGCGCTTCTTCCTGTCTCTGCAGGACGATCTGCTGCGCATCTTCGGCGGGGAACGCATGCAGAACCTCATGCTGCGGCTCGGCATGGAAGAAGATGTGCCGATTGAATCCGGCATGATCACCAAGCGGATTGCCGCGGCACAGAAGGCCGTGGAAACCCAGAACTTTGAAGCGCGCAAGCACCTGCTTGAGTACGACGACGTGATGAGCAAGCAGCGCAAAGCTGTTTACGACATGCGGCGGCAGTTGCTGGAAGGCGCGGACCAGAAGGAACGCGTTCTGGAGATGACCCGCAGCGTTGCAGCGGGGATTGTGGATCAGTATTGCCCGGAAGGTGTGCGGCCGGATCAATATGATCTGCCCGGCGTGCAGACGGCAGCGCTGAATCAGTTCGGCGTACGGATCAGTCCGGCGGAGATGGAGGGCATGAGCCCCCAGGCGCTCGAAGACGAACTCTATGACCGCGCGGTGAAGACCTATCAGGCGAAGGAAGATCTGGTGGGCGGGAACCTGATGCGGGAGGCGGAGCGGAACATCATGCTCCACGTCATCGATGACCAGTGGAAAGACCACCTGCTCTCGATGGACCACTTGAAGGAAGGCATCGGGCTGCGCGGTTACGGGCAGAAAGATCCCCTCATCGAGTACAAGAAGGAATCGTTCGTGCTGTTCCAGGACATGATGGACCGCATTGAAGACGAGACCGTGCGGTACCTGTATTTCCTCCGCTTCGAGCAGAACAATGCGGCGTTGCCCTTCAGCAATGACGACGATGAATACGAAGAGGAAGAAGATGACGCCGAGGAGATTGCGCGTCAGAAACTGGAAGCCGAAAAGGCGGCCGAGGAACTGAAGCGGATTGAAGCGCAGAATGCGGTGATGGGCATGACCAAGCACCTGCAGAAGCAGCATGAGAAGGAACTGGCGGATCTGACGTTCGCAGCCGCCACGACTTCCACGGCTTCGAAGACCGTGACCAGCAGCGCTCCCAAAGTCGGCCGCAACGACCCCTGCCCCTGCGGCAGCGGCAAGAAGTACAAGAAGTGCCACGGCACAGATGCGTAAACTTCCATGTCCGGCGTGCTCCGCAGGTACGCCGGAAAATATTTTGATTTTTTTTGATTCTCCGTGAGTGGTTTGCCCTCCCGTTCCCGTTGTAGTCGTTAACAGGGGGGAGCGCCGCTAGAGCGCCGGGCCCCGGGGGCCATGTGCCCGGAGGAACAGATGAACCATTTTCGTTGGCTGGCAGCAGTAGTTATTACCGGTTTGCCCGGCGTCCTGGAGGCTGCGGCAATCGGCCAAGCCACTACGCCGGCAGGTGCCGTGTTTGTGAGCGCCTGCAGTGGCAATCAGGCGTTTGGATCAGGAAATTCAGCGGGTAACGCCTACAACGGCGGCAACTCAGACCAGTACGTCACCTGCAACACCTCCACCTCTTCGGTGGGTGGCTCGACTTCCACCAGTTCCGCCAGCAGCGGAAATGTGAGCGGCTACAACTTCATCAACTCTGCGTCTGCTTCCGCGTCGCCGGCCTTGCTGCACTTACAGGCGGACAACAGCGCATCAGCAGCAACACAATTTGCGGGAGCCGAAGCCAGCGTTGGCTTCAATGACTCCAACACAATTACTGGCGGCACCGGAGACGCGCTCTGGGTCCTGCCGTTTTGGGTGGACGGAGTTCTTTCCACAAGTGGGGTGGGTACCCTCTCCCAACTGCAATTGGCAGCTTACCTTAACTACAACGCGATCAACGCCTATGGTGCAGATACCAATGCGTTTAACACATTCAATTCCCTGAACACCACGCATAACGGCGATATCCTGTCGAGCTGGGACTCGGAGGCAATCGAATGGGGGACGTCGGGATATGGTACACCAACGATGAACGTGGCGCAGTGGGTTTACGTGGTGATTCCCTTCACCTTCAACACATCGTTTGAATATGGGATTTACGCTTCCGTTTGGAATACGCAATCGTCGGGCGGTTATGCCGGACCTGCGGTGGAGTCGGCTGAATTCCAGCACACGATCGCGTACGGCGGCGGTTCGTACATCCTGCAGGGCAGCAATGTCATCACCAACTTCACGGTGACCTCCGCGGCGGGAATCGATTATTCACAGTCGCTGGTGGAATCGCCGGAACCGGCAGGGCTGGCCCTGACCGCCGCTGGCCTGCTGGTGATTGGCGCATTGCGTCGCAAGCGATAGCAATCCCCGGCGCATGAGTTTGTTGTACACTCAAACAAACTCATGAAGATTCGGGATATCCGGGCTACCACCGTCACGGTTCCACTGCAGGCCCCACTGCGCCATGCCAATGGCTGCCACTGGGGCCGTTTTGTCCGCACCATTGTGGAGGTGGAGGCCGATAATGGCCTCATCGGTTTGGGTGAAATGGGCGGCGGCGGCGAATCCGCGGAAGCTGCCTTTCGTGCTATGAAGGCCTACCTGGTGGGCCATGATCCGGCGCGTGTGGAAGAAATGCGCTTCCTGATTGCGAACCCGACGGCCTCGCTCTACAACAACCGGACGCAGATCCTGGCCACGCTGGAGTTTGCTTGTCTGGATCTCATTGGGCAGGAGTGGGGAGTCCCTGTCTCTGAGATTCTGGGCGGGCGGGTGCGCGATGAGGTGACGTTTGCGTCGTATTGCTTCTTCCGGTATCCGAATCCGAAGGATGGGACGGGCGAAGTGCGCACGGTGGAGCAGGTTGTGGAGTATGCGAGGGCAACCAAGGCACAGCACGGTTTCACCACGCACAAAATGAAGGCCGGCGTGTTTCATCCGAAGCATGAGTTGGAACTCTACCGGGCGCTGGCGGCTTCCCTGCCCGGCGATTCTTTCCGGTTCGATTGCAACGGTGTCTGGTCGACCGAGCAGGCGATTGCGTTCTCACACGGCATCGAAGATTTGAACAATGACTACCTGGAAGATCCCGTCTACGGCATGAACGGGATGCGGCGCACCCGCCAGATGACGAGGGTTCCGCTGGCGACCAACACGGTGGTGGTGAATTTCGAACAACTTGCCGCGAATGTGCTGGACCCCGCGGTGGATGTGATTCTGCTCGACACAACATTCTGGGGCGGCATTCGGCCCTGCGTGAAGGCCGCCGGCGTATGTGAAACGTTCCAACTCGGCGTTGCGGTGCATTCCTCCGGTGAGTTGGGCATCCAACTCGCCAGCATGCTGCACATGGGGGCGGTGGTGCCGAACCTCAGCTTCGCCGCGGATGCGCACTATCATCACCTGACGGACGACATTATTGAGGGCGGTCTGATGCCGTATCGGAACGGGGCTATTCCGGTGCCGACAGGTCCGGGGCTGGGTGTCCGGCTCAACCGGGATAAGCTCGCGGAATACTCGGAATTGTATAAGCGTTTGGGCGGGTATCCCTATGACCGCGATCCCGCGCGGCCGGAGTGGACGCCATTGCTGCCGAACGACCGCTGGGCGGACCCGAACTCGCAGGACTGCGGCGTCATTCCGTACTAACTTATGGCCTCTCCTCTGGATTTGCGCGGACGCATCGCGGTAGTGATGGGCGGAACTTCGGGCCTCGGCAAGTCGATCGCGGAGGGACTCTCGGCGCATGGGGCAAAGGTGGTAGCTGCCGGGCGAAGGTCAGTGCAGTACAGCGCCGATGTCACGAAGCGGGAATCGCTGGCGGCACTGCGGGACTTGGTGCTGCAGGAGTACGGCTGCGTGGATATTCTCGTCAACGCGGCCGGTGTGACCTTCCGGCAACCAACGGCGACCGTCGGAGAGGGTGACTGGGAACGTTTGTTCGATGTTAGTTTGACCGGCGCGCTCCGTGCGTGCCAAGCTTTTCATGAGCCATTGCGATCCAACGGAAGAGGGCGTATCGTCAACATCGTGTCGTTGAGTTCCTTTGTTGCCTTCTATGAAGTCGCGGCTTACTCCGCTGCGAAGACCGCGCTCTTATCTCTGACCAGAAGTCTGGCCGTCGAGTGGGCGCAGGATAACATCTCCGTCAATGCGATTGCGCCGGGCGTCTTTCCCACGGAGTTGAACCGCAAACTGATCGAAGGAACGGCACGGGGCGCGGAACTGCTGCAACGAACACCCATGCGGCGTTTCGGGAAGCCGGAAGAACTTACTGGAGCAGCCGTATTGCTTTGTTCTGATGCTGCCAGCTTTCTTACCGGTCAATGCATCACCGTGGATGGAGGCTTCCTGGCCTCAGGAGTGAACTCATAATATGCGGCAATGGCTTGCTTTGCTCTTTTGGATCCTGCCTGTCCAGCAGGTAGCCGGGGAAACAGGGAGAGATGCCTGGCTGCGATATGCCAAGGCCGCCTCGCCGCAGCAGTTACCGGACACAGTGCATGTCCGTGGCACTTCACCGTTGCTGCAAACCGCGGGAAGTGAATTGATCCGCGGACTTCGGGGTATTACCGGACGTATCCTGCGGCTTGGCGCGGAAAGCCCGGCCATCGAAATTGCGGTGGATGCCGCCTTTCCGCCGGAATCTTACCGTTTGACGGATCATTCCATTACTGGACACGATGACAAGTCCGCGCTGTATGGCACTTTCGCCTATCTTCGAAAACTCGCCCAGGGGGAACCCGTCACGGGAGAAATACAGTCACCACATTTCACAACCCGGTGGGTAAATCACTGGGATAATCTGGACGGCTCCATTGAGCGTGGGTACGGCGGGCGGTCTATCTTCTGGGACAATCTGAAATCGAGAGAGGATTTGACCAGGGTGGCCGAGTATGGCCGGCTGCTGGCGTCACTTGGGATTCAGGCAACCACGATTAATAACGTCAATGCCAACCCGAAGATATTGACCGCGGAGTATCTGCCGCATATTCAAAGGATCGCAGCGGCACTGCGGCAGTGGGGTGTGCGCGCGGCTATCTCCGTGGACTTTGGCAGTCCCAAGGAAAATGGTGGTCTCGATACTTTTGACCCCCTGGATCCGAAGGTCATCCAATACTGGAAAGATGCGATTGATGCTGTTTATCAGGCAGTGCCGGACTTAGCGGGCGTGGTTCTCAAGGCGGACTCCGAAGGGCGGGTCGGGCCATCGTTCTACAACCGGTCTCATGCGGATGCTGCGAATGTGGTGGCTCGTGCGCTGGCCCCTCACCATGGCATTCTTTTTTACCGGGGCTTCGTCTATGACCATCACATGGACTGGCGCAACCCGAAGAATGACCGGGCCCGCGCGGCTGCCGATAACTTCGTTCCACTCAATGGCAAGTTCGATGACAATGTGATCGTACAGATCAAGAACGGTCCCATTGACTTCCAGGTTCGTGAACCTGTCTCGCCGCTGTTCGGATCACTGGCCCATACCAGAGAAGCGCTGGAACTGCAGATTACCCAGGAGTATATGGGCCAGGCCAGACACACGGTGTTCCTGGTGCCGCAGTGGAAGGAAGTTCTGGATTTCCGCATGCCAGTGCAAGTGAAGAAACTCACGCACGCGATCGCTGGCGTCTCCAATGTGGGCATGGATGAGAACTGGTTTGGCAACCAGATGTCCCAGGCAAACTTATACGGTTTCGGACGACTGGCCTGGAATCCGGATTTAACTTCCGAACAGATCGCAAAGGAGTGGTCACAACTTACTTTTGGGCTGAATCCAACAGTCACGAAGGCTGTAGCAGGGATTCAGTTACAATCCTGGCGGACTTATGAACAATACACTGGCCCGCTTGGACTGCAGACCTTAACGAACATTGTGGGGGACCACTTTGGTGTGGATGTGGAAGCCTCCGAACGCAATGGCTGGGGCCAGTGGCACAACGCGGACAAGCAAGGCGCTGGCATGGACCGCACCGTGGCAACAGGCACAGGTTTTGCGGGTCAATACAAGCCATTTGTTGCAGACATGTACGAATCCCTGTCGCGCTGTCCGGATGAACTGCTGCTCTTCTTCCATCATGTGCCTTACACGCACGTGCTGCATTCCGGGAAAACGGTCATTCAGTCCCTTTATGATTCGCATTACGAAGGGGCCGCAACAGCAGCAGCATTCGTGGAGCAGTTCAAGACTTTGCGCGGCCTCATCGATGATGCCCGTTACTCTGAAATTCTCACCCAGCTGGACTATCAGGCGGGCAGTGCGGAAGTGTGGCGTGATGCTGTAAACAACTGGTTTTTCAGGGCTTCCGGCATTCCAGACACAAGTGGCCGCGTAGGCCGGCATGATGGACGTATCGAAGCAGAATCGTTGACACTGAAGGGCTACAAGGCGGTGCAGATCAACCCCTGGGAAGCAGCGTCCGGAGGCACGGCAATCACCTGCCAGGAGAAGCTGTGCAGCGCGGCATTGCGCCATGCGGGTCCGGCAGGCTGGTATCAACTTCGCATCCAATACTTCGACATGCCTGCCGGGGCTGCGCGGTTCCGGGTCACCGTAGCGGGAAAACTTGTTGAAGAATGGACCGCGGACGATCATCTGCCCGCGCGCCGTCTCGATGCCTCGGCGGGCAAGCGGCATATTATCGAAACCCTTGCCCTGCGGCCCGGCGACGAGATTCTCATTGAAGGGATTCCCGATGGAAAGGACCCTGCCGCGCTTGACTTCGTTGAGTTTCGCTTGACTCAGTAGAGCCACTCTTATATAGTTTCGAGAACAAACAAATCCCGGCCCGCGCTGGTGATTCGAAACGAAAGAGGTTGGCATCTATGTCGATGAGCCGTTTGGCTTGCATTCTTGCGTTGATCATTGCATTCGCTTTGCCCGGAGCAATGGAAGCGCAAATCCTTTATGGATCCCTGACGGGCAATATCATTGATCCGTCGAAAGCATCTGTTCCCGGTGTCAAGGTGGAAGCTTTGAACCAAAACACCAATGTGAAAAGTGAAACTGCCGCTGATACCAGAGGTGTGTTCCGCATCCCCAACCTGCTGCCGGGCGTATACAAAGTTACGGTCACGGCACCTTCCTTCAAGCAGTTCATCCAAACCAATGTGCAGGTGCAGCCCGGCGAAATCCGGCGCGTCGACGTCCAATTACAACTCTCACAAGTGAATGAGAGTGTAGAGGTCTCCGCGGGCTCCGTTGTCCTGCAAACGGACAAGGCTGATATCCATTCCGAAGTTACCGAACAGGAAGTGCAGGATCTGCCCTACATGGGCGGTGAGGGCAAGAACTTTCAAAGCTTGTTGTATCTTCTGCCGGGTGCAGGTATTCCCGCAACGCCCGAAGCCAATTCCGAGGCAGGCAATCCACAGCGCGCTATTACTGTTTACATGAATGGTGTCTCGTCGCAGGCGAATAATACGCGACTGGATGGCACGAGTATCTCTTACCCGTGGCTGCCCGTGAACGTAGCGTATGTGCCGCCGGGGGAAGCGATTCAAACAGTGAGCGTCAGCACCAATGCCTTCGACGCGGAGCAGGGTTCCGCCGGAGGCGCGGCAGTAAACGTGTCCATCAAGACGGGCACAAACCAGTTGCATGGCGTGATGTTTGAGCGGAACACCAACAACCGTCTCGCAGCGGTGAATAACTACTTCTCGCATCCCGGCCGGCTGCCGAAGAATATCTTCAACCAGTACGGCTTCGCGCTGGGCGGACCGGTCTGGCTGCCCAAGATTTTCAATGGCCGGGACAAGCTCTTCTTCTTCGTCGATTACCAGGGCACCAAGCGCCGTCAATATGCCTCCGCCACCAACCTCACTCTGCCGACGGCAGGGATGCGGAGTGGCGATTTCAGCAGTGTTTCGACGGTGATTTATGACCCGCTTACGGGCAATGCGGACAGCACCGGACGCACGGCTTTTGCAGGCAACGTCATCCCGTCGAGCAGGATTGCCTACGCATCAGCGAAGATGGCCTCGCTGCTGCCGGATCTCACGCGTCCGGGATCATACTTCAGTAACTATGATGCTTACGGCGGAACACAGTACAACCGGGATAACTGGGACACTAAAATCAATTACACGAGCAGCAAATCCATGATCTGGGGGCGTTACAGCATCTCGCCCATGGATATCGTAGCTCCGCTTGTGCTGGGTGCGGCGGGTGGTGATGCCTTCAACGGCGGCAACCCCGGCCATGCCGGCGGGCGCGTGCAGGTGGTTGCCACTGGCTTCACTTACAGTGCTTCACCTACGCTTCTTATTGACGGCAACGCGGGTTATACGCGTCAGAACATCGGTGCCAACGGCGACGTGCAGGATGGCCAGTTCGGCTTGAATGTCTTGAAGATCCCGGGCACCAATGGAACGGGCGATAACTACGCGGGCATTCCGGCCTTCCAGATTTCCGGCATTGCGAATCTTGGAAATGCCTCCACCGGCAGCCCCTTCCAGTTCCGGGACAATCAGTATGTCGCGGCCATCAACGTCAGCAAGATCAAGGGAGCGCATAACATCCGCTTCGGTTTCGAAATTGACAAATATGGCTTGAACCACTTCCAGCCGCAGGGCGGTACCTTCGGTACACCGCGCGGTTCCTTCGGCTTTGACGGCACACTCACAGCGCTGAAGGGCGGCGCTGCGGTGAACAGCGGCAGCCCCTCGAATTCCTGGGCACAATTCCTGCTGGGCTTCCCCTCACGCGTTGGCAAAGTGACGCAGTTCAGCAATCCGAACTCATTGCGCTTCTCAAGCGACCAGCTTTATATTCGCGATTCGTGGCAGGTGACGAGAAACCTCACAGTGAACTATGGCGTGCGGTGGGAATACTATCCCATTTACTCGCATGATCATTACGGCGTGGTCCGGTTCGATCCCACTACGATGAATATCCTGATTGGCGGTGTGAACGGCGTTCCCAGCGACACCGGGGTCAGCAACAACAAGAAGAATTTTGCCCCGCGCTTCGGTGCAGCTTACCGCCTGGACCAGAAGACTGTGATCCGTGCGGGTTATGGCATCAGCGTGGACCCCGATAACTTCCGCAACCAGCGCAACCAGTATCCCTCCATCATCAACCAGGACTTCCAGCCGGCGAACACTTATCAGTTTGTCAGCTACGCGGGCGTCCCGAATTCGACCGGGTCGACACGGGTGAATCTCACAGACGGTATTCCGACCGCGATCGCCCCGGATATCTCCTCAGGTATCATCAAACCTTCCACAACGGGTGCCCCGGGCACTTACCTGCCTACCATCGGCACAGTCACGATTCCCAGCACGTTCAACCGCGGCTATTACGAGAGCTGGAATATCTTCATCCAGCGCGAGTTTACTTCCACGCTGGCTGGAGAAGTCGGCTATGCAGGCACGCATGGTGTTCACATCGATCAGATTGTGAACCTGAATGCCGCACTGCCGGGGACGGGAACGGCGGGCCGTCAGCTTTATCCTTACCTGCAGACGGATCTGAACGCCTATGAACCCTTCGGTGACATGACTTACAACGGACTGCAGAGCCGCTTGCGGAAGCGCATCGGCGGCGGCTTCGTACAAGTCAGCTACACCTTCGCCAAAGCGATCAACACGGGCAGCGATAACAATGACGGCGGCTTGTTCCGTAACTATCCGCTCTCTTACACACTCAACAAATCTGTGGCAGGTTTTGACCGCACACATACCTTCCAGGCGTCTTATGTTTATCAACTGCCATTCGGCAAAGGACAGAAGATGCTGAATCATGGCGCAATGGCCTGGATTGTGGGTGGCTGGCAGCTTTCTGGAACCATCAGCCGGTTCAGCGGGCTGCCCTTCACGGTCGGCACGAGTTCCAACCTCAACGCGCCTGGCCAGAACAACTCGGCAACACAGGTCAATCCCACCGTCGCTATCTTAGGCGGGCACGATGCCAACACGCCTTACTTCGATGGCTCAGCATTTGTCAATCCAGCAAACGGGGTGTTGGGCACAACCGGGCGGGATCTGCTGCGCGGACCGGGGCTCTTCTCCATGAACCAAAGCATCAACCGCACCTTTGCTTTCAAGGACGGCAAGTTGAAGTTCCAACTCGTGGGTGAAGCGTTCAATCTAACCAACACAGTGGTGTTTTCGAACCCCAACAGCACCTGCTGCTGGGTGACGAATTCCAATGGTTCCACCAACTATAACGGCTTCGGAGTGATTACCGGAACATCGTCGTCACCGCGTTATATGCAGGTTGGCGGCTATCTCCGGTTCTAGCTGAAGTGCTTTTGTAACTGCAGTGCGACGGTGCCACGGAGGCGGGCCAAACCGCCTTCGTGGACCGGCATAAGTTCCGGCACCGAACCGCCAGGCAAGACCTGGGCTTTGACTTCCGCTTCAATTGTGGGACCAAAGCGGTGCCAGGAGCGGGTAAGTTCCCCCACAATCAAGATACGTTCCGGTGCCAGCCCGGCAACGATCATCCGCATTCCCCGCCCTAAGTGCCCCGCCATGGTCTGCAATGCCTTGAGAGCTTTTGCATCTCCGTTATCAGCCAGACTGAGCAGATCCTGAAAGCCAAAATCCCTGGGCGGCGCGGCGGTTTCCAGGTAATACCGCAAGGCCGCTCTATTTGAGCCGAAGACCTCCCAGCAGCCCCGGTTGCCGCAACTGCAGAGAGGGCCGGCGGGGTCCAGCGTGACATGGCCGAACTCACCCGCCATACCGCTCAGGCCACTGGCGAGTTTGCCATTCATCAGAACACCTGCACCAATCCCTTCGGAAACAGTGATAACAACCAGATTCCGGTAAGATTCCATGCCGTCAAACCAGATGGCAGCAAGCACGCAGGCGTTGGCCGCATTCTCCACTTCCACACTCAAACCAGTCGCTTTCGCCACCGGACCCTTGATATCCACATCCCGCCATTTCAGGTTGGGGGCGAAGACCAAACGCTCCGTGCCAGGGTCAAAGCGGCCGGGAATACTGATACCAATGCCTTCGATTTGCTGCTTGGAACTCCGCAGGGTTTGCTGGATGCGCTTGACGCGGGCGATGATCTCTGCCAGTGCGGCAGCCGGATCTTTTGGTGTGGCGACGAGTTCCTGGGAAGTAAACACGCCGTTGATATCAGAGAGTGCGACGGTAATATTGGTCGGCCTGATATCCACGCCGATAATCACGCGCTCTTCGTTCAGACGGAGGAAGGTGGGACGGCGCCCGCGGGGCAAGCGGCCGGTGGCACCTTCGATGATCCAGTTCTCTTCGATCAGTTCTTCCACAATCAGCGATATGGTGCTTCGCTGCATGCCGGAGACCCGTGCAAGATCCGCCCGCGAGATAGGCTGGCGGGTGCGGACGAGGTTCAACACAATACGCTTGTTGATGCCCCGTATAATTTCGTTCGATGCCGATTGGATGCGGTTGAGATCAATCACTCGTCATGCCTATTCTGGCACGTTTCGCAGTGATTGTTACTCTTTCGCCGCATCCTTTCCGGTGAGATAGTAATGGACCGCCGGAGTTACGATCAGCGACAGCACCATGGAGGCGAGCACGCCGCCGATCACGGCAATCGCCAGCGGCTGCAGCATCTGCGAACCGGCACCAATGGCGAGCGAGAGCGGGATCATGCCCGCGATGGTCGCAAGGGCCGTCATCAGAATAGGACGCAACCGGCGTTCCCCGGCTTCGATCATGGCATCCCTGGCGGAAGAGCCTTCCGCACGGAAGCGCTCATCTGCATCCAGCAGCAGAATGCCATTCTTCGCCACGATGCCGATCACCATGATCAGCCCCATGAAAGAAGAAATATTGAAGGTCTTGTGTGTGAGCAGCAGCGCCCCAAAGACGCCCGAAGTGGAGAGCAGTGCCGAGGCAAGAATGGCGATCGGTGCGGCGAAAGTGCGGAATTCAATCAGCAGCACAATAAACACCAACACTACGGCAAGCACAAGAACGGCACCAAGATCCTTGAAGGACTTCTGCTGTTCCTCATAAGTGCCCCCGTAGACGACGCGGATGGCAGAAGGGATGTTCAACTTCTTCACCGCTTCTTGCACTTTGGCAATGCCTTCGCCGAGGCTCATGCCTTCAATGCGTCCCGTAACCGCAATATCCCGCTGCAGGTTCTCACGGCGGATTTCTGTCTGCCCGGCAAGCGTGGTCATGCTCGCCACGGAAGCCAGTGTCGCCGTCTTGCCAGTAGCACTTACCAGCAAAGTGTTCTGGATTTGTTCGAGCGAAGAGCGTGTGTTTTCCGGGAAGCGGACGCGCACGGTAAAGGCGCGGTCATTCACCACCACCGGCACGGTAGCCGGTTCGCCCTGCAGGATGGCACTGGCGTCGAGTTCCACTTCCTGCGGCGTGAAACCGGCGCGGGCTGCAACAATGGGGTCCACTTGCATCACAATGGCAGAGCCGCTGATGGTGTTTTCGATGCCGTTCTTCACGTCTTTGACACCCTGGATCTTCTTGATGGTGTCCGCAACGCGCGGGCCCCAATCCTTCAGTACGGCGGGGTCGGGATGGAAGAGTTTGATTTCGATCGGTTCAGGGGAATCCGTCAAGTCGCCGATCATGTCCTGCAGGACCTGGGGGAACTCGATATCCAATTGCGGATACTTGGCGTTGATCTTCTTGCGGAGTTCGGGGATAATCTCATCCACGCCCTTCTCTCGGTCCCGCTTCAGCTTCACCGTGAAGTCGCCACGGTTCGCTTCCGTCACGGCGGCCAGGCCTAACTGCAAACCGGTGCGGCGCGAAGTCATCTCCACTTCCGGCGTTGCCGCAAGAATCTTCTCGACGCCCATCAGCACATCGTTCGTATCCTTCAGCGACGAACCTGCTGGCATCAGGTAATCGAGAATAAAGCCGCCTTCATCCATTTCCGGCAGGAGATCCGTACCCAGCGCCTTAAAGCTGAAGAAAGACAATACGACGAGGCCAACCGTAGCAAGGCCCATCGCGAGGGGAAAGTTAAGAGCGAAGTTGAGGGTCCGCTCATAGAGCCGCGTGACCGCACCCATAAACCCAGTGGTGGACTTATGCCCGTGCAGGTCAGTCGTGGCCGTGGAGTGCTGGTTCGGGCTGCGCTTCAACAGGAAGTGGCTAAGTGTAGGGGTCCAGGTAAGTGCAAGTCCAAGCGAAGTTAGCAGCGCGGTGCCAACAGTAACTGCCAGAGCCTGGAAGAAGGTGCCCGTAACACCGGTGATGGCGACCAGGGGCAGGAACACCACAATAGGTGTGATGGTTGACCCCACAAGCGGCGTGCGGATTTCCTTCAACGCAAGGCGGATGGCTTCCGAACGGGACTGGCCGGCGTCGCGGTGCAAGACGATGTTTTCCACCACGACAATGGCATCATCAATCACCAGACCGACAGCAGCGGCAAGGCCGCCGAGCGTCATCAGGTTGAAGCTCTGCCCGAACATGCGCATGGCGATGAGAGTAATCGCTACAGTGGCGGGGATGACGAGGCCTGCGACGAGGGAACTGCCCCAGTCACGCAGGAAGAGAACAAGGATGATAGCGGCAAGAACCAGGCCGATCAGGATGGCATCACGCACGCTGGCGATGGAGTCCCGCACGAGTTCGCTCTGGTCATAGAAGGGCTTGACGTCCACACCAGCGGGCAGTGTCTTGCGCATCTGCTCCAGTTCATTGTGGATAACATCAGCGACGGCGGCTGTATTGCTGTCCGGCTGGCGGAAGATGTTCAGCAACACGGCAGGTTTCCCATTGGACGTCACCATGGTGTAAATCGGCTTGACGGAGGGGTGTACTGTGGCAAGGTCCCCCACGCGGACGGGAAGTCCAGAAGGGGTAAGTTTCACCACAATGTTCGCGATTTCCTCTGGTGTCTTGGTTTGTCCGCTCACCAGAGCGAGGGTAAGTTCGTGATTGTTTTCGAGCAGACCGGGGGAATCCACCATGTTGGTCTTCGAGACGGCATCGAGCAACATAGGGACGGTAACTTGAGCTTCGATGAGCTTCGCGGGATCCGGTTCAATCTGAAATTCTGGTTCCAGTCCACCCTGGATCACTACCATGGACACACCGTTGACACGGTTAAGGCGCGGCTTCATCCGATAAGTGGCGAGTTCCCATAACTTCGAGGAAGGCAACTTATCGGAAGTCACGGCATACCCAAGGATAGGAAAGGCAGCGAAGGTGAGACGGTTAGCCGTCAATTTTGCGGTAGGCGGCAGGTTCGGCTGCAACCGGGCCAGAGCCGCATTGACATACTGCAGCGTCTGGAACATATCTACTTTCCAGTTGAAGAACAAGTTCACTTCAGCTGACCCGCGGCTGGTGATGGAACGGACGCGTTCCAGGCCGGGGACGGAGTTCACCGTTTCCTCAATGGGCCGGGTCACAATGACCTGCATCTGGTCGATGGGCGCCACGCCATTATCCACGCCGACAACAATGCGGGGGAAATCAGTCGACGGGAAGACGCTTACCGGAATGTTGAAGGCAAGATAGATGCCCATCCCGATGAGCGTGAGAATGATGAAAATGACGGGGCGGCTATACCGCGCAGTCCAATGCTGGTCCATCACTTCTTCTCGTCCTTGTCTTCTTTTTTGTCGTCCTTCTTGTTGTCATCACCCTTCTTGACTTCGACTTTGGCTTTGTCTTCCAGACCAAGTCCTCCGGAAACGACGACTTGTTCGCCCGGTTTGACACCCTTGAGGATTTGAACTTTTTCCGGCTCACGGATACCGACTTCGACTTTGCGTTCCTGCACCGCACCATTGGCAACGACGAGGACCTTCTCGCCGCCCTCATCATGATTCAACAGAGCAGCCTTCGGGACCACAGTGGCCTTCTTGACAGTCTGCGAAGTAATCTCCACACGCACCGTGGCACCGGGCTTCATCATTTCGCCTTTGTTCGCGGCCTGTACCCAAACCTGCACTGTGGTGGAATTGGCATCCACCGAGGGGCTGACAACCACCACGCGGCCTTCGAGTTCGCCGCCGGGCCCTTCAATGGTGGCCGGGCTGCCGAGGTGGATGGCAGCGGCATCCTTCACCGGGACATTGGCGCGGGCGACCACAGACGAGATATCGACAATAGAAACAATCGGCATGCCGGACGGGGGCATTTCACCGGGATAGACAGGGCGGTCGGCGACGACACCGGAGATAGGGCTCGTGATCTTCGCGTAAGAAAGATTGGCAACCGCGGTGTCGTAGTGCGCTTTGGCCGCATTGGCTGCGGCTTTGGAGGCGGCAAGGGTTTGCTTTTCACTCACCTGCTGCACGCTTTGCAGATGACGCTGCGCCGTATCGTACTGGCTCTGCGCCTGCACCATCGTGACCTTCGCATCATCCACCAGCTTCTGCGCCAGGGCACCTTCTTTGGCGAGAGTGACGCGGTTCTCGTAAACCTTCTTCGCGGCATCCAGAGCCTGCTTCGCGGAGTTGACGTCCGCCTGTGCGCGGGTGCGGTCTTCAAAGACCGTGGCACCGCTGACGTTCTGGTAGCCGGCCTGCGCCTGTTCATTCTGACCGCGGGCTTCGGCGACGGCAGCTTGCAGGTCCGCGGCTTCCAATTCGGCAATGACCTGGCCCGCCTTCACATGATCACCGCGGTTGACCATCACCTTTTTCACCGGCGAACTGATCTTCGGGGTGACGTTGGCCTGGTTGAGGGGAAACAGGACCGCGTCCGCGATCACCAGCTTGTGAATGGCAGCTTCTTCGACCGGTGCCACTTCCACCTGGGGTGTCGCTTCCGCAGCTTCGCCTTCTTTCTTCGGCTCTTCGCCCTTCTTGGCGTCGTCCTTCTTATCGTCCTTGTCCTTCGCTTCGGTCTTGGCAGCGTCAGGCTTGGAGGCCTCTTTGCCACAGCCCGTGAGCAGACAACCGGCGAGGCAGGCGGCGAGCAGTTGATATCTGGCAGTCAACATGTTTATAGGTTCCCAGTGAGTGTCTGAAGTGTGGCGGAGGCAACGCGGTAACGGACAAGGCCGTCATCATAGGCATTGCGCGCCTGGGTGAGTGTGGATTGCGCGTCGGAAACTTCGAGCGCCGAAGCTTCGCCGGCCTGGTAGCGGAGTACGGTCAGCCGCAGGCTTTCCTGCGAGAGAGTGGCGGATTCCTGCAGGCTTTTCAACTGGTCCTGCGCCACGCGGAGTTCCTGATAAGCGGCCAGAACATTGGCCTTCACGTTCCGCTGGGCCAGGGTCAGATCAATCTTCGCCTGCTCCTCTTTGAGCGAAGCCTGTTTCACACGGCTGCGGATGGAACCCCACGTCCAAAGAGGAATATTCAAAGTTGCCTGCGCTTGATAACCAGGGTTGCGGAACTTCTCTTTGTCGATGGTTGTGTACCAGGTGAGCTGGTTGGAATTGAATCCGTACCAGAAGTCCAGCCCGAAAGAAGGCAGGTAACCATACTTCGCGATGGTGATCCCATGCGTGGCTTCATTCACCACGGAGGCAGCGGTCTTGATTTCCGGACTGGTGGAAACGGCCTGGGCACTAACGTCCGCGGGCACCGGCAGGTCTTTGGGCGCAGCGGCCAGATCATCGGCCAAATCGAAATCTTCGCGCACTTCCGGGAACATGAGCACCGCAATGGCGATCTTCGCTTTCACGATTGCCAGTTGCGCATCCTGCACGTCGCGCTGGCGTTGTTGCAGGAGGAGTTGCGCTTTGATCACGTCGGAATGGGCCACTTCCCCGCCCTTTTCCTGCTTGCTCGAAATATCGTAGAAGCGCTCTGCTTCAGTCACGCTCTTCTGCGCATTCAGAAGGTGCCTCTGCGCCGCGAGCACCGAGTAGTAGTCCTGGATGACCACAGTCGTCAGACCGCGGGAAGCCACTTCCACGCGGGCCTTGGCCGTCATCTCAGCTGCCAGCGCGCGGCGGATCTCGCCTTTGCGGACGGCATTCAGCAGTTCCTCATGCGCCTGCACCTGTTCGGTGTAGACATGGACGCCATTCGCGGTCACATAGCTGCCAGTGGGGCTGCCATTGCCCTGCGTGATCAGGAAGCCATTATTCGCCGTCACCTGCGGCAAGGTGTTGGCCTTCGCCTGCTTACGGTCCTCCGTGGCCTGGCGGACCGCAAGAGTGGCGGAATCCAATTGCAGACCGTACTTCCTGGCACGTGCCAACGCGTCTGGAAGATCAATTGTCAGCGGCGCGGTCTGTGCCGCAGCAAGCGCCGACCCCAACAAAGTAATACAGGCAACCCGTCGAATCATGGAGTTTTCCAAAGACTTTCATTTGACCACTAGAATCTGAATGACGGGTGAAGGCTGACAAATCTTTGCGTTCTCAGACAGCCACAAGCTGGATCAACTACCCTGAAAGCAGCGTCCAACCCGACAGAACCCATGCGAATCCCCGCCACTTTCCGCCTTGCCGCACTGCTCGCGGCCACTCTTGGTCTGCAGGCCGCCGTTTTGCCGGAGGGTATGGGTGCCTGGAAGAAGACAGGCGCGGAAGCCGCACCCGCAGCCGATGCCAAGCTCTGGCCTGAGTTTGGTTTTCAGACGGGAGAAAAGACGGCTTTCGCGGACGCAGACCGGAATATGTCCATCACCGCGTGGCGGTTTTCTGACTCCACCGGATCGCTGGCCGCATTCTTCACCCTCCGACCCGTGGATTCGACGCCCACAGAACGGACGAAGTACTCCATTGAGACCAAGACCGGAGCTCTCATCGCGGCTGGCAACTACCTGCTCCAGTTTGAAGGCCTGAAACCCAGCGATGCGGAGCTGAACTACCTGGCGGGAGTACTGCCGAAGTATTCCTCAGCCGCTCTCCCCACACTGCTGAGCCACGTCCCTGCGGCTGGCCGGATCGCCGGTTCGGACCGCTACATTCTGGGTCCGGAGAGCCTGGCCAAGTTCACGCCCGGGATTCCGCCCTCTGCCGCAGCCTTTCACTTTGGAGCAGAGGCTGCCGTCGCCAAGTACGGCAAACCGGGCAAGGAGTCCACCCTCGTCCTCTTCAACTACCCTTTGATGGCGCAGGCGCGGGAACAACTCGGCCAGTTCCAGCAGGTCCCGGGTGCGGTGGTGAAACGGGCGGGGCCGATTGTGGCACTGGTGCTGCATGCCCCAACGCCGGACGACGCCGAACGACTGCTCTCCCAGGTCACCTACAACGCGCAGGTCACGGTGACCGAGAAAGTTCCCACGCTGAAAGACAACCCCGTGAACCTGTTCTGGAACATTGCCATCCTGATTCTGGTGATCTTCGGGTTCTGTATTTTGTCGGGGCTGGTGTTCGGCGGAATCCGGCTGCTGCTCCGCCGGAAGGGGATTACCGGAGAGGAAGAACAGATGATCCGGCTGGACCTCGACGCGAAACGGTGAGGCGGGTGGCGCTCTCTCCGGGACGGCATTTCCGGCATATTCCCGGCGGAACGTCCACTTTTCTTATCGGGCCAGACAATATCCACAGCCCAGAAAAGTATCCTAAAATCAATATTTTACCCTGTGGAAAAATAAGATTTCGATTTCGCTTGACGCGGACACCCCGGAAACTTTACTATCCAATCACTAAGAAAAGTTTCTGTGCGGTTCTGTAGCCGTCGAAACTGATTCTCCCTAAACCAGCCGCCGGGCGTGATTCCCGGTGGTGATCCCCAAGGCCCGCCTTCACCGGCGGGCCTTGAAGTTTTTGCACGTTTCTGCCACCGCCAACCGGTATGCTACGCGGCCACTTTGCTCTGGTTCCGAAACAGGCCGGCAATCAGAAGCAGAATGACAAAAGCCCCCGCACCGGAACTCAGCCAGAACAGTTGCCAGTCCACATGACCGGGGGACGACGTGAACACGTCGAGGGCGCGGCCGCTGAGAAGGGAGCCCGCGAACATACCGACGCCATAGGTCAGGAAGGTAATCAGGCCCTGTGCGGAACTTCGCAGGCTGGCGGGTGCCTGCTGATCTGTGTAGAGCTGCCCTGTCATGAAGAAAAAGTCGTAGCAGACGCCGTGCAACGCGATGGCGAGGTAGAACATCCAGATGCCCGTATCCGCGTTGCCGTAAGCGAGCAGCGCATAACGGACGGCCCACGCACCCAACCCCATCAGCAGCACCCACTTCACGGAGATCCGCCGGAAGATGAACGGCATCAGCAGCATCATGCCGACTTCGGAAGCCTGCCCCAGCGTCATCTTCGCCGCAGCATCCTGCACATGGACATCATTCAGATAGGCGTTCGTGAAGGAGAAATAGAAGGTGAGCGGGATGCAAGCAAGCACCGAACCGATGGCGAACACCAGGAACGACGGGTCTTTCATCATCACCAGCGCGTCAAGCCCCAGAATGTCGCGCATGGTCACGACCTTTCCTTTGCCGGTGGGCGGCGTATGCGGCAGGATCAGGCTGAACCCCGCCATGATCACGGATGCGCCGGCGGCAAGCAGGAACGGAGTCGCGTTCTCTTCGATCTTCAGGGCACTGAGTGCCACACCGATGGCAATCCAACCGAGGGTGCCAAAGACGCGGAGCAGCGGGAAGTCACGGCCTGGTTCCTTAATATGCTGCAGTGCCAGAGAGTTGGTCAGCGCAATCGTGGGGAAGTAGCAGAGACAGTAAATCAGCATCAGCGCGTAGACGGACCCGAAATCCGTCACCTTGGTGACGGCAAAGAGCAATCCTGCACCGAGAAGGTGCAGCACCGCCAGCATCTTTTCTGTGGCAAAGAAGCGGTCTGCGATCAGGCCGACGAAAAACGGCGAGATCATCGCGGCCACGGCGGTGGTGCCAAAGACTAGTCCGGCTTCCGTGCCGGAGAACTTCAGGGTCTTCGTCAGATAGGTCCCCAGGGTCACGTACCAGCATCCCCAGATCACATAATTCAGGAACATCATCGCGCTCAGGCGCGCCCGGTCAGCAAAAGGCATAAACAGGGAGTTTACCGAAAACTGAGCGTACATGCGAAGCTTAAATAATTCGATCGTCTTTCATGAAGCTATACTCAGCCGTTGTTGCCTCACTCCTCCTCCTGCCAACCAGCCTCAGCGCCGTGGAATTGAAGCCTGAAACAGTTGCGGCCTGGGATCAGTACATCGCCAAGCTGGAAGCGAGTTGGGTGCCGCGGTTCAACGGGTCCCGCTTTATTGCAGTGAACGACAGTGCCGAGCGGATGCAAAAGATGAAGGCAGGCGAAGTCGTGGTGCGTCCCTCCGTCGGCAAAGATGGTGAGACATCACTGCCTTCAGGCATGATCAGCGACTGGACCGGTGGCTTCTTCGTATACGGTGCAACGCTGCCGCAGGTGTTGGCATTTCTCCAGGACTACAGTCACCACAAGGTCACCTTCTATCCAGACATCGTCGATTCCGCCATCCGCAAATCGAATCCGCCGGATGAATTCGATGTCTATTTGAAGATCGTGAAATCAAAGTACATGGTCACCGACTACCTGAACAGTGACCACAAAGTCACCTGGACGCATCCTTCCAAAACGCGTGCCTACTGCAGAAGTGCCAGTACGCGGGTGGCGGAGATCGTCAACTACGGTACGCCGAAAGAGCATGAACTGCCCGTGGGCAATGACCGCGGCTATGTGTGGCGCATGAATGGTTACTGGTTCGTGGAAGAACGTGACGGCGGAGTCTACGTGGAGTATGAGACGATCACGCTCTCACGCGATATTCCTTCGTTGCTGGGGAAGGTGCTGGGGCCAATCCTCCACAGCGTGCCGCCTGAAGCCTTGCATCTGAGCCTGGAAAAGTGCAAAAAGGGCATCCTTGCGACACTGCCGCAGACGATCCGGGCCAATTAGCCCAACACGAAAACAGCCATCCGCGCGAACAGATTGGGAAAGCTTTTCACACGGCTCTCACCGCTCAGGAAGTACCTGCGCTCAATCGGGAACTTCTGCACGGCGCAAAAATCTTCGAAATCATTGATCGTCAGGAAGTGGATGTTCGGCGAGTTGTACCAGTCATGCGGGAACAACTCCGTCTTCGGGGCCTGGCCGCTGAAGAGCATGGACATCCGTACCGTCCAGTGGCCGAAGTTGGGGAACGACACCACCGCCTTGCGGCCCACACGGAGGATCTCCCGCAGTGACTTTTCGGGAGACCGCGTCTCCTGCAGAGTCTGGCTGAGAATCACGTAATCAAAGGCGCCGGTGGGGTAATCCTGCAAGCCCTCATCGATATCCCCCTGATACGCCGAAACACCACGTGCAATCGCTTTGCGGACCTGTGCGGCGGAGATCTCCACACCGCGCGCCAGCACATGCTTGTGTTCGATCAGCCAGGCGAGGAGTTCGCCTTCGCCGCAGCCCAGATCCAGCACACGGCTGCCCGGTTCAATAATGTCGCCGATCAGAGCAAAGTCAGGGCGCCCGGCAAGCCGGCCTGCTTCCGCGGGAGTGACAAGTCTGGATGCCATCTACGCCGCGACCGCCGCCAGCCGGGCCGTGCTGTCCAGAAAGCCCCGCACAATTTCCGTCTGCTCCTCAATGTCCACCAGAAATGCATCATGGCCGTAACTCGACTGCAGATCGCAGTACGCCACATCACCGTTCACTCTGCGCAACACTTTCACAATCTCCTGCGACTGGTAACTGGGGTAGAGCCAATCTGAGGTAAAGCTGATCACCAGGAAGCGAGTGGTGACCGTCTGGAACATATCGATCAGCTTGCCCGTGCCCTGCGTGAGATCGAAGTAATCCTCCGCCTTGGTGATGTACATGTACGAGTTGGCATCAAAGCGCGTCACAAACTGGCTGCCGCGGTAACGCAGGTAGCTCTCCACCTCAAAATCCACGCCGAAATCGAAGCCGAACTTTTCCTTCTCGCGCAGCTTGCGGCCGAACTTCTCGCGCATGGAGTCATCGCTCATGTAGGTGATGTGCCCCACCATGCGGGCAATCGAGAGTCCACGGGCAGGCGGCTTCTTGTCATAGTAATCGCCGCCACACCAGTCGGGGTCAGCCATGATGGCCTGCCGCCCAACTTCATTGAAGGCGATCTGTTGCGCGCTGTGGCGCCACGTGGTCGCAATCGGGATGCAGCACTGCACGCGTTCGGGATAAGAGACCGCCCACTGCAAGGCCTGCATGCCGCCCATCGACCCGCCGGCAACGCACAACAGACGCTGAATGCCGAGGTGATCCACCAGCATTCTCTGCAAGCGAACCATGTCCCGGATGGTGATCACCGGGAAAGACATGCCATAAGGAAGGCCGGTCGCCGGATTTTCTGAGGCTGGACCCGTGGTTCCCTGGCATCCACCAAGCACATTCGAGCATATGACAAAGTAGCGGTCCGTATCGAAGGCCAGTCCGGGGCCGATCATCTTGTCCCACCAGCCGGGCTTGCCGTCCTTGGAAACTCCGGCGGCATGCGCGTCACCTGTGAAAGCATGGGTGATCAGGATGGCATTCGAGCGGCGCTCATTCAGGCGGCCGTAGGTTTCGTATGCAATGTCAACCGGGCTGAGCGTTGTGCCGCCTTCCAGTTCGATGCTGTCGAACCGGGCATACTGGGTTTCTACGATCATCGGGGGTAAATGAAATGGTATCAGGATTCGCAAAACGCCTTGTTGTAGTCAGTGCCATCTGCGGCCTGTTGCATGCAGCCTCCTTCCCGTATAGGGAAGTCCGGCCGGACTACAAGTACTCGTTTCCGAGGGACCACTTTGAACATGAGGACTTCCGGACCGAATGGTGGTACTACACCGGCAATGTGATGTCCGCGGAAGGGGCGCGCTACGGCTTCGAACTGGTGTTCTTCCGCAATGGCGAGCGGCATGACGCGACCACGAAATCCGCCTGGAACTTGCAGCATGGCTACCTGGCACATGCGGCGTTGACAGACGTCAACGGCAAGCGGTTTTCCTATGAGGAACGCTTGAACCGGCAGGGCCCGGGCGTAGCTGGCGCGAGCTTTGCGGAGAAGAAGATCTGGAACGGCAACTGGTCCGTTGTCTGGAATGGGGAGACGCAGACGTTGCGGGCTGTCGCGCCGGAGTTCCAGTTCCAGTTGAAGTTGGAGCCGGAGAAGGCCTTCGTGATCCACGGGGAGAACGGTGTCAGCCAGAAGTCGGAGGGGTTGGGCAGCGCGTCCCATTATGTTTCCTTCCCCCGGATGCGTGTGAGCGGGGAGATTACGGCGGGCGGGAAGGTGAACAAAGTCGCCGGCCAGGCGTGGATGGATCACGAATGGTTTTCGCAGTACATGGCGCAGGATCAGACGGGCTGGGATTGGTTCAGCATCCAACTGGATGACCACACGGAACTGATGCTGGTGCAACTGCGGCGCAAAGATCCAAAGTTGCCGCCCTACACGTTCGGGACCTTTGTTGGGGCGGATGGGAAATCGAGGCACCTGAAGAGTACGGAGTTCCAACTGACGCCTGTAGCAAAAGCTGGAGTGTATCCCATTGAGTGGCGGATTCAGGTTCCTTCCGCGCATCTTGATTTGAAGTGCAAGGCAGTGCTGCCGAACCAGGAACTGAAAGCGCGGCAGGGCGGCGTCAGCTACTGGGAGGGTGCGGTGGATTATTCCGGCAGCCGCAAGGGCTACGGCTATCTCGAAATGACCGGCTACAACAGCACCCTAAAGCTCTAATAAAGAATCGGTGCCTGGCACCGATTCTTTATGGGTTCCTAATTACGGAGGGGGAGTTCGAGGTAGACGTTGGCCCGGGCGTAGGGGGATGGCACCACACGCTCCGCCGGAACATCTTGGAAGCCAACCGAACGGTATAGCGTCACGGCTGGCAGCAGAGTGTCGTTGGTTTCCAGGTAGAGGCGGTCCGCACCGAGCACCCTGGCCTGTTCGATGATGTGGTTCATGAGCCTTCTGCCCAAGCCGGTACCCTGCAGGGCTGCGGTGACAGCCATTTTGCCCACTTCATACTCGCCGGGTTGACGCAGCAGCAGCGCGACACATCCCACCGGGGTGCCGTCCTGCTCGGCCAGGTAAATCTTACCGCCCTTGTGGAGAATGGTGGCACTGGGATCGGCAAAACTGGCCACATCCTTCGACTCAAGCTGGAAGTGCTTCGTGATCCACTCTGTATTTAAATCGCGGAAGGCGGCTTCGTCGCCCGGCTGAAACTCCCGAATCGTCATAGATTCAGGCTAAGACACTGCCCGCGATACCCTGAGAGCCGTATGGTCAGAACGGCTTCGGTGGCGATCCTGTTTGCAGCTGCGCTGGGCGGTGCCGCGGATGGGGTCTTGTGTCCTGAAAAAATGGACGGCAGGCGCTTGGCCGCAGTCACGTTCTTTGATGGTCCCCCGGCGGAAATGGCATCTCTGGCACCGGATCAAGAGTCGCCGGGAAGAGGAATATTCACTGAGTTGTGGAATTTCCCGTCTGGCAGCCGACCGGTCTGGCTCGTCTGCAGTTATTCGGGAACGAAGGCTGTGGTTTCCAGGGAATTGCCGCGGACGACCAAAGTATGCACGGTGACTTACTCGAAAAGCGAAAAGATGGAAGGTTTACCCGTGATCCAAAAGGTGGATTGTAAATAACCGCGTGCGCTTGCCCCGTTACAAGGGGGCAAGCGCACGCACCGGGGAAAGCATTAGCGGCCGATGTACAGGGAGAAACCGGGCCGGTAGCCGTAGAGGCTGCCGCGGTGATGCCGCAGCCATTCGCGGCGCTCCTCTTCGAGTCTCCAGCGGTACTCCGGGGTGTCGTAGTAGGGCACGACGGGTGCTGCGTAGTACGGTTCCACCGGGGCGACGTACCGGGGCGCGTAGTAGGGCGCGGCGTAGCGATACTCCCTGTGTTCGTAACGGTCGCGGTCATAGCGGCCACGGAAACCGTGCTCTTCGGCGAAGGCCTGCGTTCCGGTGCCGAGCACCGCCAGAGCCATCCCTGCGAAAACCACTGCGTTGCGGAAGAAATTGTTGCGTTTCATTTTGTTTCCTGCCTCCTGCCTCAGGGTGTTGCAACACACGCACCATTGTTGACATTTCTTCACAATCGGAGCACACTCTACACTAAGAGATCTCTCATTTATGACCCTGCACAGGCTCTTGTCCTCAGTGGTTCTTTCGGCGGCACTGGTGGTTTCGTGCTCCGCCCAGATGGTTACATCCGCCCGCTCCGGCACCCTCCATACCTTTGACGGAACCGTCTCGATTGACGGCAATCCGGTGGAAAAGCGCTCCGGCTATTTCCCGGAAGTGAAGGAAAAGAGCATTCTTTCCACAACGCGTGGCCGCGCGGAAGTGCTTCTCACGCCTGGAGTTATCCTCCGCATCGGCGAAAACAGTTCAGTGCGGATGATCGACAGCCGCCTGGCCAGTACCCGCGTCGAACTCCTCACCGGCTCAGCCGTTTTGGAGCAACTCAGCCCGGATGCCAGCCCCGTCAAGGGCAGCATGAACAATGTCACCATCGTCTACAAGGAATATGAAGTTTCCCTGCGCAAGACTGGCCTCGTTGAGTTCTACGCCGACCCCGCCAGCATGAAGGTATACAAGGGAGAGGCCGACGTGATCACCTCTGGAACACTGGCTGCTCTCAGCCGTGTGGTGGTGAAAGACGGCCACATGCTGACTTTCAACTCAGCTCTGGCGATGGAAAAGTTTAATGACAAGACCGGCGATGACCTTCTGCTCTGGGCGCGCGACCGTTCCCAAGCCATCGCAGCGGCGAACATGTCCTCCGCCCGCAACTATGGCTCGAACTCGCTCGGCTATGGGAACTACAACAGCGGGTGGTTCTTCAATCCGTTCTTTGGGATGTACACGTTCCTTCCGATGTATGGCACCTACTACAGCCCCTGGGGCTGGGGCTACTACAGTCCGTATTCGATCTATGGGGTCTACAACAACGGCGGATACTACTGGAACGGCGGCGGCGCGGCAACCGGCTACTCCGGTGCGCGGATCGGCACCAACCTTCCGGGCTCGGGTACAACGATTACCGGCATCCTGAACCATGCGCACAACGGCGGAACGAACCCAATCCATCCGATCTCTCCAGCGTCGGTTGCGGCCTCGGAACGCGCGGGTGCCTTCACGACGAATAACTCCAGCAACTCGAATTCGGCTTCGAGCAGCTTCTACAATCCCGGTATCGGCATGGGCAATTCATCTTTCAGTGCGGGTAGTCACACCAGCGCTCCCACCGCCTCCCACGCATCCGCCACAAGCCGTTCCAAGTAGCTGACCCTGGCCGGAACGTATGGTCGTGATATCCTGAGGATTCGCGCAACCCGCGAGTCCTCAGTCACTTTGGGGGACCACCGCAAGCCGCGTGAAAGCTGTCCCAACACAAGCATGGAGAGGTGGCCGAGTGGTTGAAGGCGCCCGCTTGGAAAGCGTGTATAGGGGAAACTCTATCGAGGGTTCGAATCCCTCCCTCTCCGCCAGTTTATTTTCAATAACATACAGACACACAACGATTTCAGCGTGCAATAGCGTGCAATGCTGATCAATAATCGGGTGAGGTCGTATGGCACTCAAACTCTACCGGCGCCACCGAATTGAATGCGAGGGCGGTCACCCCGAAGACAGTCGCACCGGCGAATTTGAAGAAGGCCGTCGTGGCTGGAAACGCTGCGCATGCCTGATCCATGTTGCTGGCACGCTCGGCGGGAAGTTCAGCCGAAAGCAGACCGGCAAGGCCCTTTGGGACGAGGCGAAACCCATCGCGGCGGAATGGGAGAAGGCAGGCTCTTGGACAGGCCAGGTCGCCGCTCCTGAGCCGTTGCCGGAGACCCCAAAGTCTCGCCGCATCCCGGTCGGGCGCGCGGTAAAGGCGTTCCTTGATGAATACAAGGAAACCGCGGCCTTCGCCACGCACAAAAAGTACCGCCTCCTGCTCACCAAGATGATCGAGTTTTCCGAGAAGCGCGGTTACGCGATGATCGACGAATGGGAGCCGACCGATGTGCGCGAGTTCCGTACCTCATGGGCTATCAATCCGCAGACGGGCGCGCGGCGCATGAGCATGCTCAAGCCGTTCTTCGAGTATTGCCTGTCGAACGAATGGATCACGCGCAACCCGGCGCGGCTGGTGAAAAACCCGCGTGGCCGGGATGCCGGAGAGAAACGTGCCGAACAGAAGCTTCCCTTCACCGATGACGAGATCAAGCGCATGTACGAGGCCTGCCCGAAGTACGGCACGTCGGACCGATTCAAATGGACCGGGGAGGATCTGGCCGATTTCATCTCCCTGTCGATTTACACGGGGCTGCGGATTTCCGATGTGGCGCTGTTTCACATCGACCGGATGCACGAATCGGGCGAAATCCGCGTGCGCACCACAAAGGCCGGCACGCATGTCTATACCTGGGTGCCGCAATGGCTTCAAGACCGCATCCGGGAGCGGGCCAGCGTTCACGGGCCGTTCATCTTCGGCGCGCATACCACAAAGGACCTCGATGTCATTACCGATGTCTGGCGCAGGAAGCTTAATAAGGTATGGGATCTCAGTGGGCCGTGGAAGGTGAAGCCGACACCGCATCGCTTCCGCCATACGTTCGCGCGCATCCTGCTGCAAAAGCCGGGTGTGACCGTGAGGGATGTGGCGGAGCTGCTCGGCAATACCGAAGACATGATCCGCAAGTATTACGGTGCATGGGTGCCGGAACGCCAAGAACGCCTCACGCGTATTCTGCGGGAGGCGTTCGATGACAAACCGAAGCCGAAGCTGGTCGTACTTAATAGGAAGAAGGGTTGAGCAGGCGGGTGTGAATCCGCCGGGCGGCGGATTCGGGAACTGAGTAAACCGTATGCGCTTTCTTGCGGCCCATGCGCACCTTGACGACGCCCGGATCATCCTTCACAAGCAGACGCACCGTCTCCCTGCCCAGCCCCCAAATAGCCGCAAGCTCACCAATGCGGTAGTGCTTTTCAAATGGTGTACCGTCGCGCATGGCAAGCCTTTCTCTTCGGTCTGAGGTTTCTCCAGCCACCCGATCCGTGCGGCCACAACTCACCCTCGGGAAAGGATGAGGATCGCCGGGTTCGGTATCCTTTACCAACGCCGCCACCAGGGTTTTGCGCTAGCTGAGGGTTCGTTGCTGTAGCCGAGCCGATTAAGTTCTGCCTTGGCGGTAAAGGCGCCAAGGACGTTAAATTCGCCTTTGGCTTCCGCCGCCTTGCGGTACCATTCCACGGCCTGCGTGACATCCTTCGGCAATCCGCCGCTGCCATGTTCATACATGTGGGCGAGACCCGCCATGCCATCGGCGCTGCCACCTGCCGCTGACCGGCGATACCAGATGACCGCGCTGCTCTCGTCTTTCGGAAGGCGGCCCTCGCCCTCAGAGTAGCTGCGGGCAAGGTCCGCCATGGCGTAAGGGTTTCCGCCGAGTGCGGCTTCGACATCCCAATGAACCGCTTTCTTACGGTCAGAGGGAAAACCGGCGATACCGCTGCGATATGCCGATGCCACCAAGAATGCGCCGTCGGCATTGCCCGCATTAGCCGCCTTCTGAAACCAGTCCAGCGCCAGAAAGGTATTTTCCGGCAAGCCGCCTTTGCCGCTCAGGTAGAGTTCCCCCATCTTGTACATGGCCTTCGCATCTCCAGCGATCGCCTGATGGCGGATGCGGCCCTCGCCGGGTTGGAAGACGCCGTGGAGCTGAAGTTCCTTGGCCCCCAATGCCAGCGCCGCCATTGCCACGATACTTGTCCAGTAGAGCGCCCAGCGGGGATAGCTTTCGAGAGTCTCAACGACTCTGGCCAAGCGGGGATCGGTAATATATCTGTCCATTGTTTTAAGTACTCCTTTGAAATTTCGAATTCTGGCTTCCTGAATACCGCTACCGCGCTATCAGCCGGGCGCAATATTCGGGCAGGTTCTTTTCTGCATCCGCACGGGAAGGGGAGGAGGATGCCCGGCCCAGCATCCACGTAGCAGGCGCCGTATCGGCCTTCGTCTCTCCGCGCCGCGCCATGCGACCGGCCACGCTGCGAAGCGCCACATAGACGAGATAAAGGCCGGCTGCGATCCAGAGCAAGGTCAGTACCGTGCCCAGACCGTCGCCGTCTTGCAACAAGGAGATACCTATCGGGATCGCGACCAGTAGCAGGGCCGCGCCGGTGATGAAGACCCCCGGGCCGAGCTTGCGCTTAGGCCGGGGCGTATCCGTATTGCCGCCCATGGCATTCCATTCCGCGAGCCAGGCCTTATAGCGCTTCATATGACCGACCGATGAGAAGGTGCGCAAGGAGGCGAGCGCTGCGGCGACGGCCAGCCACCAGGCGAGATATCCCTGATACCATCCCGCGATGACCGCCGTGTAGCCACACAAAAGCAGAAGCGCGCCGACCGGCAAGCC
>CAIXXM010000149.1 GCA_903923395.1 uncultured Acidobacteriia bacterium
AACTAGAGCAATCCGGGGACCTTGAGTGAATTACTGATTCCATTACCGTACTTCGAGAGTTGGGTTTCACTCAACGGTATTATTGACCTTCTTTGTGGACATCCCGGCCGGAAGTGTCAGCTCGCTGCTACAGTGCTTGAGCGCCATTCCTTACGTATTCACCGTCTCAGTCTGCCCCCGCAAATTCCTCTTGCAGGTTGATCGCCGCCCGGAGAAGCAGCCTCCACTTCGCGGTTGGAATTCTCCATGCGCCAGCCGCTTAGACCAGTGCGATCAAATTCCAAGACATGGCGAACCGAAGGAGGTTCGCGACTACGCCGATCTTGCACGGTTGGGCTATGTGACACGGGCCCGTCTCACGCAGATCATGAACCTGCTTTTGCTCGCTCCGGACATCCAAGACGCACTGCTCATATCCCAGATGGAGACGGTTTTCCGGAACGCTGCCTTCGGGCGGCAATCCGCGAAGTGAACCGGGTCACGCAGCGGGTGCTTCTTTCAGAGCTGAACCGAGGTGACGTTGCCCGCGAAAAACGTGTCCCGTAGCTGAAAATCAGCGAAGGGAGAAAGAGATGGAAAAGGCAAAGCGGGCGAGGTACACGCTCGAATTCAAGCAGTAAGCGATACGTTTGGTGGACACGGGGCAGAGTTTGGTTGCGGCGGCGTGGACGCTGGGCGTAGTGGAGCAAACGCTGCATAACTGGGTGAAGGCAGAGCGGCAGGGGAAACTGCACGGTGCTGAGGCCAGCACGGTCAGTGCCGAACAGATGGAGATCAGCCGTTTGCGTGCAGAACTGGCGCGGGTGAAGATGGAGCGCGACATCCTGGGAAAAGCGACGGCGTACTTCGCGAACGAGCAGAAGTGAAGTACGACTTCATCCGTCGGAACCGTGATTTGTGGCCGGTTGCGCGGGCAAGGTGTGCGCCGGTCCTGATCCCCTGACTCACTTCTCCATTCGATTAAGACTGACCCTTGCCGGCCTCTCAACTTGGGGAACAACTCACCAAAAAATTTTGCACAATTCGAGACTTGTAATCCGCTAACACCTACGAACGGGGATTCATGCGGAAATTCAACCCTCCACAACTGACGAGGCGGAACCTGCTCGCCACTCTGCCAATGACCTGGCTCAGCGGGGCGTCGGACGTAATGACCGCCGCAGAACCGGCGGTGGTGATCCCGCCTTACAACACGCTAAGTGAAGAGGAAGAGATTGCATTGGGGAGAAAGTTCTCCGCAGAGTACGAAAAGCAGGTAGAGATTCTTCACCACCCCGTCATTGACAGCTACCTGACAACTGTGGTTAAGACCCTCGGGCGATATTCCCGGCATCCCTCCTGGCCTTATCGCGTCAAAGTGGTGAATACACGCGAGATTAACGCTTGCACAGTCCCCGGTGGATTCATCTTCGTCCAGCGCGGCTTGCTGGAATTCATCGGTGAGGAAAGTGAACTGGCCGGAGCCCTTGCACATGAAGTGGGTCACGCCGTCGCAAGGCATGGCACCAACCAAATGATGCTCGACTTTCTAGCCCGCAACCTTTACGAAACGGTCAAGAAAAATCTCCTGCTGAACAATACCATCGTGCAGAGGATTATCGAGCAACTTGGCGGTCCGGTGGTGATCCTGGCGCAATTGAAGTACACGCGTGAGAACGAGACGGAGGCAGATCTGCTCGGATTTTACGAAATGGTTCGGGCTGGCTGGCATCCCAATGGAATGGTGAAATTCTTCAATCGAATCCAGAAGTTCGAAGGACCTCAGTCTTTGGTCGACGAGATCCTATCCGACCACCCCGCCTCTGCCGAAAGGACACGCGTAATTACCAAAGAGTTACAGACTGCAACTCTGCCGCCCAACCTCAGGGAACAATCCATCAGCTTCAAATCGATGAAAGCAGTGCTGAAAAGTCTGCCGCCTGCCCCGCCACCCTCGAAGCGCTGAATGGAAACGTATCGAATGCGATCAGTCCCGGCGCGATTCTTGATTTTGTTTTACTCTCTCGTCACGGTGGTGCCTCCCTCGCTGGCGGAAGACCTTCCCTTTGCCGGCCCGGCCTTCACCAGTGCGTCGGGCAAGCCCTACCCAAAATTCCCTGAAATTTTGGTATTCATCAGTTCGCCGCAAACAGATTTGCGGCAGCTTCGTTTGGCTGACTTTAAACTCAAAGACTACAACGGTGGACAATGGCCTGCGATTGGGATTCGCTCCAGGGTCGATGCCGGCGTGGGCATGGACGTCGCCGTTCTTTTGGACGTAAGTGGGAGCATGAAAGGTGCCCCTCTCAATGCGCTTCGTGATGGCTTGGCGAAGTTCAGCCGGGATGCGGGGCCGAACGACAGGATCGCAATCGGAACCGTTGCCGACGAAACGGTCTGGGAGACATCCTGGAGTGACACCTCAGATCAGATACAGCAATCTCTGCAGAAGTTATCGGCCAGAGGTACCAAGACGCGTCTTTGGGACGCCGTCTTTGAGGCTCAAAGTAAGTTCCCCCCCGGCTCTGGCCTTCGCCGGATTGTTGTTATCTCAGACGGGCATGATGAGGGCTCTCAACATACACTTGAAGAAGCTTTGAGTGCGGCGAAACAAGCCAACGCCGTCGTCGACAGCATCGGGATGACACGTTCCGATCCGGTCTACCTTGCGAACCTTGACCGGCTGGCGCGGACCACAGGAGGAAGATTCCGTGCTGCTAAATCGGGCGCGGATTTAGAACAGCTTTGTTCGGATGGAATAGGGCAGTTGAAGTCGCTACCGGCTTTGACATTCCGGGCGGAGAAGATGGCGGCGGATGGAAAATCGCATACCCTCGAGGTGCTCTGGAACCATGACGGTGAAACCGCTGCATCAAAGATAACTGTCGTTGTCCCGATCCTGGCGGCCGCAAACCAGAGCCAAGTAATTCCGCGCCTGTTCGTTCCCATCGTTCTAACCGTATTCGGAACCGCTGCTGTTTTGACCGCCTTGTTGTATCAACGGAAGCGGAACCGTTCAAAGCTGGGTGAGATCGAGATGACGGATATGCTTGGCATCGCTACCCCTCCATTTCCCAAGCCTCCGGCGGTCGAGCGTCCGGCTTCCTTTCAGCCCGAACCTGCATCAGACCGGGAGGCGCCGGCTGTATTTCAAGACGCCCTGCCGTCCACGAACCCGCCTCCCGCAGTGGAAGCCGGAGTCTCTCCGGTCCGAGCCAGTTCACGAACCCAGTTCTATCTTCCATACGTGGAACCTGCACCGGGGCGGCCCTGCGCAATATTGCTCTGCGAGGAGGGCTTCTCCCCAGGTTCATCGTTCGGCATTGAAGTAAGCGAGTTCTGGATCGGGAGTCTGGACAACAATCACCTGCGAATTACCGGTGACCCAACGGTCTCTGGAAATCACGCGTGCGTAGTCTTCGACAGGGATGTGATCGGAATATTCGATTGCCACTCAACCAATGGTACGAGGGTGAACGAGGAGAGGCTCGGAGAACTCCGCCGTCTCCTCTTTCCCGGGGACCGAATCCAAATCGGCAAATCGGTATTTTCTGTAACTCAGGCGGCCACAGGAAAGGCGTGCTCGTGAGCGGCACTCTGAGCGAACAACCCGTAATGTGGAGCCTGCCGGTGAACGCGGCGGGGATAACGAATACCGGCCTGCGTGAAGAAAATCAGGACCGAATGACCTCCTTCTTTTCCCCTTACGGCTGGGTCTATCTGGTTGCTGATGGCATGGGCGGGCACAAGGGTGGAGCAGAGGCTGCGGAACTGGTTGCGGGTGGTTTCGAACAACGTCTCCTGGCACCCACCGAAGAACTATCTTTGCAGTCAGCTTTACAAGAGACGGTGCTGGAAGTCCACCGGGAGTTACGCCGCCGCAGTTCGACGGAAGCCCGCTTTGCAGGCATGGGTTCCACCGTTGCAATCGCGGTCGTTCAAGAAACAGGCGCCGGGCTGTCACTTATCACGGCACATATGGGAGACTCGCGGGTTTACCTCCACCGGGGAGGTCAACTGATTTTACTTACCAAGGACCACACGCAGGTACAGTGGCTCGTCGATACCCGGGCCGTTGATGAAGCGACTGCACGGTCTCACCCCGATGCGAGTATACTTACGCGGGCTGTGGGCCATGGCACGGACCCGGCACTCGACATCTCAGAACCTATCGCTCTGCGAAACCTGGATGGCATTCTGCTGTGTTCCGACGGACTCTCGGGATTCGCCGACGGACGGGACATTGACCGGGCGGTCAAACGATACCCCAACCCGCAAGACTGCGTGAAAGAGTTGCTGCAGACCGCACTTGGGCACGGCAGCAACGATAACATCACCATTCAATTCATCCGGATTGGCGATAACCCGCAGCCAGTCGAGGAACAACCGGTGCGGTCGTACATCACGAAGCCGGAGACCGCAAAACTTGTTCATGCACCTTCGCCTGCGGGCTTTCCACCGAGGGCTCCGCAGAAGCCCTTCCAAAAAAGATTAGCGGCCGCTCTGTTCTTCCTGCTGCCCATCGGGCTGATGGGAACAGGCATCCTGGCCCTGCGCAGTGGTTGGCTGGACTCCGTTCTTCAGGGGAAAACAGCAGACCCGCTGCAGATGCGGATTAACCAATTGAAGAAGCGTGCAGACAAGCTGGAAGAGGCCGCACGCAAAAGCTCACAGTCGGCGGAAGGTGACTTACAAAAACTAGCCGCCTTGAAGGCGACAATGAAACGGCGCAACTATTCCACGCTGAAAGCCGACCTTGAGGGTACCAAAGCTGAGTTAGATCGAATCGCGCGCACCGGCCGCAGTTCCGGATCTCATGTCGTACTGGCAACTTCAGTATCTGGCATGGGTAAGACCGCACCGCAGACCACGAAGGCCAAGGGGAAGGCGATTTCCACAAATCCAGTTGCACCGGCGAGCTTGCTTGACCGCGAAGAAAAGATCATCGCGCAGGCCGAATTGGATTTAAAGGCTTCACAAGACCGGCTGGCTTTGCTGGAACATAAATTGCCAACACCAGTAACCAGCGATTCAGGCTCGAAGGAGTAAGTTATGAAAAATTGCGCAAAGTGCAGCATGTCGAATCCAGATAACGAAACTATTTGTGTGCGCTGCGGTGCTGCGTTTGCACCACAGCGTATGTGTCCGGCAAATCGCCACGTCCTGCCGCCGGGCGTGGGTGAATGTTCGATTTGCCAAATGGAGGGAAGTGCCCAGCCCGGGCGGGTGCAGGGAGGAATACAGCCGCCGAACAGGCCAAGGACGCTCGCGGACCCTTCCATCAACCCTGGTCCACCGCCTCTGCCCGGTGGTTTGCCATCCCGTTCTGAAACGAAGGGAGATGATCGCGGGCCCTTGCCGCCCAGAGTATTTCACCGTCCCCCTGCCCCGACGCCACCACCACAAAGCAGCGGCAAGCCGACTGTATTTAGCGATCCAAACGTGAAATTGCCCGCGCCGCCTTCGTTGCCTCCTTCGCTGGCACAACGGAAGATGGTGGGAGTCCT
>CAIXXM010000150.1 GCA_903923395.1 uncultured Acidobacteriia bacterium
ACCGCCAGCCCGCCAACCAGCACCAAATCGTCCCGGTAGTCCGGCAGGCAGTCCCACGTGGTCAGGAGCGCCTGCGTGGGCAGTTCCAGACTGTCCGCCGGATATTTGTCGAATGTATCGTGCTTCATTGGGCAAACCCTTCCCATGCCCGCAGCGCCTGCGCCTGATCCGGCCCTCGCTGACCGACTGGGAGCAGATCGAGGTAAATCTGGACATCCGACACCAGTTGGTAGCCGTTCACTGACTGGGCTGCCTGTAACACCCCTTCATCCTTGGGCGTGATCAGCCAGAGGTTGCCGCCGTTATCCACCTTCCGCGCCCAAGTGACTTCATTCGGCAACGGTTTCTTCAGGTAGGCTGACACCAGCGGTGGCGTTGTATACGGATGCCGTAGGTGCGCGGCGAACCACTGGGTGAAGAACACGTTGTCGCCGCCCAGTGCGGCGTGTGCCGTCTCCGCCACCTCCGCCAGACTGCCCGCCAGCACCGAATACTGCCGGATGGTCGTCCGCTTGGCCCAGTCATCCTCCGCCCGCCACGCATCCAGCAGCCGGTCAAAGTTGTTCACCCGGTACAGCGCCGCCACGTGCCGGTTGCCGGGCCGCGTTTGCACCACCAGCTCGCGTTCGATAAGGTCGGCCAGTGTCACCGACACCAGCGTCCGCGAGACGCCGGTACGCGCCTCCAGCTCCGCCTGCGTCCATTCCTGCGCCCGGTGTGACAGCAGCAGCCGCACTGCCCGGGACGATTTCAGGGTGAAGGGGTTCAACTCCGTCTTCGGATTTCGGTAGCTGCCGCCCGCCGGCTGACGGTCCATGAGGAACCATGGGGTGCGGAAGAACAGCCGGCCATTCAGGTCGGCGTGGTTGATGCCTGCCGCCCGCAGGTCCGCCGCCAGCGCTTCCGGCAGGTGCGGGAATAGCAGCAGGCCGGGCTTCTTGCCCAACCCCGCCGCCGGGGCTTGCAAGAGCTTACGTGAGGGAGTCAAACCGGGGATTACCTCAAAAAAACACTTCTCATTCCCCACCTCAATGCGCAGCTCCGCACGATCATCGCCAAGGGTGACGGCACGAGCCGAAAGGGTGGCAATGCTCTGGATTTGAAAGCTTTCGACGAACAAACCCAGCAATTGTTCTACGGTAGAGATAGTCTTGTTTTCAGGTTTTTCGTTCATTTCACTAAAATAGTAAAACATGGACTTTTCCTGAAATCAAGCCCTGTCGCTACGGCCACCGCCTGCGTCACTCTGGCTTCAGGCTCTGCGCGAGGAGTGTGGTTCCATTATGGAACACGACTTGCAGGCGAGGGTTCAGTCGGTTTTTCAGGCTCTTCTGGGCCGGCCGCCTTGTCTTCCTCGCCGGCCCCGTCAGTTGTGGGGATGAATTTTGCGTGGGTCTTTTTCAGGTACGCCTTGGCGCTGTCACTGTCGGCCTGATAAGCGAGTTGTTTGTTTACAAAATGCAGACGCGTCTTTGCATCATGGATCACCTCGGACCACGTTTTCACCCAGACGGTGATGTTCGCATTGGCATCGTCAGAAACCCGTCCGCGTGGCAGGCCGCGTTGATTCGCCTCGCCCACGGCAAATTCATCCAACTCATTTGATATGGCGACAAACTTCCAGCGTGCCGGAACATCCCTAAACCGCTCGTCGGTCGCCACCGCACGGGCGTACTTCTTGATCTGGGTTATGACCTCATCGTCAATCTTCTTGGTCGGGCGTTTCAATTCGACGATCAGATAGTCGTACTCCCCGGCGCGCGGATTGATCACCTTGTGCAGCATCAGGTCAATCCGGCCGGTTTTGCCGTCCGAGAGCTTCACCGGTTCGGGGTCTTCCTCACGCTTGCCCAGCTTGTCCAGATGCTTCTGGAGCACTTCCTCCAACCGCTCCTCACTGCCTGCGAGCGTAAACTCCTCGTCGAACAGCCATGCTTCACTTTCCAAAATCTTGTGCAACTGGTCGCGTTCCAACAGCCGTTTTTTGTTCTTCGCCCCAAACAGCAGGTCCTCCAGCCCAACCAAAAAATCAAGCCGGTTGGCCACGGTCTTGGCCGAGCTGATGATGGATGAAAGGGGTGTCTTACGCAGCAGTTCGGCCAGATCATCCTGAGCTTCCTTCTTCAACCCCAACACATCCCCGATGATCTTCTGCACGGACTCCGGGTTCTCGCTGACCGCCTGAGCCAGCAGCCGGAATGTAAATTTTTTTGATTTGAGG
>CAIXXM010000151.1 GCA_903923395.1 uncultured Acidobacteriia bacterium
GTAAATAACCAGGTGATGTTTGAGGCACTTTCTTACTCGGGTTATGACGTGAAGTTCGAACTGGGCAACGGCGGGCATGACGGCAAACAAACTGCGGCAATCATGCCCGATGCATTGCGCTGGCTCTGGAGAGGCTACCCCGCGCCCATCACGGTCAAAGAACCGGCACATATGAAGGCTCCGGGCTATGACCCGCGCGGCAAAGTGTACTCCATGGTTTCCGCGGCAAAGCAATGGGAACTCGTTGCGGACAATGCTGCCGCACCCGCCCCGGATTCGCAGGGAAACATCTACTTTTTTGATTTCAAGGCATCGCAAATCAAGAAGACCGACGGCGTGGGTAACACCACTGTTTTCAAGAACAACATCCGTGCAAACTCGATGGCCACAGGACCGGATGGACGGATCTATGTCGCTACCGACCAGAACAAAATTATTGCTCTTGATTCCGCCGGCAACGAGAAGCCTGTTGCCTCCGGTATCCACGTCACGGGCATGGCGATTGCACAGAACGGGCGCATTTACACAACCGACGCCGCAGCCAAACTGATCCAGTCAGTGGAACCAGGCGGCAAGGTACAGAACCTCTCCAGGGCGGATGAGTTCGGAACGCCTTTCGGGATTACCTTATCGCCGGACCAGGCGATGGCAGTAGTTACCGACGTGCAGGGCCGTTTCAGCTGGTCGTTCCAAATTGCGAAAGATGGCAAGCTTGTGAATGGAGAGCCTTTTTACCGCCTGGAACTTCCCGAAGCCGGGGATAAGAGCGGCGTCAGCGCGACGGCGGTCGATAACATCGGGCAGGTTTACTTTGCCACGCTGGCAGGGATACAGGTTTGTGAGGCGAATGGCCGTGTCGCTGCAATTCTGAATTCCCCGGATCGCAACAGGATGAGTTATCTGACCTTTGGCGGGAAAGACATGAATTTTCTGTATGTGGTGGATAACTTCAAACTGTACCGGCGTGAGATGAAGGTTTCCGGTGCGGGAAGCTGGATGACCTTGAAGCTGCCCAAACCTCCGCTATGACTTTGACCCGCCGCCAGTTTCTTCCCCTTCTCTCCGGCGCACTCTGTGCAGCGCAGGACGCAGACTTCCGTTCCGACGTGAAGGTGGTCAGCGTCATTGCCAGTGTGCGCGATAAGAATGGACGGCTGATCAAGGATCTGACCAAAGAAGACTTCACGGTCCTGGAAAATAAGCGCGAACAGAAGATACAGTATTTCTCCCGCGAGACGGATCTTCCCCTCACGCTGGGACTGCTGGTCGATACCAGCATGAGCCAGGAAAAGGTGCTGGGTGCGGAACGCGGTGCCAGCATGCGGCTGATTGATCAAATCCTGCGGGAAGATAGAGACCGTGTGTTTCTCATGCAGTTCGACATGAATGTCATGTTGAAGCAGGATCTCACTTCTTCGCGCCGCAAACTAAGTGACATTCTGCCCTTTGTAGATACGCCATCGCGCGCGGAACTTAGCCACCAATACGGAGGAGGCACGCTGCTGTACGATGCCGTGGAGAAGGCTTCGCTCGATATCATGTCGAAGCAGACGGGACGCAAGGCACTGATTGTCCTCTCCGATGGCGTGGATACAGGCAGCGAAACACCGCTCGCCACTGCGATTGAAGCGGCACAGAAAAGCGATACGCTGATCTACAGCATACTATTCTCCGATTCCGGCTATTACACACGGGATGGCCGCGGTACGATGTCGCGCCTGGCCAAAGAAACCGGCGGCGGCTTCTTTGAGATCACAAAGAAACATCCTGTGGACGAGGCGTTCCAGACGCTGGAAGAAGAGTTGCGAAGTCAGTACAGTCTGGGCTACGTTTCCGACGTCCCAGTGCAAATCTCGGAGTTCCGGAAACTGCAATTACTAACCAAGCGCCCTGGACTGGTGGTGCAGGCACGCGACCGTTACTGGGCAAAGCGATAACTTCTGGAGCAATTCGTGCGCTGCGGAGAATTCGTCTCTATCGCTCGTGGGAGAACGAATAGCGGATAGCGGAAAAGTGGGGTACCGAGGCGTCAGCACCGTCCGAGGCCTGTACCAGCCCATGGAGAATTTGACGAACTTCCGGGCTTACTGTACTGTCAGGAGCGAGACGCAGCAGTCGCTCACAGCGCTCGATGGGTGCATCGCTGTAGAAAACATAGATTGTCTCAGTGCCCAGTGTTTCATCCAACCCCAAGTAACCCTCAGCAGGAACCTTATTAAAGGTTGTCCCCGTTACGGGGTTGGATACCAGCGAAAACTCCTGGTTGGGAAAGAGCACTTCTGTTGTCCCCTTGGGATCATCCTGGAAAATGTAGACCCACGCCCGCGACTTCGCTGCCAGTCGAAGAAAGAACCGGTCACCGTTATGAAGGGTAAGTTTCTCGCTGGAGGGCAGCGCGACAATTCTTGGCTGAGAGCCATTCGATAAATAACCAAAAAGAATCGAGGCGATGGATGAACCAGGAATGCTGCGATAAAGCAGAGGTGCCTCGTCAGTGGCTGGAGGTGGAGCCATGAAAGGCCCCCGCATAACCGGATTCCGGGCACTCGCGGTGTCTGGAATCGATCGCGAAGGAATCGACGGGGAAATTGGCGCGGCCGGGGCTTTCACAGTTACTGGCTTACGTGCCGACACAACCGGAGCTTCAGGATCGCGGTTCAGCCAAACAACTAGAACAAGCAGTGCCGCCAACGTTCCAACAACGGGCATCCAGACGCGAAACGGCGAAAAGACGTACGGTCTCAAGCGTGAACCCGCCAGGACGACAGGCACCGGTTCTTGTAAAACCGGAAGTTCCCGGCTCGCCCGGTAGGACTCGATACGGAGTCTCGCGACCTGCAACATGCATGTCTCGCATGACTGTACGTGGCGCGACAGAGCATCATCGGCCGGAGCAGACGATTCCGAATATGCAGCGAGCACCTGCCACTCCGGGCAACCATCAAGCTTTGCCGGAACGAGACCTGCCAGCGCGGCGGCGGCGATCTCCCGCAAACGTATCAACTCCCGCAGCCGCTGCGAGCACGAGGGGCAGTCCGCAACATGGGAACCATCACTCCCGCTCAACGCGCCACTCTCTGCGAGGAGTTCTAACAACTCCGCATCTCCCAGGCATTCATGCCGGAACGAATTACCAGTTCCCACTTGGGCAGACTCCTTGCCGAGGGGCATTTAAGTTAGAGTATTCCAAAGACTTTTCGCCAACGACACCAACGAATTTCATTCCCCGGGACGCAAAAAGAAACGGCACACGACCCGCTGGCACTCCCTTGGGTGTCCAACTTCTACCCTACACTACTGAGTTGGACGGAAGGAATTGCCTGACATAGTAGAATCTCTAACTATTTTTGAAATGCCTGCGCAGTTCCCGCAACACGACGGCTTCGATGCTCCGGATTTCCAAAGTAGATTTACCAAGGGCAACTGCAACCTCGGATGTGGTGTATCCCTCGTAGTAGAGCAAGCGAATCACTGCACGTTTTTCAGTGGGTAGGCTGCAAAGCGCCCGTTCTAAATCACCTGCACTGATAACGGCATCCTCAATGAATGCTGCTGGATCTGCGATGTCCGACGCTGGAGATTCCTCATCGGAAGCGCTATCCCGAGGAGTTGGCAATGGCGTTTCCCTGCCGTAAATGGAAGAAAAGTACCTCCAATATTTACTCCACCCGGCCTCTTTGGCTGTTTCCCGTAGGCGTACAACGGCAGCTTCGAACTCTTCCGGCAAAAGTTGGAATTTCGCCTGAAGACTAACCGAATCCCGGCCTTCGAGCATCTCCTTTAATAGCTTCTGATCACTGACAGAAAGCTTCCCGGACCAAACAGGCAAGACGACTTTACCTTTGCGTGCTTGTATATAACTGATCCGATAGTTATTAAACAGGGACCCGTCTGGATGTAATATATGGTGCAGGAACGAATTTAGGGAACACCCTCCGCGGTAGCGGCCGACCACATTATTCACCAGTTGGCCGAGTAGAAACTCATAGGCATCCAGAATCTGGTCACAATTCTGGGTCGCGAAGTTATCAAACAGGCGACTGATTCCTATACGCCGAAGCCGGCATTCGGACCCACAGAAGGGCTTACACCAGATGTAAACCGTCTGTAACATCCGCTCTCCGTACATCTGTGAAAACGAGATACGGGCGCTCTTCTCGCCGGAGGCTATTCGCTGCGCCCACAGATAGTCTGTCAGGTGTTCTGGTTTCGGACTGCTGACGTCGGAAGACACTTCGCAAGTGATAGTAGCAGCCATACGCAGGCAGCGACTAAACCGACGTGCACTTATGAATACTTTTTAATCCCCATACGCACACCCACATCAGTACCAATGGAACTATTTGGATGCTGGTACTGCAAGCGGGGAGTCCAACACACAACGAAATCCAATTCGGTTCGCTGAGTCCAGCGGGCCCAGCTTCTCGCGTTTGGCAAGCCTAAGTTGTTTCGGGTCGGATGCAAATGACCCGCCGCGGGCAATGCGAAACTTACCATCGGATGGACCTTTGGGATCAGTTACTGTCTCGCTGGGATAAGAACTATAATAGTCCGCAACCCACTCGGAAACATTTCCAATCATGTCCGCAAGACCCCACGAATTGACTGGAAAAGAGCCCCCTGCAACCGGTCCGCTGTTCTTAAAGCGATGCCTCAGTTCTTTTGCTTTATCATTTCCGCTGTATCTCGCCCTGTCTGGATCGGGCGCGTTGCCCCAGGAGTAGACCGTGGACGAGCCGCCTCGGGCCGCGTACTCCCATTCCGCTTCACTCGGAAGTCTGCCTTGCGCCCACTTACAATAATCTGCCGCATCTTGATAAGTCACCCGGTTGATCGGCCCCGCAACGTTGTTCCATGAGCCGTTGTCCAGCGGCGGCTTGGGCATTGGGCGTCCGGTTTCCTCGGCAAATTTCGCATAGGTACCCGCCGGAACCTCAATCTTCCCAATCCAGAATGCCTTCGTCAGTACGACTGAATGAGCCGTTTCGTCGGCATCGCACCTGTCACCTTCCAAGCAGCCCATTTGGAACTTCCCTGGCTTAATCAAACGGTATAACAACTCATCTTTGGGACCACTGACTACATCCCGTCCCGTCAGACTTTCCAGCGAATTCCCACTGGTCGGTAGAGTGCTGGCCGTTGGATTCGGTCTTGTGTTAGGGGCTGCCGGGGGCGGTGAAACAAAGATATTTGTCAATATTGGCTGGATATCTGGCTGCCGGACCACCACAACTGGCGGTAGTGAGACCGGGCTATCCAGTTCATTTTGTATGACCTTCAGCCTCTGCTTAATCTCTATCTCCAGTTGATTGGCATCAGCAAGTTCCTGCTCGAAATACGTTCGCAAATCCTTGGATGCCAACGAGACCTTCTGCGCAAGATGCTTCTGACGAGCCTCCGCCAATCTGAGGTTAAGCCCACTTGAGTCCGCATTGGCGCGAATTTCGGACAGGGCAGCCTCGGAGGCAGTGAGTTGACCATTCAAACGTTTCAGCGTTTGATCTTTGGCTGCGTCGAAGTCGGGACGCAGTAGGCGGCTGAGAGAGTTTTCTATCTGCGCGCGATACCATTTTGCCTCCGCCAACTCAAATAACGCATCCAGACGGCGCTTTTCCAGACTTGACATACCAGAGTCGGCAGAAGGAGACTGCAGTGCGACCAACAGGGCGAGGGTGATGATTGTGATCATTGTTTCCCCGCAGCAAGCAATTGCGCCTTCAGTGCATCCTCTTCAGCTTGCTCATAATTCGCAAGCTCGGCATAACAGGCAGATCGAAGCCGGTAGATCGCTGATTCTGATGGTGCCATTATCGCTGCTCTGTTCAAGTCGTCTATCGCCTTGTCGCATCTGCCTGAATTGCGATACGCAAGAGCCCTTGTCAGGTAGGACAGGTAAGTTTGTGGAGCTACTTGCACAGCGTCAGAGGCATCGACCAACAGATCCTCGCGCTTACCCTGCAGTGCGTGAACGAGACTCCTGTAAATGCGTGCATCGGGATTCCATTGATTAATCTGGAGGGAATCCCTTAAAAGCGGAAGCGCAGTATCGAAATTGGAACGGGCCATCTGGGCCTGCGCCTTCTCGAGGGACCGTTGCGAGATTTCCCGGAGGTTCTGAGAGATCGATTCCGGTCCCGGAACACCCTTCGGATACCAGTCACCTATCAGCCCGGAACTGGTATATGGCACCTGTTTTATGCTTTGAGTGCCGGTCAGCCTCACCACCTCTTTGCGAACGTTATTAAACAAGCCATCCAGAGTAATCCCTGGAGGACTCTCTTGTAATTGAGTTATGAACACAGAAGTAAACACGCTGTTCGTAGACTTAGGCATGCCCGGGACCTGATCCGCCGCGACACTCCCAGGAGCGGTCGCAAAGGCCACAAAAGTACCTTCCCCCGAAAAGGCTTCCTTCGCCAGTCCACCTGCGGAAGGTAAGAACCGGTAGGGATTGTTTCTACAGGCGTCAAGCACCAGAAGCTTAACCCTTGCCTTGGAACTTTCCAGGATGTCGACAATGTAAGCTACCTTGATCGCGCCGTACATCACATCCTGCTCATTTCGGGCATCCAGATCGATGGGGATCAGATAGTTGTTATTCCGCACTTCCTCGCCGTGCCCGGCAAAATAGAACAGGACCACAGAGTCAGACGGAATAGCAGCTGCGAACTTGTGAATCGCTTCGTCCATCTGCCGCTGAGTCCCGTCGGTCAAAAGCGTTACCTGAAACCCGATCGCCGACAAAGCAGCCTCCATCCCCCGCGCGTCATTCACAGCATTGGCGAGCGGCATAACGGGATTTTTATTGTTCCCAATCACCAGCGCGAGACGCTTTTCTCCTGTGACGGGCGGAACGCCCGCAGAATTCTGTGCTAATAACTGCTTTCCCGCCAGAGAAAGTGCCAAGACACAATATAAAACCCGCATATGTGCTCCTAGAGAGAGTTGGACGGAAAGTTTCACTGGACCATACCGGTAGTGTCGATAGTCGCCGGTATAATTACTGTGTCGCCGCAAAGCAAGTTCCCGCAACTGAACCGGCCGCAGTTACCGCACTCCCGCTGGACGGTAACCCAGTCAAACTGAAGGTCCCGGAGATCGATCCAGTCTTATACGTGGGAGTGGCGGAAGTTTGAGTCCACGTAAAACTCAGCGAACTGCTGGAAACAGACAAGGTCGTATTTCCAGCCTCAAAAGCGCCTGGAGCAGAGAGAGTATTGAAGGATAGGGTGTTGCCACTGTTGGACGATTTTCCATTTGAAAACGCCAGGTTGATCTGCGTCGGCGAACCGACAGCAAAGGCTAAAGCACTAAAGGTGGTGGTGCCTGTATCAGGTGTGACGATGATACTTCCGTTTCCCGAAGAATAACCTACGGGCTGAAACAGGACTGAGCATGTAAGTGAGGTGAACCAGGAATTCGATGGCGTCACCGTTGAGGGAAGCAGGGAGAGTGGTGCTGACGCAGAACTTCCCTGGTAGCTTGCAGTGATGGTTACGGTTTGCGCGGAACTCACAGCCGCGGCCACCATGCTGAATGTCGCTGATGTGGCTCCAGCAGCCACATTCACTGTCGCTGGGACGCTGACTGCGGAAGAACTTGAAGACAACGTAACCGAGGCACCGCCGGCAGGAGCGGCCGCCGTTAACAGGACTTTGCCTTGAAGAGTCATGAGGCCTGAAGCTGATGCAGCAGAGAGCGTCACGCTTTGCAGTTGTGCTGCCGCCGGGGGAAGGATGATCGGCGATCCGGTCGCGCCATAAGCGGGTGCGCTGGTCAGCCCTCCTGTAGTATTGGCCAGAAGACCGATTACTGCAAGGCCCCCCTGCGAAACATACAGCTCTATTAGCCCCGACTTACCTGCAGTTCGGGGAAACTGGTTCGGAAAAACAAACGCGGTATGCCCCTGTGCAGGAAGATCCGGTATCGACACCGCGTAGGTTGTGCCATCAGCGTTTTGAATGGAGGCTGAAATGGACTCGCTGGCACCAGTCGGGTTGCAGATTGCAATGTCGGTAACAAGATCTCCTGTATTATCGAAGGGCATCAAGATACGGGTCGTCGCGGGGACTGCCGGTGCGGTGCCGCTCTGTTCCACTCCACCCGAAGAGAAGGTAAAGACGGCGTAGGCAACCAGCGAAACAGACGATGATTGGAGTTGTGCCCAACCCTGGGATGTGCTGGAATCTACCCCCGTGGTATGGAGGAAAACAGCCTGGCCCCCTTGCAAGGAAAGCTTGGAATTATCCACATTCTCTTGCAATCGCACATTCCACGGCTGCGAGGCGCCACCCGAGGTTTCCATAAAGAACGAGAGGGTGGCCGAGGCCGGCGAAGAAGCGGTATTAACAATCACCACCGTAGTCCTCCAGCCTCCCCCATCCGCAATCTGCGGCACGACCAGCGTCTGTGCGTCGCAGGCAGGGAGTGCCAAACCAAGAGCAATGCCAGTCACTAACAATTTGATTGCAACTATGTTGCGATTCATGGTTCCCCTCATTGAATTGCCATCGTGACCGTGTTGCTGGTTTGCCCCGCGACCGAAATCGTCACCGGGACCGCACTGCCAACAGATACCCCGCCAGGGACAGTTGCATACACTTGGTAGACGCCAGCGGACCCGGGGGTAAGACCGGCGAACTGGACTTGTGCATCTTGGCCGCCGATGCTGACAGAAACAGGATTGACTGTGGAGGGAGAAGGATAAGGTGCCGGGTCCCCTGGCTGCACACTTGGTGATACCGGCCCAAGCCCTGTGCAATAAATCACAACAGTGGAACCTTTGTGCGTTGCAGTGTCGGGCTCGGCGTAACGCAAGGTGCCGGAATCGATAATCATCCCCTGGCCAGTCCCCGAGAGGTCCTGGCTAAAGATCCCAGGCTGGCTGGGCGCAACGGTGAACAGCACCGGCACTGACAAAGCGCCTCCGTTACTCACGACTAATTGCTGTTGAGTGTTCGGGGAAATGTCGTATGGAACGAGCGCGTTGATCGCACCGCTACTCGAGTAAAGAAGAGGCAATGGCGTGCCACCAAGTTGCACCTGGGTTGCGCCTATGGTCGTCGGAAAGGGCGGTGTCGCGGCAGCCCCATCCTGATTTGCGAAGTTAGACCCTGATATCGTGATCAGGGAACCGGCCCCCACCAGCCCGGATGGGGTGAGCGTGGCCAGATTGGCCACTGACTTCGACGTCGGCGTGTTTCCGGAGATCAGAGTACCGGTCACCTGCCCGGTTCCAGTCTGCAGCGTATTCTGGGAGCCCAAATTCAAGTAGGCCGCATTCACCGTGACAGTCACAGAGGTTCCAGCAGATGGGAGCTGTGTGGGTGTCCATGTGCCAGACCACTGACCTCCCCCTTCACTTACCAGTGCAATCTTGGGGTCCCCGTTTGAGAATGATGCCGCCACAGGCGTGCCAGCGCTGCCCGACACCAAGGGATTCCCACAACTGTCCACAACTTTCACGCTGACAGTGGAGGGCTTGCCAAGTGCAGCTTGGAAACCAGTCTTAAAAGAAAGGAACTGAACATAGAGAGTGGGACTTGAACAGCCTGACGCAAGTGGGTGAATGCGTTGTCCATCAATATCAGGAGTAGACCCGGGCGGGGCGACGACATTCAAGACATTCACGTTCGTCGACGTTCCGTCCTGGAACAAAAGGGTGACAACACCGCGGACAATTCCAGTTGCCAGTTTTGAATTATCCGACCGCACCGTCAACGTGCCGGGAGTGTTGGGCACCACCGAGACTTTGGCCGGGGCTTGACTCAGCCAGGACGTCCCATCGTAGGTGAGAGCGGTTGACGTGAAGTCCACGGTCTGGGAGTCCAGATTGGTAATAGCGACCGGCTGGGCCGCTGGAGATGCCCCGGGGGAACCCACAAATATCAGGCCACTCGGACGGACCTCAGGCCCCGGATTCGAACCGGCAGGAAGTACCGACAGCACTACGGTGATCAATTGGCCGGAGTTGATAGCGTCACCAGAAATGATGATCTTGCCGTAGTAGTCGCCCGGGGCCAGAGCGGAGGTGTTCACCGAAACTGTTACGGGCGAGACGTCCAGGTAGGGTCGGTTGATGGTACCTGAGGTTGAATCCAGCGAGAGCCAGTTGCCTCCTGACTTCGTCGAAGCGGCCGCAGTCCAGTGCAAGGTTCCGACCCCGGAATTCAAGATGCCCAGGGTTTGGGAAGAGGGATTCCCGCCTCCGGAGACACCAACAAAACTGAGGCCCACCTGCGAGATCAGTATCTCCGCACCGGCTGCGGCCACGGTCATAGTTACTGGCACGCGAATGGACTGGCTGTTGCCTGAAACAATAATCGCCGAACTGTAAGTGCCGGAAGCAAGTGCACCCGGACTTGCGGTGATTAGCAGCGAAGCGGGAGTTCCCGCGCTTACACTACCCGCGCTGGGACTGACGCTGAGCCAGGTGGCCGGCACGGCGGGATCGACTGCTGCGGTGTAGGAAAGAAATCCTGCGCCCGCATTTGATACATCGAGCTGAACCACCGAACTAACCCCGCCCACGGCGAGATTAAACACAATCGGCGTGGACGAGACACTGAGGACAGAGGCAGCGGCGGCATGAACCGTTACAGAAACCGGGATCGTAATCGTATCTGGATTTGCCGTTGGTGCCGAGATTGTTACACTTCCCTTGAAAGTCCCCGGAGGCAAAACGGTCGGGTTTACCGTCGCGGCAATCGTACTGGGTGCAGTCCCCGAAGTGGAACTCACCGACAGCCAGTTCAGACCGGCGGCACTGGTCATGGTAACCGAAGCCTTGTAGGGCAAAGATTGAAGATTAGTAAACAGATTCAGGGGAATGCTGCTGATCTGGCTCCCCGCCTGGAGGTCAAACACCAGGGGGTTGGGCGTCACCTGCAGAAGTGGTGCTGTCCCCAGTTGCGTAATTGTCGCGGTTTGGCCCCCTGCCGTGACATGCGCAGTGAGTGCCGCGGCTCCGGTATTTTGGGGTACGTAATATCCGATCGTATCTGGACCGCCGCCGTTCGGAGGAGTTGAAATAGTCAGGAAACCAGAGTCACTGACTACGGTCCACGGGCAGCCCTGCGGCGCTGTGATCCCAAGAGTATAGCCGCGCGCGGCGGCGGGCAAGAGTTGGGATAGCGGACTCAGAGAATAGGTGCATTGTTGTGGTTCCGGAGGGAGCTTTGTATTCGAGCAGGTTCCAACACAGTTAACGGCAATTGTGTAAGCGAAAGTATTCAGGTTATCCGCATCGAACACCCGAAAAACATATTCCCCTGTTTGATCCAACGTAAGTGTCGTTGAAAGAGTGGGAACATATCCATTGTAGAAATCATAGGGCTCACACCTGGAGTAAGCCGTTTGACCATTCGGGGAATAGATGGTTAAGCAATGGCTAACTCCGGGTCCGGAACGGTTAACGCTTACAGAGAGCCGGTCACCGCTCTTGCCCGAAACTGCATAGTAATGCCAATCCCAGGCTGTGAGGAGAAAGGCAGATTCGGAAACGCCGAAGGTCAGCTGTGGTATCTCCCGTGGTAAAGGAATTTCCCGCTTTAATCCAAGAGCGAAAGGAAACGTGGAATTTCCCCCGCCGCTTACTTGAATAATATAGGAACCTGTCTTCGTAAGCATCTCTCCGCCTGCCAGATCAGGAACGTAACCCTGATAGAAGTCATAGCCAAGACAACTAGCTGGCTCCGCTACGCCGTCCGGGTCAGTAATCTGATAACACTGACTTGCACTCCCTCCCGTGCGCTGCAGATTCAGCCATATGCGGTCACCTTCATTCGCCTGAAAACTGAACTCACGGATCTCTCCAGCAGCGCCAATACTGCACGAGACCAGATCACCGTACTGAATCGGTGTAATTGCGGGCTTTGGTCCGCACTGCTTGATATTTACCGATTGCGAAACACCAACGGGAACATCCCGAAGATTTCCTCCGTCTTCAGTGACAATTTCTTGAATCTCAGCTGCCGACAGTACCCGGCTGTAATAGCGCACATCGTCAATCGCGCCGGGAAAGGTCGATGAGCCATCAACACCCTGTCCTATTCTCCAGTTCAAGTTGGAAGTTCCCAAAGCCGTCGCGTTACCGGCTTGATCCAACTGGCCGTCCACGTACAGAGCCTGAGAAAAGCCAGGAGAGCCCCCGTAAACGCTGGCTATGTGATGCCAGTTTCCATCATCCAGGCGGGTGATGCCCGTAAGGTAATCCTGTAGCACACCACCCGATACTTGCATCCAGTGGACGTGCGACTCATCAAAAATGATTCCATTCCCGGTGAATGGGTTTGGAAGCTTGATCCAGGCAGTGATGGTTCGCGGGCCCGAACCCGCCGGAAAGCCAACTGCACTCTTCTGGTTGCTGACAAACGCCGTTCCTCCAAACAAAATAGCGTTCGCCGAAACCTGCCCCGTTACGCGTGAAAAGTTTCCATTCAATGTCCCGTTGTTACCGTTTCCTGAAGAATCAGCAACGACTGCCCCTGTTGCCTCTCCAAAACGCCACCAGCCAGAGAGGGTCGGGTCGGTGCCGGCTGGCGCGACGGTTATCGTTGCCTGCGACGTGGTCTGCCCATAACTGGCAGTCACCGCAGCAATGACGGCGAAATTTACGGTGAGAGCTGTAACTGTAAATGTCGCCGTTGAAGAACCCGCGGGCACCGTCACGTTGGCGGGCAGCTTAATCGAACTCGAAGTGGAAGCAAGCGAGACTACAGCACCACCGGAACTCGCAGTGCCGAAAAGTGTCACTGTGCCGGTAACCGTCGATCCGCTCTTCACCGAGACCGGTTTAAAGGTCAGGTTCTGTATACCCTGTACACTGGCGAGCAACTGTAAATCCGATGCAGCGAGCGCCCTGTTATACACACGCACATCAGCTATAGTTCCAGGAAAACTCGATGATCCATTCAGTGATTGTCCAATTCGCCAACTCACGGAAGTTGGCGTGTTGGGATTTGGAAGCGAAGCAGAGCTATCCAACTTCCCGTCTACGTATAACAGGCAGTTTCCACCCCCGCCCTGATAAACGCTTGCAACGTGATGCCAGAGTCCATCATCTACGCGCACGGTACCTTTGGGTCCGGCGCTGCTGCCATCCGACTCCAGAACTCCGTTGTTTACATAAAGGTTGTACCCGTTGTGCTCGAGAATCTGCGCGGTGCCGGAAACCTGCGCTGGAAGCTGGATCCAGGCTGAAACAGTTCTTGCCGCGTTGGCGATCGGGAAATTTGTCGCTGCCTTGACCGCGCCAACATAAGACTTGCCCCCAAAACTGATGGCTCCGCCTATTGGTCCGGAGCTCCGGATGAACGTGCCGGCAAGCGCCCCTGCGTTGTTATTCCCGGAGGAGTCCGATACAGCTGTACCTGTCGTCTCGTAAAAGGTCCACCAGGCGACCAGCGACGTATCCTGGGAATTCAGCGCGAGAGGTTGAACAGTGAGTGTTACCTGCGCCTGGGTGCCACCCAATGTAGCTGTGAGAATGACCGTTTGAGCGGTGTTCACAGCACCTGCAGTGACCGTAAATGTGACAGTCGTGGCACCGGCGGGAATTGAGAGAGAGACAGGGAAAGAAATAATGCTGGACGATGCGGACAGTGCAACCGATAACCCGCCAGAGGGCGCGGGTGAAGACAGTGTTACGGTGCCGGCAGCTGTTGCGCCGCTCGTGATCGAAGTGGGAGCGACACTCAACGATGTGACTGATGGCGGCGCGCCTGGAGGCAAAACGGTAAGAGTGGCCTGCCCGGTGGAACCGTTATAGGATGCTGTAACTACTGCCGTCTGATTTGACGTGACCGTTCCTGTTGTGAAGGTAAAGGTATTGGAAGTTGACCCGGCAGCCACGAGCACCGAAGCAGGCACGGTTGCAGATCCGGAATTCGATGAAAGAGTGACGAGAGAACCGCCAGTTGGGGCATTGGAAGTAAGTGTCACGGTCCCGGTAACCTGTGTCCCGCCAATAACCGATAACGTTGACAGGGAGAGTGACTTGATCGAAGGCAGGGGTACCGCTGGAGTAATCGAGAGGCTCGCCTGTGCGGAAGTTCCCCCGTAAGATGCAGTGATCGTTGCCGCCTGGGCGGAATTCACTGACGAAACAAGTATCAGGAATGGCGCGGACAGGGAACCTGCATCCACAATCACGTTCTGTGGAACCGTCACTGCAGTAGATGTTGACGCCAGAGTTACTATGGCACCACCAGCAGGCGCCGGTAGCGAGAGAGTAACAGTAGCCCCGACAGTCGAACCACCAGCGACAGGATTCGAATCGAACGTTAAACTTTGGATCACCGGCTTCGCCGCCTGGGACTGTCCCCCGTCGCCTGTGTAGATCGTTTGCACCTCACTTGCTGCGAGAGCCCGGTTATAGAGCCGAACTTCATCAATGATTCCCTGGAAAGCATTGCCGCCCTGTAGTGCCTGGCCAATTTTGAACGCGCCACTGCTCCCCGTAACGGCAAAAAACGAAGGGGGAGTGGCGTTCTCTAAATTCCCATCCACGTATAAGCTCGGATTCGTATTGTTGCCGGGCAGGACGCCCGCAATATGATGCCAGGCTCCATCGTCCACGCGGGTTGTTCCTAACGCAGCCGTCGTTTGTGCGTTTCCGAACCCAACCGTTCCTGACTTTGAAACAAATAGCTGAAAGCTGGCAAACGTGGTGTCATTGTTCCCGAAGTCGAGAACCGTGCGATCCACCCCGTTACTGATCGGCGTCACGATTCTCACCCAAGCCGAAACGGTCCGGGCACTCGTCCCCGTGGGAAAACCAATGGAAGCGGCATTACCCGTCGCCGCACCACCGCCGAACAGGACAGCCCCCCCGACCTGACCAACCGCCCTCACAAACGTCCCCGAAAGCGTGGCAGCGTTCCCTTTGCCGGAGGAGTCCGCCACCGCGGTCCCCTGCACGGTCTCATCAAAACGCCACCACCCCACAAGCGACGGGTCCTGCGCTGGCAAGGCCTCCGGGCTGATCACGCTCGCAAGCAGCAAAAACCGAAAAAAAAGAAGAAACCGGCTATTCACAAGACACCTCACCCAGGAATCCAGGCCGACACTCCAGAACGGAAGCGCGGCACAGGGGAAGTTAGACGGACAAAACTACCAGCTTCATCAGAGAACATATACATTGTCGTGGTGAGCGCAAGAGAGCCCCTGTACCTTTTAGACAGCGATCAGTAAGCTGATTGCAAACGCGCTACCGGCGGAGAGAGCCTTTTGCCCCCTGCGTTTGGAATGCCTGGGGGGGACCTGCTCCTTCGCCTGGTGGCCGTGGAAGAAAGTCCAGTGGGGA
>CAIXXM010000152.1 GCA_903923395.1 uncultured Acidobacteriia bacterium
AAGCCGCGCCGCCAGATGTCGGTGCAGTTCTCCGGTGGCGAACCCACGCTGTCTCCTTACTTCCTCGACGCTGTCCGCTACGCCCGCAAGGTCGGCTACAACAGTGTGCAGGCCGCGACCAATGGCATTGAGTTCGCCAAGAGCCCGGAATTCTGCCGCGCCGCTGCGGATGCCGGTCTCCGCTACGCCTATCTGCAGTTCGATGGCATCGGCAACGAAGCCAACAGCCACCGCGCTGTGGGCAATCTGTTCGATGTGAAGCTCCGCGCGATTGAAAATCTGCACTCGAACGGTGTGGAAATCGTCCCGGTCATCACCATCATCAACGGCATCAACAATGAGCAGGTTGGCCAAGTGATCCGCTTCGCCCTCGACAACCCGAAGAAGATCTCCTTCCTCTCGTTCCAGCCCGTTTCCTTCACCGGCCGCGACGAAGCCATCACGGATGACCGCCGCAAGGCCCAGCGCTACACGCTGTCCCACCTGGCGCATGACGTGAAGAACCAGGTCGGCATGGGTGAACCCACCCGCGACTGGTACCCGATCTCCTTCATGAGCACCTTCTCTGACTGGGCCGATCTGATCCATGGACCGAACGCCGACTGGGGCCAGCTGAGCTGTGGCTGCCACCCGAACTGCGGCACCGGCATGGCCGTCATGATCGACAAGGAAACCAAGGAGTTCCGCCCGGTTACCGCGTTCTTGAATGCGGAACAGCTTGCCAAGGACGTTGCCAAGATCACCGATGGTGCCCGCAGTAAGAAGACCTCCGTGATCGGCATGGCGCTTGCCCTGCTCCGGAACTACAAGCCCTTCGAAGCGCCCTCCGAATTCAAGCTCACCGATCTTCTCCAGAAGTTCGACAAGGCGTTCAATGCCACCGGCCGCAACTACGGCAAGGTGGGTCCGGACCGCACGTTTGAAGACATCCAGAAGCGCCGCCAGGATCGCTGGAACTTCCTGTTCATCGCAGGTATGTGGTTCCAGGATCTCTTCAACTACGACTTCCGCCGCACCGAACAGTGCATCATCCCCTATGCCACGCAGGAAGGCGAAATCTCCTTCTGCGCTTACAACACCGGTGTGGGCTGGCGGAACATCGTGGAAAAGATGCACATGACCGCGACCCTCACGAAGTGGTACGAGGAACGTGGCCGTCACGAAATCTTCGCCGGCAACAAGCCTGTGCCTCTGGTTTCCAAGGAGCACTCTCTCGTGCTTGACATGGAAGCGGTGAACGCAGAACGCCAGCACGATCTCGATGACCTGGGTATCGCCAAGACCGCGCGCGAAGAGAAGCTCCGCAAGCGGAACGAAGAGATGCTCAAGAAGGCTGCGGAAGATGCGCGCATGGCCAAGCTGTACCGCGAAGTCATCCTGAAGGAAAAGCCAGTCGAAGCAGGCTTCGTCCCTGTCTCCGCTCTGGGCGGCATTGCTCCCGCAAAGCCCGCTCCGGCAGCAGAAGAGAAGAAGGAAGAAGTCGGCAGCTTCGGCGACTAGTTCGATAGTCAACCGTTCCACCAAAGGCCGCCGGACTTCCGGCGGCCTTTTTTATTTGCACAAGGACCCCCATGTCATCTGCGTTCCATCCCGTATTGACGAAAGCGCTTGAGTCCGCCCTGCGGTATCTGGATCACCTTCCAGAGACCCACGTGGCAGCAACCGTGACGGCGGACGAACTTCGCCAGCGGCTCAACAAGGTGCTGCCCGCCGAAGGCACTGCCCCGGAAGATGTTCTCGACGACCTGATCCGTGACACCAGCGGGGGCATTCTCAATTCCGCCGGAGGACGCTTCTTCGCCTGGGTGATTGGCGGTTCCCTGCCCTCCGCCCTCGCGGCAGATTGGATGACTTCCACCTGGGATCAAAACGCCGGGATCTACGCTTGCGGACCAGCGGCAGCCGTCGTCGAAGAGGTTGCGGGCGCATGGCTCAAGGATCTTTTCGCCCTGCCACCAACAGCCAGCGTCGGCTTCGTAACCGGCTGCCAGATGGCACATTTCACCGCTCTGGCCGCCGCACGGCATGCCGTTCTGCAACAGCACGGCTGGGATCTCGCGGAAGATGGACTGCAAGGTGCGCCGGTGATCCGCGTTCTGACGGGGGATCAAGTGCATGCCTCCGTCCCGAGGGCGCTCCGTTTTCTCGGCTTGGGGAAACGCCAACTCCAGCTATTGCCCACCGATCAGGAAGGCAAGCTCCCACCGCATGTTCTGGAGGCGGCATTGCAGTCGTCCACGCAACCCACCATCGTCGTCTTGCAGGCCGCGGATGTGAACACAGGAACATTCGATGATTTCGAAGCCCTGGTGCCCATCGCGAAGAACAGTAAGGCGTGGGTCCACGTGGATGGAGCGTTTGGCCTGTGGGCGGCGGCGAGCGCCCGGTATGCGCATTTGACCAGAGGTATGGGCCTGGCAGATTCCTGGGCCACGGACGGCCATAAATGGCTGAATGTGCCCTATGACTCCGGCCTTGCCATAGTGCGCGACACAGCAGCCCACAGAGCCGCGATGTCCGTGCAGGCCTCTTATATGCCGATGGGCGGCGGCGTGCGTGACCAGGTGGATTGGAATCCAGAATGGTCACGCCGCGCCAGAGGCTTTGCCGCCTACGCTGCACTGCGCGAACTGGGCAGGAACGGAGTGGCCCGGCTGGTGGAAGGTTGCTGCGATGCCGCGATGGGAATCGTCGAAGGGCTGGGGAAACTACCCGGCGTGGAGGTGGTCGCGATGACCGGCTTTAACCAGGGCCTGGTTCGCTTCCTCTCTCCGGTCGCTGGAGCCACGGAGTCCGATCATGCGGCCCACACCGATGCGGTGATCGCGAAGATTCAAGCCCAGGGCGGAGCGTATTTCGGAGGCACTACCTGGCGCGGCACCAGAGCCATGCGAATCAGCGTGAGTAACTTCCGCACCGGGCCGGAAGAAGTGGCCCGAACGGTGGAAGCCGTACGCGCCGCGCTCACCCGCTAGAGAAAAACAAACCGCACAACGGACGCCTTTGCACCCTCGCGCCTGTGCGGCTCTCTAGTGGCCCAGATTCAGCACCCAGAAGATAATCCAGACGACCGCCAGCATCGCATCGCGGATGTGATAACGGCGGTTGGACTGGTCTTTCACGGCGCTCATGGAAGCCCGCACCAGAAACACCAGTGCCACCAGCAGAGTAAACAGGAACCAAAAGGAAAACGGGCGCTGATACTCTTTGGGCAAGCCGGAACCGCTGGTCCGCAGCACAGCGAGAAAACCCAGAGTAATCACCAGCACTGACCGGAAAATGACCCGCAGCATGACTACCTTTGTACCAGTTGCGACTCAACCGGTTGCGTTCTGGCTCTCGGCTCGTCTCGCATCCAGAACCTCGCGAACCTTGGCGGCAAGCTCGGGCGGAGAGAAGGGTTTCTGCAAATAGGGCGCACTCGAACAGTCCGCACCTTCATAGCCTGAGATGAAAAGAACCTTGACCGACGGCTGCCCAGCCCGCAGCTGTTCGGCCAGTTCCGTGCCATTGCCGCCGGGCATGACCAGGTCAGTCAACAGCAGGTCCACTGGCACGGCACAGAGTTCGGCGGCCTGCAGGGCCTCCCGTGCGGAGCCTGCTGCCAGCACGTGGTAACCATGGCGCTCCAAGGCCGCTTTGATCATGCTTCGCAGCGTTGCGTCATCCTCAGCGAGCAGGATTGTTTCGTTGCCCGGCAGTGTTTCCGCCGCTGGGGAAGGCTCTTCCTCATCGGCAACCTCATCGATCCGGGGAAAGAGCACGCGGAAGGCGGCACCCTGGCCCGCTTGCGTCACCAACTCGACGGCACCCTGGTATTGCGCTGCGATGGAGGCCACCGTCGAGAGCCCGAGCCCTGTCCCCTGCCCCTCGGTCTTCGTGGTGAAGAAAGGTTCAAAGGCGCGCAGGCGCGTTTCCGGGTCCATGCCCGGACCAGTGTCCGTAATGCTGATTGCCACATAGGGTCCGGGATTCAAACCGAGAGCCCCGGCATCGGCACCCAGCTTCACATTGCTGGTTTCAATAATGAGAATGCCGCCATCCGGCATGGCATCCCGCGCGTTGACCACCAAATTGATGACGATCTGCTGGATGTGCGCAACATCAGCGCGGATACTCCCTGCCAATGGATCCTGCAGGATGCGGAGGTCAATGTGGGCACCAATCAGACGCCGCAGCATGGACATTGTCTGTTCCACTACCCTGGCAACATTCAGGACCACGGGCTGCAGCGGGCGCTTGCGGCTGAAGGAGAGGAGTTGGCCGGTGAGATCCGCCGCGCGCTGGCTGGCCTTGAGGACTTGCTCAACCGCGCTCCGGTCCCGTTCCGTATTCAGATCCGGCGAAACCTGCAGCAGCTGCGCATAACCAGAAATGATCGTGAGCAGATTATTGAAATCGTGGGCGATGCCACTGGCAAGCATGCCGACGGAACGGACCTTTTCAGCCTGGCGAAGCTGCTCTTCGAGTTCGTACTCCCTGGTCATATCCCGCAAGCTGACTGTAATGCCGCCCTTGACCAGCTGTGCGGTGAGTTCAAAGACGGAAGACGCCGAACGTAACTTGCAGCCAGTGAGGATTTGGATCTCAGCCGCAGTACCCAGAGATTGGAGAAATGCGGTGATCCTCTTGCTGTCTTCGGGTTCGAAATAAGAGGCGAAAGAAGCACCGGAATCAGCGATGGCCGGCAATTCACGCGCTGCGGAATTGCAGACAATCACCCGCAGGTGGTCGCAGTCCAGAACAAAAGAGGGCAGCATCCAACTCTCAAACCAACCCGAACTGTCACAAATCTCGTACATCAGTCAGTGTTCCAATCACTGCGACGCACCTGCCAGAAGCAAAGCGATGCGCAACAGCGAAAGCACCTTGCAATTACAGTTAGAGTATTCCCTGCGGAGAAAATCCTCAAGTAGGCACAATAGCATTCCCTGCGGCACACCTGGCCAATCAGTGCTAACCTGTTCATTCCATGCGCCAAAATTGTTTTCTCCTGCTCGCCTTTCTCGCTGCGGCAACCGGACTGCGGGCCCAAACCGCGGACTTGGTGGTAAAGAACGCCAACATCTACACGGTCGACCCCAAGCATCCAAAAGCCAAAGCGATCGCCGTGAAGGACGGCAAAATCCTGAAAGTGGGTGATGACCTCTCCACGTCCGTTGGCCCCCAAACGAAAGTGCTGGATGCGAACGGAGCAACCCTGATCCCCGGCCTGATCGACTCCCACGGCCATGTACGGGGCCTGGGGGATTTCCTCGAAACCATCAACCTGCGCGGCATTACTTCCGAACGGGAGATCGTGGAAAAGGTCCGTCAGGCAGCCCGCACCGCCAAACCCGGTGAATGGATCCGCGGCCGTGCCTGGGACCAGAATCTCTGGGACAAAAAGGAATTCCCGACGCTCGCGGGCATCACGGAAGCCGCACCCAACAATCCCGTCTATCTGGGCCGTGTGGATGGCCATGCGGCATGGGTCAACCAGAAGGCTCTCGATCTGGCCGACATCAATGCCGCCACGCCGGACCCTGCCGGTGGCAAGATTATCCGCGACGCCAAGGGCAAACCGACAGGCGTGCTGGTCGACCGCAGCCAGGGCCTCGTCGCCAGCAAGATTCCCCCACCCACCGATGAAGAAGTGGAAAAGAGGATTGCACTTGCACTGGCGGAGTGTGCCCGGCTCGGCCTGACGACGGTGCATGATGCGGGCACGGGCCAACAGGAGATTGATGCCTATCACCGCCTGGCCGCAAAAGGGGCCATGCCCGCCCGCGTCTATGTCATGTTGGCGAATCAGCCGAAGCTGCTGGATGCCTATCTGCCGAAAGGGCCCGAGATTGGAGATTTCGTCACCATCCGCAGTATCAAACTCGTGGCGGATGGTGCTTTGGGGTCCCGCGGGGCAGCCATGCTGGAACCCTACTCCGATGACGCCGGTAACAAAGGTCTCCTGATCACTGATGGCGCGGCGATCAAGGCTGTTGCGGCCAAAGCCGTCCCTGCGGGCTTTCAGGTCAATACACATGCGATTGGAGACCGTGCGAACCGCACCGTGCTCGAAGCCTACGCCTCCGTTCTGAAGGGTAAGAACGACAGGCGCTTCCGTGTGGAACATGCGCAAATCGTGGCACCGCAGGATTTTCCCATGTTCCAGAAATACTCCGTCATCGCCTCCATGCAGGCGACCCACGCCACCAGTGATATGCCGTGGGCGGAAACCCGCATCGGCAAGGAGCGGCTGCAGGGGGCTTATGCCTGGCAGACCATGCTCAAGCTCGGCGTCCATCTCGCCAATGGTTCTGACTTTCCGGTGGAAGAACCCAACCCCATGTTCGGCTTATTCGCTGCCATCACCTGCCAGAAACAAAACGGCGTGCCCCCCGGCGGCTGGTTCCCCAAACAGAAACTCACCCGCGAAGAAGCCCTGAAAAGCTGGACCATCGAAGGCGCTTATGCCGCCTTCGAAGAGAAGAAAAAGGGCTCCCTCGAACCGGGCAAGCTGGCCGATTTCATTTTGCTTTCGGGCGACATCATGACCATGCCTGAGTCAGAGATCTGGAAGACACGGGTTACGATGACATTTGTGGGCGGAAAAATCGTCTACGGGCAATGAACGCTCTCTTTCTTCTCCTGGTCCTGGCGGCACCTCCGGAAACACCTGGCGGGCAGGCTTTTATGCTCAGTCCCGGCGAGTACCGCTGGGTCAATCTCAACGTAAGCCATGCACCGGCGGATGTGGAGATACGGTACGAAGTTTTGCAGGGCGGGCCAACAGTGCACACCGAACTTCTCTCCGCCGAAGAGTTCCGGCGGTTCAACCACGGCAAACGCAATGAGGCACTTGCGGCCACCAAAGATTCCAAACTGGGTGGTTTGCACAAGCTAATTCTCGCCAAAGGGCAATACCGGGTGGTGATCGCCAATGACAGCGCTGCGCAACCGGCTACGGTTTCGTTGAATCTCCGGGTGGATTCCACGCCGCGCGCCGCCGGTATTACGGAGCTTTCTCCGGAACGAAGGCTCACCATCATCCTGATCAGCGGCTTGTTTTTTCTAGCCACCGTGTCCCTGGCGGGATGGAAGCTGTTGCGGGCGATTACCGCGGGTTAGATTCCGCCCCCTTCAGCGCATCGCCTGCATGATCCAGGCCATCACTTCAGGCCGAACGGCGTAACTGCTCTTCTGCGGCTCCGGCCAGTTGCCCTGGTCCCGATACATCTGATTCAGGCCGGCTTGTATGCCCGGATCGCCGCCGGTGAATTCTCCCACCAGCGCTTTCCAGCGCGCCGCCAGAGCCTTTCCCGTGGTACCCGCGGGGTCTTCGCCGAGAGCGGCTTCCACATCCCGGAACAGCTCATTCCATTGCGCTGAGACCCGCTCCTGAAGTTCCGGCGACCAGAGATGTTTCCGCTCCTCCAGCTTTGTTTTCGCTTCTGGCGAATAATACTGCGTTGACCAATCTGGCTCCATTTCCAGCTCCTTGATGATTTTTGAGTACAGTTCCCAATCTGGCGCGCTGCAACCCGATTGCTCCGATTCCCCCCAAACATAAAGAAACCAATAACAACCGGTGCCTGGCACCAATTCTTTATCTCTTCCATACTGCACCACACCAAGCAGCCACCGCGATTTTCCTAGTACCATAGGAAATTCCATGACCGAGACCGCAAACGGTACTACTCCCGCCATTGAAATCCGTGACTTGCGCAAGATCTATGACGGCAAGGCCGCAGTCGACGGACTGAGCCTCTCCGTGCCGCGCGGCTCTTTCTTCGGCTTCCTGGGACCCAACGGCGCAGGCAAATCCACCACCATCCGCATGCTCACCGGGTTGATCCCGCCAACTTCCGGCACCGTCGAACTCCTTGGCCTGCCCATGCCGGGACGCGAAATGGAAATCAAGCAGCGTATCGGTCTGGTTCCAGACGAGTCACTGCTGTTCGACCGCCTGACCGGACAGGAATTCCTGGAGTTCGTCGGCCGCATGTACTCGCTCGAAAAGTCATTGGCGAAACAGCGCGCTCAGGAATTGCTCGAACTCTTCGAACTCTCGGCCGAACGGCGGAAACTCATCGCCGAATATTCGAAGGGCATGCGCAAACGGGTGGCGATGGCCGCTTCCCTGATCCACAAGCCCGAACTGTTTCTCATGGACGAGCCCTTCGAAGGGGTGGACGCCGTGGGAGCCCGGCTGATGAAGGATATTCTGCTTGATCAGGTCCGCCACGGGGCCACAATATTTCTCACCTCGCACGTGCTGGAAGTCGTCGAACGTTTATGCGACCACGTCGCAATCATCAACGCGGGCCGGATTGTCGCGCAGGGTTCGATGGATGAACTCCGCAGCGGCGCGGACACTTTGGAAGATGTTTTTGTCCGAACTGTCGGCGCGGATCACGGCTACGAAAAACTGGATTGGCTTACTTAATGAACGCATTCAAATCAACGCTTCTGCCCTTTGTTTTTGCGGTCACGGCACTGGCCCAGAGCCAGCCCATCAAGGTCAATGTGGATGCCAGCGACGCCACGCGTCGGTTCATCCACGCCACCATGCAGTTCCCCGTAAAACCGGGCCCTTTCTCCCTGCTTTACCCCAAGTGGATTCCCGGCGAACATGGCCCAACGGGTCCCATTGAAGATCTGGTGGGCCTCAAGGTTTCGGCAAACGGTAAATCGATCCCCTGGCAGCGCGATGCCGTGAACATGTTCGAATTTCATGTCGACGTTCCCGCCGGTGTCTCCCTGCTCGATGTTTCCATCGACTTCATCTCGCCCCCGGAAAGCGGCGCATTCTCGAGCGGCCCCTCCATCACCAGCCAGCTCGCCGTTCTAAGTTGGAACCACCTGCTGCTCTATCCCAAAGGTACGCCAACCGACCAACTGAATTACCAGGCCACATTGAAAGTGCCGCAGGGCTGGCGCTACGGCACCGCACTGCCGATCCAGAATGAATCCGGCAACCAGATCGTCTTCAAGCCGTCCTCACTAACAACGTTGATCGATTCGCCCGTGCAAACCGGGGCTAACTTCAACACCGTCGATCTCAGCCCCGGCGGACCCGTCAGCCATTACCTCCACATTGCCGCCGATTCCAAGCGCGCCACCGAAGTTACCGAGGAACAAGTCAAGCAATACCGCAACCTGGTGAAGGAAGCCAACACTCTCTTCGGGGCCCATCACTATCGCGACTATCACTTTCTCTTCACGCTAAGTGATCACGTGGCTCACTTCGGCCTGGAACACCATGAGTCGAGCGATGACCGCGTGGATGAGCGCACCCTGGTGGATGAAGATATGCGCAAAATCAGCTGGATGCTGCTGCCGCATGAGATGGTCCACTCTTGGAACGGCAAGTTCCGCCGTCCCGCTGGACTCGCCACTCCCGATTACAACGAACCGATGAAGGGTAACTTGCTCTGGGTCTACGAAGGGCTCACGAACTATCTGGGCGAAGTTCTCGCTCCCCGTTCCGGCCTGGCATCCACACAGCAGTATCTGGATTCGCTGGCAAGCACAGCCGCTACTCTCGATAACAAGGAAGGCCGTAAGTGGCGTCCTCTGGAAGATACTGCAACAGCGGCGCAGATCTTATACACCTCACGGCCGGATTACGGTGACTTCCGCCGCTCGGTGGATTACTATCCCGAAGGCACGCTCATTTGGCTGGATGCCGACACCAAAATCCGGACCCTCAGCCAGGGAGCGAAGAGCCTGGATGATTTCTGCAAACTCTTCTATGGCGGACCCGATGGCAAGCCTGAAGTGAAGCCCTATGATTTCGATGATGTAGTGAAGGCGCTGAATACCATTCAGCCCTATGACTGGGCAACGTTCCTCAAAGACCGTGTACAGTCCACGTCCGAACACGCCCCGCTCGATGGCATCACCAACGGTGGTTACAAGCTTGTTTATACGCCACAGCGCAATGAGTTCCAGAAGACGACGGAGGGCATCCGGAAGTTCGCGGATTTCTCGTTCTCCATCGGTCTGGTGGTAAAGGATTCAGGCGATCTGAGTGACGTCCGCGTCGGCAGCCCGGCTTACAAGGCAGGCATGTCCCCCACCTTGAAGATCATCGCCGTGAACACGCGCGCTTTCTCGATTGACCTGCTGCGCGAAGCTCTGCAGGATGGTGTGAAAAACGCTGCCCCGCTGGAACTTCTGGTCAAAGATGGCGATTACTACAAGACGATCAAGGTCGATTACCACGGTGGCGAACGGTATCCGCATCTGGTTCGGGACACTGCGAAGCCGGATCTCATCTCCGCCATCATCCAGCCCAAAGCAACCGCCAAATGATACTTGCCATCCTCAAAGCCCAGTGGCTCAGCATGCGCCTGCGCGTCGGCACCAGACGCGCAGGCGCGGTCTTCTCCTCCATCACCAGCGTGGCCTTCTACGGCTTTTGGGCCTTCCTGGCATGGATGGTTATGCTGTTCTTCTCGCAGCCGGAGCAGACAGAGTACTTCGTCGATGGTTTGTCGAGCGGGCTGCTGTTTGTGATGCTGTACTGGCAACTGGCACCCATCGTTTCGGCTAGTTTCGGCGCGTCACTGGACTTAAAGAAACTGTTGAGTTATCCCATCCCCCACGGCAAGCTTTTCACCGTGGAAGTCATGCTGCGGATCTTCACCTGCGGCGAGATGCTGCTCCTGGTGCTTGGGGCGATGACCGGCATTCTGCGCAATCCGCATTACGGCGGGAAGAATGCGGTGTTCGCGCTGGGCGGTGCGCTGATATTCTCACTTACCAATATCCTGCTCTCCGCGGGCAACCGGAACTTTCTGGAGCGTGTATTCCTGCGGTCTAAGTTGCGCGAAGTGCTGGTCCTGTTGATCGTCATCATCAGCCTCACACCGCAGTTCCTCGCTTACAGCGGCATCAAGAAGGCAGTGCTGCTGAAGTTTGTCCCGAGTAACATCTTCTGGCCCTGGGCATCCTCCGCACACTATATGCTCGGCGACCAGGCTCTTGTGGCATCCGGCGTGGCATTCATCTATTTCGTGATCGCCTACGCTTACAGCCGCTGGCAGTTCCAGCGCAGTCTCCGCTATGATGGCGCGGTCATTCAGCGCCGGGAGCGCAGCGCGCCGGATGCTCCGGAGGGTTTCGCGGAAAAGATCTTCCGCATCCCCGGCATGTTATTCCCTGACCCCATTGGTGCTCTCTGCGAAAAGGAACTGCGCACGCTTGCCCGCGTACCCCGGTTCCGGATGGTTTACGCGATGAGTTGTTTCTTCGGCATCGTGCTGTATCTTCCCCAGATGCGCAGACCGCACCATGATGGTTTCTTCTATCAAAATGCACTGCCCATCATTTCGCTCTATGGCCTGCTGATGTTAGGGCAGATCAGTTACTGGAACGCTTTTGGATTTGACCGCACTGCGGCGCAGGGTTACTTCTCCTGGCCCGTCAAATTCCGTGATGCCCTGATTGCAAAGAACCTGGTCACAGCGTTGCTGATGGTGCCGCAGGTGGTGCTGACCAGCCTGTGCGCGAAAGCGGCCAACCTGCCTTTCTCGGCGGGCAAGGTCGTAGAGTCGGTGGTGGTGATCCTGATTGCCTCCATGTACTGGTTTGCGCTGGGAAATATTTGCTCCGTACGTCTGCCCAGGGCGATGGACCCCGACAAGATGAACCAGATGAGTAACAAGATGCAGGCGCTCTCCATCTGGGCCGCGCCGTTCCTGCTGCTCCCGATCGGACTCGCTTACTGGGCACGCTCCGTGATGCACAACGAATTAATTTTCGCTGGCATCCTCCTGCTCGCCGCCATCATCGGGGCGATCTTCTACTACATCGGCCTCGATTCCGCGGTGACCACCGCCAGCGAACGCCGCGAGAAATTCATTACCGAACTCTCGCAGGGCAGCAGCCCGCTTTCGATCACGTAACAGTACGCAATACCCCTGCAATTCCCCTTCCGGGAAATATCCCGGCGAAGGCATTCCCCGCTACCTTGAAGCTGCGAACGAATTCACCGGCACGTCCCGCCAACGGACGTGCCGGCAGCCAAACCGCCTGGAAAACACAGAATCCGCCGCTGCCCCACTAAGAAACCCTAAAGAAATGGTGCCAGGCACCGATTGTTTATCAGTTTTTTATGGCTTTCCTTGCCTGACGGCGGGTTGCCAGGCGGGAGTCCCCTCTTCCCACTGGTTGTCGGTTAACTGCTCCACACCGGTGCCATCCTTGCTCATCACAAACAACTCTCCGTAAGGCTGCGGGGCATCCGTATACACGACCTCATCCTTGAACCCCATCCGGGAACTCGCAAAGACAATATACTCTCCGTCCGGCGACCAGGCCATGTGCGCATCATTCCCCTGCCCGTTGGTAAGCCGCCGCAGTGCCGTCCCGTCGGACTTGACGGTGTAAATGTCGTAGGACCCGCCGGGTTGATAATCCCCCCCGGAAAGCCGTGCAAACAGAATAAGATCGCCGCGCGGTGACCAAAGCGGGAAGTTATCGTATTCGCTCGTCAGAGTTCTTACTGTCCTGCTCTTGAGGTTCATGATCCGCAGCCCGTTCCCTTCCTTGCTGAAGGTACGGTACACAAACTCCGTGCCATCCGGAGAAAACGAGGGAAACGCATCATTCGCCGCACCGGAAGTAAGTTCCTCAAAGCCCGTACTATCGGCGTTCACAATCGCCACATGCGCGCCGCCTTCCACGCGGTCCCCGGGCTTCAAGAACTCGGAATGAAAGCCATCAAAGAACGCCGCGAACATACCCAAACTGAAAATCAGTTGATCCCCCGCGGGCGACCATCCCCCGTTCAAGATATTCCGCGACTTATCCTGATAAATAATATCCACCTTGCCGGTGTCAATCGTGGTTACAGTAAGTGCGGAATGACTTGGATTCGAACTCGGGCGACTCTGCGTGGCAAACTGCCTGCCTGAAGGACTAAACGCCGGAAGCTGACCAGTCAGGTTCAACTCATACTTGGAGTTGCGGCTGAACATCTTCCGCACCGGCGGAGCAACAACCGTGACCCGCCGCCAGAACACCACCTGCTTGCCATCCGGTGACCACGCGGCTGTACGTATGTCACCTCCCGGACCCCGCTTCCCGCTGCTGTAATAGATTCCAGGGTCCGAACCATCCTTGCGGATGAAACCAACCTCACCGGATGCCAGCGGAGAAGGATTGATCTTCACTCCGGGGCTGTCCGGCAGGTCCTTCGAAGCGCCGGTGGAGGCATCGATACTCACCAGCTTCGCCGCGCTTCCCTCTGGAGGTTTCCCCAACCGTCCGCCCATCGTCTGTTGCCCAGTCATACAGTAAGCGAGAATCCGCTTCCCGTCGCCGGTCCACTTCGGACTCCCGCAGAAGCCCCCGGACGCAGTCAGTTTCCTGAGCCCGCCGCCATCGGGATGAACCAGATAGATCTCCGCCAGTTGCAGCCTTTCCCAACGGCCCTCAGCAAAGGGCGGCACAACCCCGCGCCCGGACGAAAACGCGATCCATTTCCCATCTGGTGACCAGGCAGGACGGAAGTCGCCGCCAGCGCCCGCAGTGAGAGATTTCGCTTTCCCGGTAGCCAGATCCAAGGTCCACAAATTGGCCACGCCTTTGCCGCGTGTGCTGACGAAGACCAGTTGCTTGCCGTCGGGAGAAAACGCGGCCTGATCGTCATACGCCGGATCATTCGTAAGTCGCGTCAGTCCACTTCCATCCGGATTCACCCGCAACAGTTCCGCAGACCCGTAACGGTCAGAAGTAAACACAATGGACTTGCCATCCGGCGACCACACCGGGTTGTAATCTGTGTCAGAAGCCCCGAGTAACGGATGCTCCGCGCTGCCATCCGCCGACGCGATGAAGAGTTGTGGTTGCCCCGGCTGCACACCCGCCCGGGCGAAAGCAATACGCCGCGGCTCCTGTCCGCATAACATCGAAGTGTAAAGCAGCAGTGCAACAACAGTAGCTCGCATGCGCACGACTCTAACACACCCCTTACTTCTTGTCCCGGTAATCCAGTGGCGGCTTATGATCCGCCGGCACGCGCGACCTATACTCGATTCCCGCGCGGCGCATCTCAAAACTTGCCTTCGCATCCGCCACCGCCTGTGGATTTGTGAACAAATCCAACATCGTCAGCGCCATCGACTTCGCCGCCACCACCATGCCCTTCCGGCCAATCGTCGACCCCGCGCAAGCCGCCGCCTGCCACGTATGCCCGGGAACCCCCGGCACGAACGTTGCTGCCGACACCTGTGCCATTGGATACAACCAGCTGATATCCCCGGCATCCGTCGACGCCGTCCCCTGCTGCCCTTCCACCGGAGGCTCAATCTTTTCCTGACTGCCAATCGCCCGCGAACGGTCCGGCAGCGTCTTGCGGATCGCCTCGGCGAACTTCTGCTCATCCTGGGTATAAGTTACGCCGCCCACCATCCGCATATTCGCGTCCACAAGCTTCGCCAGCGAATCATTGGGCAGCGTGTTGTACGAACTGTCAATCAGTTCCACTTCCACGCGCGTATCCGTTGCCAGCGCCCCCGCCTTCGCGCAGTTGAGAATCCGGTCCCAAATCTTATCGAGCACGGGCATACTCGGATGCCGCGCGTAGAGGAACATTTCCGAATAATCGGGCACAATATTCGGCGCCGCCCCGCCATTCGTAATAACGTAGTGGATTCGCGTGAAATCCGGCACATGCTCGCGCAGGAACTCAATCGCCTGCCCGGTGAGCATCAAGGCATCCAGCGCCGATCGCCCGGCCTCCGGCGCAGTGGCCGCGTGAGACGGCTTGCCATAGAACTTGAACTTTGCCGAAATCATCGCCAGACTGCTCCGCAATGAAGCGCCGTTGTTGTCTGAAGGATGCCACGAAATCACAGTGTCGACGTCATTGAACACCCCGGCCCGCTGCATGTAGAGCTTGCCGCCGCCACCCTCTTCGGCAGGAGTGCCGTAAAACCGCAGCGTTCCCTGCTGTTTGTTCGCAGCCATCCAGTCTTTGATGGTCACGGCTGCGAATAATGACGCGGCACCCAGCAGGTTATGCCCGCAGCCATGCCCGGGTGCACCCTCGGCCACCGGCTTCCGCTCCGGAGTTGTATCTTGCGATAGCCCCGGCAAAGCATCGAACTCGCCCATGATGCCGATCACCGGCTTGCCCTGCCCATAAGTCGCGGTGAAAGCCGTGGGAATACCGCCCACATTTTCCTGGATGGTGAACCCGGCCGCCTTCAACTCACTCTTCAGGAGCGCGGCACTCTTGTTCTCCTTGTAGCCCATCTCCGCAAACTCCCAGATCTTGCGCGAGATATCGCCATAATGTGCCGCACCGGCATCCATTTTGTCGATCATCCCGCGCTTGGGGTCCTGCGCTTGCATCGCGCCCGCGGCCAAAACCAGAACAAGAATAATCCTCATATGAGGACGAGAATAGCGCGGCTGCTACAGCGAATAGACGCGGCCCCGGTGCAGACCCAGCAGAATCTGCACCAGCCGGTGCGCAATCAGTTCGTGAAGCGTCAGCAACTCCTTGTTGGCTTCAAAGATGGCCTGCGGATCAAAGTCCTTCGGATCAGACGGCGCAGCTACTCCCGCACCACCTTTGAGCGCCGCAGTGGCTTCCTTAATCACAGGGTCTTCCAACACCTCCCCGGCCATTTCCCAGAGCGTGATGAAACGGTCCACCGCGGTCGGGAAACTCACTTCGAAGACGCCCCAGTTGCTCGTGGTGCGCGGCGGCTTGTAGTCGAGGTTGAAGGGTCCGTTGAAGCCGTGGCTGCGCAACAGCACCAGCACGTTGAGCCAATCGAGCGGATTCACCAGACCCACCGCGATATCCACGTCATGTTTCAACCGGTAGCCATCATTGATATCGAAATGCCAAAGCTTGCCGCACAGCAGCGCGCGGGCCAGAGCAGCACGCGGCGCGCCACCCCACATCAATTCATGCAGATATTCGGGGTTCAACCCGACCATCTCAGGATGCGTCAGCAAGCCACTCGAAATGAAGCCCAGCATGGCATCACTGGTGGGCAGCAGAATCTCACCCTGCGGCTCAAAGGGCTTGGCCTCCATGCAATGCTTCAGCGTGGGACGGCCTTTCGCGGCGGCCACCTTGATATCGTGCTCGCAGGCCACGTTCAACCCCTGCGCATACCACCGCAGAGTCTCGGTTTCCTCCACCGCACCCTGCGTGTAATACCCGAGGGACCCCGGCCAATACACCGCATACTGCGCGCCCAGTTCGTGCCCGATCTCGACCGTGTTCTTCAAACGCCAGGCTGCATATTCGCGGATCTCCGGCTGTTCGGCCGCAGGACTGCCCGCGAACACCGCATGGTGGAACGTTTCCGTCGTGACCATGGAGCACTTCATGTCAGCCGCTGCCAGTGCCGTCTTGATCCGTGCCAGGATTTCCTGCTGTTGGTCCCGCCCCAGGCCTTCCGTTGGAATCACATCGGTATCGTGCGTGCACCAGTGGCCGATGCCGATCTTGCCATAGGCGGCAATCACCTCCTCAAACCCCACGGCACTGCGCGTGGGTGCATGGAAGAGGGCATGACCTTCGTAGGCGGCTGCCCACTGTGGTCCGGAAATGAAATATTTGCGACGGGTTTCTGGGGAGTAGGCTCCACCACACGCGTCCATCAGGCGCGAAACGAGGGCTTGTTGCTGATTGGGATTCATGGCTTCCACGAATGATGATACTCAAGGCACCCCTGGAAGTTTGGTTTGCTCCCAAATGGTAAACTGAGCGTTTGTCAACAGCCTTCTCCCTCGCGCGGGCGGGCCGCTGGTTCCTCTGCTCCGGCATTCAGGAGGAATCCGGCGGAGTTGCCCGCTTCTACGACGCATCCACACAGAAAAACCGCGCGGTTTCCACTGAAATCACCGGTTACACAGCAAGCGCCCTCGCCTACCTGTATGACGTAACCGGGCAGGCAGAGTATCTGGAACGCGCCATCGCCACCGCAAATTTCCTGATGGATCATGGCTGGAACGCGGAGTTGCAGACATTCCCCTTTGAATGGCCCTCCCCCAGCGAAGTCAGCGAACACCAGAGTTTCTTTTTTGATTGCGGCATCATCATCCGCGGACTGCTCGCCGTCTGGCATCACACCAAAGAACAACGGTTGCTCGATATCTCCATGCTGGCCGCGCACGGCATGCTGCAGGATTTCTTTTCCGGCGGCGATTACCATCCGATCCTCCAGCTCCCAGCCAAAGCTCCCCTGCTTCGGGATCACCGCTGGTCGCGCTCCGCAGGCTGTTATCAACTGAAGTCGGCTCTCGCGTGGTTCGATCTTGCGGAAATCACCGGCGATGAAAAACTCAAGCGGGCCTTCCTGCACTGGCTCGAAGCCTCTCTCAATACCCATGCGAGCTTCCTGACCTCCGCCCATAACCGCCATGCCATCATGGACCGCCTGCACGCCTACGGTTACTTTCTGGAAGCTCTCGGCGCAGTGACTGACCGCAGCGATTGCCGGGAAGCATATATTGACGGCATGGGCTTCGCGGCCCACCATCTGAATGACATTGCGCCGGAATTTTCCCGTTCAGACGCCTATGCGCAACTGCTGCGCGCCCGCCTGAATGCGGAAGTGCTGGGCGTTTGCCCCGTTGACCGCGAGTCGGCCGCCAAAGAAGCCGCAGCCCTGGCCACATTCCAGGCAGTATCCAATGATCCCCGCATCGACGGAGCATTCCGTTTCGGACAGCGCGGCGGAGTGCTGGTGGAACACATCAACCCCGTCTCCACCGCATTTGGCATGCAGGCTCTGGAAATGTGGTCGCAATATCAGGCAGGAACCTTGAAGCCGTGCCGCCCCCTGCTCATCTGACCGCCGCAAGAATTGTGTTCGCCTCGGGCTCGGAACCGGTGAACAGGCAGTTCCTGACGCATGTCCCGCAGGACATCCAGCTTTTTGTGGTCTCTGAGTTCCCACCTCCTGTGGGCGAATGGATTCCCTGGCACGTACACCGCGCCTTCGATGCCAACCTGCAGGCGATACGCACCGCAACCCGGGGGATGCGAATCGTTGAGTCGACCTTCCTGCTCGAAGCGCATCCGCCATTGCGCAAGATGAAGTTCGCGGCTCTCCGCTGCGGCGCAGCCAAAGTCACGGCGCTGGATTCCTCCCTTCGCCCCGTCAAAGGCCCGGCCGGACTGCTCCGTCACGGTGCGGAACGGCTTCGCGCCCACTTCGGGCGTCAATTTGGCGAGCACGGCAGGGGACGCAAATGGTTGCAGCGCCTGGCGAATCCGCGCGAAGCCGAAGTTCCCTTCCTCGCCCGGCGCGCGCAACTCTACGGAGTCATCGCCAGCAAATTCCGGAAGCCCCTGGCCGAAAAACCCCTCTCCGGATTCGAACCGCTGCAACCCGGCGTCAGCGTCATCATTCCCAGCCGGGACGGCAAAGAACTGCTGCAAGTCCTGCTGCCGACACTGCTCCCCCAACTTGGCGCGGGCGAAGTCATCGTCAGTGACAATGGGTCCACGGATGGCACGTTGCGCTGGCTCACGGAGAATCACCCGGAAGTGCGCGTCTTGCAGACCGCCGAACCGCTTTCCTTCGCCAAGGCCGTGAATCTCGGCATCGCGGCGGCAAAATACAGCCATGTTTTCCTGCTGAACAATGACATGGTGCTGGAACCCGGCTGCATTCCCGCCTTGCTGCGGAGTTTCGAACAGGTGCCGGATCTATTTTGCTCGACAGCACAAATCTTCTTCCCGGAAGGCATTCGCCGCGAAGAGACGGGAAAGGCCGTTTGGCGCACCGTTGAGCCGCTCGATTTCCCCTGCCGTTGCGATGACCCTCTGCCCGGCGAAGATGGCACCTGGGTGCTGTACGGCTCCGGCGGCTGTTCGCTCTTCCACACGCAGAAACTGCGCGCACTCGGCGGCGTCTCAGAAGTCTATGAACCCGCGTACGTGGAGGATATGGACTTCGGGTACCGCGCCTGGAAACGCGGCTGGCCCACCGTCTATTGCGCCGGGGCCAAGGTGGAGCACCGGCACCGCGCCACCACCTCGCGCTTCTTCACTGAAGAGCAGCTGCAATTCTTCGTGGAACGGAATTACCTCCGGTTCCTGATCTATTCGGTGGGCTCAGTGCCGCTCTTCGCCACGCTCTGGCGGCAAGGAATCCGGCGTTTGCAGTTGCTGGCACAGCACTATGGCGGCGCTTATCTCGAAACCCTGCGCCACATTCCCAGGATCACCGGACTCCCTGCTGGTGCCCGGGGAATTCTTTCTGAAGACGAGATCCTGGCACTCGGTTCCGGCGATGTCGCAATCTTTCCCGGCAGCGGTGCCTGTGACCGGCCCGTCCTGATTGCCAGCCCCTATCTGCCCTATCCGCTTTCCCATGGCGGCGCCGTGCGTATGTTCAATTTGATGCGGCTCTGCAATCAGCGCCGTGGCCAGATTCTGCTCTCGTTCGTGGATGAACTCGCCACGCCTCCGCCCGAACTGCTCGCCATCTGCGCGGAAGTGGTGCTGGTGAAGCGGCGCGGCTCCCACTACCGCAAGGACACGGACCGCCCGGACATGGTGGAGGAGTTCGATTCGGCCACCTTCCGCGCCGCTTTGAAGCAGGCCATCGCCAAGTGGCAGACGGAGATTGTGCAGTTGGAGTTCACCCACATGGCGCAATATGCTGACGCCTGCCATCCCGCGAAAACCGTGATGATCGAGCACGACATCACCTTCGACCTGATGGAACAAATGCTGGGCGGCGCAGCGGCCTTGAAGCGGCTGGAACTCGAACAGCAATTGGCCAAATGGAAGGCCTTCGAACTGGCAGCGTGGCGGAAGGTCGACGCCGTGGTCACCATGTCTGAGAAGGACCGCGCCAAAGTGACCGGAGCAAACCTCGCCTGCGTGCTCGCCAATGGCGTGGATATCACGCGCTTTCAGCCATCACAAACGGAGCCGGAGCCTGGCCGCATCCTCTTCCTCGGCTCCTTCGCCCACCTGCCAAACCTGCTCGGACTGGCCTGGTTCCTGCACGAAGTCTGGCCCAAACTGCCGCCCGCGTTCACTCTGCACGTCATCGCTGGGAACCGTCCGGAATATTTCCTCGATTTCTACCGCGACCGCGTGCAGGTGGATCTTTCTGATCCCCGCATCGAGTTGGACGGTTTCGTCTCCGATGTGCGCCCCGCATACCAGCAGGCGCAGCTGGTGATCGCCCCGCTGGTCGCCTCGGCTGGAACAAACATCAAGGTATTGGAAGCGATGGCGATGGGCAAGGCTGTCGTCGCAACGCCAGCGGGCAGGAACGGCATCGAAATCCAGCCGGGTGAAGCGGTGGTGGCGGAGTCACCCGAAGACTTCGCGCAGGCCTTGCTCGCGCTATCTTCTGATCCGGCGCGCCTAAGCGAAATCGGTATGGCCGCCCGCAGAGCCGCGGTCTCGCGTTTTGCGTGGGAAGCGACCGGAAAGCAGCAGGATGCCCTCTATGCCACGCTGCACCCGGTCAAGTATGATGACGTTGATGGATAACAAGCTCCCTGACACCGTCCTCGATACCCGTACGACGCGCAACCTGACGGAACCCTTCGGCCCTGTGCATTTCTACTTCGAAGGCAAGACCGATCTGCTCTCGTCCATGACCGTCGGCAGCCTGATCCTCCATCCCGGCATGGAACCCCACCCGCCCCACCAGCACCCGGAAGAGGAGTTCATGCTGGTTACCGAAGGCACCGGGATCATCTCCGTGGAAGATACCGTCTACGAGGTGGGGCCGGGATCGATGATGTACTGCGCGGGGAACAAAATGCACGGGATCCGGAATACCGGGGATGTGCCCATGACGTTCTATTTCCATAAGTGGCTGGCGTAGAGGTGGACGCGCGGGCGGATCGCATTGTGCGCCCGGAGTCCGATACTGCCCCAACGGAAATCGTAATAAGACCACCAGCGGATTCCCATCCACTTGCCCTGGCGGAAGATTTCCTTCGCCCATGCGCGCGTCACTCCATCGTCCCGGCTGACCACTTGGGAGGGCTTCCATCCAAGCGCAAGCAGACCGGCAGCGGCATTGGCACCAACAGCATCACGGATACGCAGCAGCGGGTTGACGTCACGCGGCTCGGCCCCCTCAATCCACCCCCATCGCCTCCTTCAGCGCCTTCGCCCGCTCCCGGCTAACATCCCGCTCCTCCCCGTTTGCCAGCTTCACGCGCCACGTCCCGGAAAACCAGGGCATCAGTTCCCGCACCATCTCCTGATTTACCAGTTCTCCCCGGCTGATCCGCAGAAATCCAGCCGGTTCCAGCATCGTTTCCAATTGCCCAATGGTCTTCTCCACCAGCAACTTCTCCCCCGCCGTGAACGCGAACACCAACTTGTCCTCAATCTCAATCCGGATCACCTCCCGCAACGGCAGAATCACGATCCGCTTCCCCCGCCGGACCGCAATCCGCTTCGGCACGCCAGCCTGCTGCCGCGCGACGGTAACCGTCTTCTCCGCGTATTCCTGTTGCGCCGGACGCCGCTCCTTCACCTTTTGCACTGCCTGCGCCAGACGCTCCCGCCGAACCGGCTTCAGCACATAGTCAATCGCGTTCGCCTCAAACGCGCGGATCGCATATTCGTCATACGCCGTGGCAAACACCACCGCGGGACTGCCCTCCAGCGCCGCCACCACCTCAAAGCCATTCGCCCCCGGCATCTCGATATCCAGCAGAATCAGGTCGGGCTTCAGGTCGGCAGCCTTTTCGATGGCATCCGGACCATTTACAGCCTCGCCCACAATCTCAATATCCGCATCCTGCGCCAGCATCGCCCGCAGGGACGCTCTCGCCAGATCCTCATCATCCACAAGCAAAGTTCTGAGCTTCATATGCGAAACGCCAGTTCCGTCCAACCCGCGGACTGCGAAATTTCCAGCGGCTCGGCAACGCCCGTAAAGAGCCGCAACCGGGACCGGACATTCTCCAGCGCATGCCCGTTGCGATAAAGCCGCTCCGCACTCAATTCCACCGCGTGCACCGTACTGTTTGCAACCGCGATCCTGGTGCGGTCCCCTTCCTTCGCGACTGTGATTCGCACCACGCCGCCCTCCAGCGCCCCGGCGATGCCATATTTCACCGCGTTTTCCACCAGCGGCTGCATCACCAAACCCGGCACCTGTACTTCTGGAAGAGGCAAATCAGGCCACTCCACCCGCAAACGCTTCTGGAACCGCGCCTGTTCGATCTCCAGGTAATCCCTTACGAACTGCAACTCCTGCACGAGCGCGACAGCATTCCCCTGGGAACAGCGCAACGTATACCGAAAGAGGTCCGCCAAACGGTTCACATTCTCACGCGCGGCCGCCGGGTCCAGCTCAATCAATGCCGCGATCGTATTCAGTGTGTTGAAGAAAAAGTGGGGATTGATCTGCGCCTGCAGCGAGAGTGCCTGCGCCTTCGCAGCGGCCTCCGCGGCACTGCGCTCCCGTATTTCCGTCTCACGCAGTGCGGCTTGCACCGTTTCCACCTCAGCCTTTAACTTGCGGAAAAGCCCGATGAGAATCGCCAGGACAACCCCAATGGCGACATCAATGCAGAACACAGTCCAGAGATGCGGCACCTGGAAGCGGACCGGCCCCGGAATGTGGGTAACCAAAGCCGCGGAGATCAGCAGCGCAAAGCCCGCGCCAACCCCGTTATAGGTCACCCGCAACGGGTTGCGGAACGAGGCCGGATAATCCCGCAACAATCTCGCCATCCAACGGTTGCCCACCCCCAACACGAACCAGAAGCTGACCGAGAAACACGCACCCGCCACGCCCGACAAAAACAAAGCCAGCGGACTATACAAAAGCTCGAGGAAGTGCCCCCGGTTCAACGTCCATTGAAAGCAGAAGGCGATCAGCGGACCTTCGAGCAACCCCCATACCGCAGCCTTCGGCAGATCTTCAAGTACGTTCCGAAGTGTGACCGGGTCGCGGCGCGTGTAAACGGATAAGAGCCAGTTCATGAGTCCAGTGTGCCTGCGGAACCCCGTGTTTGGGACGTTTTCCAGACGAATGGAACGAAATACGGTCTGACCCGCACGGCACTGTCTACCGGCGGACGACGACTTCGCGCAGGTTGTCTTTGGTGAGGAACAATTTCACGGAGTCAAACCGTCCGAAAGCCTTTTCGATATTGCGGTTGTTGTAGGTTTGCCCCGGAACGCGCATGCCTCGCAGCGTCAGCGACACGGTCTGCGGATCCAGAATGCGGAATGCGTAAGACGGAACCTCCAGCGCCCGTTCATCCGCATTGAAAAAGGCAAGCAGCGAAGCCTTGGGGGTGGTCACGTGGTGGATTCGGTCAATCGTTCCCTGCAGCAGCGAGGGGCTCATATACTGCAGCGAATCCCAGAGCAGGACCCCGTCGAACGTGTCTGGCAGGTAATTGAAATGCTCGTCGAGAAAATCCTGTTGCGCGCGGGCATTGGCCTGGCCCGCAGGTTCGGTCCCAAAGGCGTTCTCGATGGCCTTCGGCAAATCCATTGAGTACACGCGGTGACCCAGGTTGGTCAGAAACGAAATGTTCTCTTGGTTCGCGCCCGCCAGGTCGAGAATGTTCAGCCCCATCAAATCCCGCAGATTGGCGACAAACTGCTCCAAACCTCTGCTGTTCCGGATTTCTGGAGCCGTCGGTTTCATCTTGCGTTCCATCCTGGGGGAGGAAAGCCCGGGCGGCGGGAATGCGTCATGGTCCCCTGGTCTCTCGAACCAGGACCGCACTTTATCAGTGATTGACATTCCCGCCCCCACAGATTTCCTTCCTTTTAGCGCTTCGGTGCCGGCGTTGCCGCGGCCGGTACACTAATCACGGGTTCCACGCCGGGCAGCTTCGGATTCGGATTCGATACCTGTACCGGCGGCACCGCCGCAGCACCCGCCACTTTGGGAGCATTCTTCACAATGTCAATGCTGCCCTTGAATTCGGCACCGTCTTCAATGCTGATCCGCTCGGTCCGGATGTTGCCCGAAAGCTTCGCGCCATTGCGGATATCCACCTTGGCGATTGCCTCCACATCTCCCTGCACCTGCCCGATGATCACCACATCGCGGGCCTTGATGCTGGCCTGCACGCGTCCATTCGGTCCGATGGTCACCTTGTTTTCAGGGGACTCAATCGTACCTTCCACGTCACCATCCACGTAAAGATCTTCTTTGGTCGTGATGGCGCCGACGATTCTTACTGCCTTGCCAACCGTCGCCGTACCGCGGGGGTCAGCCTCCGTCGGACGAAATGGGGATGTTGCCATGGGGGCTGGTTCCTTTCTGATTTCCGGCACGGGCGCGGGCTTATATTCCGGGGCTGGCGGCGGAGGTGTGTAACTGGTCCGCGGCGGCGCCGGCGTCTCTTCTCTCTTACCAAAAAAACTCACCTTTGCGCGGCCCTCCTATGATGACGTTCACTACTGAATAAATACACTACTCTCTCAGGATAGCGGCACGGTTCCCCCCGTAGCAATACAAAGAGATGACGGAACTTCCTACTTGAAGATTCGGGCGATCCCAAATGCCGCTGTGGCAGCCAACCCGCCGATCAACGTCGTCTGAATCCCGCCCCGCCACCACGCGATCCCGGTAAACCGCGCCTTAACGCAACCGAATATAAACAGAGCCGCCAGCGTCAAACCTACGGAAGCATACAAACCATCCGATACACTCTGTGTGAAAAAGTAAGGCGACAGAGGAATCAAGCCCCCCACCACATAAGAAGCCCCAATCGTCCCCGCGCTCACCACCGCGCGCTTCGGGTCAGGCTGCTCCAGCCCCAGCTCAAACTTCATCATGAAGTCGATCCACTTCTCTTCATCTGCGCAAATCGTGTCCACAATCGGCTTCAGTTGTTCCTCGCTCAAGCCGTAACCGCGGAAGACTTTCGCGACTTCCTCGCGTTCCTCCTCCGGCATATCCCGCGTCTCATCGATCTCGCGCTGCAATTCGCTGGCATAGTGCTCATTGTCGGATTGTGCCGCCAAATACCCCCCCAGCCCCATCGCGATGCAACCCGCCGCGATTTCCGCCAACCCGGCCAGTACCACCACCGAACTGCCGACATTCGCCCCGGATAAGCCAGCCGCCAGCGCGAACGGAACCGTCAAACCATCGGACATCCCGATAACAACGTCGCGGACCGTGTCACTGGCCTGGAAATGATGCTCTTGATGAGTGTGCGAAACAGGCATGACTCCAAGATAGCGGTCCGCTGCGGACGCGTGGGACACAAATGTGCGGGAATCGCATTTTCCTCTCCCGACTGCCCCAAAGTGTTGCAATTGACTTGCGCCGGGTATAGGCTGAGGGCGAGAAATCCACCCCCGTCTGGAGGCCCGTCACTTTGCGACCGCGCAGTGTAATCGCTAATAAGCTGATCTTCCTTTCCTTCTTTCTTTTCCTGGCTGCTGTTTTCTTTCTGGCGCCGCCTTCCCTGGCAGCCCAGACCGCGCCCCACGCGGGCGGCGAAGCCAACCTCATTCTGCCGGATCTTTCCCACGCCAGTTTCATGGGTATCAACGGCCGCAGCCTGCTCATGGGTGGACTCGGGATCTGCGTTCTGGGCCTGATCTTCGGCCTCATCACTTACATGAATCTCCGCGACCTCCCCGTGCATGACTGCATGCGCGAGGTCTCAGAACTCATTTGGGAAACCTGCAAGACTTACCTGTTCACGCAGGGCAAGTTCATTCTCATCCTGGAAGTCTTCATCGGCACCATCATCGTGCTTTACTTTGGGCTCTTCCAGCATTTTGATTTCCTCAAGGTCACGATCATCCTGCTGTTCAGTATCATTGGAATCGCCGGAAGTTACGCCGTCGCCTGGTACGGCATCCGCGTTAATACCTTCGCGAACTCACGCACCGCGTTCGCCAGCCTGCGCGGCAAGCCCTATCTCTGCTACGCACTGCCTCTGCGCGCCGGCATGAGTATCGGCATGGTTCTGATCTCCGTCGAACTGCTCATCATGCTTTGTATTCTGCTCTTCATCCCGCGGGATTATGCCGGACCGTGCTTCATCGGCTTCGCCATCGGTGAATCCCTCGGTGCCGCGGCACTGCGCGTCGCCGGCGGTATCTTCACCAAGATCGCCGATATCGGCAGTGACCTCATGAAAGTCGTCTTCAAAATCAAGGAAGACGATGCCCGCAACCCCGGCGTCATTGCCGATTGCACCGGTGACAACGCTGGCGATTCCGTCGGCCCCTCCGCCGATGGCTTCGAAACCTATGGCGTCACCGGCGTCGCACTGATCTCCTTCATCCTGCTCGCCGTCTCCCAGGAAGTCACGCAGGTCCAGTTACTCGTTTGGATCTTTGTGATGCGCATCATGATGGTCGTGTCCTCCGCCCTCTCGTACTTCATCAATGAAGCCCTCGCGAAGGCCAAGTATCTCAACGCCGATAAGTTCAATTACGAAGCACCGCTCACCTTCCTGGTCTGGCTCACGTCCATCGTCTCCATCGTGCTCACATACATCGTGAGTTACCTTATGATCCCGGATCTGGGCGACGGCACCCTGTGGTGGAAGTTATCTTCTGTCATTACCTGCGGCACACTGGCCGGCGCTCTCATCCCTGAACTTGTGAAGGTCTTCACCTCCACCGAATCCGGTCACGTTCGGGAAGTAGTTGCCTCCTCCCGTGAAGGTGGCGCATCCCTCAACATCCTCAGCGGCTTTGTCGCCGGTAACTTCAGCGCCTTCTGGCTCGGCCTCGCCATGCTCCTGCTCATGGGCGTCGCCTATGGAGTCAGTACCATGGGTCTTGGCTCCCTCATGATCGCCCCCGCCGTCTTCGCCTTCGGTCTCGTGGCCTTCGGGTTCCTCGGCATGGGGCCGGTCACCATCGCGGTGGATTCCTATGGGCCGGTCACGGACAACGCACAATCCGTCTACGAACTCTCTCTGATTGAAGAAGTCCCCAATATCAAGGCGGAGTTACAAACCAAGTTCGGCTTCACGCCCGATTTCGAACGTGCCAAAGAAAACCTCGAAGAGAATGACGGTGCCGGCAATACCTTCAAAGCCACCGCAAAACCAGTGCTCATCGGGACTGCCGTCGTCGGCGCGACGACCATGATCTTCTCCATCATCGTGGCGCTCACCAATGGACTCACCACCAACCTGCAGAACCTCTCCATCCTCCATCCGCCCTTCCTGCTCGGCCTGCTCGCGGGCGGTTCTGTGATCTACTGGTTCACCGGCGCATCCTGCCAGGCGGTCACCACCGGGGCGTACCGCGCAGTGGAGTTCATCAAAGCCAATATCAAGCTCGAAGGTGTGACCAAAGCCTCCATTGCGGACAGCAAAGCGGTGGTGGAAATCTGCACGAAGTATGCGCAGATGGGCATGTTCAATATCTTCCTGGCGGTATTCTTTCTCACACTGGCCTTCGCCTTCGTGGAGCCGTTTCTGTTCATCGGCTATCTCATTTCCATCGCGCTCTTCGGCCTGTATCAGGCCATCTTCATGGCCAATGCCGGCGGTGCCTGGGACAACGCCAAGAAGATCGTCGAAACAGAACTCAAGATGAAGGGCACGCCGCTGCATGATGCCGCGGTTGTCGGTGACACGGTGGGTGATCCCTTCAAGGACACCTCCTCGGTGGCACTCAACCCCATCATCAAATTCACCACGCTCTTCGGTCTGCTGGCTGTGGAACTGGCAGTCTCATTGACGGAACAGAACGGCCCGGTGCTTGCCGAATCGCTCTCCGCCGTCTTCCTGCTGATTGCGCTTGTCTTCGTCTGGCGTTCTTTCTACCGGATGCGGATTCAGGGCTGAAGCCGCCGTATCTCCGCATAGACGTCACAATCCTCCTCGTGGGCACCGGGCAAATAACCGGTGCTCACGAGGAATTCATTCACAATCTCCCCGCCTGTAAACACGAACGTCTTCTTGAATAACTTCATCCACTCCAGCTTCGTCCGCGGATGATGCGCATCCAGCCAGTTCGCAAAGCCCCCATGCGACTCCCGGATCACCAGCAGCCTCTGCGCATTCGTAATCGCCGCCTCCACCTTCAAGCGGTTCCGGATAATCCCCGCGTCGGACAGTAACCGCGCACGGTCTTCATCACCATACGCCGCAACACGGTCCAAAGCAAACCCGTGGTAAGCCAGGAAGAAGGCTTCTTTCTTCTTCAAAATCGTCAGCCACGAAAGCCCTGCCTGATTGATCTCCAACACCAGCCGCCCGAACAAGGCAGCATCATCGCGCAGCGGGAACCCGTACTCCGTGCGATGATACTCTTCGTTCCACGGGTCAGTCTTCCCCAGCCGCACCGCGGCGCAATAACTCAATCCCACTTACTCCACCGCCGATCCGGAAATCTGAAAAAACGCTGACCGGAAATCATTCGAGTTACCCGCGCTGCCAATCATAAACACACGAATCAGATCATTCGAAGGATCAATCCAGCCCTGCGTGCCAAAAGCCCCGCCATGACCATAAGTCCCCGGAGCCAGCAGCATCACCTGCACCAGCGGATCCTGCACCACCTCCCACGCCAGCCCGTAACTCGCATGTTCCGGCGATAACCAGCCCGCATTCGGAATATAGTTCGTGTGGACCTCACGCATCAAATCCACCGTCATCTTCGAAAGATATCTCTTCCCCTGATAAGTCCCGCCGTTTAACATCATCTGGTAGAACTTCACCAGATCTTCCGCGGTGGAGAACATACCCCACTCCGGCGCGGGATACTTCGCGCCCTTGCGGTAACGCCGCGGATCGCCGCCCAGAATCGAATCCCCCGCCGGCACCAACTTATCGCCTTCTTTCTTATAAACCAGCGCAATCCGGCCAATCTTATCGGCGGGAGGAAAGAAGAAGGAATCCTTCATGCCCAGCGGCTCCCAGATTCTCTGCGCGATGAATTTCTCATACGGCATGCCCGACGCCACTTCAATCAACCGTCCCAGCGTCGCGATGCCCGTGTTCGCATACTGCCATTTGCTGCCCGGTTCGTAATCAAGCGGGGCCTGCGCATAGATCCGCACCGCTTCAGCCAGCGTGAGATCCAGCTTCTGCGGCAGTTCCTTGATTGACGCCGGCGGGTTCCCATTCAACCCCGAAGTATGCGTCATGAGATCCCGCACAATCATCGGCCGCGCTGGCTTCTTCAGCAGCACGGACCCATCCGGATTCTTCCCGGCAATCACCATCTGCCCGCGAAACTCCGGCAGATACTTCTCCACCGGCTCATTCAGCGCCAGCCTGCCGTCTTCCACCAGCATCATCACGCCCACAGCGGTGAACGGCTTCGTCATCGACATGATCTGGAAGATAGAATCCGTCCGCATGGGCTTCTTCTCTTCGAGATTCTGGTAACCCGCCGCGGACAGTTCTGCAATCACGCCGTGCCGCGACACCAAAGACACACAACCTGCGGCGATGCCCTCATCCACAAGCTCCTTCATCCGCTGCGGAATCAGCGCCAGTCGCGCAGGATTCAACCCCGCCTTCTTCGCATCCTCACCAGTAATGGCCGCTCCAGCAAGACAGATGGCCAGCAGGCCAATACAAACAGATCGCATGGAAGCAAGATATCAGATTGTAAAATCACATCGTGCCCAAGCGCCTGCTTCTTCTCCCCCTGCTCGCGTGCAGCCTCTTCGCCCAAACCCGCTCCCTCGTCATTGGCCCCGAAAACCGTGCCGCCCTGCAGCAACTGGCCAAGTACCCCGCCCTCGAACAACTCAAAATCGCCTGCCTCGAAGACCTAACTGCCCTGCCGGACTCCCTCACACGCCTGCAAAACCTGCGGGAACTGATCCTCGATAACGGCAACGGCTGCCAGATGAACTCCGCATTGCCCGAACAAATCGGCAACCTGACGGCGCTCCGCAAACTCGTGCTTTATGGCGCGCAGGACAACCGCTGGCAGGAACCCGGCGTCAAGAAGAACTTGCGCGAACGCCATCCCTTCCCGAAATCCATCGAAAAGCTAATTGGACTCACCTATCTCGACCTCGGCCGCAACGGCTTCACCACTATCCCGGCCTTCGTGCAGTCCCTCACCAACCTCAAAGAACTCCACCTCGACTTCAATGAACTCACTGAGCTACCGGCCTTCCTCGCGAACATGCCCGCCCTGAAAGTCGTCACTCTCGGCAATAACTGCGCCATTACAGGCAAAGCCGCCAGACGCACTGCAACAGTCAGGCGCTTTCCACGAATTCAGTTCGATTTCAAGAACGAATACGATTGCAACTAACTACGCGGCAAATCCCCGGGCCCCAAACTGAAACTCTCACCCAGATACACCCGCCGCACTTCCGGATCTTCCGCCAGCGCCTTCGGTGTCCCCTTGAAGAAGATCCGCCCGGCATTGATGATATACGCCCGGTCGACCACACCCAGCGTCTCGCGCACGTTGTGATCCGTCACCAGAATCCCAATCCCCTCGCGCTTCAAATCCAGAATAATTCGCTGCAGTTCAATCACCTGAATCGGATCAATCCCGCTGAACGGCTCATCGAGCAGCAGAAACGCCGGATCAATCGCCAGGGACCGCGCGATCTCCACACGCCGCCGCTCACCGCCCGATAACTGATACCCCTTGCTCTTCCGGACCGTCTCCAGCCCCAGTTGCTCAATCAGGCGGTTCATCTTATCCCGGCGCTCATGGCCTTTCATCCGGCGCGTCTGCAGAATCGCCATCAGATTCTCTTCCACGGAAAGCTTGCGAAACACACTCGCTTCCTGGGGTAGATAACTAATCCCATTCCGCGCACGCTGGAACATCGGCATCCCCGTCAAATCCTTGCCGTCCAGCATGACCCGCCCGGAATCCGGCGTAATCAGACCCACAGTGATATAGAACGAAGTCGTCTTCCCCGCTCCGTTCGGCCCCAACAGGCCAACCACCTCACCCCGCTGCACATCCAACGAAACATCGTTGACCACGCGGCGGCCGCGGTATGACTTTGAAATTTCCCTGGTTTCCAGCGTTTGCATCAGGATTTTTTGCGGCGCAGATGGCTTTTCACCGGCGCTTGCGGCGCTCCGTCCACTTCCAGCCTCTCATCATCTGTGAAATACGTCAGCTTCACGCCTTGCGTGTTGCCTTTCTTCGGATCGTCCAGCCTCGGTGCTCCGCCCGTCAAAATGATCTTTCCCTCTTCGGTGTAATACTCAGCATGCTCGCTTGACCCCACGCGCGCGCGGTCCAGCGACTTATCCATAATCGTCACCTTGCCATCGCTGAACGCCTTGTTGATTCGCGAATCCTCATCAGAATCGTTCTCATTGAGGAACGCCTTCAACGCCTCACTCTTCACCGTCAACGTGGGACGCGCAAAACTCACCTGCCCCGTATACACCGCCAAACGGTCCGCATCGGTATAAACCATATGCTGCGACCGGACCACCGTGTAGATCGGCTGCCGCAGCGTCAACCCGGCATTCTTCGGCGCAGGCGCCGGAGGAGTCTTCGGATCAGCCGGTTTGTCGTCATTATCCAGGAACTGCGTCACCACCTGGCCATCTGCCAGCAGCGTCTTCTTCTCGCGGTCAATATCAATCTTGTCCGCCGTAATGCGGTTCGACGTCTGCCACACCACCGCATTGCCAATATAGTGGACCTGCTTGTTCCGGTTCGCCGAATCCACACGGTCCGCCGTACCCTGCATCGGCTCCTCTTCATCCAGCATCCCGGACGTCTTCTTCTGCCCCGGCTTCGTCGGCTTATCCGGAATCCGGGTCGTCGAAACTTTGCCAATCGCTGTAAAGTCACCCGTGGTCTGTTGCAGCGTGATCTTCTCAGCCGCAGTGGAACCCGTCGCGTCAGACATCCGCGCATTGTGATCCAGCAGCATCGTGTTCTTCACATTGTCGAAGTACGAGTTATCCGCCTGCGCCTTGCGGTCCCCATCCACATAGCGGAAATTCTCCGTCTGCCGGATCTCCTTCAACTGCCCCTTCTCATCAAACGAAGCATCCAGCGTCTTGCTGCTGGTGTAAGCCACCGCGACATTCTTCTTGCGCTTCTTCTCATCCTCGGATGGGTCAGTCTGCGTCTCCGCGTTAGTCGTATGGAAGCTCTGGACCTCATTCTTCGGCCCGTACTCAATATTCATCCGGACACCCTTCACCAGACGCCTGTGCCGCGACGCCTGGTGCGGCTCAAATTCCAGCACCGCAGGCGTATGCGTCTGCACCTGCTGCAATTCCTTGCCGCCCGGACGCATCTTCAAATCCAGCACTTCCGCCGTGATGATCTTCGTGTCCGCCGTTTTGCCCTTCGGGTCATTGAACGGCACGGATTGAATCCGCCCGGCCCCATTCACCGCCACACTGGAAAGTTCACTCTCCCCATCGGTGTTCATCGTGAAGAAGAGGTCCACGCGGTTGCCGGTGATCGTCGTGTCAGAACCCTGGCCATGCGAGACCAGCCGCGCATTCCCGGTGCCTTCCAGCTTTTCCATCTGCCGCGAGTCGTTGTATTTGACATGCAGCATATCCGCGGCGTACTCAATCTGCTTCTTCGGCTCTTTGTCAGAACCGTGGGCATTCTGCGCGTCGATCCAGTCCACCGCTTTGTCGTGAATCTTGATCGTCGCCGCCTGCGAATCAATGACCGTCTTGTCCTTGGTCATGCGCGCCCAGGGCATCAACTGCACCATCTGGTCGCCCTCTTTGTAGAACAACTCGCCCGCTTCCACCTTCATCGGCTTCGATTTCGGGTCCTGCCCCTGCAGAATCATCACTACGTCATGCGTCAGGTGCAGTTCATGCTTCTCCGGGTCATAAATCGCGCCGGTGGATGTACCGCTGCCGCCGGAAAATGAGAACGCCACATTATGATCCGTACTCGCAAAGCCGGATTTACTGTCGAAACTGATGCCGCCCGTCTTGATGACCGTCAGCGTCTTCTTTGCCTGGGCTTGAAAAGGAACGTCAAGCGTGATCTCGCACTCGGCGGGCGAAAACAGCTTGCCCTCGTTCTGATCGAATTCCGCCGTCGGCGCTTTGATCAGGTCGTACGTGTCGCCCTTCTTGCTGAAGATCTGCAACTGCAACTCAACAAGTTCCACCTTTTCCCCCACGGAGGCCTGTTTAAAGCTCTTGGCGGAAATCTTTACCTTCGGGCGGCCGTTGTCACTCTGCCCCCACTCATAATCGAGCGCAGTCGCTTTCGTATCCAGTGGCAAAGGCGCGGGGGGATTCGGGCGCTGGCTCCGTTGCACGCCGCGCTGTTTGTTGTAAATCCCGTAAATAGTCCCCGCCAGCGCCACAAGGGCCACCAGCAGCAGCAATCGCAGACTCCGCATCCGTTCTCTTCAGTGTATCGTTACGGCGCGGAAGCCCGTCCGGTTGCGGTCCTACTTCTGGAAACCCACCACTTGCTTGAATTCCTCCAGCGTGTTGTAAACAATCGGGCAATACGTGGCACGGTCAATGAACTGCCACATGCGGCTCTCAATCGACCCCTTGCCGCGCACCAGATGAGGGAAGTTGCGGCATGTGTCCGGCCGCGCCTCATACACACTGCAATCATTGCCATCGAGGAAAATGCAGCCCGTCTCCCTCCGGCGCAGCACCACCTCGTCCTCATCCTCTTCCATCGCCGACGCCGTCGTGTACTGCTGGATAAACTTCTGCGGCGAAATTCCGAAAAACTTCGCCAGCTTCTCCACATCACGCTTCTGCAGGTTCGTCTCCGCCACCTTGCAGCAATTCGCGCAGGAACGGCAGTCAATCTGGTCCTCCACCGCTTCCGCCACGCGCCGGAACTTCAGATCCTGAAAGTTGTGCCGCTTCAGATGCCGCCGGAACATTTCGTTCTCTTTCAGCTTCTGTTCCCCGAGTTTTTTGATTTGCACCAGATCTGTGATCACGTACTTGTAGTGTAGTCCCCCAAACCGCCGCAGGACTTGCGAGAATAGGCAGAATCACATGTCCGTCACTTCCACCGCTCCCTCTGGCTCCCCCGGCAACCCGCGCTGGGACCGCGCTTTCTTCGGCCACCCCGTCGGCCTCTCCACGCTCTTCTTTACCGAAATGTGGGAACGGTTCAGCTATTACGGCATGCGCGCGCTGCTCATCCTCTTCATGACCGCCACCGCGGCAAAGGGCGGACTCGGCTTCCCCGCTTCCAAAGCAGGCGCCGTTTACGGACTCTACACCTCCCTCGTCTACCTCCTCGGCCTCCCCGGCGGCTGGGTGGCCGACCGCATCACCGGACAACGCAAAGCCGTCCTCTACGGCGGCATCATCATCGCCGCAGGCCACTTGCTCATGGCCTTCCCCTCGCTCGAAACCTTCTATGCCGGACTCGTCCTCATCGTCCTCGGCACCGGGCTGCTCAAACCCAACATCAGCACCATGGTCGGTGAACTCTACTCCGCCACGGACAAACGCCGCGATTCCGGCTTCAGTATCTTTTACATGGGCATCAACCTGGGGGCTTTCGTTTCGCCGCTGGTCTGCGGTTACCTGGGCGAAAACATCAACTGGCACTATGGCTTCGGCGCGGCCGGTATCGGCATGACCCTCGGCCTCATCCAGTACGTGGCCGGTGCGAAATACCTCGGTACCGCCGGCACAAAATCCAACGGCACACCACGGGATGTCGCCCTGTTCCAGCGCACAGCGGCAGGCCTCGCGGCAATCGTGGCCATCGTCGCCGCCCTGATGTTCAGCGGCATCCTCGACGCCAACAGGCTCTCGGATCTCTTCGGCATCTTCCTGGTCGCCACCGTCGCCATCTTCTTCGGCTGGCTGCTGACCAACAAGCACTTTACCTCCGAAGAACGCGGCCGCCTCGGTGCCATCTTCGTTTTCTTCTTCGCCGCCGCCCTGTTCTGGAGCGTCTTCGAGCAAGCCGGTTCCACGCTCAACCTCTTCGCGGAACGCAACACCAACCTCCACGCCTGGGATTTTCCGCTCTGGGGACTCTTCCGCGCCAGCTACTTCCAGTCCTTCAACTCCGTGTTCCTGATCATCTTCGCGCCGGTCTTCGCGCTGGTCTGGATGAAACTTGGCAAGCGGGAACCCACCAGCACCTCCAAGTTCTCCATTGGGCTGATCTTCGTCGGTCTCGGTTTCGCCATACTGATCCCCGTCTCCAGCGGTGTCCTGGTCAGCCCGTGGTGGCTGACCCTGACGTACCTGCTGCATACCATCGGGGAACTCTGCCTGAGTCCTGTGGGCTTGAGCGCAATGACCAAACTCGCACCGGTCCGCGTGGCAGGCCTCATGATGGGCGTTTGGTTCATGGCTACTTCCGTGGGGAACTTCATCGGCGGCCGCATCGCCTCCGTATATGAAAGCTTCCCCCTGCCCACGCTGTTCGCTGTGGTGGCCGGCTTCGCCATGCTGATCGGCATGCTGATGTTCTTCCTCAGCGGCAGGATGAAACGGATGATGGGCGGGGTGAATTAGGGTTCATCGGTGGTTCCCGGAATACCCACTTTGCGGACTCACATACACATATCCCGTCACTGCCTGGCCCGCAGTCACCAGTGTCGGTCCCGCCCAGCTCAGCGTAAAACCCGCCGCTCCCGCCAATGACGTATTCACTTGGAACGTAGCCGTCGAAGAGATCCCGCCCAAACTCACCGTAACTTGCGCCGTCACCGGACCGGAAACCACCCCGTTGAACGTCACCACCTGGCTCTGCGCATTCCCGTTAAACACCGGGTTCACCAGCGCACTCACCCCCGCAATCCCCTGCACCACCACTTGCCCGGTACCAGTCAAGCCCGCCGTCGAAGTCACCAACACCCGGTAACCTGTCGAATATCCAGCCCTCACCTGTACATCCGGCGCACTCACCGTAAAGCTCGGAGCCACCCCGCCGGTCACCTTCACCGGCACGGACACGCCGTGCATCAGACTCCCCGACACCGCCACCACCGGCACCGAATACCCGGCCGTCACCACGCTGGCCGGAACATTCACGGTCGCCGTCACACGCTGCGCTCCGCTTCCGGCCCCAAATGTCAAACTCGCAGCACTGTAACTGATCTGCGGACCCCCAGCCACCCCGGATGGACCCAGCAACACCGTACCCGCAAATCCAGGTTGCGGAACCACCGTCAGCGAAAACGTGCTCTGCGTCCCCGCCGCCATCGTCATCGCTCCAGGCTGTGAGATCACAAAATCCGGCGGGGCTGCAGCCGTCACGTTCACCTCCGTCATGAACCCGCCGCTTCCCTGGCCACCCTGTTGCTCACTGTTGATGTCACTTGCCGCGACATCAAACTCCACAAAATACAATCCCGGTGGCGCTGTCGCAGATGCCGTTAAGCTGCTTCCCGACAGTCCGAAGTTACTGTCCGCAACCGTCGCCGCACCATAAGTCACACTGCCGTCCGGACTGCTGTCAGACGCTCCCTCGCTGTAAGTAAACGCCGTGCTGCCGCCTTGCGCCGGCGTAATCGCGAAGCCATTGATCCCCGCAATGTCCAGCGTTACCCAAATCCCGTGGTAACTGCCACTGGTGCCGTCGGAAACATAGTATGTGAAACACCCGCCGGAACTGCCGTAATCCGTTATCGTCACGGGAATAACAGCCAGTTCCGGATGTCCAGATACCGGTTGCGCGCTCCCAAACGCCGGCGTCACCTGCTGGAAACCATCGGGGCATGGCGATGGCTGATTCGCCGGCCAACGGCGGTACATGCCCGCCCACACATTCGCCGCATTCCCCGCCCGCGAAAATACCGTAATCTGCGTCACTGGCTGCTACGATTGCGACATCGATACCGTTGCCACACCCGGACCCGCCGGCGTCGGGTCCACCGGTTGCGTCACCGTAAAAGTACTTAGAGCACTCATCGGTCCGGCCAGACCTGAGGCGTTCGCCCCATTCGCTGAAATCGCAACCGGTCCGTTCATTCCCAGCTGCACCTTCAAGCTGATCGATACCTGGTTCGATCCGTTCCCTCCGGTCCCCGGCCCCGCGAAGAGAGTCCCGCCCAGCGATAGTTGACAGTAGGGTGCGTGAATTGTCCCTCCCGATCCCGCTGTGCCGCTGTCCACACCCTCGGCAAAAGACAATTGCACCGCCTGCCCCGCCGCCCAACTCCACAACACCGTACAGGTCACCGCCATACCGGTCGCGGTGGCGCCTTGAAACTGCACCTGCCCGCCGCTGATGTCAGCAGTCATATGTGGACTCGTGAGTTGAACCTGGAAGTCCTGATACACCGTCCCGGGCCCAGCTCCATTTGGGACACTTAAAAAGATGGGTACCGGTGTCTGATTGTCCACAACCAGACTCACTTGCGCCATTGAATTCGCACCGCCGGTATCCGTTGCCGTCGCCACAGCCGTATAGTTTCCATTCGGGGCAAGTAGGGGTTTCCCGATGCATCCGTTCCTGTCGCCGCGTTCCACTGCGCCGACCATCCCACATTTGGACACTGCCCGGAAGCGCTGTACGTGGAACATACATCAGTCCGCGTCAGGCCCGTTGTGACCGGAACCGAAAATGCCACCGTACCATCCCCATCGTTGGACACACGAAGTGTTACTGCCCCAATAGACCCTGCACTCAACCCAACATTCTCAAGTGCATCGCCCGCGAAAGTCACCAGTCCCAAAACACTGGCGCCGGAAACCGGAGAATCGATCTGCACCAGCGGCGAATTTCCAACCGCCAGCAGGCTCACGGAAAAACCGCAGGCAGTCATGACAACCGCAACAACAGCAGCCCTCATCACCGGCTCCCCACATTCACCACAACAGGAGGAAGTACCTTGCCTGGCGGCACATACACCGGGACCCGCAACACATCATTCCTGGCACGGTTCCCGGTCGAATCCTTTACAGCCAAAATCCCGCTGCTAATCGTCACAGTTGCAGCTCTTCCAACAGGCATTACCACAAAATGGTTCTGCCCAAGCGCATCACTGGAGAGCAGCCGGAAAGAATGGATCTTCGACCCCGGTGCAGAAACCGTCATCCGCAGCGAATTTCCCGGCGGAGTATTCTTCGGATCAGGCAGCACCGTGCTGTTCACACGTACCTGCGCAATCTGCCCCCGCGTCACCGTGAGCTTGTACCCCGCGACAGAATCAGTGCTTTTTAGTAAGACCTGCTGGGCTTTCGACCACACACAGGGGTCCACAACAAGCTCCTGCGGAGAGTCCACGCAAAACTCATAAGTCCCCGCCGGAATCGACGATATCGCGAAAGTGCCATCCCCTTTTGAGGCCAGCATTTTGTCAGGAGCCGCACAGGCGCGAGGGCCGCACCCAATATTAATCCGAAACCGCACCGTTCTCACGGCCCGTAGGCGTCCGTTGTGCGGCTTGTTCCTTGGGATGAGTTGTGCCCTTGACGCGCACAGTCCCCACATCATACAGGTATACCGAAGCCTGCACGGGCTTCCCGTCCGTCGCCACAACCGTCCCGCGCAGCGACGCTCCCCGTGCGAATCCAGAAAGCATTACTACTAATAACAGCAGCTTAATCCGCAAACTCACCACCATGCCTCGACATTCCAAGGCTTACTGAAGCGTAAGCGATGGCCTAAATCAATGCAAGCAAAAAATCCGTGACTAATCGGACTGAAAGGAGATAACGATTCAGAATCAGCTCGAAACGCTACAGGGTGAACAGTAACTTCCCAGCACATGCGCGCAAAGGTCGGCGCACCGGTGACAGTCGATCCAACTTTTTCTTCCCCACAGAATCAACCACTTACCCGCCCCACCGCCCTCCAGCCCCAAAATCCCCAGCTACCCTCTTAGCCGAAAGGACTCACCCTCACCATGCGCAAAAGAAAAGTCTCCCGTCTCCAGCTCCGGGCCAACCGCCTCAACGCCAAGCTCTCCACCGGACCCAAGACCCCCGAGGGCAAAGCCACCGCCCTCGCCAACCTCGAAAAGGCCCAAGCCGCACGCCGCGCCGCCGCGCGCTACAGATTCATCCAGAACACCGCCATCAATGACGCCGAGATCACCACTCTCCAGATCATGCATGACGAAGCCATCCTCCAGCACAAACCCGCCAATGAGGAAGAACTTCACATCGTCGAACACATGATCCGCAACCAGTTCAACATCTGGCGCTATCAA